>JAZDFQ010000039.1:0-33956 GCA_043807765.1 Ignavibacteriota bacterium
AGTTACGCACTTTGTGATTTCTTGGTGCTTTTGTGACTTGGTGGCAAAAGAAAATATAAGAAATCGAGCCACTAGGGCACAAAGTCACCAAGTTTCACTAAGAAAACTTCATAAAGTTCAGCTCTTGCGTAACTTCAGTTATTAAAATATTCGACTCTGATTAAACGGATTCACACAGATTTCAATTTACATATATCTGTTAGATCAGTCTTATTTGCTTTATATAATAGGATACTATTTTTCTTTGATTAACTTTTTTGTTTGACGAAAACTTCCAGCCGTTAATTGATAAAAATATACTCCGCTTGGTATCTCTCGACTGCGCTCGAGATGACGAACGTTAAATTTAACTTGGTAATTACCCGGCTGCTTAAACTCATCAACCAATGTTACAACCTCTCTTCCGAGCACATCAAATACTTTTAAGCTTACGTTGCTTGCCGCTTGTACCTTGTAGCTAATTGTTGTTGCCGGATTAAAGGGATTGGGATAGTTTTGCATCAATTGATAACTGGCCGGGCTTGCAACATTGACTTCTACAATATTGCTGTACTCAAACTTGCCGTCAAAATCTATCTGCTTTAATCTATATTGTAATTTCCCGGCTGGCGTATTTCTATCTTCAAAGGTATAATGTTTTGGAGAGTTTGAATTTCCATGTCCTTGTACAAAGCCAATTCTTATCCAGCTATGAGCGTTAAGCTGTAAGCTTTTAGCTAATGGCTTATTGCTTAAGGCTGATCGCTCTATTTCAAATCCATAGTTGTTCACTTCGATAGCTGTTTGAAAGTTTAGAGTAACATCGTAATTTTTTTGCTGCGCTGTAAACGAAGTCAACTCTACATGAAGTGCATCAAGTGTAACAGAGTTTGCAATTGCATTCGAAAGCTTTGTCCAATCACTAGATGGATTTCGCATTCCATCTTTCTTTTGTTCAATATGAACAAAGCGTCCGGTTGAAGAAACCGGCGCAGTTGTACAAGGATCACCGCTGCCGTTAATAAATCTGCCTTGTAAATTTGTTGTACCGTTCAATCTATCCCAATCGGTATCAACGTTAGGAATTTTAAAAGTAAGAGTATTGTCTTCGACTAGTAAATTAGTTTTAATCAAATTAACGTAATCTGTGCCGGACGGATTAATTTTTGTCCCGTTGCTGATAATTACATCCGGGTCATCTACTCCCTTAGAGAAACCATGAACTTGAATGACAAGTAAATTGGTTATTAAATTCGAAAGGGTTTCTGTACCACGCTGAAAAAGGCTCTCTTCCGAATGAGCTTGGTCGGAAATTCTGAACGCCGCCGAAGAACCGGTGCAAACAGTACTGGTTCCATCGCATGTGGATGCAGTATTACTATTGCATCGATGCGTACTAGATAGAAAGAAGGCTCTTGCACCAACATTTTTAAAAATATAAAATCCTTGAGCACCCGTATAAGTATCATATTTTGGATGCGGTGATTGGATTACTAATCTCTGTCTATCCGCATTTTGATTGATAATAAATGTGCCCCAGTAATTTGTTGAAGCTAAAGTTTTTAACAGTACATAATAAGTTTTATTTGGACTGGACGAATTATCAGTATACTGTAGCAACTGATAACCAATAGAAGCGGCGTTTGTGTGCGCTGTTGAATATTGCGAATTAACAATATCGGTTAAAACATTTGCAAATGTTGCTCTATCGGTTGAATTAGGCGAAACATATTTGTTCTTGTCTGCGCCGGATGAATCGGGCATATTTGTTATAAGACTATCAACAAAGGTCGTAAGATTTCCAACCCGGACTAATTGCGCGTTTATAACTGTGCTAAATAACAGTAAAACACAAAAAAGGATTTTCTTCATTAACGGACTTTCTTCTCTGATGAATTTGACCGTTTATAAGATAAATTATCCGCTTATTTTAGCAAAACAATTTTTCTTGTATCGGAAAAATTCCCTAAAGAAATTCTCGCTAAATAGATTCCGCTTGCAAATCCCGCTCCGTTGAATTCAGTAACATAATGTCCGGCTAACTTTGGTTCATCAACAAGTGTTGCTAATTCTCTTCCGAGAGAATCGAATATCTTAAGAATCACATTACCTACAGAGGGACTATTGTGTGCTTCTTTTTGGTGAATTGAATATTTAATAGTTGTGATTGGATTAAAGGGATTTGGAAAATTCTGATAAAGCTTTAACTCGTTGGGTAATTCAGCTTTTCCAAGCCCGCCGGATACAGTTGGTTTAAATCGATAAAGTTTTCCCGAATTATAATTGGCAAAGTAAAGTTCATTAGCCTCATCAATTCCAAAGGTTGAAACCGGATGTGCATTAGTGAATATGCGTGTGTTGTTTACCTTTCCATTTTTTTTCTCTAAAGCCCAAATGTGACTCGATACAAAATCTGCATAAATGTATTTGCCTTTTAACTCCGGCACTTTTGAGCCTCTGTAAACAAATCCGCCGGTAATAGAAAAACCGCCATCGCTGTTGTGTGCGTATTCAAAAAATGGAGAAATATAATTTGTTCCAGTGCAGTTAGCCGAATTATAAATATGCGTTCCTTCGTAACAGCGCCAGCCATAGTTACCGCCTTTGGTTACAATATCAATTTCTTCCCAAGCGTTTTGGCCAACATCGGCTCCCCACAATTCTTTTGTATCTGAATCGAAACTAAAGCGCCAAACATTACGCAACCCGTAAGCGAAAATTTCTTCCTTATAGCCCAAGCTGTTTCCCTTGAATGGATTGTCAACCGGAATTGAATAGTTTTTACCGGAATCTGTTTTGTCAACATCAATGCGCAAAATTTTTCCCAGCAGCGATTGTAAATTCTGAGCATTATTCTGTGGATCGCCGCCGGAGCCGCCATCGCCAAGCGAGATATATAAATAACCATCCGGGCCGAAAGATGTTTGTCCGCCGTTATGATTTGAATATGGTTGTGAAATTTCAAGAAGAATTAGCTCGCTGGTTTTATCCGCTAAATCCGCATCGTTTCCAACTTTAAATCTTGAAACGACGGTTCTGCGAGAAGGTGAGTTTGTAGTGTAGTTTACATAGAAGTATCCATTGTTCTTATAATTGGGATGAAACGCCAAACCAAGCAAGCCCATTTCGCCGCCGCTTGAAACTCTGTCGGTAATATCTAAGAATGTTTTCTTTGAATTAGCAGATGAATTATTCGGGAATACTGAAATAATTCCCTTTTGCTCAAGAACAAATAATCTGTTGGAGCCATCTCCGGCATTCTGAATATCTACCGGCTGCTGAAAAGTAAGATCTGGGAATGCTTGCTCAAGCTGTAACTGAGCAGTTGAATTGCTGCAAGAAATGAATGTTAAGAAAAGAATCGAAATAGAGACAAATTTTTTCACTGGTCCCTCGTTTAATTATGAAACGTATTCCGGCAAAAAATTGTTCATTAAGTAGAGTAAACCATTCGAAAGGGAATATAAATGAAAAATATAAAAATTTTTGCGGCAGTCGTTCTATTAGGAATCATTTTTTCCAATTTCATTCTTGCCGGCGAACTAAAGAAAGCAGAAAGTTTTTCTCTTAAAGACTATAATGGAAAACTACACTCACTTACCGATTACAAAAGTTCTAAAGCTATAGTACTGATATTTGTTTCAACTCAATGCCCGGTTTCAAACGCTTATAATGAAAGAATGGAAAGACTTTATAACCGTTACAAGGATAAAAACGTAAAGTTTTTTGGCATCAATTCTAACAAGAGTGAAACAGCAGAAGAAATTAAAAAGCATGCAGCTGAAAAGAATCTTCAATTTGCAATACTGAAAGATGAAAACAACATTGTAGCTGATAAATTCGAAGCGTCGTCAACTCCGGAAGCTTATGTACTAAATAGTAATCTGGAAGTTGTATATCATGGCAGAATTGATGATAACCGAAAAGCCGGAGATGTTCAAACTTCTGATTTAAGCGTAGCCCTTGACGAAATTCTTGCCGGTAAAGCGGTTGGCAATCCAAAAACAAAAGCATTCGGCTGCGCAATCAAAAGAGTAAACAAGTAATGAAAAGGAAATCTCTCCTATTTGTTTTTCTTTTATTTGTTGTCAATCTAAATGCACAAATTAAGGTTGAAAGTCTGGATAAACACGGACTAGAGAAAATTGTTAATGAGCGGAACAACAAAGTTCTGCTCTTAAATGTTTGGGCTACATGGTGCCTTCCTTGCAGAGAAGAATTTCCGGACCTAGTGAAAATCGCAAGCGATTTTCGGAATGATGAAGTTGAAGTGATCGGGATCAGTACAGATTTTCCCGAAGATATAAAAAGTAAAATTATTCCCTTCTTGAAAAAACAAAATGTGAACTTTACAAATTATGTTTCCGCTTTTAAGAATGATGAAGAGCTAATCAATTTTATTAATAAAGATTGGAACGGCGCGTTACCGGCTTCAGTTATCTTTGACCAAGCGGGGAAAAGGGTTGTCTTTTTCGAGGGTAAAAAAAGCCATGCCGATTTTGAAGAACAACTCAATCGCTTTAAGAGAAAATAAATCAGTTGATTCCCGAATTTACTTTTGTTGGTATTTTCAAAATTTGTTCTCATACTCACTTATCTTACCGCGGATAATTTCGGCACTCTTTTTCAATAACGATCTTTCTTTAACATTTAGCCGAATGGGCAATACGCCCAAATCCCCTTCGCCGCCGATTATATGGGGTAAGGAAAGAGTGACTTCATTTATTCCTTCGATATTCTCGTTGAATACACTTACAGTTAAGACAGCATGGTTATCTCTATTGATTACATCTACCAGCTTTGCTATTGCACCGCCAATTCCGTAATAGGTCGATCCTTTACCTTCAATAATTTTATAAGCAGCGTTGCGTACACCGCTATCAATCTCTGTCTTTATTGCTTCGTTGAATTCGATATTTCTGAACTCTACAAAATCCTCAAGACTTACGCCGCCAATATCAATATTCGACCAAGTCAAAACTTCCGAATCGCCATGCTCACCAACTACATATGCATGAACGTGCTGCGAATCCACACCGAGATAGTTGCCGAGCAATGATCTAAAGCGGGCGGTATCCAGTGTGGTTCCGCTTCCTATAATTCTCGATTTGGAAATGCCGAGTTCGCTTGCAATTTTTACACAGATATGCGTTATAATGTCAACCGGGTTTGTAGCTATTAGAAAGATTGCTTTTGGTGCAACTTCTGCAACACTTGAAATTATACTTTTCATAATTGCAGCGTTTCTTTCCATAAGCATTAATCTGGTCTCGCCCGGTTTCTGACTGGCACCGGCAGCTATTACAACAACTTTTGCATCTTTCAAATCATTGTATGAACCCGCATATATATCTGTTGCATGAGCAAAAGGAACTGCATGTTGAATATCTTGTGCTTCCGCAGACGCCCTTAATGGGTTTGAATCTATGAGTACAATTTCATTTGCTGCTTTTTTCATCATAATAGCATATGCCGAAGTAGAACCTACCATGCCGCTGCCAATTATTCCAACTTTCATTTTAATCTCCCTATCTCATTAATTGATCTGTCACTCTTATATTAACGTAGTAAACGGGTAATTTGTTCATTGCTGATTGTCTGCATGAATGTGTTTGAATTGATTATTCTCGCGGAGAATTGACAGTGTAAAAAAAAGCCCGGAATCAAAAAATTCCGGGCTTAACTTTTTCAACTTAGTTATTGAGCGCGCTATCTATTTGAAGGTTCTCTCGAATAATGATTTGATAGCTTTCTTTCCATTTTCTCCCAGAAAACGGGTTCCGGTTCCTACAAAGTGAATATGTTTTACAAGTACATCTTCTTCCTTGCAAGAAAGCCATTCGGTTTGATTCCATGTAAACCAGCTATTTTTCTTTTGATCGAAAACAAAAATTGGTTTGTTACATAATTTTGCAAACTCAGCGCCCCATCCGGTTCCACCTTTAACAGTATTGTCTTCTAAAATTTCACCAATAACGTAAATTTCTTGTCCGTTATTAATTTGATACCAAATGCTCTGAAGAATTTTTCTTAATTGCGGGGTTTCAGTGTATTTTCTATTCAATAATTTTGAAATGTATTCCAAACTAAAATCACCATTTTTCAGTTCATCGTGATTTAATGCGCGTATCCCGCGATGACGGACTATTGAATGTCCTTCAAAAGTAAAATTAACTTCTTCTATTCCAAAAAGTTCTGCGTTTGTTCCAAATTCAGATTCGGCTCCGGCTGCACCGCCGCTGAATAAGATATACTCTTCTTTGTTCATTATTATTCCTTTTCTATTAATGATTTTAGTTTGGGAGAAACAGGATCATACACAAGTAATTGTGCTTATAGCGAAAGTAAATTCGAAAAATTCCCGGTGCAAAGATACATATCAATTTCGGGCAATCATAACTTAGGATGATAAAAATAGCATAGCCAAATAAATCTAAGACCAGGTTGTTCTATTTCATCAATATTAGCTTCTTTGTATTAACAAAATGTCCGGCTCTTAGTTGATAGAAATAAACACCGCTCGGTAATTGAGAATTACGAATTGCGAATTGTGAATTATATGTTCCAGCCTGCTTAAATTCATTAACTAGTGTAGTTATTTCTCTTCCTAAAATATCATAAACTTTTAATGTGATGTAGCTTGGTACTGAAAGTTGATATCTGATGGTTGTTGAAGGATTAAATGGATTGGGATAGTTTTGGAACAAACAAAAATTCAAAGGTATACTTTTGGTTTTTTCTTCAAAACCAGTAGTGGTTTTTTCCCACATTTTTACTTGACCAGTAAACATATCGCTTGAAACAATTTTCTTTCCATCCTTAGAATAATGTACTGAACCAACCTCAAAATGGTATCCTTTCCACAATAATTTTCCGCTGCTTACCTCCCACACTTTAATACTATCTCCTGCGGCTGAAACTAATTCTTTACCATCGGGATTAAATTCAACTTTATCAACAGCTAACTTTTCACTATTACTCCATAACAAATTTCCGGAAGTTGCATCCCAAAGATTAATTGTATTAGCGAACCATGTACCGGATACAATTTTGCTATCATCGGGGCTAAATGAAACAGTATAAACAGCCCCACGATGTTTCAGCTTGAGCAGTGTATTTCCTCCTAGAGTACTCCAGACTTTTAATGTACTATCGTAGCCAGCAGATAGAAATTTGCTACCGTTTGAACTGAAGGAGATATCTTGAATTCCTTGCCTATGTGAATCAGACCATAAAATATTTCCGGTTGTTGCATCAAGAATATGTACCGCATAAGGAGTAGCAATTCCAATTTTACTGTTATCCGGGCTAAATAAGGTAATGTGATAGTTCCCAATAATATTCGGATCCATTTTAGTCCAAATCAAACTTCCATTAATTGCAGACCAAAGTTTAAGATATCTTCCGCCGGAAATGATCTTGCTTCCATCTGGGCTAAAATTTGCATCTGCAACAGCCCAATCATCCCTTATAGACCAAGTAAGATTTCCATTTGCCGCATTCCATACTTTAAAGGTGCTGTCATTACTTGCAGAGAGTACTCTACTACCATCTGTGTTGAAATAACACCTTCTCACCAGACCACTATGATTTCCCGTCCACATTAAATTTCCATTACTAGCATCCCATACTTTTACGGTTTTATCGATGCTTCCTGAGACAACCCTATCACCACTCCGATTGAATGCAATACTATATATAGTACCAGCATGGTTGCCGGTCCAAGTTAGGTTGTATTTTGTTGATGGTGTATTTGTTGTTGTCCCCGGTGTAATTACTTCCGGATTTTTATTCTCATCGATTGAACCGTTATCACCGTAATCTAATTGAAGAGGATTGGATGAATTGTTAATTACTAATTTCCCTTTTAGTAATTGAGATGATGGCACATTATAAAGTGTGTAAGTAGATTTAAGCGGATCGCAAATTGACACAGCAAAGTTCTTATCAGTTTTGAATTCTAAATTAAAAGTGCTGTTCACATCAAGTAGGTATGAATAAGCATTGCCCTCACTGTAATACATCATAGTTCCCATGTTGGAATATTCTTTATCAATCAGTACAGCTTCTTTACCTGTGTTATCAGTTACTTTAGATTGTGAAGCGTTGAAAACTGTAACAACGCGAAAATTTTCTATTTGAGCTCCCGCAAAAAATGAGATAATATACTGATTAACCATATCCTGGTATTCAATCTTATTTATATTATCCAAATAAGCATTGCTCTTATTTAGCCTGGATTGACCCTCAACCTCTTCGGCTTTCAACTTAAACCAGCTATCAATTCTTTGATCCCAATCCACACCGGTTTTAATCCATAAAGCCGCAATAATCTTTTTATATTCCGATTTGTTCGTTTCTTTTAACCACCAAAGTTTATCAAACTCATTGCTCTTGGCATCTATGTATTTACCGCCAAGGTAATTTGCAATTGATTTAATTGCGCCTATATTGTCTCCTTGCATAACCTTACAAACAATATCAGATATTGTTAAAATGTCTCCAAGCCATGCAACATTTTCACACATCTTTAGTGCAAGAAATATTTTTACTCCTTCGGCTCCATATAATTGTAAATTGGTTGAAGGAGCTAATGCGCATAGGAAATTTTCTAAATCCGAAATTTCACGATCTACTTCAAACCCCAGCATAGGATAATTTACCATTACAGTTTCTTGTCCTAGTGTTGCGCTATAAGCCTCGATGAAATCTGCGGATATTTTGTAAATGTGCCCTCCTTCTGATTTAGGAATAACTTGTGGAAAGGAATGATTGCTGATAACATCGCTGGGATCATCTAATGCGTATAAAATATTTTGTGAACCAAGTTTATCCATGCTGCATCTACCTTTATAAACGCCATCTTCCGGCTGAGTAAAAAATTTATCCCATGTACCTGGTTTTGGGTTATTTACCCATTCAAATAATAGTTTAACACCGATTTCTTTTCCGGACCATGCAGCGATGCTTGCGTTTACGCTGTAAGATTTTAATTCTAATTGAGGATGAAATATAGAACGAACATACAAAGCCAAATTCTGAGCTGAGCCGGAAACAATTATACCCGTCTGCTCTTGATATCTTTCCTTTTTATAAATCTCTAGTCCAAGTCCAATTTCTACTTTAACTACACCGGTTCGTTTATCATTCATATTTACAATTGTTACTTCATCAGTAATTTTTGTCCCCGCATATGAACCAAGATAGTGATAATAAACCGCGGCTATTCCTTTATCATCAGTATTAACTGTAATGCTTTTACCACTTTGTCCGCTCTGAACTAAATTACCGGGAGAATTAACATTGAGTGAAAATTTGATAGGGACATTAGCAAGTGGATTATCAGAATTATCCACACACTTTGATTGTATAAGCGCCGGGAAATTATTATCAGCCGGTATTATTGCAACTTTAGAACGCCATGATATTGCCGGATCTTTAGGCTCAGCCCACACTTCAAGATCGAACGGAATTTCAAGTATGGTGTAATTCTCTGCTGAGACAATGCTTTTATCTTCAGCTTGTATCAATAAGCTGCCTAAAGATCCTGCTTGTGTTTTTGTAGGCGCTTTATATTTTATAGTTGCTTTGCCAGCAGTTGTTGTAACCAATCCATTTGATGGCGTGAATGAACCAAGGTGAGTGTCTATTTCGCTGAATTGGATTGAATGCTGTTCGCTAATGTAATTGTTGTTAGCATCCTTAATCTCAGCTATTAAATCAATCTCCTGTTCGTACGATATTGATGTACCGGAATACAATATTGATATATAAAATGTATTGGCAACTTTAAAATCTATTCCGGCGATTGATTCATTTTCTAATATTACCGTTCTGCTTTCCGGATTAAATATATAATCTAAGCTGAACGGTTCTACTTGATATGTACCGGGCTGAATATTTAAAAAGGAAAATGTACCGGAAGAATTGGTATTCATTTTTTTTACAATTTGGTTATTCTGAACTAGCTGAACCTCGCAACCCGGGAACGGCGAACCATTATACATTTCCACTTTGCCATTTATGGAATATCCTTTAGTACCTATCCATCCAAACCAAAAACTACCTTGATCATATCTCCATTTACCAGCGAAAGAAAGTTTGTCTTCACTTAAAGTGAAGATAAAATCTCCCTCATCGTATGGAGGTGCATATGTTGTGGGTTCCCTCCATCTGCCTGTAAGTACATTTCCGGATGCTATCCCGTTGGAAATAAAGCCGGTCTCGCCATTGGGTCTATGATAATTACCAGAAATTATTCCATTGTTCTCGGATAATGTCATGGGACCATAAGAGGAGTGCCACGTGCCAACCCATGGATTTTCTGACTGACCAAAATTGGGAATTGAAAGAAAGGTTAAAATAAATATGGAAAAAAATAATAGACGGAGAAAAAGTTTTGCCAGAGTCATAGTATCCTCCTTCAAAAAACTGACATGAATGATGGATCTTCAATACTCGGAAATAATTCTCTTTAAAGTATGTGATCTATATTTTGATAAATATATTCTGGGTGAATTAGCGTTTGAAGGAGCTATTCTAAAGAAAAAAGCATAACTCTAATTTCTTCTGAACATAAACTAACAAAAGAAATAGCTAATGTCATCAACTATTTAGTTGTGAAGGGTATACAAATGTTTTTGCTTGCTTAGATATTATTTTGCGAATTAGAAAGGCATTCTGACTTTGTATTTATTGGGAGATATCGGTTAATATATTTCTTCACATCAAACTTTTTAGCGCAGCCATTGTAGTTCATGTAGCGGATTTTCCCATATACCGGTCTCTCGAACCAAGCGCGGTCGTGCACTCCGCCGATTGACCAAGAGATTCCGGCGTAACCGTTTGGATCGCGTCCATCTAGTTCGTATTTGTCGTTAAGTAAGATAGCAATTCGCATTGCTTCATCCGGGGATTCACTCCACTCGAGAATTTTCTTAGCCCAGTACATTCTCATGTAGCCGTGCATCTTTCCGGTGTTAACCAGTTCCATTTGCGCGGCGTTCCATAAATCATCGTGCGTCTTAGCTATTTCAAACTGCTCCGAATTGTAAACGAAATCTCTCTCGTCTTTGCGATGCTGATTTAGCGATTCCTTTGCCCAGATATGAAAGCCATCAAACGAATCGTAATTTTTATTAAAGTAACAGAAGTTATCCGAAAGCTCGCGGCGAATTATCATTTCTTCCAAGAAAGCTTTGTGAGATTCTTCGTGCTCGGTTAATGGCTGGATTGCAAGAGCAACTCTTTGCGGCGCTATCTGCCCAAAATGAAAATATGGTGAAAGATTGGACTGCGCATCATGTGTTGGGAAGTTACGATCAAAACCATACCTCACAAATTTCTCGTTAATGAATTGATGTAAAACTTTGTGTGCGGCAGTTTCTCCCGGAATCAGCCAATCAACTTCTTTTACTTCTTTGTTTACATTTAGTGAAGCATAAACGGAAGCCCAATCCGTTTTAAATTTAGCGGGCATAAAATTCATCTTTTGAAGAGAAGGAAAGTCGTCTAAAAATTCCGGCAGCAATTTCTGAATCTTTGGGCGTATTGTGTAAGCTGAGAACTCTAGTTTGTCGGTTGCTTGATGAAAGGGAACAATATTGTGAGCGTCAACTTCGTGGAAAAGAATTTCAATTTTATTGGCAACAGCTTTTTTCCATTTACGGGCAATCATTAAAGGATTGAAATCAGCAACAAGCAGCGATGCCTGAATTGAATTTAAAAACTTCGGTATTTTTTCCCCAGCATCGCCGCTGGTTAGCACAAAAGGAATGTTATAATTCTTTAGTTCGGCTTCAACTTCTTGTAATCCCTTAAGCATAAATCCATATTGGCGGATTGTTGCTTCAAGAAAATTTGGCACAAGATTGAATACAACAAACAAAGAAACATTTAGTTCTATAGCTTTTTGTTGAGCGTATAGTAGAGCCCAATTATCATGCACACGCTGATCGCGCTGCATCCAGTAAATAACCGGACCGGGAACTGATTTACCTTCTTTAAGAATTCTTAAGCGCTTTGGATTCATTTACCAATCTTTACAGTTTCTTCAAACTCATCTTTTTCAACAGGCATCACCTAAAGTCTATTGCCCGGCTGAACAAGGCTCATCTTCTGTGATTTCTTGTGCGTTGGCCAGCCGCTTTTTACCAAACCATTGTTAGCGGTTTTTTGTTTGTATTTCATCATTCTACGTTCGGTTCCAAGCAATTAAAAATTAGGTAACCCTGTCAACATTTTTCCTGTCTCCAAATAATGGTTCATTGCCTTTTCCCAAGAATCCATCATTATATCATACTCATCTTTCGCGAATTCCTCTAAAACTCTATCGCCTTCCTCACTTAAAGATGTCTTACTATAAGTCAGTACAGCTTTAGTTTTATTTTCTGTAATCGGCTTAAGTTGTATTTCCAATTTTGTAACAAGTACTTCCGGCACATGATAAACCATTTCAACATGTCCTTTTTCTATATCATAATCTGTTACAATCCAGACTATATCTGTCTCTCCGTGCGAAGTAATAAAAATGCAGTCTTTTTCAACTAATCCAGAGTTACTGTAAACTGCTTTTGGGTTCCAGTTTTCACACCAATCCATTTCCCTTACAGGACAATATAATGGCATAATTTTTACCATACTTCCTTTTATAGTTTGTTCGTATGTATGCGATATTCTGTGTGGTTTTTCGATTCTCACATTCTGCTTTCCTTTAAAATTTGAATTGCTTTTAATTTCCGACTCGTGCTTATGGCTATAAGCATTGCCGTGTGTATTTCCATTGTGTTGCCCTTGACACGAGATTATCGCCAATAAATAGACGCAAACAATTATCAATAATTTTGTTCGTTTACTCATAATTTCACCTTTTAATTGCATTAGTAATTCTCAATGCAAATGTAAAATGTGCTTCTGAACAATTCATTTACATTTGTTGAGAAAACATTTTACGTGTTCGGCTCAATTGAGTTGGTGTCATCCCAAGAAAGTTAGCAATATGATAATGAGGTACCCTATTAAGAAGATTTGGATATTCATATAAAAACCATTTGTACTTTGCCATTGCATCATACGTGATTAGTACTTCTATTCTAGAATTATTCTGTTTATTAAGCTTCTGGAAATTTGAAAGAATTACATTTGTTAATTCTATGTCCGTATTTACATAAGAGAAAACCTCTCTGTAGTCTGCAATAGAAATAAGACAGTCCTCCAGAGCCTGAATATTCATTGTTGCCGGAATGTTGGGTATATAGTTTCCAGACACAAGGTCGTTTTCCATAAAAAAATGTGTCGTTACTTCATTTCCGGAATTATTTATAGTAAATCCCCTAAGTATTCCTTTTAATAATCGTCCTATTCTATAATTCTGCTGGCCGTTTTTTACAAAGAAATCACCTTTGTTTAATTCCAAGTCGGAATGTAAAGATTCATTTATCATGTTTTACTTCAATTTCTTACTATAAGCATCAAGTAGTTATGCCTGTAATAATACCAAATTCACTTTACTTTACCTTCCCTTCCCAGCTTTACAATTTCTTCAAACTCATCTTTTTCAACCGGCATAACCGAAAGCCGATTGCCCGGCTGAACGAGTCTCATCTTTTGCAGTTTTTTATTTGCCTTTATTTCTTCAAGTGAAATAAATCTGCTGAACTTCTTTACGAATTTAATATCAACCATCATCCAACTTGGAGAATCTTTTTTGCTTTTGGGATCGTAATGCTGATCATCCGGATCGAATGCTGTGAAATCCGGATAGGCCTCTTTTGCCACTTCGCAAATTCCGGCAGCACCGGGGGGCTCTGCATTGCTGTGGTAAAAAATAACTTTGTCGCCAAGTTTCATCTCATCACGCATAAAATTTCTTGCTTGGTAATTACGGACACCATCCCAGTGAGTTGTTTGCTTTTTGTCTTTAGCTAAATCATCAATTGAGTAGCAGTTGGGTTCAGCTTTCACTAACCAGTATTTCATTTAGCATCCTCGCCAATAAGTCTTCTGTGATAATTAATTTGTCCGAGATGATAACCGAGATGAACGAGCATATGCAGAAGTAAATGCTCAACAGTTACGGTTTCATCATTTTTCTTTATCGGAAAAGTTGTGTAGAGCATTTCATCATTCACTTTGCTTAAAGATTCTTTAACAACGGAAATTGTGCTATGAATATTCTGAATTAATTCCTCTCTTGGGCAGAAAACGGTGGAGAATTCTGAATTACGGTCTCTAATGTAACCGGTATTGCCAAGTGCGAATCCTACAAAGTGGTTTAGATTTCCTATTAAGTGAAGTGTTAAATTGCCGGCTGAGTTGGAGACCAACCCCTTTTTAAGCCAAATATCTTTTTCATTTTCATATTGGTTTAGTTCTGCAGCGACTTTAAGGAGATCGCGTTCCATGATTTCTGCAATACTATTTATGATCATTTTATTCTCTCAGTATTGATGATGTTTTTTTAACATTATTTTTTCTCAACTAGTTCTTTAATTGAATTTAGTACCATTTCCCAGCTCTTGTCGGAGTGGTCACGGTTTTCTTCTGTAGCATAGTTTTGATGAGTTAGAGAAAGGAGTGTAGCCACGCCTTCTTCTTTTAACCGTAACGTTATTACCGAATAGTTCTCCGGCAAATCTTCAGTTCCGGAAAAAGCACTCCAGTAATCGTATTGAAAGATTTCATTCTCTCCGAATTGAAGTATTGTCCCTTTGTCTTTGTAGGCTTGCCCTTGCCATTCCCCTTGAAAGATAATCGGGCTTCCAACTTTCCATTCAGTAACAGTATCTGTTCCGAATAGATATTTCTTAATTTTTTCCGGATTAACCAGAGCGTCCCAAACTTGGGATTTATCCGCATTAATTGTAATCGATCTATTTACGGCTAGATCTTTATTCAACATTTTGTTTCCTTTCTATAGATATGGTTTTAAATACTTTCCGGTGAATGATCTATCATTGTTAATTAAATCTTCGGGAGTTCCGGTAAAAACAATTTCACCCCCTTTGTCGCCGGCTTCCGGACCAAGATCGATAACCCAATCCGCGCATTTAATGATGTCGAGATTGTGTTCAATAATCACAACGGAATTCTTACCTTCAATCAGCATTTGGAAGCATTTCAACAACTTGCTTATATCGTCAAAATGAAGTCCGGTAGTAGGTTCATCAAAAATAAAAAGTGTGTGAGAAGTTTTCTTTTGCATAGCTAGATGATAAGCCAGCTTAACGCGCTGAGCTTCTCCGCCGGAGAGGGTTGTTGAAGGTTGGCCGAGTTTAATGTAACCCAAACCAACATCGGAAAGCACTTGAAGCGTTTTTAATATTTTTTCGTTGTTAGTGAAGAATTCAATCGCTTCGTCAACGGTCATGTTCAGCACATCAACTATGTTCTTGCCCCGGTAAGTAACTTCTCTAACTTCTTTTTTAAAGCGTGTTCCTTTACAGTCTTCACATTCAAGATAAAGATCTGCTAGAAACTGCATTTCGATAGTAACGAATCCGTCACCGTCGCAAGTATCGCATCTTCCGCCCGGAACATTAAAAGAAAAATAACCCGGCTTATAACCGCGCGCTCTTGCCTGCGGTGTATTTGCGTATAGTTCACGAATTATTTCGAATCCCTTAACGTAACTAATTGGATTTGAACGGGGCGTTTTTCCAATCGGTGATTGATCTACAATTTCAATTTCATCAATGTAGCGGGAACCCTCAATCATTTCATACTTGCCGAGCTTTGGCGGGTTGCCTCCGTTAATCTTAACTATTCCACCGTAAAGAATGTCATGTACAAGTGTTGATTTGCCGGAACCGCTTACTCCGGTAACTACAACTAATTTCTTGAGCGGAAATTCCACCGAAACATTTTTGAGATTATTCTCTCTTGCGCCGGTAATTTTTATTGATTGTGTCTCGTGAAAATTTCTGGTTTGTGGAACTGGAATGCTCATTTTTCCGCTTAAATATTTTCCGGTGAGCGAGTTTTCATTCGCAAGGATTTCGTCAAATGTTCCGGTTGCAATTATTTCTCCGCCGTGAATACCGGCTTTAGGACCCATGTCAAAAATCAAATCCGATTCTCGCATCATTTCCGGATCGTGCTCAACTACAATAACTGTGTTGCCTAAATCTCTTAACGATTTTAAGATGTTGATCAAGCGGGAATTATCTCGCGGATGTAAACCTATTGACGGTTCATCAAGAACATAAAGCGTTCCCATCAAGGCTGAACCGAGTGAGGTGGCGAGATTAATTCTTTGTGTCTCTCCGCCGGAAAGCGTGCTGCTTAATCGATCTAACGTTAAGTAGCCGAGACCAACATCGTTTAGGAATGCCAAGCGTTTTACAATTTCATCAA
Organism: Ignavibacteriota bacterium; assembly: GCA_043807765.1. Taxonomy (GTDB): domain Bacteria; phylum Bacteroidota; class Ignavibacteria; order Ignavibacteriales; family Melioribacteraceae; genus Stygiobacter. The sequence continues at coordinate 16,333 of JAZDFQ010000039.1, forward strand.
GAACACGTTTGGCAACAGTTTTCTCATATTCAGTTAGCTGAACAAGCTTGAAAAATATTTGTGCCCGTTCAATCGACATCGAAACAATATCGTTCATTGAGCGGTCGTCTACTTTTACTTGGAGAGCCTCACGGCGTAGTCTGGAGCCTTTACAAGCTGAGCAAGTTGTATATCCGCGATATCGGCTCAGTAGAATTCTAATTCCCATCTTGTAAGTTTTTTCTTCGAGATGCTTGAAGAAACCATTCAAGCCGTGAAATGAACCGAAGCCGTCCCAAATCAAACTAACTTGCTCGGCGCTTAAATCCTTAAATGGAACAGTTAGAGGAATTCTGTTATTGTTTGCCTTGATTAGATCGCGCAGATATTTGCTGTGTTTAACCGTTCTCCACGGAACAATGGCTCCGTCGCTGATGCTTAAATTTGGATTTGGAACAACACGCTCAATTTCATAACCCATTGTTTTGCCAAATCCTTGGCAGACAGGACAAGCGCCAAAAGGATTGTTGAATGAGAAAAATCTTGGTTCAGGCTCTTCGTATCTAATTCCGCAACATTCGTAAAATTTAGTGAAGCTTTTTACTTCGTTCGTATCGGCATTGATAATTGTTAATCTTCCTTCTCCTTCTTTGAATGTCGATTCGATTGAATCGGCAAGTGTTTCTCTAACTTTTCCAAGCTTAACTTTGAAGCGATCAATAATTACGAAAACATCTTTTTTGGTTTTTGGAGTTGAGATTTTGGAATTCAGATCAAGCAATTCTTTGTTTATGTATACTCTAAAAAAACCCTTCTTCTTTAGAAGCTCTAATTCTTCTTTAACACTTCTACCCTCGTGCGAGTGTATCGGAAAACCGAGATAGAATTTTGATTCTTCGCTTTGGCTTTCGAGCCATTCGCTAACGGTTCCAACAGTATCTTTCTGCACAACTTTACCGCAGCTGAAACAATAAGTCTTGCCGATTCTTGAAAAGAGAAGTCGGAGGTAATCGTATATCTCGGTATTTGTTCCAACAGTAGAGCGGGGATTGCGTGCGCCGGTTTTTTGTTCTATTGCAACAGCCGGAGAAATTCCAAGAATGAAATCGACATCCGGTTTGTTCATCCTTTCCAAAAACTGACGGGCATATGATGATAAACTTTCAACGTAACGGCGTTGTCCCTCGGCATATATTGTATTGAATACCAGAGACGATTTTCCGCTTCCGCTAACTCCGGTAAATACAACCAGCTTGTTGCGTGGAATTTCCAGCGAAACGTTTTTTAAATTATGCTGTCGCGCGCCTTTTACTATGATCTTATTATCGTTCGATGTGTTTTTTTTCTTTGACATGTTCTTTTTCTTAATTGCAAAAAGCAAATTACTAAATAGCGTTTATAAAATTCCAAACTAAATAACTATGCTACGCGACTTATTGGTCTTTTATTCTCGTAAATATTTTATTGAATTTAAAAATTCCGGCGAAGGTAACTATTGAAACACCGAAAATTATGATAGCCGCCGATATTACAAGCTTTATTGTTATAGGCTCACCTACAATAAGTGTAGATAGAAGTGTAGCAATAATCGGCTGCAAGTAGCTGTAAATAGCAACTGATGTTGATTGCGTATTCTGTAGCGCAAATGTTACAACAAGGTAGGGAATGAAAGTTCCTCCAACCAAAACCATCAATAGCGAAAGATACCCGCTCAATGGAATCTCGGAATAATTAATATCTGGCAGACTTCCAAGAGTAAACGGGGCAACAAGGAAGAGGGAGAAAATAAAAACATATGTAATTACAGTGAAAGAATTGTAAATGCGAAGCATCTTTTTTGAAATCACCAAGTACACTGCGTAAAAACATGAGTTGCCAATAATGAACAGATCACCAAGCAAATTTTCGTTCAGTTGGAATCTCCCAAAATCAATTAAAAAAGCAACACCGCTAAAGGCAACAATAACGCCAAGAATTTTAATGAAACTTATTTCTTCCTTTTTGAGCAGAAGTGCAACTATTAAAGTAAAGATTGGGATAGTTGTTACTAGAATTCCCGCGTTAACTGCTGTTGTAATTGAAACTCCGCTCAAATAAAAAAGTTGATTGCCGGCTACTCCAAAAAATCCGAATAGAGCAAACCATGCCAGATGTTTTTTCTCCTTGATTTCTTCCCGCTTAAAAAGAAAGAAAATGGTACCGAACAGCAAAGCCGTGAAGAAAACTCTAAAAAAAACAACGCTCATCGGCGGGAAATAATTCAAAGTCAGCTTGGTAAAGGGGGGAAGCGAGCCAAAAGTAATTTGTACAATCAGTAAGGGTATATGCACACGCCAAAGTGTGTGTTTGTTAAAACTCTCCATCAATATTTTTCTCATAAACTTGTAGGCAAAGTTAACCCAAATTTTTCATTAGAAAAATTTGCCCTTTGGACCGCAAGTAATCAATAAGTTTTCTAGAATATAAGTCTGTTGTGATAAACATTTTTTCTCTTACAGCTTGCGGGGTAAAAATTGATTTCACTTCGGCGGGCGGAAATGGCGCTATTATGTTTAAATTTACCAGCAAAATTACTTAGGATGAATGAAGCAGAGCAGGCCAAAAAATATTCTTGTAATTAATCTAAAGTATCTCGGCGATCTAATTGTTTCTACTGCAGCGCTGCGGGCAATTAGAAGCAGCTATCCAGATTCAAAGATTACAGTTCTTGTTAAAGATGATTATAACGATGTTTTGCGAGGCAATAAAAGCATAGATGAAATTCTTGCTTATGATTTCAGTATAAAAAAGCAAAAAGGGTGGGCTAGACTCAAAAGTGAGTTTACCTTTCTGAAAAAACTTCGTTCTAAAAAGTTTGATACTGTTATTTCACTTCAAGCCGGCGACCGGTTTGTTCTCTGGTCGTTTTTATGCGGGGCTAAAATTCGGGTGGCTCCTATACAAAATAATTTCGGTTTCTTGTTTGCCGGTAAAGTTAAAGTTTTTGAAGATACTATCAGTTACATGGAATACTATCTTAGAATTGCTGAAGAGTTTGGAGCTAAGAGAGATGGCGAAGCTACAGATTTTATTTTAGATGAAAAGTATGCTAGCTGGAGCGAAGCCGAATTAAGTAAAAGGCACGTTAGTAATAATTACAAACTGATATGTATTCATCCCGGAGCCGGAGAAGATTCTAGGAAATGGAAAATTGAAAACTATGCTGCGCTGATTAATAGAATTTCGGCTGAAGCAAATTATAGAGTGCTGATTCTGCTTGGTCCGCAAGAATTGAAACAGAAAAGTATTTTTGAATCTATTGCTTCGAGCGATTCTGTGATTGATGTTTCCGGCAACATTCAGCATCTTGCTTGGGTCTTAAAAAACGCTTCACTGTTGATTGGAATGGATTCGGGCGCGCGGCATCTTGCGGCCGCTCTTAAAATTCCTACACTCACATTAATTCCGGAGGATAAAGTCTCTACTTGGCAGTTTTATTTAGAGTCCGACAAGCATTTTTATATATCTGGAAAGCGCAATACTCTAAATCCGGAAAACCACTTCTTAGACATGATAGAAGTAGATATGGTTTTTAACAAAGTAAAAGAAATAATTGAATTGTAATGCCTACAAATCCTAAAAACATTTTGATAATTAAATGGGGCGCACTTGGCGATATGGTTATTTCAACCGGCGCAATTCGTTCCGTTAAAGAAACCTATCCAAATGCGCACGTGGTTTTGCTAAGCAATAGTCTTATGATGCAGATCGCTCCCGGCGGCTCTATAGTTGATGAATTGATTGTTTACGATGAAAAAAAATATCATGGCTTAAAAGCGATTACATATTTGCTTAGTTTGATATTACATCTCCGCAAATACAAATTTGATTTGGCAATAAATTTGCGCTGGCATTCCGACCGCTGTGCTATGATAGCGTATTTAAGTGGAGCGAAAGAACGTGTTAGTTCAGGTCCACAAAATATGATGCGCCTTTACACAACCAAGGTTCCTTTCCCGCAAGGACGATATCACGAAGTACATCGCAACCTTGATATTGTGAAAGCTGTTGGTATTAAAGTTAAGGATGAAACACCTTACACTTTTATTTCTAATGCAGATGAATTGTTTGCTCAAGATTTTTTTCAAAAATATAATCTAAGTAGAACAAGTACAGTGTGTATTCATCCCGGTGCATCTAAACCAATTAGAGCATGGCTGCCGGATAGATTCCGCGAGGTTGCAAAATTACTTACCGAGAAGTTCGGTGTTAATGTAATTGTAACATGGAGTGGTAAAGAAAAAGACTTAGCTGAATATGTGGCTTCTATTAATCATGAGAAAATATTTGTGGCGCCTCAAACAAAAAGTATTGGGGAGTTGGCGGCGTTAATTAAAAACTGCAAGATGTGCTTAACAAATTGTACCGGACCTATGAACGTTGCCGTTGCCGTGCATGCACCAACTTGTGCAATTCTTGGTTCATCCGATCCTACTGATTGGGGTCCGTATGGAGAAATTCATAGAACAATTAAATCTCCGCTTGTGCTTGAAGCATACACTGATGAACAAGAAGGGGAGGCGATGAAAGCTGTTTCAGTTGAGCAAGTTTGGAATGTTGTTAGTAAACGAATGGAAGAACTGAGGGAATGACATGAGCCATTCCCTTGAATATTTATTTTTTCTCACCTTGCACTTTTGCTTCAAGATCGTTCAACTCTTTCACTTTCTCATCAAGGATAGATTGCTGTCTTTTTAATTCCTTTAGCTGCGCATCAATAGCTTGCTGATATTCGGATTGATTCCAGTAGCCGCGCTGCTCAAAGTAACTCTTAAATAACCAGTTATGTTTAAGTGCTTCCATGTTTTCGGCAAAGCTTGTTGTAGCAATTCTAGCGTATTCACTTGTCTTTGCAAGATTTGTAATTACGGAAGTAACAGAATCGGCCATTCGCTGATCGCCAATTAATTTACCTAAAGCACCCTCACCTTTTTCTACTTTAGCCAAAAGTTTTCTCGTATCTATAATTGTTGCGTCAACTTGCGTAATAACTTTTTGAATACCTCCGCTGGTAGAAACTATGATATCGGAAATTTCATCCATGCGTTTTGTAATTAGGTTCAAACTCTTATCGGCAGATTGTGTTAGTGAAACTGTTGAGTTATAAAGTGCGTCGTTGTTAACCAGTTTGCCGAGACTACCTTCACCTTTATTCACTTTTGTAAATACTTCAGAGAATTCTTTTGTGAGTGTTTTAATGTTGCTCATTATCGCTTGCGTTTCTTCAATTATCGCAGAGACATTAATAGGATTCTTCGAGAGAATAGTTCCACCGTCTGTAATTTCAGCTTTATCCGGAGAGCCCGGCGCTATTGTAACAATTTTTTTGCCGACTAAACCTTCGGTTTCAATTGAGGCGCGGCTATCTATTCTGATAAAACGTTTCAAAGTAACATCGATGTTCATAACAACTTCAACTTTTCCGGTTACATCGTCTGTAAGAGATATACTGTTTATGCTTCCAATATCGTATCCGCTTAAACGGACCGGCGCACCCGGCTTCAAACCTTCAATTTGACTAAAGTAAGCTTTGATTTCGATAGTGGTGCTGAATAATTTTTCTTTATTGCCTAGAAGAAAAATTGAGAGCACCAGCATTACAGTTCCGAGAAAAATAAAAATTCCTAGTCTGGCACCTTCCAACTGCTTAAGCATTTATAGCTCCTATTCTTTAACTAATTCATGACTGAAGAAATTCCGGAGGAAAGGATCAGCCGAACTTGTCAGTTCTGATAAACTTCCTTGATATGCAACTTTAGCATCCCGCAAAAATATTGCGCGGTCAGCTATTATTTCGGCGCAAATTAAATCGTGTGTAACTACAATCGAAGTCATGTTCAACTTCTTCTGTAAATTTATTATAAGCTCGCTAATTTCTTTCGCTGTAATGGGATCGAGTCCGGTAGTTGGTTCATCGTATAACATCAATTCGGGATCGGTTATGATAGAACGCGCTAGTCCGATTCTCTTTTTCATTCCGCCGGAAAGTTCGCTCGGCATTTTATCAATTGCATCTTCAAGAGAAACAAGTTCCAGAGTGTTTACAACTTTATCATCAATTTCTTTTTGTGACTTATCGGGAAAATGTTTTCTTAGCGGAAACTCCAAATTTTCTCTTACAGTCATTGAATCATATAAAGCCGCACCTTGGAATAGAAAGCCGATATTCTTTCTCAGCTCATTCAATTCCTTTGCCGAAAGAAGAGAAATATCATTTCCCTTAATATAAATTTTCCCGGCATCGGGATGCATTAAGCCGATAATACATTTAAGCAAGACACTTTTTCCTTGTCCGCTTCTACCAAACACAACGAGGTTGTCTCCTCGAGGAACATCTATGGTGACATTATCCAAAACGGATAACGACTCAAAACTCTTCGAGAGATTTTTTATTTCAACTAATTTATCGTCGGCCATAACCACAAAGAAATTTTTACAAGTACCATATCAAAAATTAATATTAAGAGTGAAGAGAGAACTACTGCCGTAGTTGAAGCTCTTCCTACTCCTTCGGTTCCTCCTTCGGCTGTAAAGCCTTTATAGCAGCCAACCATGCCAACAAGGTAACCGAACACAAAAGTTTTTCCAATTCCCGGAATGAAATCTCCAAACTGAACAGCTGTAACTACCGAATCAATGAAATATTTTAACGACATGCTTTCCATTAAGATAATCGCAAGGAAGCAGCCTACAAGCGCAATCATTATCACATAAACAGTTAATATCGGCAGAATCATGGTTGTAGCAATAACTCTTGTAACAACCAGATATTTGAATGGATTGATCGCCGAAACTTCCATTGCGTCTATTTGCTCTGTAACGCGCATCGAACCAAGTTCTGCACCAATGCCCGAGCTTACTCTGCCGGCAAATATTAATGCAGTAATAACCGGTCCGAGTTCTCTTACAACAGAAATAGAAACCATGGCGGGAAGAAAATCCGTTGCGCCAAATCTTTGCATGATGGGCTGGCTTTGCATTGTAAGAACCAAACCAATTATTAACCCGGTGATACTTACAATTCCAAAAGTTTTAACGCCAAGCTCATCCATATGCTTTTTAATCTGTCCGATCTCCAAAGGAGTTTTGAACATTTGCTTGGCAAACTCAATGTTAAAAATGGTTAGACCGGTAATCGTAGCAAAAAAGTTGTAGAGATAATCTGCATAGGTTAAGCGTCTTCCGTATCTAATTCTTGGTATTTTCATCTAATTGTTTTCATTGATGGAATTCAAAATGTTGATCGACATTCGGTACTTCATGCTGCACGGTATTCTTTAATATCCAAGATCGTTCCTTTTCTGGCAGATTCTGAAGCGGAATTCAAAATATTGGTTGCAACAGTTTCATCAAAAAACTGTTCGCCGCAATTAGTACATACCTCTGCCGGAACATTTTTATAAATAAAAAATGATTCGCCTTTGTTAACAGAAATGCTGGTTGTCTTCATTTCTGTCTCACCGTTTTTGCAGATTGTACATTTCATATCATTTCTTCCTTTCAAAACCAGCGTCCCACAATTTAGTTTGCGGAGAATAAACAGTAATCACAATTATTTCGTTATCGAGTTCATTTTCGGCAGTAACAACGTGTATTGGTATACCACGAACAAAACCAAGTAAAAGTTTAGACGGATATGGTTTATCGTCCGAATATTCCTTTATTACTTTACCGGCTGCAATAACCTGTTTAACATCTTCAACCAAAATATCACGTTCAAACATTCTCTGGAGTGCATGAAACCGGAACTTGATTTTGTAATCGGTCAATGTCGAATACCAGTTTTACTTACAGAAAAATAATAAAACTTTAGTTCTAAAATAGTGAGATAATTAACCCACATTTTCGTAATGATGAATTAGCGGCTCTCTATCATTTTGTAGCAGAATGGCAATAGCGTCTATCCGGCAAGTTTGCTCTGTAATATTGTTTTGAACTAGATAAGCTGTAGCAACTTTACTTATTTGAGCAATCTTTTTCTTAGTAATTGCTGTTTCCGGATCGCCGTATTCCAGACTTTTACGCGCTTTGACTTCTACAAAGACAATCTCATTTCCGGCTTGAGCGATTATGTCAACTTCTCCGTGGCCGAACTGAAAATTTCTGGTTACAATTTTGTAGCCATGCTTTATTAGATAATCGCAAGCAATGTCTTCACCGGCTTTTCCTTTTGCGCGCTGATTTTTATTCTCAATCATCTAAGCCCCAAAATTTATTTCTTCTTGTTTTTCGCTAAGGATATTATTGAGAAATGTTATTCTATGAAGTTCAGTTACACCATTTTTTTTTATTGCCGCAATATGTTCTTTTGTTGCGTACCCCTTATTGTGTTCCCAGCCGTAGTGTGGAAATTTTCTCGCGTATTCTTTCATCATTCTGTCGCGTGTTACTTTTGCGATTATGGAAGCAGCCGCAATAGAGAACGATTTTGAATCTCCTTTTACAACTGTCGTTGTTTTTATTTCTGAAAGAAAAGACTTGTTGCCGTCAATTAGAATTAGATTTGGTTTCAGTTTCAATTGCAAAGCGGCTATCTTCATAGCCTTCAAACTTGCTTGCAGAATGTTTATTTCATCAATCTCTTTGTGATAAATAATTCCTACTCCGTACGAAATACAATTCCCAATTATCCAATCATATGATTCTTCCCGCTTCGGCTCACTAATTTTTTTAGAGTCATTGATCTGCGGATGAAATGCTTTCTTATCAAAAATTACAGCCGCAGCCACAACCGGCCCGGCAAGCGGACCGCGCCCGGCTTCATCAACACCGGCTATGAGTTTTACTTTTCTCGTTAAGAATGATTTGTCGAATTGCTTTAGCTGATTCATATATGAAATATAAAGAACTAATCGTTTTGTTTTCTTTATATCAACATGGTGTACAGTTGTTGAAGAGTGTTATGTATTTCCAAATGCATCTAATCTCATTCATACGCATAAACAAAATATAATTGTGAAAGTATCGGTTTTTAGCTACTTTGAAATTGAATTTGCTTAATCCTTGTTTTATAATGATTGTATAAGGGGACAATTATGTTTAGAAAAACGAGTTTTTCGTGGTTTTTATTACTGTCCTTTATTGGGCTTGATATTTTTTTACTCCAAACAACTTCTTTTGCTATACCCGCATTTGCAAGAAAATACAAAACAAGCTGTACAACCTGTCACGTAGCATTCTCTAAAAGAAATTTATTTGGCGAAGCATTTAGAAGAAACGGCTATGTTATGCCCCAGAACGATTCGCGGTTGGTTAAAGAAAAACCAATTCCCTTAGGCGCAGAAGCATGGAAGGAACTTTGGCCTGAAACCATATGGCCGGGCAACTTACCGGAATCTATCCCGGTTGCAATTGTTACCAATATGCGGGTCAATTACGACTTTCAAAAAGAGAATAAAGGAAACAGAATAGAATTTGCAATGCCTTTGTTATTAAATTTTGTTTTTGGAGGTGCATTGGGGGAAGATGTTGCTTTTTTTGGTGAGTGGGCAGCTTATTTATTAGGCGAAAACGCCAAAGGATTACAAAGGTTCTTTGTTCAGTTTAATAATGTGGTTGGAAAGGAAAGTCTTCTTAATATCAGAGTTGGCAGATTTGAACCGGGAATTACCGACGGATATAACAGCACGCAAAGAATTACAATGGGATATCCTTTGACAATTGATTATGATGCTGCTTCTATCTGGAAACCGCGTGACCCTCAATCCGGCATTGAAATAAATGGAATTGTCAATCATCATCTTTATTATGCCGGCGGAATTGTTAACGGCGAAAGCAAAACTATTGCGGATCCAACAGATCAAAAGGATACATATTTCCGATTAGCTTACCAAATAGGCGAGGGTGGATTCGACGGCAGAGATAGTTCATATGAAACTGAAAATTTTCAAAGCTGGTATAATTCAATGTCATTCGGTGCCTTTAGTTATTGGGGAAGCAAAAATAAAATTCCTTTGAGCAATGGTGGCAACTACAATAATCGGTTTTATAGGTTTGGTGTAGATGCGGAGGTTCAATTTTCCAATTGCGATCTGTTGGGAGGAATCATATTTGGACGGGATAATAATCCTGACAACGATTTAAAATCTTTGAATAGTACTGCGTTGTTTACTGAAGCAAATTACAGATTTTATCCTTGGTTGATAGGGGCTTTGCGTGTGGAAAGAGCAAATTCATGGAAAAATAATAACGATAAAGATAAGTACATCAATATAATTCCCCATTTAACAATTTTATACCGGGCAAACGTACGTTTTTCAATAGAAGGTATAATTAAAATTTATGAGGATAAAAATTTTGATAATAAGACCGTTAGTGTCAAAAATGATAATCCTTTTCAAATCGTTATGATTAATGCTCTTTTTGCTTTTTAATCTCTTAAGATAAATTCGCCAACGCTTGCGGCGTCATTCCCGCATGTTTTTAGAAGGAATCTATCACATGTGGACGCCCGATTCCGTAAAGCGGCACATTCGAACATGACAATATACTTCGCTTCTAGCGACGAGGAGATTTAATTTATAAGTTCACCCGGTACAACGAATATTATTAACTCATCTTAGGTATTTGTATTAGCAATTGTCATTCTGAGCAAAGCGAAGAATCCACAAATCGCGTTTTGAATCAAAATTGAGATTCTTCATTTCACTGCGTTCCATTCAGAATGACAACATGCGTAACGTAAGTTATTAAATCACTATTATGGATGATAATCATGAAGAACTATATTAAAGTTGCAATCATTCTCCTCCTCATAATTGTAAATTTTACTTATGCCGGAAATCTGAAAGGTAAAGTTAAGGTTGATGGAGAAGTTGTACGTGATGTAGTTGTCTATTTGGAACCTGTAGTTAATGTAAAATTTGCAGCACCTAAAGAAGAGGCAATTATGGATCAAAAGAACCTAAATTTTGTTCCTCACGTGCTTCCGGTTTTATTAGGGACTAAAGTGGTTTTTCCAAACAGCGATCAAATGCGCCATAGCGTTTTTTCAACCAGTAAAATAAAGAAGTTTGATTTTGGTACTTATAAACCGGGCATAGAAAAATCTATAATCTGCGATCAGGCCGGGATAATACCGGTTCTTTGCTATATTCATCACGATATGTCTGCATACATTGTTGTCTTGGAAACTCCATACTTTGATGTAACAAACGAAAATGGAGAGTACTCTATTAAAAATATTCCTCCCGGTAAATATCGTCTTGGCTTCTGGCACGAAGAGGATGCTATTAAAACAGAAGAGATTGATATTCCGGATCATGACGCTGTAAAGAATATTTCTGTAGAAGAGTGATTAGTACTAAAATGAAAGAGTGGTTTGGTAAAATAATTTCTACCCTTGGCATACAAGGAAAGCTAACGCTCATATTTATCCTTCTTTCCACCATACCAATTATTCTGGTAAGTATATTTACTGTTGATCAGCAAATTGAATTTAAGCGTGAAGAAAACATACGCGATATGGAAAGTGATATTAAGGGGCTGAAGGAAAGAACTACTTTGTTTCTAACAAGGGTAGAAAGCGAAATATTGTTGGTAATGAAATCCACCGAATTAAATAAAATGCTGACAAGCCTTGAGAATAAAAAAAATATCGATGCACTATTACAGAAAAATGTTGAAAAGGAATTCTTAAATATTGTTTCCGGTAATAAGTTTTATCTAAAAGGGTCTTTGTTAAACAAAAGAGGAAAAGAAATTCTTTCGGTTATCAATGATGGAGATTTTGCTTCAATAATCCCGCGGGAAAAACTTTCTAAAACGCCTAAAAATTATTATGCTCATATTGTTAACGAGATGAATCCGGGAGAAATTTACCTTTCTCCTTCGGAGATTAAAGCCCCCGGAAATAATTTTTTCATTCCGGTAATTGATTTTATTTTGCCGATCTACAATAGAAATAATCAAGTCTCGGCCATCGTTACCATTAATATTAGAGTCGAAAATTTATTCGAACTACTGGTCCCTTTGCACGATGTGCCGTCCAAGAAAATCTTTATTATTAACGGGGAGGGGTTCTATATCTTCCATTCCGAAAGAAAAAACAACTGGAACATGTTGTTCACAAATAGATTTGATGAGAATATATTCCGCGATTATTCCAATGAGATTGCTGAAAAAATTCTAAGGGAAAAGAAAAGCACTACATTGTATCATCAAGATAGAATTATACAATACTCGCCTATTTTTTCCGGCAGTAAAGCCGTAACCGACAAATATTTCATTGTTGAGGATGTTTCTGCCGAAATTGTTATGCTTTCAATTAATAAACTAAAACTAATTCTGTTTGTTCTGGTGTTAATTGTTTCTCTGGTTTCTTTACTGATCGGTTATTTAACAACCAGAAGGTTTCTCAAGCCGATAAAACAGTTAATAAAGGGAACTCAAGTAATTAGAAGCGGCAATCTCGATTATAAACTGGAAATAACAACAAAAGATGAAATCCGGGATTTGATAATTAATTTTAACCAGCTTGTGCTTGAGTGGAAAAACAAACAACTACTGGAGATAGAAGTAAGAAAATCGGAAAAGTTGATCTCATCGTTAACTCAAACAGCTACCGATGCAATATTGGTTGTAGATATAAATGGAAAAATAATTGTCTGGAATACTTCTGCAACAAGAATATTCGGATTTTCCAGAGATGAAGCTTTTGGAGAAACCGTCTTTTCTTTAATTGTTCCGGAAGAAGAACGGGTAATTGCTAAAGATAAATTGACGGAATTTCTAAAAACAAATTCCGATAACAATTTTGGCACAACCATAGAAGCAAACGCCCTTAGGAAAGATGGAATTCTTTTCCCGGCGGAGTTGTCAATCTCGAGTGTGTTATTGGAAGATACTTTATATGCTACGGGTATTATTCGCGATATAACACAAAGAAAAAGAATGGTTAGTGATTTAATTGTGGCTAAAGATAAAGCTGAAGTAGCTGATAGATTGAAGTCGGAATTTCTTAACCAAATGTCACACGAAATTAGAACACCTCTAAACGGCCTTGTTAATTTTTCCGATTTTATCCGTGAAGAGTTACAAGAGAGAGAACAACTAACAGACGATATTGATCAGTATTTTAATTCTGTTCATATATCCGGCGAAAGAATTATTAGAACTGTAGAATTAATCTTGATGATGTCTCAAATACAGACCGGCAGCTACGAAAACCAACCTAAGATGACAGATATTTACAATGAAGTTCTTGTTCCTCTCGGCGGGCAATATCGCTCAAGTGCAGATAAAAAGAAATTGGAATTCTCCGTTATTAACAAAAGTGATAATCCGGTTTCCAATGTAGATCCATACTCGGTTTCGCAAGTATTCTCGCATCTTTTAGATAACGCAATAAAATTTACCAATAATGGAAAAGTCACTATTCTGGTAGAAAATAACGAAACAAATAATGTAGTTGTTTCCGTAGAAGATACTGGTGTTGGAATCTCCGAAGCATATTTGCCCAAACTATTTAATCCTTTTTCGCAAGAACTACAGGGTAATACAAGAGCTTATGACGGCAATGGTCTTGGATTGGCACTTGTTAAGAAATTATGCGATATGAACAGTATTAGCCTGAAAGTAACTTCCGTTAAAGATTCGGGGACTAATTTCAAACTTCTATTCCCCTTGTGAATTTCCCCTTCATTTCCGGGTAAAAATAAATACGGAAGAAATTTAGCTTAAGCGAGGCGGGCTATGAACAAAAAGAAAATAATTGGCTAAAAACATTTCTTCTGTCGTTATAAATGTAGAGGTGCATCAAATGCGTGTTAAAAAACATGGTGTTAAAAATTTGCATATCAACCCGCAAAAATTCTGCGGATAGACAAATGTCTTTGCTTTTACAATTATCTAATACTTACTCTTCTTGACAATCTTTCCCATTAAATCTAATTTGAATTTGTAATAGGGAGGATTCCGGCGATTTAGTGGCGAATCCAAACACATCTAAATTTATTAAAGGATTAAACATGGGCGAGGGTAATGGAGGAATTGTTTATGTGCTTTCTAATGCTGCTATGCCGAATCTTGTTAAGATCGGTATTACTACCAGAGAGAACGTAGATGATAGAATAAAAGAACTTTTCACTACAAGTGTTCCGGTTCCTTTCGATTGTGAGTTTGCTTGCCGTGTTGTTGATTGTAACAAGGTTGAAAGAGCTTTACAAGTAGCTTTTGGTCCCAACCGTGTTCATCCGCAAAGGGAGTTTTTTAGCATCGAACCCGAACAAGCAATTGCTATTCTTAAATTGCTTTCAGTTGAGGATGTTACTCCCCAAGTAATTAAAGAAATCGAATCGGAAATGGATCCTCAAGATGCTGAATCAAGTAAGCGTCTTAAAATAAAACGCCGGCCGCCTCTTAATTTCGAAGATATGGGAATAGCAAGTGGATCAGTTTTGAAATACAGAGATGATAACATTGATGTAGTAGTTACATCTGCGAGAAAAGTCATGTATAACGATGAGGAAATATCATTAACAAAAGCTACCCGCATTATTCAAGGTAATGAATACGACATTCAGCCCACTCCTTTTTGGTTTTATAACGGTGTTTGCTTAACTGAAATTTATAACAAAACATATGTCGATATTTTTGATGGAGTTTAATTCTCGCTAATAATTATGAACAAAGAAAAATCCGCTCTTATTCTCAATTACTTTCACAGAGTAAAATCCGCTAATAAAGAACTGCCAAAGAAGGAAGCGTTCAAAGATTTATTGAACCGTCTTTACCACGGTGATAAGGAAATTGAACGTGTAATAGATAAAATATCTCTCGGCTCGGAAACTACCATACTCGACATTCCGCGCAAAGACAAGATGCATAAAGGAAGCGCAGATACTCTCTACAATAAAATTATCATTGAGTTTGAAAACGACTTAAAGGTTACACTTAACCACGCTAAAGAACAGTTAGCCGGTTATCTGCTCGGTCAGTTTAACGCCGGTGAAGGTTACAACTTTACTCTTATTGCTTCCGACTGCATTACATGGAAAGTTTACGCCCCCGATATTTCTTGCCTTGAAAAAATAAATGAGCTAAATGAGGATGAACTGATTCTTAATGAAATTAAAAGTGCCTCATTCAACCTAACGGAAAAGAACGCAGAAGACTTTTACTACTGGATTGACCGCTTCCTTTTCAAAGAAGAAAAACAGAGAGCTACATTAAAAAGAATTGAAGAAGCTTTCGGCTACCAGAGCATTGTTTTTATTGAATGCTTCCGGGAGATGAATAATCATTTTAAGGCTGCTAAAAAGTATGGCGAAGTTCAAGTTTCGTTCGAGCAGTGGAGTAAATTCTTAAGTATTGCTTACGGTTCCTACGAAGCTAGCGAAAGCAACTTTATTATTCATACATACCTTAGTGTTTTTGCAAAAATGCTTGCCTATGCTGTTGTCAGCAACGATGCCTACATAGATGATGCGGAAATGAAAGCCATTATTGATGGAACTATCTTCTATAAGTTTTCAATACGCAATTTTGTTGACGACGATTTTTACCATTGGGTTAAGAGCGATAGAAACTTCAAAGCTCTTAAAAAAGTATTCCGCTTAATAGCGCAAGAAATAACTACGTTTAACTTTCACGAAGTTGACGAGGATATTCTTAAGGGCGTTTATCAAGAACTGATTGATCTGGATACGCGGCACGCTCTTGGCGAGTATTACACGCCCGATTGGCTTTGCCAGAGAGTCTTGCAAGAACTTGATTTGAAAGAGGGGAAACGTGTTCTTGATCCCGCTTGCGGCAGCGGCTCCTTCTTAATTGCCGCCGTTCACCGTTTTAGAGAACTGAACCCTATGATTTCCGTTGAAGAAATTAACGCCAGCATTTACGGTATTGATATTCACCCGCTTAGTGTACAGATAGCTAAAACAAATATGCTTCTTGCTCTTGGCAAAGATGTTGTAAACGCTAGAACTCCGGTGCATATAAATGTAATACTTGCAAATACTTTGCTTGCGCCCGATGGCGTTGATGATCTTTTCGGCAATCAGTTTAAGATGCAGATTGATAAAGAAACGCTTGAGCTAAGCTCTAAGATATTGAATGATGTAAAGATTTTTGATGAAGCTTTGGAACTTGCCGAAGAACTTGCAGAGCAAACCTACAACAAGAAGAAAGCAACTGAAGAAACTTTTGAAACCATTTTACGCCGGCAAGTACGCGGCGGTTTTGATAAGCAAGTGATTGAGAGCTTCTATAAAATTTACGGAAGTCTCCGCACAGTTAAGGAAAAGGGAAGAGACTCTATCTGGAAGTTTATTGTGCAGAACCTTTACAAACCTTACTTCCTTTCTAAGAGTTTTGATTATGTTATTGGCAACCCGCCTTGGTTTACTTACAGCTCTATAAGAAACGAAGAGTACCAAAACATATTAAACGCTCTTGCAGATGTTTACGATGTTAAACCGGAAAGAGTTGCAAACTTTCCGCATCTTGAAATTGCGGCAATCTTTCTTGCCTACTGCAGCAGTTACTTTTTGAAAGATAACGGCACATTAGCTTTTGTTCTACCGAGAAGTTTCTTTAGCGCAGATCATCACGATAATACACGAAGCGGCAAAGCAAAAGGTTTTCGAATAAGTAAAGTGAGGGATTTAGATGGAGTCTCTCCGTTATTCAGAATACCAAGCTCGGTTCTGTTTGCGCAAAAAGAAAAAGATAATTCAAAAAGAAATTTACCGGCGAGCGGTCTCGATGGAATTTCTTTTAGCGGAAATATACCTACACATAACTGTAATCTTGAAACAGCAAAGAGGGCTCTTACAGAAACTGACGCAAAATGGTATTACGCTAAGCAAGGTAGTTCAACAGCTTTTTCAAATAGAAAGTATAAAGCACAGAATAAAGTAAACCCTTACAAAGATGGCTTTAGACAAGGAGCTACTATTGTTCCCCGTTCATTTTATTTTGTAGAGTTAACGCAAGAAACTCCGGATGATTTCACCGATAGAATTATAAACATAAAAACTTCCGATGCGATTAAAGCCGATGCAAAAGCACCTTGGAAAAGCATTGAGCTTAGCGGAAGAATTGAAAGTAAGTTTTTGTTTAGAACTGCTCTTTCTAAAAGCATTTTGCCCTTTGCATTGTACAATCCGGATTTAGTTGTTCTCCCAATTACTGTTGAAGTAAATGAATCCAGCCAAAAAGAAATTAAGCTTCATTCTGCTGATGAACTGATGAGTGACGGGTACTTAAATGCTTCCCGTTGGTTTAAGAGTGCTGAAAGATTTTGGGATCAGCTGAAAACTGAAAACAATAAAGATATGTCACCAGAGAATTATCTTAATTGGCAAGGCAAACTCATTAATCAAAACCTTGATGCACCGTTCCTTGTTATTTATAATTCTTCTGCAACTGATGCGAATTCCACAATCGTTGATAGAAATGATATTGCGTTAGAATTTATAGTTGAAAGTAAAGCTTATGCTTTTGAAACCACTTCTTTTGAAGAAGCATGCTATATGGTTGCAATTTTAAACTCTTCTATTCCAAATGCATTAATGAAAGATTTTCAGACTCGCGGTTTATTTGGTGCCAGAGATGTTCATAAGAAGATTCTCGATATATACTTCCCAAAATTCAACGAAGAAGAA
>JAZDFQ010000040.1:0-24276 GCA_043807765.1 Ignavibacteriota bacterium
AGTTACGCACTTTGTGATTTCTTGGTGCTTTTGTGACTTGGTGGCAAAAGAAAATATAAGAAATCGAGCCACTAGGGCACAAAGTCACCAAGTTTCACTAAGAAAACTTCATAAAGTTCAGCTCTTGCGTAACTTCAGTTACCTTACTTAAATATTATGTATTGCAGATGAAGATATATTATTCTTCTTCTGCTCCGGCCGAATTTTAGATACAACGGAGAGAATAAACCATAGTCCAAAGGGATGAAAAATGGGCTACATATTTTACAAAGTTGTTTTTAATACTTATTAGCTAAGAAGGGAAATAATTTGTGCACTACTCAATTGAAATGGCCATATCAAAAACTTACTCTCTAACTCACGTTACATAGAAGAATAATTTTCTGCCACAAAGACACCAAGTCACTAAGAATTGATTAGGTTTTTCTTCGAAACTTTTCGTTTTTTTTTTGTGCCTTTGAGCCTTTGTGGCAAAGTTTTTAGCAAGCTGCGTAAATTGTTTTTTAATTATTAATAATAGTTATCAATCCGGAAATTATAACTAACAACCCGGCAGCTCTGTTTACCCATACTAACCCACTTAAATCTATTTTCTTTTTAAAAATTGTAACAACTGAACTTAGCAGAAAAAACCATGCGCTTGATCCGATAAAGATTCCAAAAACTAGAGTTGAGGCTGAGAAGTAACTAAGCCCACTGCCAAGCCCTAGCGAATTAAATACAGCTATAAATGCGAAAATTGTAAATGGATTTGTTAGTGTAAGGAAGATTGTGCTTAAATATGTTCTCGGAATACTCAGATCATTGTTCTGTGCTTGACTGGTTTTAGGTTTAGAAAAAAATATTTTTGCACCTAACAGAAGTAGCAATGCACCACCAATCAGACGTATCCATATTTTATAACTTATAAGTGTTGAAGATATTATTGTGAGTCCAAAAGCTGCCACAGAACCATAAAGCATATCCGCGGTTGCAGCTCCAAGTCCTATAACCATTGCGTATATCTTTCCATCGGTTAGAGTTTTGCGAATGCACATCACACCAATAGGACCAAGTGGTATTGCCATTGCAAAGCCAATAAGTATTCCTTTGAGAAAATATGTTAGTTCCATAGATTTTTCTCTGTTTATTTATCATAATAAATGAATCTCTTCGCCACTACGAAGTGGTTCTTTGGACAAGCAATGAAGTATCTTATCATGCATGAATGTGCCGCTTTACGACATCCCGAACAACGGAATTTTTATCGCAATGCTGGCATGTAAAAAACAAAAGTTGGAGGACTAAAGTCCAATAAGTAGTGGTTGTTGATTAACCCCACGCTTAAGCGTGGGGTTAAAGCAAGAAAAACTAAATAGGGCTTTAGCCCACTATCTAACCTTGTATTGAAATTGGGTTGTTCTATAACCAATGCCAACGTTTAAGTTAATTGTAAATAAGTATTCTCCTTTTTCGTTTAGGATAATACCACTGCCAAAATGGTTCATCATAGGCAAAAGTTGAATTGACGAAACCTTTTTTGACGGATAAACAAGTTCAACTTTAGCACTTGTGTCTGCTACTTGTTTACCGTTCAAAGAATTCATTACATCAACAATCAAATAGTGAGTGCCGGTTAACATCTTCGCTTTAGTAGCCTTATCGGTAACTAGAGTATTATCTTTCATCTTATTCATCGCGGCACCCACGCTCGACTTCAAGACATCCTTATTTTTTTTCTGGCTGATTATCCACACCTTAGTAATAAGGCTATCATCTTTGGATTCAAAAACCGGCTTGCCCATTGAACTTGGAAGTTTCTTTTCGATTATCGTTGACTTTGCTTTTACTTTCTGGTCAGTCTGTGCGTTAATCATTAGTGTAAAACTCATAGCCGTTAATACAATAAGAATCATATACTTTGTTTTCATATTTAGCTCATCCGTTTCTATACTTGATTAAAATTAAATTTTATGTTAATTAAAAATAATTGCTTTAGCTTAGTTCATATTTGCATGCCGCAACTGCGAAAGTTGCTTAAATAGTTCACTTTCTTCATTGCTTAAGTTTGCGGGTAGAATAACATTTACTTTTAAGAACAGATCGCCAAACTCATTCTTTTGCAAGTAGCGAGGCATACCTAATCCACGAAGACGAAGCGCGATTCCATTTTGGGTTCCTTTAGGAATGTTTACAGTTACATTCCCTTTCAATGATTTGAATTGTGTTTTACCTCCAAGTACTGCAACATACAAATCAACCGGAATGCTGCTATGAAGATCATTATCAACACGTTGAAATTGGCTATGCTGCGCAATCTTTATTGAAAGAAACAAGTCTCCCTTTGGTCCGCCTCTCAATCCATTACTTCCCTTGCCGGAAATTTTCAGTCGCTGCCCGTTTGCAATTCCCGGCTTAATTGAGACTTTGATTGTTTGTCCATCAAGTTTAAGAAGCCGCGAAGTACCGTTATAAACTTCCTCAAGAGTAATGATTGCTTCTGCTTCAAGATCGTTTCCTTTAGCAACGCTTCGCTTGCTTTTTGTTTGGTTATTATGCTGCCCAAAAAGCATTTCAAAAAGATCATAATCAACATCATCGTTAAATGTTCTGTATGAGCCGCGCTGACCTTGGTGGTTAGTTTGCTCGCTTCGTCCATTTGAATATTTTGACCAATCAAAACCTCCCGGCTTAGCGCCGGCTTCTTCGTAATGTTTCCAATCAGAACCAAACTGATCATATTTTTTTCGTTTAGCCGGATCTCTAAGAACTTCGTTGGCTTCGCTTATAACCTTAAATTTTTCTTCGGCGGTTTTATCGCCCCCATTTTTATCCGGATGATATTTATTTGCTAATGTTCTGTACGCTTTCTTAATTTCTGCCGGAGTGGCAGTTTTTGAAACACCCAATTCCTTATAGTAATCTTTATAGATCATCGTTCACTCGTTTTATTCCAATGCTTACAGGTTAAGTTGTGGGCTAAAGCCCTTTTATATTTTTCTTGCTTAACCCCACGCTTAAGCGTGGGGTTATAAGAATACCACTTCTGTTGGACTTTAGTACAAAGCTTAATGTTCTTAACCTGACATCATTGCGCTTTGTTCTCCCCAAAATGTTACATTAAATATTTCGTCAACCAGAAACACGTACTTGAGCCGGGCGCAATAATTGATTATTGAATAGATAACCTTTACGCAATTCATCTACAACTTCTCTTGGCTCACTACCTTCATGAGTTCCCATTGCAATAGCTTCATGTAAATCATGGTTAAATGGAAGTCCGATACATTCAAAAGTTACAACTCCATACTTAGCTAAAATTGAATGAAATTTAGCAATAATATTTAGCAAACCTTCTTCAACCGGAAGTTTTGCTTCATGCGCAAAATTTATCGCGTTTTGTAGATCATCAGCAATTTCCAGCAGAGCCAAAAACATTCCACGTTTACTTTCTTCTGCAATCTTATTCCCATCACGCTCAATTCGGGTTCTAAAGTTTTTAAAATCAGCAAGCGTGCGTAAATTCCTTTCCCGCTCATCAACTACTTCTTCTTTTAGTCTCTCAACTTCAGCCGATAAATCAGTTGGAAGAAGCAAATTCAGTTCTTTATTGTTAATATCAGGTTGCATAGTAATCCCAACATAGTTTAGAATTTCGGTTTCCATTTTATCGCTATTCCGGTTGCTTCTTCCGAAGAGTACATACCCAGTGAAATGTTTTCATATTTGATCCGGTGGAGTTCCGGAATAAGTATTCCGCATAGGGCTCCTATTCCAATCCCGACCATCACATCGGAAGTAAAATGCTTGAGTGCTTTTATTCTAAAGTATCCTAACACAAGCGGCGGTACAATTGCAGCAGCGTATAACCAGTATTTATTATTCCCAATTTCCGGGTGATAATCACTGTATACTTTTGCCATAAAAAAACTAGAAGCAGCAGCAGTTGCCACATGCCCGCTGTAAAAAGAATTTCTGTTATGACCGGATTTTTTCTCATCATATGTAAGCTGTTCAAAATATGTAAGCGGTCTCAATCTATTCTGAAAAGTTGGACCAAGAAAACTCCATTCAAAAATGTTCGTTGTGATGGACATTGTTTCCGTGTACATAAGCAAAATATCGAACCAGTCGCGCTTAATATTTTTATCGAAGAAGAGAAGTCCCGGCATAACTATGCTTGCACCAAGAACATAGTCTGAATAAACTCCATTAGCAGAAGCTTTAGCGGGATCTAGTTTTAAGACCCAATAATCAAGATTATTTATTACACTCTTGTCTAATGATTGTATCTCTGCTGGAGTAACATCTTTCTTTCCTAAAACAGTTGTAATCCCGATCAAGTTTGTTGTCAATCCTACAGTAAGAATTGAACCCGTTACCCAATAATTAACATGGTATGGGTGGAATGAAGAATCGCTTTCAGTTGATTGTGAGTAAATCGGCTTTACAGTTACGAGAATTACAATCATTAAATAAGTAACCCAAATAATTCTAAGTCCTTTTACTTGTTGCTTTCTCATAATTTTCCTTTTTTCCCAAATAACAGCCAACCACAAAGCAGCCCAAATCCAAAAGTGAATAGTGCAGGCAGCAATCCGAAATTAGTCTTAGTAAGCCAATCACTTTGATTGAAATTCTCCTTTACAATGCTTTCTGCTAATCCTCCTCCATAGAAATACAAAAAGAGAACTGCAATTATTAAGAGCGTTGCAACCGTAAACGTATTTTTTGTAATCTTCATAATTTTTATCTCCGGTATATAATTAATTGCTTCAGAGCGGTATCCTAATAGATAATGGAAAGGCCGAAGAAAGTTCGACTATAGATTTATTGCCTTCATGTTGATCGACTACCCAGGTTGCTATGAAATATCCAAGCACCGCTCCTAAAAAATCGTCAGATGTCCAATGTTTATCTTGATAAACTCTGGAGACAAAAGTTAATACAGCGGGTATATAAGCAACTGCTTTCAGCCATGTTGGCTCAACATTTCTAGAGATCACAGTTGAAAGAACGAATGCAGCAGTAGTGTGTCCGCCGGGTATCGATTGATCGTCGGTATTAAACAAAGTAGTGAATGGATGAAATGAACCCCTTCCTTCTTCTTTATAAGGCCTCGCTCTACCTAATGCCATTTTTAATATATACGTGATCGCTCCAGCATATAGCGATGCCTGTCCAATCTCATAAGCGACTTTTCGTGTTGTCATATCATTAGTAATCAAGGAATGCGCAGCTAATCCACTAAAAAGTACAACCGGCATATATAGTTCACCCCACATTCTTCCAAATTCAATAGGAACGCTATTATAATATCTGCGGTCTTTCAAAACAGCAGTACGTATCGGCTCATCATAGTTTAACATTATTTCATAGGTCAAGAAAATTGTAACGGCTGGAATTACATAATCTGTTGCTTCCCATTTTAATGGTTGCTTTATAAAATCAACAGTCTCTTTTCCAAACTGAGAAAAAGTATATTTGAATTGTCCTAAAGCAGTTGTTTGAAAGATGACAACCAGCAGGAGTGATAAAAAGATTTTCTTCATTAGAGCATCCATTTTAATTTAGAATTGGAGAGTTAATCCAAGTCCATATGAATCACCAAAAACAAATGGTTGGATATTAAAGCCGCGTATCCCGAGTTGAGATTTTTCACTACCGTTTTCAATTGGTTTCTCATGCTGATCAACTACCCAAGTTGCTGCAAAGTAACCTATTGCGCCTCCCAAAAAAACATCGGAAGCCCAGTGTCTATCGAGATAGACTCTACTTATTACACTAAGTGCCGCCGGTACGTAAGCAACTATTTTTAACCATAACGGTTTGGCATTTCTTGAAAGAACAGTTGTAAGAGCCATGGTAATGCCTGTATGTCCTCCGGGAAGTGATTGATGATCCGGATTATCATACCGGGAGAATGGAGTGTAAGCTTGAGTCCCTTGTTCGAGATAAGGTCTTGCTCTTCCAATAACATATTTTAAAGTACCGTTCACTAAGAAGGTATAGAATGTGGCTTGCGCAATTTCAAATGCTACTTTATGAGCGGTCTTATCACCGGCATACAACGCATATACGGTAAACCCGCCAAACATCAACTCGGTAAAATATAATTCACCCCACATATTCCCGAATTCAATTGGATAGCTCTTAGCGAATCTTTTATTAAGTCCGTACTTATGATCACTGTTAACATAATCACGGATTGGATTATCAGCTTGCATAACCAAAAATGTACCGGCGCCTAATAAACCTAATCTTAGCCAATCGCCTCCATCCCATTTAGTAGGTTGTATGATGAAACCTAAAGTCTCTTTTCCGAACTGTGAGAAATTATATTTATTCGACTGTACGGAATCCAGTAACCCGGAGTTTTGTGCGAATGTTGAAGATGCGAATATGATTACCAAGAGAAGCGATAAAAATATTTTTTTCATTCTTGTGTCCGTTTATTATTTATCTGTAATTAAAAGTTCGGAGATAATCACCTTATTTTTTGAATTTGAACTCTTCTAAAAATAGTTGGAGATAAATTCTTTGTTCGGTTCTTACTGAGTGTACACTTGCGAAATCTCTTGGATACCTATCGCTGTAGTAAATGAAATGTTCAAAACCAATACTTAGATTATTGTATACTTTAAATGAAATTGCCGGCTTGATTACTGCTATATAATTATCTCCCGGAATATTTCCCGGAATGCTTGTAAACATGTGCATGTACCAGTAATACCCCATAAATGAAAGCCCTAACCAACCGCCAATATTGAAATTGCATTCAAGCTTTGTCTGTGCACCATAGCCGTAATTGTAATCTTTAACTTGAGTGGTATCGGGTCCAAATCTATTGCTAAGTGCGCCGAAAGGCACAAGATTAACATGAAGGTTTGTATACAAACTTGAATTCTTACCGACAAGTAGTTTAGAAACTATTCCGGGACCGAAACCTATGGTACCAAGTTCGAAAGTTTTATTATCAAAAAAGTTCATGTGCTGGAAGAAGCCGCCTAACATTTCCAGCTTACCGGTTTGATAATTTCTACCGAACAACATTCCATAACCGGTAATAAGAGAAAGAATTTTACGTCCTACTCCAAAATCCATATCAGTCTTAATTCTGAAATAATCAAAAGGTTTACGCGATCTTTTTTCGAACGGATTTCCGTAGTCGAGAGTAAGACTGAAATTAAAACTGTTAGTTCCTTTCTCAATTGCTATTCCATCATTAACTCTATGGAAGCCACCGGATAATGTTATGTTCAGCGGTTCTTTCTGATAGACTTCTTCAGGAGTTAATCTTGTAAGTTTGCCTTGTAGAAGTCTGCTAAAAAATCTTGTTGGCGTAAGAAAGGCAACAGCCGTTTCCCTAAAAAATCTTTCGGTTCCGGTTGTTTGGTCATCCAGAATATTAGAACCGAGCCGGTAAAATATTTCTCCAAGTAAAATGCCGTGAAGCGGTGTATTGATAATGTCGTTGTAAGATGGACGTGTGTTCTCGCAAAAATACTCCCATTCGAGACTTCCTAGATATGCAAAAGGAATTGATTCATAAAATGAAAAACCATTTGCACGACCAGCATTAAAGTACATTGAACCAGCATAAGGATGGAAAAAATAATTCATACCAAACCGGTCAATATCCCATTCCCATCCCTTTTGCAAATTATTTTTCCATGAATTAAATCCTACTCTTGAAAAATCATAGTTAAAGAGATACCTATCAATCGCAAATGTAGTAGCATTAGCTAACGTAACTCTTAAAGCAGCCATTCCCCAAGAGGATTTTTCGTTGTATAATGGATTGTCATCACGTAAATCACCATACATATTGTACTTCATAGAATCGGTACTCTGAGTTTTTATTGTATCGATCAATGAAGAGTGTTTTTGTGATGGGAGTAAGTCGGAGTAGCGAGTTAGCTCTTTTAAATTATCTGTATGTCTTAGTTTTGAATTTTGGTTTAGCATACCATTGTTATTAACCGCTATTGTGGACTGCGCGAACAAAGATGCGGTCAGTAACACAAAAAGGAATAAAGTGTAGCAAGTTTTCATTTATACTATCCTTATAGTGAAGCAGCAATTACCTATTAATCTTTTTTTGTAAAAAATTCTTTTAGTGTTTTTCCAAAGGCATCTAGATCATTGTTAAATTCTCGCTTAAATTCCGCCCACTTATCTTTTCCTTCATACTTATACTCACTAATCTTTTTTCTAAGGGCGGTGTTTTTTTCTTCCAGTATTACTACTTCCTTTTCGTATTTGGCTTTAAACTTCTTACTCGCGGTTTTAATTTTTACTTTGAATTCATCAATGGTTTTTTGATTGGCATCGATTTTCAATTCAGCTGCGCTTTTAAATTCTTGCCATTCCGTTTCATATTCGGCTTGAGCATCTTTTAGTTCTTGTTTAGCTTCTTTTACATTTTCTTTGGCATCTTCAACCTTTTTTTCTCGATTAACATTGCAGCCTACCGATATAAACATTGCAATTATTACAATACCCATGATGCCGAGATTTTTCTTTTTCATAATTCTCCTTTTCTTTTAACCAACCTTTTGAAAACATCAATAGTGCGCAACTTTTACTTGCGGCGTCTTCTAATTCAATAGTATGATATGAACGAAACTACTGTTGTTCAATCGGGCAAAGGGATGAAAAAGGGATTACATCTTCTTGGTAAGCTGCTTTGTTTTCCTTAATGTTTTTATTAGAGTTCACAGAAGAAGCAGTGTGTTGAAGAAATGAGACCCGAAAAATTTCCGGACCTCATTGATCTAGAACTTCATTCCTAAAATGTTTCTATTTTGCAGAGCGATCGACAATTATTTCGACTCGTCTATTGTTAGCTCTACCCTCAACACTTGAATTATCAGCTACCGGTCTACTTTCTCCAATTCCTTGAGCTTGAATTAACTCACTTGGATAACCACGCGATATTAAGTTAGAACGTACGGCATCTGCACGTTGCTGAGACAACTGTTGGTTGTAACTTGGAGAACCTTGAGCATCGGTGTGCCCTTCTACCGTTAATCTTCTCTCCTTATTTGCAAGCAAAGCATCTGCAACTTGATTTAACCTATTCTGTGCCGCAGGCAATAGCTCGGATTTATCAGATACAAAAAGAACACTGCCCGATAATGTGATTACAAGTCCACGCGCTTCTTCCTTTACAGCAGCAAGATTAGCAAGATCAGCTTGTGCCTTTGCAGCACGAGCCTCTGCTTCTAGCCGGGATTTTTGTTCCCCAGCTAACTGCTCTGTCTTTAGCAATTCGCTACGTTCTGCTGTTGCTAAATCTTCTTTAGTGTTTTTTAATATTTCAGTTTGAGCAGTCTGGAAATCTTTGTTTGCTTTATCTGTAATTGAATTCTCTGCAACTGTTACCGCAAGAGCATCCGCCATTTTTGCTTTTCGATCTGCTATATATGCAAGATCGCGAGTACGAAATGATTCGGGGTCTTCCTTAAAAGATTTTTCAGCAACTGCTAATGCTGCTTGGGCTTTGTGCAATTCTGCCGGAACCAATTGTACTGCTTGTCCTGAGTTTGCATACTGATAAGATTGACGTGCATTTACCAACTCTTTTGGAGGTGGGGTCGCAGAACAGCCAATCACCGCAAATACGACGACTACTGTTAATAAATATGTAATTGATTTCATGGGTCACTTCCTTTCTTGAGGTAAATTATTGTCTGAACGCAGCTTTCTAACTTTTTCTAAAGCAATGACCGATTCAGATTTGTCGGATTCACCTCTTGAAAGAGCTACCGCAAGTTCAGCATCTGCTTGCGCTCGCGAAAGCATTGACTCTGATTGTTCTTTTTCCCCTTTTGCTGCCAGAATCTTAGCAGCTGCCAATTCTTCTTTGGCCAATTGTAAATATAGAGATGCATGTGGCACTTTTGACGCTCCCACTTCTTCAGCAGCACGAATTGCAGAAGTAGATGCTTCTTTATTTACCATAACGTAACCGCCGCCACATCCAGCTATTATTATAGTAAATAGAACAGCCGTCATAACGACGGATAAATATTTGTACTTCATTTGAAGCTCCTTTGAATTAGTTATGAATTGAATTTCCAATTCTTTTACACAATAACATCTTATCTTATTTTGAACTTGATTAATGTATTGACTATAGTTTTTGTTGTATATAGAGCAGAAGAATGAAAGGAGGACTAATGCTGATAAATAATACAACCTTTATAATTATTATCGATTGCTGTACATTGAATAAGTGTATTGTGTTACTGGCTTGTGGCTCAGAATAGTGTTGATCACTCAAAAGAAGAGTTTGGTTACTCCGATAAATAAAAACCCAGCTGCATATTCCGCTAATTTGCAGCCGGGTTTAGGAGTTGTGTATGCAAAGAAAAACCAATTAAGCGTGCAATAAATATCTCATCTACAAGCTTAATTCCTTTTAGGTCTATCCATTGCTTACCCATTATAAAAACATGGTGAACAGATTTCAATCGCCCATTAGGATGAAAATAGGACTAATTCTTCCGGATGGTTTGACTTAGCTAATTGAGTTAACATTATTGAATGAAGTGGAGTATTGGTTTCAACTGGGATTTAGTTCATGAAGGTAATTTGATTATAAAACTTCTTCCTCTACCTTCATTAATTCTAAACTTCGTTTAATAGAATCAGTTCTATCTAACTCTTTCTCAAACCTAACTATTTCTCTTCCCTCTTCGTGCGTCTTGAATTGTTTATGGCTTCTTCTCAGATCTGAGGCAATTAAATATGTAAGCAGTGATATCAGTCCTACTGCCGCAAGTATTTCGACAATTATTATTTCCGCCATGTACAATCTCATTCTTAAGTATTGTAGTTCAGTTAACTAGCTGAGTGCAAGTCTAATTGGTTTTAAGAAACAAATAAATCGATCAAAGGGATGAAAAAAGAACTACTTCGACAATCAAGCCATTTTGCTTCTTTCTTAAAAGCAAAAAGGTGCATTCTTGTTTGAATAATTCAACATATAAAATTCATTATCTTGTTAGAGGAACTGTTGGTGGAAATCCAACTAGTTCTGCAATTCCATTGCGAAGAGCGAACCAAGCAAACTGCAAAAAATAATCTTCCGGATTACGTGTGTATTTAATTTCAGCAATTTTGATTAACCCATTTTCATCCGGAATGTTACTACCCCGGATAACAAATACTTTTCCAAAGAAGGAAAGGATTCGATTGAATATTCCTTTTTCGCTACCGGTCTCTTTGTCCAGAAGTGCAATAGTTAAATCTTTATACTCCACTCGCAAAGTACCATTGGCAATTCCTCTAATAACATTTACATTAAATAATGCTGATTGTATAGAACCGGATTTTACACGCTGATGCTCTCCTGCTTCGACAAATGCATTTAATCTAGTTACATCCATATTGCTAAGCGATCCGGAATAACGAAATGAAAACTCTTTAGATGAAAGTGGAATTTCCATAAAAATTTTCATTATACCGGAATTCATGAATACTCCTTCACCGCGCACTATTGCCGTATCCGGCTTAGCGGTATAATTCGCAATTCCACTTACTGAAGCATTAACATTATGAAAAGTTATAACTCCGGGTTTAGCTTTAACTGCAAATCTCTCGCAATATTTCAATCGTCCATCCGTAATTTTTAGACTATCTAGTTTTACATTTTCTTTTATAGAAGAGAAAAATTCATTCGGCATTTGCGGATTGGCTGAACCTTTTTCGTAAGGTTTATCCATGTTTACAAGAATATCAGCAAACATTTTGGAAGCAAGAATCTTTTTCGCTTTATAGGATTCTCCATTTAGCAGAGATATACAATCAAGGCCGAAAACTTCTAACTGAGGTATCGCAAAACGAAACCGCGTTTGCCTAAACTTACTTTTTACAAATATTTGTTCATCATCAATTACCGGCGCATAATTAATAGTATGAGCCGACATTACAGAATCAGCTACAGAAACATGTAATTTCTCCAACGCAAGCATATATTGAGATTTACGAAAGTTGAGAATAATTTTACGGGCATCAAACACAGAGTTCTTTAAGATGTTGCTAGTATAATCTCTCTTTAGAATAATTTTCAACCAAGCTATTCCACTAATTGATAAAGAATCGACTCTGCATGTAAAAGTTGAATCATTTTTCTCAACTTGAAGTGAATCAAGTGAAAGACTATTCTCCCAAACATTGTAATCAAACTGACCAAGCTCAATCGAGTAATCCGGATTTCCTTTTTCAAAGCTTTCTACAATTCTTTCTTTTAGGTATAAATTAATTAGTGGATTCGGGAATAGGACAAATGCCAGCATGCTTAATAGAATGAGCGCACCAATTCCGTATCCCAGATACATTCCTATTCTTTTTGCTAATATTCTATTCTTATTAGATCCTTCCGTTGTATTATCATTAGATACAATTTTTTTCAAGCCGTTTCCTTTTTATTCGAAGAGTAATTTTCGCTGTTATTTTCAGAATCGAGCAGAACTGCAATCCATTTAGTGTTCTTATTGTTCTCAGATGCAAACTTTAGAGTCATTGTTAGTGGAATGCAAAGGATTGCGCCAATCAATCCGAGTAAACTGCTCCAAAAAATGAGTGAGATAACTACAACCAATGTAGAAAGACCTAGTTTCAACCCCATTAATTTGGGCTCAATTACATTTCCAATAATAAAACCAACAAGTATATTTCCGACGATTACAAGCAAAGCGCTTCCCAATCCAATTTGTACAAGTGCCAGCAACGCTGCCGGAATTGCAGCAATGATAGAACCGATACTTGGTATGTAGTGAAGCAGAAATGCTAGGAATCCCCAAAGCAATGGAAATTTTACTCCTAAAATTTGCATCCAGACTGCAACTAATATTCCGGTAACCAGATTTATCAAAGTTTTTAATACCATGTAGCGTTTCATATCTACTATAAATTGAGTGAACTGCGGAAACGCTTGCTGTGGATTACCAAGTATTGCACGAATCTTTTTGGGATAACTTGAAATCTCTAACAACATAAATGTAACCGTGAGAAGTATCAATACAACATCGGAAAGCACTGAACTCATACCGGAAAGTAAATTAGCGGTAAGCCTCATCACCGCTTCCGGATTAATATATTTAAGAAAGAAGTCTTCGCTAACTGGTACACCTTTACTTGATAAAAACGAACTTAGCTCTACTACTTGCACACGAATGCGAGATTGCAGCATTGGTACCTCATTTGTAAAATTGCTAAATGATGAACCAATCTGTGCACTTATCAAAAGCAATACTGCTACCATGCAAAACATTACTATCAACACAGAGATCCCGGAAGGAAAATGTTTTTCCTTTAACCAGAGAACCGGCGGTGTACCAAGAAGAGCAAGAAAGGCAGAAACTAGAAAGAGTACAATCACCGATTGCGCAAGATTTATTCCGGCAATTATTATTACGAATGCTGCTACCGAAACTAGTATATCCTTTCCACTTATAGATTTGTTTTGCCTAATCATTTTCATATTAGATTATATTTTTTTCAATCTTAGATCTGAAATCATAGCAACGGCAGAGATGAAGTAAACAATTACGAACCAATCAAGATATTTTTGCGCAAACAAGTAACCAAACAAAGAAATTGTTGAAACGGCTGATGCAGCCAAAACTGTTGGAATACCGGTGAACCCTTTTTGTTTGTAAGCGGTGAAGTAAGCTAATCTAATTGATGCGGCTCCAACATTTAGGAAACCCGCAAATAGCATTAAATAATTATCGATTCCGACAAACCAGCCAAAGACAACCGAAGCTGCAACAGCCATAAAATCCGTGAAGCTATCGAGATAAACTCCCAGTTTTCCGCCTCCAATTGCCCTTGCTAATTTTCCATCAAAGTAGTCCAGCAGAAATTGCATGAGAATTAAAAAGTAGGCTAATACAACAAATCCTTTTAAGGAGAAATAGACTGAGAACGAAACACAAAGTAGACCGAGAAGTGTTAGTAAATCGGGCCAGCGTAATGTTTGCAACTGTTTGAATAACATCGAAGTATTTCCTTATTTAACGTTGGAATCAAAATCACTTTTGTCTTAATCCACTCTCATCCTTTCAATCTGTATTGGATCAGTAAGCTAGACTATCCGGCGCCCGCTTATTATTCTAAGCAGTACCATAATTATTGCAATGACAATAAGAATGTGTATAAAGCCGCCTAAAGTGTAAGAAGTTAGAAATCCGAGGAGCCAAAGAACTATTAATATTATTGCGATAGTATATAACATGATCATCTACCTTTTTTATTGTTTGAAATATTTGGACATATTTTCATTCTGCATTTATGTGCTTAATAGACATTGTTAAGTATGATTTAGTAAATCATCGTTTTCTATTTTCTTTCTTATCTTCATTCTGATTCGATTTAGCCGGCTGCTCTTTATTATTACTTCGTGATGAATTTACATCACGAGCTTTTGATTGCTGATTCGCAGTATTGTTCACTTTTGGTGTAAGAATATTTTCCGGTTTAGCAGCGCGGACTTCTTTGTATTCTATTTTAGGTCGCTCTACATTTCTAGTTGGCGAGACAGCATGATTATTTCTTTTATCACTTGGCAAATTAACCTTCTGCATCTCTGCCGGTTTTATTTTCCGAATATCTTTTTCACTATTGTTAGGTTTTATTGGCTGATTGTCACGACTTTTAATATCAATCTTATTAGGTGTGCTTACTTGTGTTGGTTTTTGACTATTTACAGTATTGTTTCTTGACCTTTCCACATTCGTGGGATTCTTAAGCGTTTCTCTTTGCAAAGGACGTTTAACATCTCTAAGCTTGGAAATCTCGGTTGGTGCCGGCTTATCTTTTCCATCATTCTTTTCAACTCTAGGTCTGTATATCTGCAGCTGATCATTGTTTAAACTCTGTCCCGGTCTATCTCTTTCATAAACAGCAATCGGTTTTACTGTTTTACCCGTTTTCTTTTCAACTATTTCTCTCTCCGGCCCCGATACATACGTTGAACGCCTCTTATCATCATAGTATGTTTTATCAATAACCGTTGATCTATTAATCATTTGTCGATTATTCTTTCTATCTATGAAATTGCGGCCAATGTCCCGTCGTTCTATATCTCTGTCTCTTACAAAAACCCATCTATCAAAAGGTAAATCATAGTATTTGCCGAACGTTATGTTTATAGAAACACCCGGTCTCATTGGTGCCCAGCCAAAAAAACCTTCAGACATTCTCCATGTTACCCAAGATGGTCCCCATTCATTATCGGGAACCCAATACCAACCATAAAAATTATTATAATCCCAACGGCCATAATGGAAAGGTGCCCAGCCCCAATCATAATCAGAGACCCACATCCAGCCATAATCAGTCAACAGCCAATGTCCATTTGACAAATAAGGGACAAAGTCTGGACCGGCTGAAGGAATCCATATATAACCATGATTGAAATCTTCAATCCATTGGCCGTAGGGATGCAATTCATTGTAGAACACTTGGAAGTTAACACCACTTTGCTGTGCCAAAACTTTTGATGGGATTATTGCAAAAACAATATTTAGAGTGATTACAAGTAAAACGATTTTTACTAAAGATATTGCGTTTAGCTTTTTCACAGCAGATCTCCTATTAAAACATTCTTCATACTATTTCTGTTTTTGATTAATGCTCATAAAAAAGATAAGGTTACACTTAGCGGTGTTCAATCGAGCGAAGGGATGAAAAAAGGACTACATCTTTTTGAAGGAACAAATAATGATTTTAAGAAATTAAAAAAGCCGCAACTCATAATTGCGGCTTTTGGTTGTCCTTAATTCAAAACCTAAAAACTAAGAACGTTGTGTGTGCCAACTTATTTTAACAACAACATCTTTCTAGCAATCGAACTACGAGGCGTAGTGAGTACATATAGATACTCGCCGCTTTGCAGATTGCTGCCGTCAAATTCAATATCATATCTGCCTCTATCATAAACCCTTTCAGTTAGAACAGCAACTCTTTTGCCTTCGTTATCTATTACTTTCAGCTTTACATTCATTCTTTGTGGTACTGTAAAACTAATTCTGGTAATTGGATTAAACGGATTTGGTGCATTTTGTTCTAGTGATAAAAGCAAATGTGACTTATTCTTTTCCGTACTAAGTTTTGCTGCTAAATCCGGTAAACGATTTGCCCAAAAAATTTTAGGATTGCCTATGAATAAATCATCCATGTCTTTCTCTTGTGTATAAATTCCATGGTGAACTGAATTGTATAAATCAGTACAGTTTGTTACTACAAAAACTTTTTCATTTTCAATTTGGAATTTGATATTCAATAGTTGAGCGCTCAAACCAATTGAGATTAGTAAGAATAGTACGGCACATTGGAGGCATACCCTTCCCATTTTCACAAAAGCCTAAACGGAGGGAGTATTCTCCGAATTTTTTTGACGGCCCGACTTAGCACAGACCAGTAGCCTTCTACTTCATTCACTATATTGGTGACACGCAAAGCTACTTCCTCTACATTCAGCATTACTGTGTTTGTAAAATCAACAAACTGATGAATCTCTTTGCCCAGTACTTCCAATTGAATGAGTATTCTTTTTAAGTAGATTATCAAAAATATGCAGAGTGAAGAAGCACTCAAAAGTAAGATTACAAGAAGAAAGTCAATTATTGACATAATTAATCACTCGTCCTATTAGGTTTTACAACTGTTGGGGCCTATCACTTTTGGGAAGCATGTTTTTTAAGTGTTGATTTTCTTTTTCATTTTTCCGTTTGCTGGCATTTGCAATACTTTCTACTTGTTCCTTAGCTTCAGCAAGTATCTTTTCGGATTCATGCAATAAATCATCTACCTTTTCCTCAGCATCGGAAAATAACATTTCGGACTTTTTTTTTACATCTCTGAATAGTTGAGTAGCTTTCTCTTTAGCAGTCGAATAATACTCTTCAGTATCTTCAATGATATCTTGAGATTTGGTTTTAATAAGCTTTCGCATATCCTTTCCGGATTTTGGCGCATATAAAAGTGCTAAAACCGATCCAACAGCAGCACCGGTTAATAATCCTATCAACAAT
Source organism: Ignavibacteriota bacterium (assembly GCA_043807765.1). Lineage (GTDB taxonomy): Bacteria > Bacteroidota > Ignavibacteria > Ignavibacteriales > Melioribacteraceae > Stygiobacter. The sequence continues at coordinate 17,028 of JAZDFQ010000040.1, forward strand.
CCTTTTCCTATTCCCTTATCTTCATTTGTCATTTTAATCTATCCTTGGTTTTAATTGCGAATTCTCTATTACATTTATTTAACAGAGACTTTATTTTTTGTGAATCTATTATCAACAGTTGCAGAAGAATATTCAATCGATCAAAAGGATGAAAATGGAGCTACACCTTTTGTTCAACAATTTACAGACTAGAGTTTAAGATTCCTCTTCTATTGCTATATCTGCTTGATAAACTTGTTCATATTTTAATACGAGTTTCTAAGTATTTATTAACCGATCAGTATTGTGACTCTTTGGATGTTTCAACTTGTCAAGACTGTTTTCAATTAATCTAGCCAATTTATCAGCGGCACCATTAATTGCATGGTCTAATTTTTCCGATTTCTGAGTCACTGCAATAGGCTTGCGGCCCTCAAGCCTAGCTTCAAGCATACAGCGTTTATCATTTTTGCTATGCTTCTTCCCATTCTCATCACTAAGATGAACCTCGATTCTAGTTATGTGATCGCTTAACCGACTCAATGTACTTTCAACTATATCTTTAACTAAAGTTGTAAGCCCTTCATGACATTCAATATTATGGTCTGTATTAATTTGTATCTGCATGATGTGTCTCCCGAACGTATTGGAATTTATTAAGCGTTAGATATGGATAAATTGATAAACAGAAATTCCTATTATCGCTAAAAAGAAAAAGATTAGGATTAGCGCACCATAGTTTATCTTCTTGCTCTCGCGTGAATAGATAGATAAGTATTTGTATGGCTGTGTCATTTCACATTAGTCACAACACTTTTGTTTTGCTGCTTTTGTACTGTCACTTTTCCGCTTGCTGTACAACTGCTTACTAAAACAGATATTGCAATAACTAGGACAAAAGAAACCGCGCTGATTTTTTTCATAGTGATTCTCCAAAAACAATTTTAAAAGATTAGTGTATTTGATTTACAACGATGAAAATATATCTTTAGCAGTAAAGTGTTACAATCGAGCGAAGGGATGAAAAAAGAACTACATCTTTTTAAAGCGATAAAGACTGAGAATAAAAAAAGCCACAACTCATAATTGCGGCTTTTGGTTGTCCTTAATTAAACCCTAAAAACTAAGAACGTTGTGTGTGCAAAATTTAGCATTTCACTTTATTCTCTTAAAGAATATGGACCCGGTCCTCATGGGCATCAACCCAATATACATTTCTGTTGTAGTGTTTATGCAACCCGGCTTCATAGTCTCTTGTTATTAATAATTCTTCCGTGTACTCCGGTGATTCTTCAATTTGCTTCATAGTAAGATTAACAAAAACTTTCGCCTCTCCCCAGCTAACGCGATCAATCCAAAAAGGAGATAAGATAATTTTTTTACCGGGCAGCCAGTTTCGCGTATCAACAATTAGATATCTAATTGTCCACGATTCATCATCAATAATAAAATCTACTACGTGACCAATATCTCCATCGGCAGCTTCAATATTATATCCGGTTACTTCGTGAGTGCTTCGCAAATTAGTATCCCAAGAGTCTTCACCGCTTTTTGCATCGCTCCATTTTTTACTATCGCGAACAATATCCGGGAAATATCCCCAAGTATTAGGACCATCCCAATAAAGCGGCCATCCAAAATATCCGTAGTAATCAGTTTCATATTGACGGGAAACTGGTTTGTCGCTATCCAAAGTAGGGCTATCGACAATCTGTTTCTTAGTTAAATCTAACTGAATTTGCTCCTCTTTTTCATTTACGTTCATAATTGAATAAGGTGAAATCAAAACTTGTCTTCCGGCTAACCAATTGCCGGCATCAGCAACCAGATAACGAATTGTCCAATGGTTGTCATCGAAATAAAACTCTAGAACCTTTCCTATTTCCCCATTGTGACTGTCTAAGCCGTAACCTTTAAGAGTCTTTACTTTATGTAACATGATTGTTCTCCTTCATTTATAGGAAGGCTTAATTCATAAACCTTCCTAATCATTTATCTTAGAACTATTGTTTGTCTAAATAGGCAACTTTTATTTCTGTTCTTCTGTTTTGAGCTTTACCTTCTTCAGTATCGTTTGTTGCAACAGGTTTGGTTTCACCGAAGGCTTCTACAAAAATCATATCCGCTTTAAATCCCTTATTTACTAAATAATCTTTAACGGCATTCACTCTTCTTACAGAAAGTTCCATATTATATTCTTCCGAAGCCGGTGAAGAAGTGTGTCCGGCAAGTTGAATTTTTGCGTCGTTCAACTTTGAGCAAACATCGTACACATTATCCAAAGCTGCTTTATAATCTTCAGTCAGCTCAGCCTTGTTAACAACAAATAACACGCTATCGAATGTCTTTAATTTTTGAATCATCATTGCAGATATAGCAACGTCGTCGGAAGGATCTAAAGGATTTGAACCACGGTTTACTTCAACTCCGTCATAAACTGTTCCACCGTCTGTATCAGCTTTCAACGGATCGGTTTTATATTTCATTACTTCATCACCATCTTTTAATGTATCGCCATCGGTATCTGCATTTAGCGGACTCGTTTTATATTTCAGAATCTCTTCGCCATCTTTTAGCCCGTCCGAATCGGTATCGGCATTTAATGGATCGGTTTTATAGGTCATAACTTCTTCACCATCTTTTAAGCCGTCACCATCTGTATCTTCATTAGTTGGGCTTGTTTTGTATTTATATACTTCTTCGCCGTCTTTCAAACCATCATTATCAGTATCTGCATCAAGTGGATTGGTGTTATATTTTTTTACTTCTTCGCCATCTTTTAAACCGTCAAGATCGCAATCGGGGTTATTTGGATCTGTCCCTATTTTAATTTCTTCTCGTTTTGTTAGCCCATCCATGTCTTTGTCGGAATCCATACTTTCACCGGTAAACGTGAGTCCTAAACCAATACTGAAGTATGCGTCATTCAAGTCAACAATTTTAAAATAATTCAAGTTTTCGGTAAGCATTAAGCTAACACCAGCGCTAATATCAAGTAATGTTTCTTCACTTAGTTTTATTTCGGTACCAATTCCTACAGGCACTACTCCCGTCCATCCTCTCGACTCAACTACCAATGGGGAAACTGCTATAGGCTTAGTGTTCACATTATAATACGCTGCCCCAAAACCGGCGTAGAAATAAGGATTAAAAGAATCCAGATTGAACGGTGTAATTAGAAAACGAAGGTCTATCGGTACAACAGAAGTGCTGAACTCACCAGATCCTCTAGTCATTGTTGCATAATTAAAATCATCTCCTTTCAGATTACCATATCCAACACCAAGTTCTGCATTAAACAAATCCGAAATTTCATATCGTAAAAATGCACGAACCAAATATGATGATAAACTCATACCGTTATCATCTTCAAATTCTGTTGCCGGCATTACGCCGTTAACTTGGAATCCGCCTTTCAATCCGAATCCCTTGAACTGTGCATTAATATTGGTTGAAAACAATATTAATGTTAGTAATGCTAAAATTGTAAATAACTTCATTGCAGCTCCTTAATTAATTTTAATAAATTTTACCCATGCAAGTAATTGACACGATGAATATTGAAAGAAAGATAAACTCAAGCTTGTTGCACAACAATCGTGCATGAGGATGAAAAGGGAACTACTTCTTTTGGCGAGATTATTGAATCTGCTTCTATCAAACAAATATATTTTAGTGCTACGATTTTCTTATGGACTGTACATTCGCTTTAATAAATGTAGTATTATTAGAAGAAGAAACATTAACGAATGTAATTTCCATAACGTTCCCCTCTTCATCAACCAATTCATGTATTCCATTTGAATCATGAAAAGCTGGTAATTGAAATGTAACAACATCAGCTTCCCTTCTGCCTTGAATAAAATGGACGCCTCCAAAAGGAACGCTTACCACTTCTTTATGTCCTTGATGGAATTCGAATTGTTCAATTATTCCAATCAGCTGTCCTCTTTCGTAAAGCTTAATCATTATTTCTCCATGATGAAAGTATATTTCATTCGATTTTTTTATTAAACCGTTGAATTGTAGCCTCAGTAATTGTTCTAATTCTTTATCTTTTTAGAAACCGTAGTATCCTACTAAAAGTAATATCGGGCTTTTCTTCATGAGGCGAATGTCCGCATTCGCTAATTATTTCAATTTGTGCATTAGGCATTTCTTTGCTAAGCTTCATCCCATTCTCCAACGATAAAACCGGATCATTTCCACCCCAAATAATCAAACATTTGGTTGTTATGGATTTATAGGATTCAATTATCTTCTCGTACTGCTCGGGATTTATTTGCTTTGCCGTAGTTATAAATGTATAAGATATTCCTTCATCATAATAATAAGAAGCGTAACGAGAAATTAATTTCTCGCTAATCAAAGTTTTATCATAGAATATTTTATCAATAATATATTCGGCCTTAAGTTTATCCGACAAAAGAAATGGTATTTTATTGACAACTGGAATTGTTAAAAAATCGACAAACAAGGGAGCGTCTTGCAAATACGCCAGACAATCAATCAATATAAGTTTATCAATTCTCGGTTTACCTTTCTCTTTTGATAGCATTATATCTGCTTGTAGTGCAACTCCTCCGCCATATGAATGCCCAATGAGATATAAAGGACCGGAATTTATACGTTTGATAAAGCTTGCAACAATTTTAGCTTGTTCTTGAAGTGTGTACATGTCATCTTCCGGTTTTGAAGAATTGCCAAATCCCTTCATATCGATAAGGTATAATTTGTATTCCTCTTTCGGGAACAACTCTTTTATATCATCCCATGTATGCAAGGAGGTTCCAAATCCATGTACAAATACTATTTTTTTTCTACCGCGCCCAATTACTTCATAATTTATCTGAACATCTGCCGAATAAGCATAAGTTGAATTATGGGATGAGTATTTTAGTGCCGGTATTGATTGTGCGCAGCTTGCCAGAACAACAACTAAGGAAATTGAGAGTAATAGAACAACTATTTTGAAATACTTACTAGCTGTCATTACTGTTTATCCGAAGATTTATCCTTCTCTCGGGTCTTAGAAACCGCACTCATTATCCCTATGCCAATTATTATCAGCGATCCGATGCTAATCCATATTGGTGGTACGCCCAGTTTGTGTGCAGAAAAAGCTAAGCCAAATGTTACAAGTGCAGTTCCTATTAAGAATATTGCAAAATTAGACACCTACTTTCCTCATATTACTTGGTTAGTTTTGTACTGCTATTTTGTTGCTTCCCAACTGAGACACCGGCGGATGCACTGCAACTGCAAAGAAATGTAGCCGTTCCTAGTAAAAGAATTAAGAATATTACATTTAATTTTTTCACGATTATTCTCCTTCTCGTATTTTTTACAATTCATTAATATTCTTATTAATGCTTGCAAACAAAATATGCTTACAAGTTGCCTTGTTCAATCGTACGAAAGGATGAAAAAAGAACTACTGCTTCCTTTCGGTTCAACAGTTTGGTGTTAATCATTATTCATGTTTGAAAAAAAATGGGCACATTCTTTTTGCAAATGTGCCCATACTCAAAATTTTATTAAAACTATTAGTGCAAGCCTATGAAATATTAAGGCAAAGTCTTGGTGTGCTAGTCGAACCATGACTTGATAATAATCATTATCACACTTCGACAAGCTAAGTGTGACAGAAAAATAATTATTCAGAAGCCTCTGTACTTAATAAAATTGTTAATCAAAGAAGTATCTTATTCCAAGCCCGGCATCTATTCCAAACCCAGTGCCAGCCGTAAGTTGTAATACCGGAACTAACTCTATAAATATATCTAACGGCGTAGAGCGAGGAAGCCATGCAATACCCAAAACTCCTCTTATGCCAAATGAAGATTCATAGCCAGCACCGCTATTAAATCTGCCACCAATTCCGTAATAGAGAGGAAATCTTTCACTTGAACTTATTGCGTTAAACGAGTGCCACAAGTAATCCATATGAAAATGGACTCGTCCGGTTGATTCGTAATTACCTTTGTAAGTGATACGGTCTCCACCAGCCGAAAAACCAAGACCGAAATCAAAAGCATTAACTTTTGAAGTCCATAACTTAGCACTCAAACCAGTGGGTTCTCCTATTACAATTCCAAGTCCGAAACCGTGATCTTGTGCAGCAATAGGAATTGCAAAGAAAATCATTAAACTCAAGAATAAATATGGTACCAATTTCTTTCTCATAACTTTAACTCCGTTTAATATGTTGTCTTAATCAAAATGATTTACATGCCATTTTCAGTAATAAGCTTTGCTCAATATTGAGCTAGTAAATATTGTTTCCGGCAAGTCGTGGTGATATAAATGTAATGACTATAATAAATGGGTACAATAAAGCGAAGGGATGAAAAATGGATTACATCTTGAATAGTAAAATTATAGTTCTAACAACTTATTATAACTCGATGTAATTAGTAGCAGTTGTGTTTAACTACGTTTTGTGTGCATAATTAGCAATCTGCACTCTGGTATGAATTGCTAATTTTTCAAGGATATTATGCACATGGCTCTTTATGGTGTATGTTGAGAGATGTAAAGATTGTGCTATCTCTTTGTTTGTAAATCCTTCGGCTATTAATTCAATAACTTGTTTCTCTCTTTTTGTCATTCTAACCGATTCGATAATTACAGAAGCGGGGCTTCCATTAATTGCATGCTCAACAATTTGAGTAAAAAGAGATCCCATTAAGTGAGTTGGTAAAACTTTTAAACCTTGATACACTGATCGGATAGTATCATACAAATCTTTTTCATTGGCGTCTTTTAGAATGAATCCCGAAACACCGGCTTCAACAAACTCTAATACATCAGCCTGAAGCGGTATGAGATCCATAACAATTATTTTCACATCCTGATTGTTCTGCTTGCAAAGCTTAACAATTTGCATGCTATTCTGATTGCGAAGGCCAAGATCTAAGAGTAGAATAGCCGGTTTATGTTTTTCAAGAAGCAATAGGATATTTTCGCCATTGCCAACAGTTGCCACTACTTGCATATCTTCTTGTTTCTTTAGGAAAGATTCAAGTCCATCTCGTAGAAGCCGATTATCTTCAACAAGCAGAATTTTAATTTTTTTCAGAAGGCACCCATTATAGTTAATAAATATTACTCAAGATTCTATTAATAGATAATAGATAATAGATAATAGAGACATCTGAAAAATTCTTTTAGTTAAATACAATTTTACGTATCAATGTTTTTTTTTGATGAATAATTCTTTTTATGGATACAAATAGTTCTTTGAAATAGTGTTGTCTGCTTCAGTGAG
>JAZDFQ010000041.1:0-29684 GCA_043807765.1 Ignavibacteriota bacterium
AGTTACGCAAGAGCTGAACTTTATGAAGTTTTCTTAGTGAAACTTGGTGACTTTGTGCCCTAGTGGCTCGATTTCTTATATTTTCTTTTGCCACCAAGTCACAAAAGCACCAAGAAATCACAAAGTGCGTAACTTCAGTAATTAAACAGAATTATATTATCTCAAAGCTTGTTCCAAATCTTCAGTCAGATCATCTATGTCTTCAATGCCAACAGAAAGGCGGATCAGTCTTTCGTTAATTCCAACTTTTTCTTTCAAGACTGGGTCCATAGAAGCGTGCGTCATTGTTGCCGGATGACAAATTAAAGATTCAATTCCGCCGAGCGATTCCGCCAGTGAAAAAACCTTAGTTCCTTTTAAAACCTTATTCACTTTTTCAATTGTTCCATTTACTTCAAAAGAAATCATTCCTCCAAAACCATTCTGCTGTTTCTTTGCAAGCTCATGCTGGGGATGAGTTTCCAAACCCGGATAGTTTACTTTAAGAACGTTTTTATTCTGGGCTAAAAATCTAGCAACAGCATTGGCGTTTTCTTCATGCGCTTTCATTCTGGGTACAAGTGTTTTTATACCGCGAAGCACTAGCCAAGCATCAAAAGGAGCCTCTCCTTGTCCTAGAGCGTTAACCAGATAACTTAGCTTTTCCGCAAGTTCCGGTTTGTTAACAACAATCGCTCCTCCAACTACATCGCTATGTCCATTCAAATACTTTGTTGTAGAATGAACAACAATATCAGCACCTAACTCAAGAGGGCGCTGGTTAGCGGGGGAGAGAAATGTATTATCAACTACTGCAAGCAAATTACTGTTGTGTGCAATTTCGCTGATAGTTTTAATATCATAAATATTCAAAAGTGGATTGCTCGGTGTTTCAATCCACACCGCTTTTGTATTTGCTTTTATAGCATTCTTAATTTCTTCATGATTCTTCATATCCACGTAAGAGATTTCAAGACCGAATGTATCGGAATACAGACGAAGAAGACGCTCGGTTCCTCCGTAGCAGTCGTTTGTACAAATTAAATGATCTCCGCTTTTAAGAAAGTGAAGTGTTACGGCAATAGCCGCCATTCCGCTTGCAATTACTCTTGCGCAAATGCCCCCTTCAAGCGCGGCAATATTTTCTTCCAGTGTGGTGCGCGTTGGATTTCCGGAACGGGTGTAATCAAATCCCTTTGTTGTTCCAATATCTTCAAATCGGAAAGTAGATGTTTGATATATTGGAGTTATGATGCTGTTGTAAGCAGTGTCTTTATCTACACCGGCATGAATTGTTTTTGTTTGAAGTTTCATATTTGCGACCTTTCTGTTATTTAAAATGAAAAACCTCTTCTTGAAAAGGGAAGAGGTTACATTTTGTGTATCCGTCTTCTCCTCATCTTTCTCCGAGTTGCGGAGTAGGAATTAGCACCTGTCGTTCCTAAAGGAGCAGGTTGCTACGGTTTCATCGGGCCTAATCCCTCAACCGTTCTCGATAAGCAAAAGAATATGTTTTCTGTTTCTTAAAACTTGACTGCAAAGATAAAATAATTGAATTGAGATGCAATCTGTTTGGATAAATGTTCTTTTTAGGGACCTATTGAATACTTTACCGGTTATGACTTTTATTACACCTTCATTCTCGTCACTAAACATTCTTCCTTTTGTTAAATAAACCCGTTGTGTGAATTAATTTGTAAACCGTTAAAACGGTTTGGCAAAACGTTGGTTTTTCTTATTAACCCACGGATTAATCCGTGGGTTAATAAAATCAAACATTTTTTTGAAACTGTTTCAACAGTTTTTCCAATAAATTTTTAACTCGCACAACCGGTTAAATAAATAATTTGTTAATAATAATTCGTTGATTTATATTTCGGTCAACAACGAAATGAGAATATGGAAGAATCAACAAATATCTTCAAAGTTCTATCCGATAAGAACCGACTTAGAATACTTAAAATGCTTCAAACAAAACCATTATGTGTGTGTGAAATAACGGAGGTTTTGCAATTGGCAGCTTCAACTGTTTCGCAGCATTTAAGTTTATTGAAGAAGGAAAGCTTTATCTACGAGGAAAAAGAAGGGAAATGGGTAAACTATGTACTTAATCACCGTCCGGCCGATCCGAGAATTTCTGCAATACTAACATCGTTAGATTTTTGGATTGGAGACAATAAAGTGATTGAAGAAGATAAGCAAAAAGTAAAAGTAGTTGACCGTTTTAAGGTCTGCGGTAACACTAATAAATGAATAACAATTCGGTTATAAGCGAATTATGAAAGGCAAAAGAAATGAATAAAACAATCCTTATTCTTTGTACGGGCAATAGCTGCAGAAGCCAAATGGCAGAGGGGTTTTTAAAATCATTCGATCCGGAATTAGTTGTTAATTCAGCCGGAACAAAACCATCCATCCAAGTGCATCCCAAAGCAATTCAAGTAATGAGTGAAGTTGGAATTGATCTCTCTAAGAATTACCCAAAGCATGCAGATCAGTTTATTAACGACGAAATAGACTATGTAATAACCGTTTGTGATAACGCAAAAGAATCGTGTCCGGTTTTTATAGGTAAGGTTGGAAAGCAATTACATATAGGATTTGAAGACCCGGCTGAAGCAACCGGAACGGATCAAGAAATACTTTCAGAGTTCAGAAGAATACGAGATGAAATAAAAAGAGACTTTTTCAATTTTTATAACGAATACATTAGGAGATAAAACATGTTAAACATCAAAGTGCTTGGTTCGGGTTGTGCTAACTGCAAGACTTTAGAAAATCTTTGTAAAGAAGTAGTTTCAGAAAACAACATAGAAGCAACAATAGAAAAAGTAACAGAATTAAAAGACATTATGAGTTACGGAGTAATGAGCACACCGGGTCTTGTTGTAAATGAAAAGGTAATCCATACCGGAAAATTGCCTACTAAATCTACATTAACACATTGGCTGACAAGTGAACTTGTAATTCAATAAGTAAAGAAAAAGGTAAGAACATGAGCTCTATTACAAAAAGACTTTCATTCCTTGACAGATATTTAACGTTGTGGATATTTCTTGCAATGTTTATAGGTGTTTTTTCCGGCTATCTCTTTCCGGGAATAGTTGACTTTTGGAATTCGTTTCAGAGCGGAACTACAAATATTCCTATTGCGATAGGATTGATTTTAATGATGTATCCACCTCTTGCAAAAGTTAAGTATGAAGAGCTTGGTGATGTATTTAAAAATATTAGAATACTTACTCTTTCACTTGTTCAGAACTGGATTATCGGACCAATCCTAATGTTCTTTCTTGCTGTTATATTTTTGCAAGACTACCCGGAATATATGGCTGGCTTAATTATGATAGGACTTGCGCGATGTATAGCAATGGTTATTGTATGGAATGAATTAGCAAAAGGGGACACAGAATATGCTGCCGGACTTGTTGCGTTTAATTCAATCTTCCAAGTGCTTTTCTTTTCGATTTATGCATATGTGTTTTTAACTGTTTTACCAAATTGGCTTGGTTTACAAACCTTCAAAGTAGATATTACAATCGGGCAGATTGCAGAAAGTGTATTCATTTATTTAGGTATTCCTTTCTTAGCCGGAATAATAACACGCTTTACGTTAATTAAGCTGAAAAACAAGGAATGGTATCAAACTAAATTCATTCCTAAGATTAGTCCTATAACGTTAATTGCTCTGCTTTTCACAATCATAGTTATGTTCTCGTTAAAGGGTGAATACATAGTAAAGATTCCCCTTGATGTGGTACGCATTGCAATTCCGTTGTTATTCTACTTTGTAATAATGTTTCTTGTATCGTTTTATATGGGGAAGAAAGTTGGAGCTGATTACTCAAAAACTGCAACACTTTCATTCACTGCCGCAAGCAACAATTTTGAATTAGCAATTGCTGTAGCTGTTGCTGTCTTTGGTATTAACAGCGGTGAAGCTTTTGCAGCTGTAATTGGACCGCTTGTTGAAGTTCCGGCATTGATAGCGTTGGTAAATGTAGCACTCTGGTTCCAAAAAAAATATTTCAAGAATGTAGAAGAAGGAACCGTTAAGGCTCCGGATGTATGTCTATAATAAAAGAGATTTAATAAGCATGGAAAACAATAAAAGAAATTTTCTGATACCTCTTGTTTTAATACCAGTATGGTTATTAGTGTATTTTAATTTAGAAGCAGTTACAGATTTTGTTATATATAAAATTGCCGGATTGGAAAAAGGAACACATTTAACGGAAGCAATATGGTTCTTTGTTTTTGAAGTACCGAAAGTTTTATTGCTGCTAACTATAATTGTGTTTGTTGTTGGCATTATCAGATCATATTTCTCGCCGGAAAAAACCAGACAGATACTTGGCGGTAAAAAATTATTTACAGGAAATGTGTTAGCAAGTTTACTTGGAATTGTTACTCCGTTTTGTTCTTGTTCGGCTATCCCATTATTTCTTGGATTTGTAGAAAGCGGTGTTCCTCTTGGTGTTACATTTTCATTTCTTATAGCCGCACCAATGATCAATGAAGTTGCGTTGGTTCTTTTGTTTGGTTTATTTGGATGGCAGACAGCTTTGATGTATATGTCAACCGGATTGTTAATAGCAATAACAAGCGGTTTTGTTATTGGTAAGTTGAAATTGGAAAAATACGTTGAACCGTGGGTTTATGAGGTAAAGGCGGGAAACTTACAAATAGAAGAAGGGAAAATACCTTTTAGCCATAGAATATCAGCGGGTATAGAAGCTGTAAAAGAAATTGTAGCAAAAGTGTGGATTTATATTGTAGTTGGTATAGCTGTCGGCGCCGGAATACATGGATATGTGCCGGAAAACTTTATGGCTTCTTTTATGGGTAAAGATGCATGGTGGAGTGTTCCACTAGCAGTAGTGTTAGGTGTACCAATGTATTCTAATGCTGCCGGGATAATTCCAATTGTACAAGCTTTATTAGGAAAAGGAGCATCACTGGGAACAGTTCTTGCATTTATGATGGCAGTTATTGGATTATCCTTACCAGAAACAATAATCCTCCGGAAAGTTTTAAAACTGCAATTGATATTTGTCTTCGTTGGAGTTGTTGCTGTAGGAATAATTACTGTCGGTTATATTTTCAATTTAATTTACTAGGATTATTTTAAAAACCGGGAATGAAATTGATAACTGCAAATATTATAAAGACACTTAACTCCCTTTATTGTTTTCATGATTAGCATAAAGATTTTAGGCTCTGAGTATAAGAATTGCAGAAAGCTTGAAGAGAATGCTCGAGCTGCAATAGAAATAAGCGGGCTTGAAGCAACAGTTGAAAAGGTAGCTGATTTTACAGAGATAATTAAATATGGTGTTGTTCGTCTTCCGGCACTTGTTATAAATGATAAAGTTGTAGGCATTGGAAGAGTTATAAAGTATGAAGAAATAATTCAATTATTAAAATAAAGGTAAACTAGAATGGGACAATGTTGTAGTTGCGGCAGTAATGGAATCAAACTTATTTATTCATGTTCCGGAGCGGCTAATACCGGATTATTGGCCGATAGCATTTCAAGAAAACTAATGAATGAAGGTAACGGAAAGATGACTTGCCTAGCTGCGGTTGGTGCAGATTTATCCGGATTTATTGAATCTGCAAAATGTGCTGATAAAAACATAGTGATTGATGGATGTAGTGTATCATGCGGAAAGATAATATTCGAGAAGAACAATCTACCTTATGAACACTTTGTATTAACAAATTTTGATGTTGAAAAAGGAAAAACGGAAATAACAGAAGTGCTAATCGAAGAAGTATCGAAAAAAATAGAAATGGCAATTAACAATTAGGATTAAGCAAATGAAAAATTTATTCGTCGTTATTATGATTTTAACTACTGTTTGTGGAAGTGTTTATTCACAAGGTATAAAAGAAGTAAAAAAAGAAAGCCCTAAAGTTACATTTGTTGAATTGGGATCAGTTAACTGTATTCCATGTAAGCAGATGCAACCGGTTATGAAAGCAATTGAAGGAAAATATGGTGAACAAGTAAAAGTAATTTTCCATGATGTGTGGACAGACGAAGGAAAACCTTACGCTAGTAAGTTTGGGATTAAGCTAATTCCAACTCAAGTCTTTTTAGATGAGAAGGGAAAAGAGTTTTTCCGTCACGAAGGATTTTATCCGGAGAAGGAAATAGATAAACTTTTACTAGGCAAGGGAATAAAACCAAAAAAATAAACTCAGTGGTACTCTGTGGAATCTCTGTGTGTCTCAGTGTAACCACAGAATTACACAGAGCAACACGGAGTGGACGCTGAGTTACACAGAAAAGAGGAAGAAAATATGATAGACGCAGTTTTTAATTCTTTATACGAGGCAATGAATGGTGCAATTTGGATTGCTCTTCTTGCTTCATTTGCTTGGGGAGTATTATCAATCCTTTTATCACCATGCCATCTATCAAGCATTCCACTCGTTGTTGGTTTTATTAGCTCGCAAGGAAAAATGACACTGGCAAGAACGTTTAATATCTCGCTTGTATTTTCAGTTGGAATATTAATTACAATTGCACTCATCGGGATTATCACTGCATCACTCGGTAGAATGATGGGAGATATTGGAAGCGCCGGCAATTATCTTGTAGCCGGAATCTTTTTCCTTGTTGGATTATATCTTCTAGGTATATTAAAACTTGATTGGAACAGAGGCTTAAAACCGACAAAAGCAAAAGGATTATGGGCGGCACTAATACTTGGCTTACTATTCGGCTTGGCGCTTGGTCCTTGCACTTTCGCTTACATGGCACCGGTTCTTGGCATCGTGTTTCAAACAGCTCAAACAAATTATTTTCTTGCAATGATGTTTTTACTCGCGTTTGGAGTAGGACATTGCTCGGTTATTGTTGGTGCCGGTACTCTAACGGGCAAAGTACAGAAGTATTTGAACTGGAGCGAAGAATCAAAAACTATTTTGTGGATTAAGAAAATTTGTGGAATTTTAGTAATACTTGGCGGAGTTTATTTAATCGTGAGTATATAAATGGTAACAACTAACTTTTTAGATACTTATAGCATTAAAATTCTAGATTCTTTAGCAGAAGGAATTTATGTAATTGATAAAGAATTTAAGATAGTATTTGTAAATAAGTCTGCTACTCAAATTACCGGCATAAAGCAAGAAGATGTATTAGGAAAGGTATGCAGAACTTTCTGCAAATCGGAGAGATGCCAAATTGGATGCCCGATTACCGAAGTGATTAGAACGGGTAAAAATATTATTGACTTAGAATCTAGCATACAAAATAATGAGGGAAGCATAATACCCGTTAAAATTAATGCGTCTGTATTGTGCGATGAAAAAAAGGAACCAATCGGTGGAATAATATCCTTTAGAAGAAATGCAGTAGTAAACTTTGAAGAGTATCTAAAGCACCAAGATCATTTTTATGGTATTGTAGGCAAGTCTAAAGTAATGAGAGAGCTTTTTAAAACTATACAAGAAATTTCCAGAAGTGGTGCAAATGTTTTAATTACCGGAGAAACTGGTGTAGGAAAAGAAATGTTTGCAAATGCAATCAAAGAAACAAGCCAAAGAAGAGAGAAAATATTTGTTAAAGTTAACTGCGCTGCTTTACCGGATACATTACTCGCAAGCGAATTGTTTGGGCATGTAAAAGGAGCTTTCACTGACGCAATTAAGGATAGAGTTGGAAGATTTGAGTATGCAAACAACGGAACAATATTTTTAGATGAGATTACAGAAATACCTATTAATATGCAGTCAAGGCTGCTTAGGATTATACAACAAGGGACATTTGAAAGATTAGGTGAAAGTATTGAAAGAAAAGTTGACGTAAGAATAATTGCGGCATCTAACAAAACAGTACAAGATGAAATTAAAGCCAGTCGGTTTAGAGAGGATTTATTTTACAGATTAAATGTAATACCGCTTCACATTCCGGCTTTACGAGAACGAAAGGAAGACATAGTTTCACTAGTAAACTATTTCATTAGGAAGTTCTCAGACAAGTATGGAAAAAAAATTGAGACCACAGATTCTGAAACGATGGAAGTATTATTTAACCATGATTGGCCGGGAAATGTAAGAGAGTTAGAAAATGTTATCGAGTATGCATTTGTTCGCTCAAAGAGAGAAGATTACCTCTGCGCTTGTTGTTTGCCTCCGAATCTTAGAAATAAAGACAAATGTCGCAAATACCTTAGCGCAAAGGAAATAGAAGAAGATGAAAAAGCCGAAACTCTTTTGGCATTACTAAGACAAAATAATTGGAATAAAAGTAAAGTAGCCAAGATACTGGGTATAAATAGAAGTACTGTTCATAGAATGTTAAAAGGGCATTCCAAAGATTAACTGCCCAATACAAATGTTGCAAAGTGTGGCACAGTAAAACCAAGACTAAATTGATTTGAAATGATCTGTTGCATTGTGTTGCAAATCCAAAATCTATCCATTTAAAATAACCCTAAACAGAACAATTTATATGGCAAGTGTTTTGCTTAGTGTTTCACATGAGTGAAATGCTAGGCAATCAATACTTTCTTTCGAGAAAATACTCTGAAGCAATTAATGAGTTAGAGGAAACTCTTCAAAAGTATCCCGCCAATAAATCTGCTAAGAAGAAGCTTATAATTTGTTATGTAAAAACTGGAAAAATATTTACCGCATTAGAACTATTTGAAGAATTAATTATGGTAGATGTTGACTGCATAATAAATACTGATCCAATATTAGATGATTGTCCTTGCCCGGAAATTATCTATGAAATTGAAAACATGGTTGCATATCAAGACGAAAAAGAAAAAGCAGTTGCGTTAGGCATGCTCTGGTTATACTGTGATTTAGACACGTCAATAAATCATTTCAGCTTACTTGCTGCAAAAGATGAAAGAATTGAAAAAATCATCCGATTACTCAAAACAAAAACAAAACAAATCCAGAGGTGAAAAATGGAAGAGTTAAAAACTGAAGAAAAGAAGATGGACAGAAAATCGTTCTTATCCACTACAACAAAATATGCAGCAGGCGCAATGGTTGGCGCTGTTGGCTTAAATGCATTAAGCGGTGGTAAGCTATTTGCTGATGAAAAAAACACAACATGGCCCTTTCCATACGTAGAACTTGACCCGGATGAAGTAAGAAACAAAGCTCATTATTACTATTATAATGATAAGGATTGCTGTGCCGGAGCTTTTGGAGGAATTCTCGAAGTACTTAAAACAAAAGTGCCCGATCCTTGGAATAACATACCTATGGAAATAATGTTGTTTGGTAGAGGCGGAGGAAACGGATGGGGAACGCTATGCGGAGCTATCAACGGTGGAGCAGCAATGATAAGCATGGTAGTTGATAAAGCAACATCCGGAAATTTAATTAATGAATTGTGGGGTTGGTATTGCCAAGAAAATTTGCCAACAACAAAAGCAAATGAATTTGCAGCACAAGGTAAATACACGATGCAAAAATTTAACGGAACACTTGTACAGAATATTTCCGGAAGTCCGATTTGCCACTCTTCGGTAAGTCAGTGGTGTTTAGTTGCAAAGAAAAAAGTTAGCGATGTTGAGAGAAAAGAAAGATGTGCAAGAATAACCGGTGATTGTGCTGCTAAAACTGTTGAATTATTAAATGCGAATTTAGCAAAGCAGTTTACTCCAACATTTGTTACTCCGGCTGATGCTAAAGCTTGCCTTGGATGTCACGGATCAGCAGCACTTAATACTGTAATGACACAAATGAGTTGTACACCTTGTCATGGTGATCCACATAAAGTATCTGGTGTGGTATTGCAAAATCCACAGACACCAAGTGAGTTTGAATTATCACAAAATTATCCAAATCCGTTTAATCCTAGTACAACAATAAAGTTTTCTATTCCCAAAGCCGATAAAGTACAATTGGCAATTTATGATATTCAAGGAAGTTTAGTAAAGACACTTGTTGATCACGAGATGTTAAATGCCGGTTCCTATAACATAGATTGGAACGGAAAGAATGAGAGTGGCATGAGTGTGGCTTCCGGAATCTATTTTGCAAGAATCACATCAAAACAATATCTAAACACAATAAAGATGAATCTGGTAAAATAAAAATTGCAAGCCGCCTAAGGGCGGCTTTTTTAATTGTTGCTTCAATACATCTCTCAAATTCTGCTGCGGATGATTTCAATAAATCCACCAATGAACGGCAAACATCAACATCTTTCCCTTAATTGATAGGTTATCAAAAATGCTGCTTCAGCAAATTATTTCATGGATAATAAGAGAAAGGCTTATTTTGATATTAAGTAAGCTAGTTTGACTAGAAATTGAATGTTGAAAGGCAATAAATTTTAAGGAAATGGAAAATAAAGCATACTCACTTTTAGTTTGTGAGTATGCTTTTGAAAAATTATAGAAGATTAACTGCATCCCTCAAGTTCTTTTGCTGAAGGTGACTATAAATTTGTGTTGTTGCTAAATCTTCGTGACCAAGTAATTCTTTAATGATATAAAGAGAAACTCCTCTTTGAGCTAATAGAGAAGCAAACGAATGACGTAAAGTATGGAAGTGAACATTTTTATTGAGATTTGATTTCCGGACTATCTTTTTGAAAAGCCGTTTCAATTAATCGAAACGGCTTTTGGCTTTCAATTAATAATGATCCCTTTACTTCATTAAAAGAAGCTTTTTAGTTTCTACAAAATTATCTGCAATTAGTTGAAAGAAATAAACGCCGCTTGCACAATTTGTTCCGTCAAACGTAACCTGATGTACTCCTTTGTCCTTATAACTATTTTCCAGCACCGCAATTTCTTTTCCCAGCAAATCAAAGATTCTCAATTTTACCGTTGTTGCTTTTGGCAGCGAATAAGAAATTGCTGTTAAAGGATTAAACGGATTCGGATAGTTTTGAAAGAGAGTTGTTTTTGGTAAAATTTTAGTGCTAAGAATTAACCTTGCGGTTCCAATCCAAAAAGTTTATCTTTTTTTTAGTAATGAGCAAATTCAGAAAAATATTATTAGTCATTTTGGCGCTGATATACGTTACACATGTATACAGCCGCTTGGTGCACACTCCTCCAATTTATATAGCCACCTCTGGTTCAACAGACTGTAGTATTGATGAAACATCAAATAAGCATTCAAAATCATTCATCCTTCATAGAAGGCATTTACCGCTAATAAAGAAAATTGAGATAGGGAAACTTTATCCCGTTTTATTAATAGAAAAATTTTCAAACTCCTATTTAAGCAAGTCATTTAGTCATTTCCATTCTACTGAAGTAAATTATAATCCTTCTGAACTAATCACATTTTCCAATAAATCTCCTCCGGTATTTTCGTAATCACACTTAAAGTTATTTAATCAAACACTAAAACGCTTTCTTCGAATATTATATGTAAGGCAAGTATTAAGCGTTTCCTGTAAATAACAGAAGCAGAAACAATTGGTTTTTCACTATTTGTAGAACTGCGTTTTCGTTTCATGCTAAAATAATCTTTCAAGGAGAATGGTATGAACAATCATAATACCGATAAACCGAAGTTTGCAGTGCTTGGCGCCGGTCATGGCGGCCTAGCAATGGCAGGGCATCTTGCTTTGATGGGCTTTGATGTTGCACTTTATAATCGTTCCGAGGAAAGATTATGGGGAGTAAAATCTATGGGTGGAATTGCTTTGGAGGGGGAAGTAGAAGGGTTTGCAACAATTAATTTAGCCTCGAACAATATTAAAGAGGTAATTGAAAATGCTGAAATAATAATGGTAGTTGTACCGGCTACCGCTCACGAGTTTATAGCAGAGCAATGCGCCCCGCATTTAAAGGATGGTCAAATAGTCATTCTTAATCCGGGAAGAACTTTTGGTGCGTTAGAATTTAAGCAAATTGTTAAAAGAAGCGGAAATGAAGCCAATGTTATTATAGCTGAGACTCAGACATTTATTTATGCGTCAAGAGTTGTTGGACCGGCTCAAGCTCACATATTTAGAATAAAAAACTCTATTCCTATTTCTTCCGTTCGAGCTTATTTAATTCCAAAAGTGTTGGAGCGGCTGCGTACAGCGTATCCTCAGTTTGTGGCCGGCGATAATATCTTTAAAACAAGTTTCGAAAACATTGGCGCTGTTTTTCATCCAGCAATTTGTGTTTTGAATGCCGGATGGATTGAAGATGATGCCGAATTTCAATTTTATCTTGAAGGGGTTACCGAATCGGTAGGAAGAGTATTGGAAAAGATTGATGTTGAAAGAGTTAAGGTAGCAGAGTCGCTTGGCATTAGGGCCATAAGCGCTAAAGAGTGGTTGTATTTAGCCTATGGCGCAACCGGAAGCAATTTACGTGATGCTATGAGAGCTAATCCCGGTTACCGGGGAATAATGGCGCCAAACAGACTTTCAATACGTTATATAAGCGAGGATGTTCCAAGCAGTTTAGTGCCTATGGCTTCTATCGGCAAAATGTTCGGTGCTCCAACTCCTACAATTAATTCAATAATCGACATAGCTTCAACAATTAACAACACTGATTACTGGTCTATAGGCAGAACAGTAGAAAAACTGCAAATAGATAAAATGTCTCTACGAGAATTAAGATTACTCGCTATCGGAGAAAAAATGTAATTCAAAAGGAGATAACATTGAAAAAGAAAAAAATTCTAGGTGCCTCTATAG
Source organism: Ignavibacteriota bacterium (assembly GCA_043807765.1). GTDB lineage: Bacteria > Bacteroidota > Ignavibacteria > Ignavibacteriales > Melioribacteraceae > Stygiobacter. The sequence continues at coordinate 12,617 of JAZDFQ010000041.1, forward strand.
GCAATTGTGTTCATGTTGGCGGGTTATATCATTTTCTAAAACTTGCCGAAGCGGAAGGTTACGAGATTATCTTTCTTGGTCCGGCAGTTCCATTAAACAGACTTATTGATGAGATAATTCTAAACAGCCCCGATATTGCCGCACTTAGTTATAGGCTTACACCGGAAAACGCAAAGAACTTATTCGATCAATTAAAGACTCAAATTGAAATTTGCCATCTTGAAGAAGTAAAGTTCATTTTTGGAGGTACTACTCCGGTTGCAGAACTCGCTAAGCATTACACATTCTTTGCAAAAGTATTTACCGGGGAAGACTCCCAAAGCGAAATAAAGAAATATTTGAGGGGAAGCAGTAATGAGGACTTGCAGAATCTTTTTCCACAGACTCTAATTGAAAGAATTAAGGAGAAGTATCCTTATCCGCTTTTGCGTCACCATTTCGGGAGGCCTTCAGTAGATGAAACAATTGAAGGTGTAAAGAAAATATCGGATGCAGAAGTTCTGGATATTATTTCACTCGGCACAGATCAGAATGCGCAAGAATTCTTTTTCAATCCGGAAGGAATGACTCCTTCATTAAATGGTGCGGGTGGTGTTCCGGTGAGAACAAAAAATGATTTAGTTGAAATCTATAAAGCTTCCCGCTGCGGTAATTATCCTCTAATGAGATGTTACAGCGGTACGAATGATTTGCTCAAATGGGCTGAAATGAGTGTTGAAACGATTAACAATGCGTGGGCGGCAGTTCCTTTAACATGGTACAGTGTAATGGATGGAAGGTCTAAGCGTTCACTAAAAGATACCATAACTGAAAGCCAAAACATTATGCGCTGGTATGCTCAGCGAGGAATTCCGGTTGAAGTAAATGAATCGCATCAATGGAGTTTAAGAGACGCCCATGATTCTCTTGCGGTTACTATGGCATATTTAGCCGCACTTAATGCAAAAAAAATGGGAGTGAAAAATTATGTAGCTCAGTATATGTTTAACACACCTCCCGGAACATCGCCAAAGATGGATCTGGCGAAAATGCTGGCCAAGAAAGAACTTATTACATCTTTGCACGACGATACTTTTGAATCATTCACTGAAGTAAGAGCCGGCATTGCTCACTTTTCATCCGATCCTTTTGTAGCCAAAGGACAGCTAGCCGCATCAGCGGTTATTTCACTTGTTCTTAATCCTCATATTCTTCATGTCGTTGGTTTCAGCGAAGGCAATCATGCAATCAAACCGGAAGAACTGATTGAAAGTTGCAAGATTATTCATGGCGTAATGCAAAACTGTTTGAATGGGCTTCCCAATCTTGCCTCTGATGGTGAAGTTCAGAGAAGAAAATTTGAATTAATACAAGAAGCTACTAATCTAATCGAAGCTCTTAAGCATTCCGCAAAGAGTAATGTCGAAAGTCCCTTAACAGATCCCGGGACAATTGCTACAGCTATTAAAAATGGTTTACTGGATACTCCTCACTTCAAAGGTAATCCACATTTATGCGGCAAAATCTCTACGCAACTGATTAATGGCGCGTGGTACGCAGTTGATCCGGATGATGGAAGTATTCTTACAGAAAAACATAGAACAGAATTAATTAATGCAAAGGAGTTTTAATATGGCTGGAATAATTGGAATTAGCGGTGTTAAACAAAGTAAAACCGCACATGATATGCTTTCAAAGATTTCTCATAGAGGAAAAAAACATAATATACTTTTGCTGAAAAGTGGAATTACAATTGGATTTGCATCCAATAATTTAAATTCTCTTTGTAATGATGTAAAGAACACAAACTTCTTTTCATTATCTAACCGCATAGACTCTACTAGCGTTCTGATTGAGAACAACCGGATAATTCTTAAAAGAGATAAATATGGCGTTGAGCCTCTTTACTATACAATGATAGATGATGCTGATATTGCTTTTTCATCCGAAGTAAAAGCTCTTACTGCATTTGGTACAACTATTCATGAGCTTAATCCGGGATTTGTTTTGGCAAATAAGGAATTGAGAAAATACTATGAACTCGAAAAAGCTGTTCACATAAACATTGAACAGCGTGAGTTAAGTACTTTATTAAAAGAAACATTATCAAAGGCCATACAAAAGAGATTGGGTAATAACTCGATTGGTGCATGGCTATCCGGTGGATTGGATTCAAGCGCAATATCGGCATTGTTACGCCCTATGGTTAATGATCTGCATACTTTTGCAGTTGGTTTTCGTGAAGCAGAAGATCTCAAATATGCAAAAATTGTAGCAGACCATATCCGCTCAATTCATCACGAAAGAATAATTTCATTTGAAGAAATAGTAAAGGTTTTACCGGATGTTATCTATCATCTGGAATCATTTGATGCTTTATTAGTACGCTCTAGCATTATGAATTATCTTGTTTCTCAATTGGCATCGGAATATGTGGAAGAAGTATTTAGCGGAGAAGGCGGAGATGAACTGTTTGCCGGTTATCAATACATAAAGGAAATGCCGGAAAATCAAATAGAGGATGAATTAATAGATATTACAAAAAGACTTCATAACACAGCTTTGCAACGTGTTGATAGATGCTCAAGCGCATTTGGCACAATTGCTCACGTTCCGTTTCTTGATGATGAAGTTGTTGAATTGGCTACCAAGATTCCGGTAGATCAAAAACTATATAAGAAAACCGAAAAGTGGATTTTACGTTTGGCATTGGTGGATTATCTTCCAACAGAAGTATTGATGAGAACAAAATCAAAATTCTGGGAAGGATCGGGAATTGGAGAACACTATTATAAATATGCTGAAGGATTAATCTCGGATTCGGACTTCAACACTGAAAGAAAAATTAAATGCGGTTGGATATTAAACAGTAAAGAAGAATTGATGTATTACAGAATTTTTAAAGATCATTTTGGAGAAATGGAAAATTTGGACTGGATGGGTCGTACTAAAAATGTTATTCCGGATATCGCTTAATTATTACTGAATGTTACCAGTTGTGTGAATTAAATTTGGAAAATTGTCAAAAGGAAGTTAAAAGCAATTATTCAAAAATTTATCAGTGGAAATCATGATAAATCCGTTCAATCCGCGTTCCATTTTTTGAATATATAATTGCTTTTGACTTCATAAAGATTAATCCACACAACGGGTTGAATGTTTTAAAAATATGGAGAATGAAATGAAGCAAAAATTATTGAAAGCTGTTCTAGTGATTTTAATTAGTCCTTTATGTGTATTTAGTCAAGTTGATTATTCAAATCCAGAAAGCGTAGCTCAACAATTTTTGGATTTATATATAGCTGGAGAGGTATTGCAAGCATCTGAAGATTATGCTACTGAAGAATCCATGACTCAAGTTGAAGTTTTGGTAAAGCAGATGGTTATGAATGATAAACCCTTAAAGAACGAAAATTGCAAATATCTTGTTGATAGCTGTAATGTAAATCAATTAGAGCAAGTTGCAGCTTGTTCGTTTAGCAAAATTTATAGCAATGGTAAAAAAAACAGTAAAGGGCATTTAATTTTGAAATTGGTAGAAGAAAAGTGGCTGGTTGAATATATTTATAAAAGAGACAAATACCTTTAATGACAATTTGAAAGTGTTTTGGAGAAAATATGAGTAGCCGAATAAAAAGAGGATTAACGAAGCTTAAGAATAAACAGCTTGATTTGTTTAAAGAATTTGTTGAAAGCGAAAAATCGTCCGGATATGTGTTAATTGTGTTAACTGTTATTTCAATGCTAATCGCTAACAGCTCAACCGGAAGCGAATATATTAAGATGTGGAAGAGCTACATAGACTTATCCTTTTTCGAGGTTCAACTTAAATACAGTCTTGAGCACTGGATAAATGACGGTTTGATGGTAATTTTCTTTTTATTGGTCGGTTTGGAGATCGAAAGAGAAATATATGTTGGGGAATTATCAACACTTAGAAAAGCAAGCTTGCCAATAATTGCGGCTCTTGGTGGAATGATTGTGCCGGCTGCAATTCACTTTGGTTTTAACAGTGGAACCAGTACGCAAAGTGGTTTTGGAATACCAATGGCAACCGATATTGCTTTTGCTTTAGGTATACTATCTTTGCTTGGTAACAAAGTTCCTCTTGCATTAAAAATATTTCTAACAGCACTCGCAATAATTGATGATCTTGGAGCAATTATTATCATCGCTCTTTTTTATACGAATGATCTATCTATTATTTATTTATTCTCTTCACTTGCTGTATTTGGAATTTTATTAATTATGAATCGCTCCGGAATTAACAAACTGTCGCCATATCTTCTGCTAGGCTTAGTGATGTGGTATTTAATGCTGAAGTCGGGGGTACATGCAACTATTTCCGGAGTGCTTCTAGCTTTTGCAATACCTTTCCGAAAAGAAAATCCTCACAATATTTCTTATTTATTGCAAGAAAGACTTCATAAGCCGGTGGCATTTTTAATTCTTCCACTCTTTGCTTTAGCAAATACGGCTATTCTTTTACCGGATAATATTCTTAGAAGTCTTACAGCAGATAATTCATTGGGAATAATTCTAGGTTTATTTCTTGGTAAGCCGATAGGGATTTTACTCTTTTCAGCTATCGCTGTATTTGTTGGTGTTAGCCAACTTCCAACGGGAATCAATTGGAAACTAATCTATGGCGTTTCCACATTGGCTGGAATCGGATTTACAATGTCAATTTTTATTACAAATTTAGCCTTTGTAGATAACAACATAATTACAAGTAGCAAGATAAGTATCATAGTTGCATCTGTACTTTCAGCTTTAGTTGGACTAATGATTCTTATGTTTATTACAAAAATTAAAGTAAAAGTTAATTTGGACTAAATGTAGGGGCAACTTTCGGGCTTGAAAAGTTGCCCCTACTTTTTAAATAGCATTCATTAAATAGACTTCTTTAAGACTTGAAACAACGCGGCAATAATTTCGGGTTATAGAGGATTTCAAGCCAGATATTCATAATTTTGCACCACAAAATCCGCAATTAATTACGCGGAAAACCAATAATTAGAACAAAATAAACATGCTTGATTCAATAAAAGTACTTAACGCATTATTGCCCATTTTATACGCGGGTGCGTTTAGTATCTATGTATTTGATTTTTTTAACGAAAAAAAGTCGGCCAACAACTCTAAACGGGTTATTCTATTTATAACTCTCTTTTTTCATGCATTCTATCTTATTGCTAGAATGATAGAATACAATCACCCTCCAATTACAAACAAGTTCGAAATATTTTCGATAATTGCATGCTGTATAGCCTTTTCATATTTTCTTTTAGAACTGCTTACGGATATAAGGGGAACCGGGGCTTTTATTATTTTCTTTTCTTTGATATTTCAGCTCATTTCTTCAATCAGTATAGAGCATACTTATATAGTGCCGGAAGTTTTAAGAAACAGATTGCTCGGACTTCATGTAATTAATGCGATGTTTGGTTATTCCGGTATAACAATTTCAGCAGTATATGGTTTACTTTTTATGCTTCTTTACAAAAATCTCAAAGCTAACAAGTTCGGTATAGTTTTCGACAGATTACCAAGTCTAGAAATTCTTGAAAAGCTAAGTTTCTATTCTATGGTGATTGGGTTTGTCCTCTTAACAATCGCAATAATAATTGGAATAATCTGGCTTCCGGCCGCTTTCCCAAATTTTAGTTACGCCGATCCAAAACTTATTGGAACATTATTGGTCTGGATTGCATATGGTATTGGAATTACCTTAAAGCTCTTCGGCAACCTTTACGGAAAAAAAGTAATTATGTTTTCTCTAATTGGATTTTTATTCGCCATTATGTCATTGATCGTCACGAATTCGCTGGCTAAAACGTTCCACTCGTTCTATTGAAAGTAACAAAATGAATCTAATAGGCATTTCAATTAATCATAAGACTTCGCCGCTGGAACTTCGCGAAGCGGTTCACCTTTCTCGTGAAGAGATAGTTGAATTTATTCCTTTTTTAAGAGAATCACTTCTTTCAGATGGAGTTGTAATATCAACTTGCAACCGTACAGAGATATTCGGCTTTCCTCAAGTTCCAAGTCTAGATTCAACGCCTTTAATTCAATCGTTAATTGATTTCAAACCTAAACTTGGAATAAAACCGGAACACTTTTCAAAGTACTTTTCATGCGGCGCAGTTAAACATATCTTTTCTGTGGCTGCGGGTATCGATTCCTTAATTATTGGCGACAGTCAGATTCTTGGTCAAGTGAAGGATTCATTTGAAATTAGTGATGATATGGAGTTTACCGGTCCGGTCTTAAGAAGAATATTTGATACTGCGACTAAAGTAGGTAAGCGATCAATTAAAGAAACAACTATTGGTGAAGGCGCTGTTACCGTAAGCTACGCCGCTGTACAAGTTGTAGAAAAGATTTTTTCGAGCTTGGATAAAAAATCTGCACTTGTAATAGGTGCCGGAGAAACCGGCGAGTTAGCTGCTGTTCATCTTCGCGATAAAGGTATCGGTAAAATTGCAATTTCGAACAGAACAATCGAACGCGCGGAAAAGCTCTCGGAAAAAGTTCATGGCGAAATTGTTCCGTTTCAATTCCTAAATGAACAACTTCACAATTATGATATTATTATCAGTGCTACTAGTTCTGCGGATTATGTGGTAACACTTAAAGATGTACAGAATGCAATGAAGAAACGTAGAGGATCGCCAATAGTAATGATGGATATTGCTGTTCCTCGTGATATAGATCCCGAAGTGAAAAAGATTGACAACGTTTTCTACCATGACATGGATTCGTTAAAGATAATCGTTGATCAGAATTTGCAGAAACGTAAAGACCAGCTTCCTTTTGTAAATAAAATAATAATGGAAGAGATGATCGGCTTTTTCGGCTGGTATAATTCGCTTGATGTAGTGCCGACAATAAAAACTATGCGTTCTTTCTTTGAAGAAATCCGCAGCGATGAATTGGAAAAAATTAAGCACAAGCTTAGCGATGATGACTTTGCTAAAGTTGATGATATGACACGCAGAATGATAGGAAGACTTTTGCATAATCCAACCGTAAAATTGCGCGAGTATGCAGAAACCGGATCGAATATAAAAGAAGTGACAAACAATACAGTAATACTAAAAGAGCTTTTTAACCTTGCTGACAAAAATGGCAATGGCATAACCTTGAATGGCGACAAGAAAATTGCAGAGGAAAAAGTTGAAGAAAAATAAATTGGTAATAGGTTCGCGCGGCAGCGAGTTAGCTCTCTGGCAAGCTAAATTCATTAAAAAAGAACTTGAAAAGAAGAATAAAAATCTTTCTGTTGAAATCAAGATTATCAACACTAAAGGGGATAAGATTCTTGATGTCGCGCTTTCTAAGATTGGTGATAAAGGTTTATTTACCAAAGAACTTGAAAACGAACTGCTGAATGGAAAGATTGATATTGCAGTTCACAGCCTTAAGGATTTGCAGACTGAAATTCCAAAAGGATTAAAACTAGCGGCTGTTACAAAACGTCATCCGGTTGAAGATGTTTTGATTGCTAGAAAGAAGGGAACGAAGATAAATAACTTGCGTGAAGGTGCTGTAATTGCTACCGGATCATTGAGAAGAAGATCGCAGTTACTTCATCTTCGTCCGGATATAAAAATTGAAGAGCTACGTGGGAATGTACCAACAAGAATTAAAAAGTTTTTGGATTCTGACTGGGACGCAATAATTCTTGCCCGCGCGGGAGTTGAGAGATTAAAGTTGAATAAACATATCTCATCAATAATCGATAAAGAAGATTTACTTCCCGCCGTTGGACAAGGTGCACTGGGAATTGAAATCCGTGAGGACAACACATTTGCAGAAAAAATTATTCAATCTATTCATCACAAAGAAACATATCTGGCAGTTTTAGCAGAGCGCTCATTGCTTAAAAGTCTTGAAGGCGGATGTCAAGTTCCAATTGGTGCATTCGCAGAAATGAAATCTAACGGATTGTACCTCGAAGCGATTGTTGGTGCCGTGGATGGTTCGGTAACATTCCGAAAAAAGATGCGCGGAGCTAAGAGCAATCCGGAAAAGCTTGGTGTTAAACTTGCCAAGGATTTGCTAAAAGCCGGCGCTTCTGCAATTCTTAATGAAGTTTATTCAACTGCTAGAAAAACTAAATAGATGTTTGATAAAACTATTCTTGTTACGAAAGGGAAGAAAGAAGCCGAAAAGCATTTTGGCTCTCTTCTTTCAGAAGGTGCACGGATTTTATTTTTCCCGACAATTAAAATTCAGCCGGTTAAAGATTCTCTCGAATTAAACAGAAGTTTAGCAGAGATCAATAAGTTTGATTGGCTGGTTTTTACATCTTCCAATGCAGTTGAAGCCTTTCTTGAAGCGGCTAAAAGTATTAATCTTGGTAAAATCAGAGTGGCGTGTGTTGGGACAGAAACAGCTGAACGATGCATTGAGAAGAATATTAATGTAGATTTAATTCCTAATGAGTTCAGCGCTGCTGGATTATTAAAAGAATTTTCAAAAATAGAATTGTCTGGTAAAAAGGTTTTAATTCCGGGAAGTTCATTAGCGCGTAGAGAACTAATCGCCGGACTTACAGAACTTGGTGCTGAAGTGTTTTCAGTTGCTATATACGATGTAGTCGAAAATGATTTAAATGATTTGAAATATGAATATGAGCAGATAAAAACTAAACGTCCGGATGTTTTTGTTTTCACAAGTCCATCTTCTTTTAGGAATTATTTAAGTCTGCTCAAAATTGATAATGTAGCCATATACTTTAATGGTGCTGTTATTTGCACTATCGGTACAACAACAGAAGCAGCAATTAGAAACTTTGGAATTAATGTAAACATTGTGCCGGAACTCTTTTCTTTACGAGGAGTTGAAAAGGCAATAAATAAATATTTTAGTGTAACAAAAAACATCGCGTAAGCGGAGGTAAATTGACAAAACTTAAAAATGATCTGTTTCTAAGAGCGTGTAAGAAAAAGTCTGTTGAACGCACTCCAATTTGGATAATGCGCCAAGCAGGAAGATACTTGCCAGAATATAGAGCCGTACGAAAGAAATCTGATTTCATTACGATGTGTAAAACTCCAGAGCTCGCTTCCGAAGTTACAATACAGCCGGTTGAACTTATTGGTGTTGATGCGGCTATAATCTTTTCAGACATTCTTGTTATTCCGGAAGCGATGGGAATGCATTTGGAAATGATTGAGAGCAAAGGTCCAAAACTTTATGATCCGATTCGTAAAGCCGCAGATGTAGATAAACTGAAAACGATCGATCCAACGAAAGATCTTAAATATGTGCTCGATGCTGTGTCTATGACCAAAAGAGAATTAAATGGACGTGTTCCATTGATTGGCTTTGCCGGGTCACCTTGGACTCTTATGACTTATATGGTAGAAGGCGGTGGTTCAAAGAATTTTTCTGAAATCAAAAAATTCATTTATAACCAGCCAGAAGCCGCTCATAAGTTGCTTGATAAAATTGCAGATGCGGTTGCTGAATATCTCTCGGCTAAAATTGAAGCCGGTGCTGATGCTGTCCAAATATTTGATACGTGGGGAGGAATTCTTTCTCCAAATGATTTTGAAGAATTTTCTCTACGTTATATGGAGAAAATAATATCTCAGATAAAACGTAAGGACGAACCGGTAATTCTTTTTGCAAAAGGTGTTCATTATAAACTTAACAAACTTGCTGATTCCGGTGCCGATGTTATTGGTCTTGACTGGACAATGGATATTGGTAAAGTGAGAAGTAAGATTGGCAAAAAAGTAGCTTTGCAAGGTAACTTAGATCCGACCGTTTTATACGGAACAGAGGATAAGATTAGAAAAGAAGCTGTTAAAGTTTTAAAATCTTTTGGTAAACATAAAGGACATATTTTCAATCTCGGTCATGGAATCTTGCCCGATATATCACCGGCTAATGCCAAGTTTTTAGTTGATGTAGTAAAGGAAGAAAGCTTAAAATATTACCGCTAAGGCGCGGAGACGCAAAGATGAATAATGAACATTTGAATAGAATCAGTTCTGTAATATTAGATTCATCAATAAGTGTTCATAAGGAATTAGGTCCGGGATTGTTAGAAAGTGTTTACGAGGTATGTTTATATAAAGAGTTACGTACACGAAATTTGTTTGTTGAAAGACAAGTTGTTTTGCCAGTTGTATATCGGGGTGAAACGCTTGATGCTGATTTCCGCATTGATTTATTGGTTGAACATGAAATAATACTCGAATTAAAAGCAGTTGAAGTATTATTGCCTGTTAGTTGTTAACTTACATGAAATTGGCAGAGAAGAAGTTAGGTTTCTTAATAAATTTTAATGTTCCAAAACTTGTAGATGGCTTTAAGCGGAAGGTTCTGAATTTCTAAACTTTGCGTCTTTGCGACTCTGCGGTAGAAAGAGGAAAGTATGTTTGAAATAAATATTGACTTGATCAAAAAATATGACCGGCCGGGACCTCGTTATACGAGCTATCCTACAGCGCCTCATTTTACGGAAGAATTTACTTCAGAAAAATACCTTGATGAGATTATTCGTACTAACAACCAAGTTAGCGCGCCGGATATCTCTCTTTATTTTCATTTGCCGTTTTGCGACACTCTTTGTTACTTCTGCGGATGTAATATGATTATCACCCGCAATAGAGACAGAATTAAAGACTATATAAAATATCTAAAAAACGAAATCGATCTGCTTCGCACTTATATAACATCGGGAAGAAAAGTTGTTCAGCTTCATTGGGGCGGCGGTACACCAACTCATTTAGATCCCAATGAAATAACAGATTTAATTTCATTCATAAATACAAGTTTTGATATTAAAATTGATGCTGAACAAGGCTGCGAAATTGATCCGAGAGGATTGACAAGAGAGCATTTAGTCGCGCTTCGCAATGGGGGATTTAACAGAATAAGTATGGGTGTTCAAGATTTTGATTCTAAAGTTCAGAAAGCAGTTAACAGAATTCAGCCGGAAGATATGACTCGTCAAGTTGTCGGCTGGGTGCGTGAGCTTGGCTTTCAAAGTATTAATCTTGATTTGATGTATGGACTTCCGTTCCAAACAATGGAGTCATTTGAAAAAACAGTTGACGCAACAATTGATATTTCTCCCGATAGAATTGCTGTTTTTAACTATGCGCATGTCCCTTGGATGAAGAAGCATATGAATCTGATTAATCCGGCTGATCTTCCATCTGCAGAGGATAAACTTCAGATTCTAAAAATGACAATAGAAAAGCTCACAAGTGCCGGTTATGATTTTATTGGAATGGACCACTTTGCAAAGCCGACTGATGAATTATCAATTGCACAAAGGGAAAAGAAGCTTTACAGAAATTTTCAAGGATACAGCACTCATGCCGGAACAGATTTGTATGGAATGGGAATAACAAGCATCAGTCAAGTAGGCAAAAGCTATGTGCAGAATAAGAAGAGAGAAAAAGAATATTTCGATGCACTGGATGACCAGGCTTTGCCGATTGAACGCGGAGTTTATTTATCCGATGATGATGTTCTTCGCCGTCATGTAATTACAAAAGTAATGTGCGACTTCGAATTGGATTTTGCAAGTATTGAAAATCTGTTCAGTATTGAATTTGAAAATTACTTTGGAAATGCTCTTAACGGAATGAAAGAATTTATCGACGATGGTTTGGTTAGTCTTACAAATAGAAAACTGGAAGTAACTCAGATGGGGAGATTGCTCATCCGTAACATTGCGATGAACTTTGACGGTTACATAGAGCGCAAAGAAGATAAAGCAAGATATTCAAGAACTGTTTAATTGCAAGGGTGCTAAATGAAGATAGCCGTTGTGTTGTTTAACCTTGGCGGTCCCGACTCTCTTGATGCCATTGAGCCTTTCTTATATAATCTTTTTTCCGATCGAGATATTTTTAAACTTCCATTCGGACAAAAAACTTTCGCGAAGTTTATTTCTTCTCGCCGTGCACCAAAAGTTGCTAAAGAATACAAATTAATCGGTGGTAAATCGCCAATTAATATGTGGACCGAAGAACAGCGTGTTATTTTGCTGAAGCTGCTTCGTTTCTATCATAAAGAAATTGATGTCTATACTGCGATGCGATACTGGAAACCGCTGACTCAAGAAACTGTTGATAAAGTTGAAGACAGAGATTATGATAAAATAATTTTGCTCCCTTTATATCCTCATTACTCAATTACAACAACCGGTTCTTCTTACAACGAATGGATGCGTCATTATGCGGGCGATAAAAAAATAATCACTATGATAAAAAACTATCCAACACAGCATAAGTATATAGCCGCAATTAATCAGCGTATAGATGAAACATTAGAAAAGTTCTCGCCGGCTGTAAAGGATAAAGTCCAGTTAGTTTTTAGCGCGCATGGAACACCGGTCAGTTTGGTAAAAAAAGGTGATCCTTACAGTAATCAGATAAAAGAAACAGTGAAAGCAGTGATGAAAGCACGCAATAATTCTCATGCACATCATCTTTGTTTTCAAAGTAAAGTCGGTCCGATGAAGTGGTTAGAACCTTCAACTGATGATATGATACGTCAGCTCTCTGCTAAAGGAAAAAAACATTTGCTGATTATTCCGGTCAGTTTTGTTTCCGACCATGTTGAAACTTTGTTCGAATTGGATATCGAATATCGTCACGTTGCCGATGAATGCGGAATTGAAAATTATATTGTAATGCGCGGATTAAACGATTCTGTTTTGTTTTTAGAAGGATTAACCGAGCTTGTAAATCAAGAGATTCAGAAAGATTCTCGATTAGCGGACTAAAACTGTAATGAATAAAAAGAAAATTGTAATTCTTGGTGCCGGCATTTCCGGTTTAGCAACGGCTCACTGGCTTAACAAAAATAGCTTCGATGTAAAAATACTGGAAGCTCAAAGTCATGTCGGCGGTGCAATGCAGACATTTAACGAAGAGGATTTCTTAATTGATTTTGGGCCGAACAGCGGATTGGAAACAACACCTTTGATCAGACAAATTGTAGAAGATGTCGGCCTTTCTAATGAAATGATTTACGCTAGTGAAATTTCCAACAAACGGTATATACTAAGAAATAATAAGCTGCATGTTTTGCCGATGGGCCTTACTCCATTTATAAAAACTAAGTTGTTCTCAGCAAAAGGGAAGCTGCGTTTATTTGCAGAACCTTTTATTGGAAAGTCCGAAGATGGATATTATCAAAGCATTGCTCAATTTGTAGAGAGAAGACTCGGTAAAGAATTTCTTGATTATGCTATTGATCCTTTTGTCAGCGGCGTATTTGCCGGTGACCCTACTAAACTCAGTGTAAAATCTGCCTTTCCAAAACTTTATCGCTTGGAAGAAATTTATGGCGGATTGGTCAAAGGAATGATTAAGGGAGCCAGAGAAAGAAAGAAGCGTGCTGAGGAATCAAAGCAAAGTGCAAAAATGTTTTCTTTTCTAAATGGTATGCAGACATTTCCTAAAGCAATCGCAAAAACTCTGGAAGGAAAAATTGAACTTGAGTGTAGACTAAAGAGTGTAGAGTATGGAATTGATAAATGGCAAATTAAATTTGAAAAGAATGGACTAGAAAGTACGATAGAATGTGATAAAATCATTTCCTCAGTACCAGCATATGTAGCCTCAGAAATATTTAGCGGATTGGATTCCGAATTAGTTAAACATCTGAACTCACTTTATTATCCGCCGGTGATGGTTCTTTATGTAGGATTCAAGAAAAGCGATATTGGAATTCCGCTAGACGGATTTGGTTTCTTAATTCCCTCAAAAGAAAAGAAGAAATTTCTTGGCGCAATCTGGAGTTCTACAATATTCCCTAACAGATGTAGTGAAGATCATGCGGCTTTTACATTATTTGTTGGCGGAGCTAGATCGCCAAAGCTATTGGAAGAGGAAAAGGAAACATTGATTAATAACGCTTTAACAGAGTTCAAAAGTATAATGAATACAAAAGCAGAGCCGGTAATTGTAAAAACTAAAATGTGGACAAAAGCAATTCCGCAATACAATATTGGTTATGTAGAACACGAGAAATATTTCCAAAATTTTGAAAAAGAGAATCCGGGAATATTTCTAAGCGGTAATTATCGCGGGGGAATATCTGTCGGAGACTGCATAAAGAATTCGGAACAAGTGGCAAAAAAGGTAATTGAGAACTGAGAATTTAGAATGGAGAATTGGTGCATTTCTGACAAGGTAGAGAGTTATGGCAATCCGGTTTTGGAAAAAAGTTTTAAATTCGGAGTTAGGATTGTCGAGTATTATAGTTCGAAAATCAAAACTAACTATCATTATAAAGATTTATTCAGACAACTCTTGAGAAGTGGAACCTCAATTGGAGCTAATGTTTCAGAAGCGCAAGAAGCAGCGTCAAGAAAGGATTTTATTAATAAACTTTCAATCGCCCTAAAAGAGTCTAGAGAAACAGAGTATTGGTTAAAGTTATTCAAAGAATCCTCAATAATTGAGGATTTAGAATTCAACAATTTATATAACGATTGCCAAGAATTAATTCGGCTTTTAGTTTCTATCTTGAAGAGGCTAAGAGAGGAATAATTCTCAATTCTAAATTGGCAATTTTCAATTAATGTGAGGTTAACATGGCTTACTATCCCGCAAAAAGATTAAGACGATTACGATATAATCCGGCTGTACGCGACTTGGTACGCGAAACATTGCTTACCAAGAATGATCTAATTTATCCGCTATTTGCCATCTCCGGCGAGAATATTAAAAACGAAATTCGTTCTATGCCCGGAGTCTATCAAATGTCGATTGATGTCCTTGTGGAAGAGTGCAAAGAAGTTGAAAAACTTGGTATACCGGCAGTAATTCTGTTTGGAATTCCGGAACACAAAGATGAAGTAGGTTCCGGTGCTTACGATGATAATGGCATCATTCAGCAAGCTGTTCGTGCTATCAAGAAAGCAACTAAAAAACTTCTAGTTATCACTGATGTTTGCTTATGCGAATATACTTCACATGGACATTGCGGAGTTTTACAAGGTGAAAGAATACTTAATGACGAAACAGTCGAGCTTCTCGTTAAAGAAGCAGTTTCTCACACCGAAGCTGGCGCTGATATTATTGCTCCTTCCGATATGATGGATGGAAGGATTGGCGCAATCAGAAAAGCGCTTGATGAAAAAGGATTTTACGAAATTCCAATAATGAGCTACGCTGTTAAGTATGCGTCTGGGTATTACGGACCATTTAGAGACGCTGCTGAATCTACACCGGCATTTGGTGATAGAAAATCGCATCAAATGGATATTGCAAATACAAACGAAGCACTGCGTGAAGCCGAAAGTGATGTAGAGGAAGGCGCAGATATTATAATGGTTAAACCTGCCGGCGCTTACTTGGATATTATTTGGCGCGTGAAAGAGAAATTTCAAATGCCGACAGCAGCGTATCAAGTGAGTGGAGAGTATGCAATGATTAAGGCTGCTGGAAGAAATGATTGGATAGATGAGCAAAGAGTTATGCTGGAATCGCTAATGGCCATTAAACGTGCCGGTGCCGACATGATACTAACTTACTTTGCAAAAGATGTTGCAAAGCATCTTGATGCAAATAAATAAAAATATTGAGGAAAGAATGTTGACAATTAAAAGTGAAAAACTTTTTGAAGAAGCAAAAAAATATATACCGGGCGGAGTGAACTCTCCGGTTCGAGCATTTAAATCCGTAGGAGGAACTCCAAGATTTATTGTGAAAGGAAGTGGTTCGAAAATTTATGATGTAGACGGAAATGAATACATAGACTACATAGGAAGCTGGGGACCACATTTATTCGGACATAACCCAGAATTCATAACTTCTGCATTACTAAAAGCAATTGAAAATGGAACAAGTTTTGGCGCTCCAACAGAAATAGAAGTTGAAATGGCAAAATTGATTTCCGAATTGGTCCCTTCAGTAGAAATGGTTAGAATGGTAAACAGCGGTACAGAAGCAACAATGAGTGCAATACGTGCGGCTCGCGGCTATACCGGAAAAGAAAAAATTATAAAATTTGAAGGCTGCTATCACGGGCATGGTGATTTCTTTTTGATAAAAGCTGGTTCTGGCGCTTTAACCTTTGGTGTTCCAACTAGTCCCGGTGTTACAAAGAAAAACGCGGCTGATACTTTGGTTGCAGATTTCAATGACATCAATTCTGTGAAGAAATTAGTAGAAGAGCATAAGGGAGAGATAGCTTCAATAATTATTGAAGCGGTTGTTGGTAACATGGGCACAGTTAGAGCGAGCGATCAATTCATCAGAGAATTGCGAAAAGTATGTGATGAAGAGAAAATAGTTTTGATATTTGATGAAGTAATGACCGGATTTAGATTAGCAAAAGGCGGCGCACAAGAAATTCTAGGTATTAAGCCAGACCTTACTACTTTTGGAAAAATTATTGGAGGCGGTTTGCCGGTTGGTGCTTACGGCGGTAGAAGAGAAATTATGCAAGTGATTTCTCCTAGCGGACCGGTTTATCAAGCGGGAACATTGAGCGGGAATCCGTTAGCGATGAATGCGGGATTTGCAGCGCTTAGTCAAATCAAGAATAACCCGGCTATTTATGATACGCTTGAAGAAAAATCTTCTTACTTGGAAAATGGGATCAAAGAAGCTATGAAGTCTGCCGGGAAGAATTTCCAGATTAATCGTATCGGGTCGATGATGACTTTATTTTTTACAAGCGTACCGGTAACAGATTATAATACTGCGGTAAAATCCGACACAACTTTATATGGTAAGTTTTTTCATGAAATGTTAAACCGTGGAGTGTATTTACCTCCGGCCCAGTTCGAAGCTTTCTTTGTTTCAACTGCTCACACAAACGAAAATTTAGACAAGACGATTAAAGCTGCAGAAGAAGCATTCAAAGCATTATAGATTCACGAGAGAAAAGCTGCAAATCCTTAGCAAGCTATTCAATTATATGAAGAGCTTGTTTTGTTTAAAGCCTTCTGAACAATTAATTTACTGTCACACTGAATATTATGACAAAGTCAAGCGGTTTTAAGCATCATAGGATTGACCGATTGATAATTGTTAATAAAAGATGTTTTAGAATTAATAACAGCACAAGTAAGCTTTAAGATTTTATTGGCAAT
>JAZDFQ010000042.1:0-48120 GCA_043807765.1 Ignavibacteriota bacterium
AGTTACGCAAGAGCTGAACTTTATGAAGTTTTCTTAGTGAAACTTGGTGACTTTGTGCCCTAGTGGCTCGATTTCTTATATTTTCTTTTGCCACCAAGTCACAAAAGCACCAAGAAATCACAAAGTGCGTAACTTCAGTAAGATAACGAACATTACAAATCACTAGGGTTAAAAACTATGAAAAATAAACAAGCAACATTCCAAAGAAAGGTTCTTCAGAAAGCGCCAACAAGTATTCAAGGATTCGATGAAATAACAAACGGTGGTCTTCCCAAAGGCAGACCAACACTTATATGCGGTGGGGCCGGTTGCGGTAAAACATTATTTGCAATGGAGTTCCTTGTGCGCGGTGCTACACTTTATAATGAACCCGGCGTTTTTATTTCGTTCGAAGAAACCGAAAAAGAATTGACCGCAAATGTTTCTTCTCTAGGATTTGATTTAGATGATCTTGTTATGCGCAATAAAATTTGGCTTGAGCATATTAATGTTGAGAGAGGAGAAATTGGACTTAGCGGTGAATATGATTTAAAGGGATTGTTTGTTCGCATACATCAAGCAATTGAAAAAATTAATGCCAAGCGTGTTGTGCTGGATACTATTGAATCGCTTTTCTCAGCTTTGCCCAATTCAATGGCAGTGCGAACAGAGCTACGCCGTTTATTCGGCTGGCTGAAGAAGAAAGGTGTTACGGCAATAATCACCGGCGAACGTGGCGATGGTTCTTTAACACGTCAGGGCTTAGAAGAATATGTTTCCGATTGCGTAATTCTACTCGATCATAGAGTAAGCGATCAATCGTCTATTAGAAGATTGCGAATTGTTAAGTACCGTGGTTCAACTCACGGAACAAATGAATATCCTTTCTTAATAGATGAAGATGGTTTTTCTGTACTTCCGGTAACTTCACTCGGGTTAAATCATATTTCATCTTTAGATAGAATTTCCAGCGGCATTCCAAGATTAGATACCATGCTTTCCGGCAAAGGATACTTTCGAGGCAGTACAATACTTGTTTCGGGTACTGCCGGTACTGGAAAGACAAGTTTAGCTGCCCAGTTTGTAGAAGCGGCATGTAAACGGGGAGAGCACGTTCTTTATTTCGCTTTCGAAGAATCACCCAGTCAGTTTATGCGTAACATGTTTTCTATTGGAATAAAACTAGAACCTTGGGTTAAAAAAGGATTGCTTAATTTTCATGCTACCCGTCCAACACTTTTTGGCTTAGAGCATCATCTAACTACCACCATAAAATTAATTAATAAAGTTAAGCCCCAAATAGTTGTTCTAGATCCTATAGATGCATTCATAATGGGCGGGAACCAAACCGAAGTAAAAATAATGCTTCTTCGCCTTGTAGATTTTTTGAAGAATCGAAATATCACAGCTTTCTTTGCAAGTTTATCGGAAGGCGCAGAAAACCAAGAACTTACCGATATGTCTATTTCTTCTTTAATTGATACATGGCTGTTATTGCGTGATATTGAAATTGGAGGTGAGCGTAACAGAGGATTATATATTCTTAAATCGCGAGGCATGGCGCATTCCAACCAAATCCGCGAATTCAAACTAACTGATAGCGGTATTGAATTGCTTGATGTTTATGTTGGTCCGGAGGGTGTATTAACCGGCTCTGCACGTTTATCTCAAGAAGCTAAAAACGACGCTGAACAATTATTACGCAAGCAAGAAATTGAAAGAGAAAAAAATGGACTAGAACTAAAACGTGCAGCTTTAGAAGCTAATATCGTTGTGTTGCGTTCAGAATTTAAGGAAGAGGAATCGGAAACAATAAAGATTATTGAAATGGAAAAAGCGAAAGCAGAAAGGTTTACTCAAGATCAGATCAAGATGGCTGAAAGTAGAAAGGCGGATAAGCTTATTAGAAAACCGCAGCAACGTAAAACTAAAGCCAGCAAATAACAAACTGGAATTTGGTATCCATCAAAGATTGGACATTGAAATATGATCGCAAATAAAAATTTACAGTTTCGGCAATTCTCAAGATCAACACCTACTATGAAGGAAACTTGGGATATGCAAAAAGCAAAGCTTATGAGGAAGTATCCAATTTTAACAGAGCGTGATTTACGCTACGATGAAGGGAAAAAGGGCGTAATGTGGGAACGGCTTCAAATAAAATTAAGCTTGAGTAAAGAGAAAATGCAAAAACTAATTGTATCAATACAATAATTACACATAAAAATATTATTTCAACTAGTTGTGTGAATTAAAAATTTATTGGAAAAACTGTTGAAACAGTTTCGAAAAAAATGTTTGTTTTTATTAACCCACGGATTAATCCGTGGGTTAATAAGAAAAATGAACTTTTAGCCAAACCGTTTTAACGGTTTATAAATTAATTCACAAAACGGGTTATTTCACAATAAAACGAAAAGGATCAACCATGAGCAAAGGTCAAAATTCTAAAAAAGGTTCTAAAAAAGAACCCGCTAAAACAATGAAAGAAAAAAAAGCAGCAAAACGTGATAAAAAAAATGACAAAACAAACACAGGGCTTCAAATTCAGTTATAGACTTGAACTGTGACTAAAAATCACTAATTAACTCACATTACGCAGTTTGTCATTCTGAACGGAACGTAGTGAAGTGAAGAATCTAAATTTTGATTCAAAACACTATATCTGGATTCTTCGCTCCCGCCTAGCAGGCGAGGCTGGTCGCTCAGAATGACAATTGCTGATAAAACTGCGTAATGTGAATAATTAAATAAAATGATAAAACATGTTTTACAAAAATGAAATTCAGATAATGAAGAAATCTACTGGGGTGATTGAGAAGGATTATTCGAATTCATTGTTCAAGAAATTCTTTCTAGAAGTTTCATTGATAACAGTATTCACTTTACGGTTTTTTAAAGAAGTGTTGAAACCGCCCTATGAATTCAACGAATTGCTGAGACAGTCCTTCCTAATTGGGTATAAATCTTTTCCTTTGGTTGGAATAACCGGTTTTATAATTGGACTGGTACTTACAGTTCAATCCAGACCAACATTAATGAAGTTCGGGGCTGTATCATTATTGCCGGCAATGGTGGCTGTTTCGATAATCCGTGAGATTGGACCCGCAATAACTGCTTTGATTTTTGCCGGGAAAGTTGGTTCCGGCATTGGTGCCGAATTAGCATCGATGAAAGTGACTGAACAAATAGATGCAATGCAAGTTTCGTGGACAAATCCATTTAAATATCTTGTTGTTACTAGAGTGCTATCTGCAACGCTTATGCTACCATTGCTGGTAGTATTTGCAGATGCCATTGCATTGTTAGGCGCTTATGTTGGAGTGAACTTAAAAGGGAGCGTCAGTTATCACCTTTTCTTTACTCAAGTAATCCAAAGTCTAGAATTTAAAGACGTTTTTCCGGCTTTCATCAAAACATTCTTCTTCGGATTTGCTATTGCAATCGTGGCAAGTTATAAAGGTTATAATTCAAGTAAGGGAACTGAGGGAGTCGGAAAAGCTGCAAACTCGGCTGTAGTCTTTGGTTCTTTAATGGTTTTTATTATAGATGTAATTGCTGTTCAAATAACCAGCTTGTTCGAAAACTAAATTGTGAAGAGCCGATTGAACTTAAGTGAACCCGATATTGAGATTGAGACCGAAGATGAAAATCAGAAGGGCAGATATGTTTTAGAGATGAAACATATCAAGAAGTCTTTTGGAGATAATCATGTATTGCAAGATATCAGCTTGGTACTCAATAAAGGAGAAAACCTTGTTATACTTGGACAATCGGGAAGCGGTAAATCAGTTCTAATAAAATGTATTGTTGGTTTGGATGAAATTGATGAGGGTAAGCTGTTTCTTCTTGGGAACAACATTGAAGACGTAAAAGCTGAAGAACTTATTGAGTTACGTAAAAAGATTGGTTTCCTTTTTCAAAGCGGCGCGCTGTACGATTCCATGACTGTAAGAGAAAATCTAGAGTTTCCTCTCAGAAGACAATTACATTCCTTAACTAAGGAAGCTATTAACTCCTTATAGAGGAAGCATTAGAGAATGTTGGACTTTCCGACTCAATTGATATAACACCTTCAGAACTATCCGGCGGTATGCGCAAAAGATTAGGACTTGCACGCACCTTAATACTAAAACCGGAAATAATGCTTTACGATGAACCTACAACCGGGCTCGATCCGATTACATCAAAGGAAATAAGTAGCCTAATTTTGGATGTACAGAAAAAGTATAATACTTCTTCCATAATTATTACTCACGATATTGAATGCGCAAAGCTTACAGCTGATAGAATCATAGTTCTAAAGAATGGAATCTGCGAAGCGGAAGGCTCTTATTCTGATTTAGAAAACTCTGATGATGCATGGATAAGATCTTTTTTCGAAAATAAAAGGAAGTAATATCTGAGAGCATGATATGAAACAAGAATTAAGCAATAAAATTAAGCTGGGTATGTTTGTAACACTTGGCATTATAGTGTTTATAATTGGAATATATTTTATCGGTGAGAGGCAACAATTATTTAGAAGTACATTCCGGGTAAGTGCAGTATTTAAAGATGTTGCCGGGCTTCAAGCTGGGAATAATGTTCGCTTCTCTGGAATCAATGTTGGTACGGTAGAGAGTATTGGCGTTGTTAGCGATACGACTGTTAGAGTAGAAATCATAATTGATGAAAACACACGAAAGTTTATTAAGAAGAATGCTATTGCAAGTATTGGTTCCGAAGGTTTAATGGGGAACAAAATATTAATTATCTCTCCGGGAATGGGAACAGAAAAAGAAATTGAAGACAATGATAAAATTGCAACAGTTCAGCCAATTAATATGGATGAAGTTCTGTTGTCGCTAAAAACAACAATTGATAATACTTCAAGAGTTACCGGCGATTTATCCAAGATAACACACAATATACAAGCCGGTGAGGGAACAATAGGAAAATTGCTAATGGATAAATCGATTGCCAATAATTTTGATTCGTCTATCGTGAATCTTAACCAAAGTCTATTTGGTTTAAAAACTCTTGTAAACGAAGCAAAAATTAGTTTTTCACAAAATTTCGATTCGACGTTTGTTAATCTAAAAAGTGGTTCGGCGGAGTTTAGAAAACTTATGGATAAAGCTAAAAGCAGTTGGCTGCTTTGGGGTTTCTAAAAATTATAAAAATAGCAGCTCATTTCTCGCAAGAAACTTCACAATAATATTGATCGCATTTTCACATTTCCAGTAGTACAGCAGTAGTCCATTTTTCATCCTCATGCACGATGTACTTACGAATAACATCCCCGTACCTTTTATGCACCTAAATATCAAATAGATTTATTCAAGGAGAAGTTGAAAATGAAACCAATGATACAAATAACAAAAGCATGGTTGATAACCTTATTGCTACTAATAATAGTACTTGGCTGCGAGGAAAGAGACAGTCTTACTTTCCCGATAATTGTTACTGCACCAAGTGTTAGCTCAACAACGCCAAGTAATTTATCACTCGATGTTGCATTCAATAATAAAGTTACAGCAACTTTTAGCGAGGCAATGAATGCCCAAACAATAACCACGGCGACGTTTACATTGATGCAAGGGTCGTCGTTTGTGTCGGGCACAGTTTCTTATACAAATAGTACTGCTACTTTTTCACCATCGAGTAATCTTGCCCCAAACACATTTTATACGGCAACTATAACAACCGGTGCTAAAGATCTGGAAGATAGTAGATTGGCAAAAAACTATGTATGGAGTTTCACTACCGGTGCATCAGCATTTATTACACCACCGGCAATAATCTCTACTGATCCAGTTGATGCTTCTATGGGAGTGCCGATTAACCAAAAGATTGCAGCAAATTTCAATTTTGAAATGGATGCAGCTACAATAACTGCTTCAACTTTTACTGTAGTGCAAGGGGCAACATCAGTACCGGGATTTGTTTCGTACTCCGGAACAACAGCAATATTTGACCCTTCTTACAATTTGATGCCCAATACAAAATATAACGTTAAGATTACAACCGGTGCTAAAAATTTAGCTGGTACTGCATTACCTAGTAATTATTTATGGAGCTTTACTACCGGTGCAGAAGTTGTTATTGCTCCGCCAATAGTTATTTCTACGGATCCGGAAAATGTTTCAACCGGTGTAGTTTTGAACAAAAAAATATCCGCAACATTTAGCAAGACAATGGATGTCTCCACTATTACTACTGCAAATTTTACTTTAATACAAGGAACCTCGTTTATAGCTGGAACTGTGACCTACACAGGCACAACTGCTACATTTACACCTACAACCAATCTCACGCCAAATACCACATATACAGCTACGATTACGACTGGTGCTAAAGATTTGACAGGCATTACATTGGCAAGCAATTATGTGTGGAACTTTACAACAACGGCAACACCTTATACTGTTGCATTATCCTCTAGTCCATCGGCGGGCGGTACAACATCCGGCGGCGGAACATTCAATTCGGGTTCATCGGTAACAATAATTGCTACTCCAAATTTAGGATACACATTTACCAATTGGACAGAAAACGGAATAGTAGTTTCAGCAAACGCTAATTATCTGTTTATTATTAGCGGAAGCCGAACATTAGTTGCAAATTTTTCTTCCGCTAGTACACAGTATTATCTTACCTTGTCATCAAATCCGTCATTAGGTGGAACTACTATAGGTAGCGGTACATTTAATTCCGGAACCTCGGTAACTATCACAGC
The DNA here is from genome assembly GCA_043807765.1 of Ignavibacteriota bacterium. GTDB lineage: Bacteria > Bacteroidota > Ignavibacteria > Ignavibacteriales > Melioribacteraceae > Stygiobacter. Next base: position 6,701 of record JAZDFQ010000042.1, read on the forward strand.
AACATCAAATGCCGGATTTACATTTACTAATTGGACGGAAAATGGTATAGCTGTTTCTACGAATACAAATTATCAGTTTACAATAATTCAAAGCAGAACATTAATTGCAAACTTTGCAATAGCTTCGTCACAGTATACTGTTGCGCTTTCATCAAATCCATTAGTAGGAGGCACTACAAGTGGGGGAGGTTCTTTTAATTCTGGTGCATTAATAACAGTAAATGCTTCTCCAAATTCAGGGTATAGTTTTACAAGCTGGACTGAAGGAATAAACGTCGCATCAACTAATGAGAATTATACATTCACTATAACGAGCAGTAAAATTTTAGTGGCCAACTTTACAGCAATTGGACCATCCGGCCCAGCCGCAGTGAACCTTGGTTCTGCTGGTAACTTTGCTATTCTGGCTGGCTCAGGTGTTACAAACACCGGTGTAACAACACACGTTTATGGTGATGTTGGTGCATTTCCAACAGCTACAATTAACGGACTTCTTGCTGGAAATGTTACGGGAATATTATATACATCTGCCGATCCATTAGTTGGAACTGCAAAAAATGCTTTAACAGCTGCTTATAACGATGCACAGGGAAGATCGCTGAATGCAATTTCATTACCTGGTCAACTAGGCGGATTAACACTCGCTCCGGGCTTGTATGTCAATTCAACATCAACTGGTATTTCGGGTACTGGTTCTAACGCAATCTTGACTCTTGATGCCGGAGGCAATTCGAATGCAGTCTGGATTTTCAAGACTGGTTCTACATTGATCACTGATGCGGGAACAAGTATTGTTCTGGCAGGTGGCGCTCAATGGAAAAATATCTATTGGTCTGTTGGTACTTCTGCAACACTTGGCACGAACAGTATTTTCTATGGAAATATTCTTGCTGATCAATCAATCACTTTAACAACCGGTGCAACATTACGCGGCAGAGCATTAACAAGAGTTGCTGCGGTTTCGCTGGATTCAAATATAGTTGATAAGAGATAAGTAATTAACATGAAGCAAAATATTAAGAGTTAGATTATAAGTCTTACAGTTTGGTGAGCGCTGGAAGACAAGCACGATTGAAACGACTTATGAAAATTAAATACAACATAAAAGGAAATTAATAATGAAAAATATTTTTACAACATTTGTATTGATGCTATTAATAAGTATTAGTATATCAAAGGGGCAAACCGTCACTGATAGTTGGGGCTTCGGATTTGGTTTAACTTACCCTAGGTTCGAAAGTGTCAACCTTCAACCATTAAATTCCAATTACGGTGGATTCATTTCATTACAAAGAAATTTTTCCGAGAATGCAGGTTTAAGATTCAAAGTGGGTTATTCTCACCTTGAAGGGGAATGGAAAAATGCATCTCTTAATCTAATAACTGAATCTACAAACCTTTTAACCGGCAATTTGGATTTACTTTATTATCTAATACCATGCAAACCGGTGTCGCCATATCTATTTGCCGGAGCGGGTGCTAGTTTAAGGATGCTAAAAAATAATGCAACAAATACATTAGATGAAAATGAAACGGCTCTCTCGTTGAATGTCGGTGGTGGTGTCGACTGGGTGATTGGTTCAAACTGGAAAATTATCACTGAGTACGGATATCATAAAATGTTTAACTCGGAACTTGATGGTGCAATATCTTCTACTGAAGTTAATGGGCGTGATGCTTATATGACTCTAAATCTCGGTCTTCAATTTGTTTTTGGTAAAGGAGCTCCATCCAAGTTGTGCGAACCTTGCCAGGGTATAACCCAAGCTATAGCTCCGGAAAAGGTTGACTATGACAGAATTGAAGAACTAATCATTGAACATATCCCGAAAATTATTACACGGGATGTTGTTGTTGATAAATATATAGTTGCTGTTAATGATAGAATTGTATTAGTCGGTGTGAATTTTGCATTTGATAAAGCCGAGCTGCTGCCCGAATCATACCCGGTTCTTGATAAAGCTGTAACACTATTAACCAACAATCCTAAAGTTAATGTTGAGGTTGAAGGATATTGCGACTACATAGGGAGTAATGCTTACAATAAAGAGCTTTCTGTAAATAGAGCAATCACTGTTAAGAATTATCTTGTTTCTAAAGGTATTGCAGATTCAAGACTAAGCACAGTTGGTTACGGTGAACAAAACCCAGTTGCAGACAATGAAACTGAAGATGGAAGAGCAATGAATAGAAGAATAGTATTCAGAATTATTAAGTAGAATTTTATTTGTGTCCCTATATCTAACTATAGGGACTTTTTTATTTCTAACCTAACAGATGTAGTCCCTTTTTCATCCCATTGCCCGATTGTACTCGCACAAGATTAGTTGCATCTTATTTACATGAATAAGTTAAGATAAGGTCTTGAAGATATGAGGAGATTTAATTTTAAGAATCAACTTTTGCTAATACTCACAGTTTGTTTGACAATGTTTATAAGCAGAAATGCAGCACAAGATCGTTCGTTTGGAATGGGAGTAATACTTGGTGAGCCGACCGGAGTAAGTGCAAAGTTGTGGACTTCAAGTACCACGGCAATTGATTTCGGGGTCGGTTTATCAATTGGTGGTGATAGAATTGGCGTTGCAAATGTTTACTACAATGGTGATAACAGAGTTCATCTTCATTTTGATTATTTGCTGCACGCCTTTAATGCTGTTGGTGCTACAGATGAATATCCAATCTACTATGGTATGGGAGTTCGTTTTAATACCGGCGGAGGATACTACAATTCATTAGCTGTCCGTTTTGTTTTAGGCTTAGCTTGGATGCCGCATGACACACCTATTGATATGTTCATCGAATTCGTTCCTTCTCTTCAGCTGACTTCTGAGCCGGCATTCGCAATGGATTCGGCAGTTGGGCTTAGATATTATTTTTAATTATTAGTGATCTATGAACATGGCATCAGATTAACTGATGTATTTAAATGAAATGAGAAGAAGGCTATGCAGAAAATTAAGTTGCTACTTATAGAAGATAATCGGTTGCTCAAAGATGGACTTCTAAAAATACTCAAACCTCATAAAGACATAGTGATAATTGCCGGCTCGGAAAATGGCTCTAGCACTCTACTAAAAATAAAACAGTTGAAGCCAACCGTCATTCTGTTGGACTTGGCTTTGAGCAGTCAAAACAGTCTAGAAGTTGTAGAAATGGTTAAGACAGAATTTCCTCAATCAAAAATTATCGTGATGGATCTTGCACCTCTTCAAGCCGATATCCTTCAATTTGTTAAAGCTGGTGCAAATGGATTTATTCTTAAGGATGCTTCACTAAAAGATTTTTTAGCGGCAATCAGAAATGTCGCTGAGGGTTCAACAGTATTGCCGCCTCTATTAATCAATTCTCTCTTTTCCCAAATTGTAGAGCACTCAATCGGAAAGAGCAAAACTAAGCTTAAAGAAATTGTTTGTATGACTAAGCGTGAACAAGAAGTTATTGGTTTGCTTAGCACTGGAATGACTAACAAAGAAATTGGCCAAAAAATACAAGTGTCAACTTTTACAGTAAAAAGCCATATACATAACATAATGGAAAAACTTGCACTGCATACTAGATTAGAAATTGCAAATTACTCATATGCCGATGATGGACTTAGTATGATTACTAAGAGTATTTCATTGGTCAATAATTAATTAAAGAATCGCTGTTTATGCTTATACAGTGGGTTTAAGCAGCATATCAAAAAAGGAAAAATCATGCGTTATTTATTTGTTTTAATCGTTGTAATGTGCATGGCAAGCACAACAAACGCGCAAATAAGTTTCGGTATCAGCTTTAATCTAAATAGCCAGCCGGCTTGGGGTCCAACTGGAAATGACTATGCTGAATACTATTACTTACCCGACATTGAAGTTTATTATAACATTTCACAACATCGTTATTATTACAATGATCGTGGGCGATGGAGGTATTCATCAAACTTACCTTATCGCTACCGCAATTTTGATTTATATAACTCGTATAAAGTAGTGGTTAACGAGCGAACTCCGTGGCGCAAACATAATGACTACAGAGAAAAATATGCTAATTATAGGGATCGTCATGATCAACAATCTATACGTGATAGCCGGGATTCAAAGTATTATGCAAATAAAAACCATCCCGAACATAAAAATTGGATAAAAGAACAAAGAAGAAATAAGGAAAACATTAAAAGCGGCTCGCGAAACAATGTTAACGGCAACCGGAATAGTTGGAGCAGAAGGGAAGAAGACAATGGAAATAATGCCGGAAGAGCTGCAGAGCATAAGAAAAATTCTGAAAAAAATGGAAAAAACAAAAAATAGAATTCTTGTTAAATAGAATTATTTATACCGGATTTAATGGAATATTGGGTGGTTACATTAAATCCGGTTTTATTTTGAAATGCTTGGAATAAATTATGTATAAACCAATTTATTATGATTCCCCTCGATTTTTACCTTCTTACACTATGGATGTAGTCCTTTTTTCATCCCTTTGATCGATTGAATTCTCGCGTAAAACTGTTGATAATGGCTAGTAATAAAAGCAATTAATCTTTCGAGGCGAAAAGTGATTTCACTCAGAATATATCCTAAAGACGATTCATTCGAATTAGAATTGAAACACAAGACTCCTTATGTTGTCACAAGGGAATTCGGAAAAATAACTTCGCCTAACCAAAAAACAGTGTATGTATTTGCTCAGTTGTTTAACGCCGCCACAAAGTTAATGATGAGAGAGATATTAATAAGGACTCGCCGATGAATATATTAATGGTTTATCCTATGTACCCGGATACATTCTGGAGTTTTAAGCACGCTTTAAAGTTTGTCTCAAAGAAAGCAAGTTTTCCTCCTTTAGGATTATTAACCGTTGCCTCTTTGTTACCAAAAGATTGGAATAAAAAATTAATTGATCTGAATGCGGATCAGTTGATTGAAGAAGATATTCTTTGGGCAGATTACGTTTTTATCAGCGCTATGTCAATTCAAAGTGAATCGGCTAAACAAGTAATTGAAAAGTGTAAATCGCTAAATGCAAGTATTGTCGCCGGCGGACCATTATTTACTAGCAGCTATGAAGATTATCAGCAAATCGATCATCTTATACTTAATGAAGCAGAAATAACACTGCCGTTATTTCTCCATGATTTATCAGAGGGTAAGGCCAAACATATTTATACTTCGGAAGCTTGGGCTGATATAACAACCACACCATTACCTCTTTGGGATCTTGTGTCTAAACAAAATTATACGTCGATGAATATTCAGTATTCTCGAGGCTGTCCGTTTGACTGTGACTTTTGCGATATAACTGTTCTTTACGGCAGAAAGCCGCGCACAAAAACAAAAGAACAAGTATTGGCGGAATTAGATGAACTGTATTTCTCAGGTTGGCGGGGACCCGTTTTCTTTGTGGATGATAATTTCATCGGCAATAAAACAAAGTTAAAAAATGAAATTCTACCAGCCATTATTAATTGGAATAAGGATAGAAAGAGTCCTTTCTACTTTAATACGGAAGTGTCTATCAATCTTGCGGATGACGATAACCTAATGCAGTTAATGGTAATCGCTGGTTTCGAGGCGGTGTTCATTGGTATTGAATCTCCTAACGAAGAAAGTCTGGTTGAATGCAATAAAACTCAGAATAGAAACCGCGACTTAATTGCAAGCATAAAAAAAATTCAAGGATTCGGTTTAGAAGTTCAAGGCGGATTTATTGTTGGATTCGATAACGATCCGCCTTCAATTTTTGAAAAACTTTCAAACTTCATTCAAGAAAGCGGGATTGTTACTGCAATGGTTGGCTTACTAAATGCGCCAAAAGGAACCAAGCTTCAGAAAAGACTTTTACGTGAAGGAAGAATGTTAAAGGATTTTACAGGCAACAACACGGATTTTTCAATCAATTTTATTCCCAATATGGATTCAATAGAACTTCTTAAAGGATATCAGAAAGTTCTAGACACAATTTATTCGCCTAAGTATTATTATGAGCGTGTTACTGAATTTCTGAGAAATTTTAAACCAAAGAAGAAAAAAGTGTTTCATCTGAACCCGAATTACATCCTTGCACTGTTTCGTTCAATGTTCAAGTTGGGAGTAGTTGGAGAAGAAAGATTTTACTATTGGAAATTATTCTTTTGGACTTTATTGCGTAAACCTCAGCTGTTTTCTTTAGCCATATTGTTTACCATTTATGGATATCATTTTAGAAAAATATCCAACGGCTTCTGTTAAGAAAGCAGTTCGTTTGAATAGATATAAAAAAAATGCTTCGATAACACTATTAGTTTGTTAACTAAACAAGAAGATGTTCAAATGGAATTTTCAACATATGCGCTCGTAATATTTGGTGTGTTGTCTGCCGTAAATGTAGTGTGCACGATCATATTATATCCGGAGCTTAAAGAAGTTCTTAAAGAAATGAAGAAAGATTAAGTGATCGCAGAGTGGCGAAATGAAAAAACTTAAAATATTAATAATAATTTTTACTACAGCAACGTTACTATTAGCCCAATCCTTAAATAAAGTTGATACGCCACAACAAATTGCTGAAAAGAAAATAGAAACAGCAAAGCAGATTGCAGCGGAAAAAGTTAGAATAGAAAAAATTGAAGCTGATAAAAAAACAGAGAATGCGAAGATAATTGCACATGCTAAAGTAGAGGCTGATATACTAGAAGCTGAAATGAAAGAAGATGCAGATGTATTAATTGCACAAAACAAAGTTGAATCAAGCGGAGCTGATGCTGAAAACAAAGTAACTAAAGCGAAAATGATTGCAGAATTAAAAGTTGCTAAAGCTAAAAAAATTGCGCAAAAGAAAATTGATGCAGATAAAAAATCGGCAAAAAAGATTTATGATGCTGCAAAAAAGAATGACAAAAACGAGAAAGCTTTTACTTCTAAAACAGCAAAGAAATGACGATATCACATTTTATTAAGTAACTAAAGATACGCAAGAGCTGAACTTTATGAAGTTTTCTTAGTGAAACTTGGTGACTTTGTGCCCTAGTGGCTCGATTTCTTATATTTTCTTTTGCCACCAAGTCACAAAAGCACCAAGAAATCACAAAGTGCGTAACTTCAGTAAGTAATTAGTTTGAGAAGTTAAACCAAAAAAACGTCTCTTCTTGTTTTGACATAATTATTGGTCAAAAGAAAAAGCTAAAGGAGTTTATGGTATTGAAGAAAAAAACAACAAGCGCCACAGTTAATCGAATAGCTTTTATAGGAAATTATTTGCCGCGTCAATGTGGCATAGCAACATTTACTACTGATTTGTGCGAAGCGATTGCTTCTCAATACATAGGAACAACGTGCATTGCTATGCCGGTTAATGATATAGAGGAAGGTTATCCATATCCGGCAAGAGTACGGTTTGAATTAATGGAAAAAGATATTGATTCCTACATGCGCGCAGCAGATTTTCTAAATTTTAATAATGTTGATATGGTATGCGTTCAATTTGAATATGGAATTTTCGGCGGCATAGCCGGCAGTCATATCATTTCATTATTACGCGAACTGAGAATGCCGATTGTTACTACTTTACACACAATATTGAAGAACCCTAACGTAGAGCAGAAAAAAGTATTGGAAGAAGTAGCAGCACTTTCGGATCGGTTAGTTGTTATGAGTGAACGCGGTTCTGAATTCTTACAAACAGTTTACAATATATCTGCAGAAAAAATTGATTTTATTCCGCACGGAATTCCTGATGTTCCGTTTGTTGACCCAAGCTTTAATAAAGATTTATTTGGTGTAGAAGGAAAAACTGTCCTATTAAGTTTTGGTTTGCTCTCAGCCAACAAAGGCATCGAAACCGTCATTTCTGCTTTACCTAGTATTGTTGCCCGATATCCCGATACAGTTTACATTGTGGTTGGGGCAACACATCCGCAAGTAATTAAAAATGAAGGTGAAACATATCGCCTTTCGCTTCAGTGGTTGGCTCATCAAAAAAGTGTTGAAAGCAACGTTATATTTTACAATCGATTTGTCAGTCAAGAAGAACTAATTGAGTTTATCGGTGCAGCCGATATATACATTACTCCATATCTTGTCGAAGCGCAGATTACATCTGGAACATTAGCTTATACATTAGGTGCGGGCAAAGCGGTTATCTCAACTCCATATTGGTATGCTCAGGAAATGCTTGCTGATGGAAGAGGTGTGCTTGTTCCATTTAAGGATCCAGAAGCCTTAGCAGAACAAGTTATAAATCTGTTAGATAATGAATCTGAACGTCATGCAATGCGTAAACGTGCTTATGTTTTTGGTAGAACTATGATCTGGTCCGAGGTTGCTCAACAGTATATGAAAAGTTTTGAAAAAGCACGTACTGAGCGCCGTCATTATATTCCATCCGGTTTTACTGCTAAAGCTTTAGATAAACATCCCGATGTATTGCCTACTTTAAAACTAGATCACCTAGAAAAGCTAACTGATTATACCGGCATGTTCCAACATGCTTTATTTACAGTTCCCAATTATTCACACGGTTATACATCTGACGACAATGCCAGAGCGCTTTTAGTAAGTATTCTTTTGGATAAACTGGGCAGCCGGAGGAGTTTGGTTTTAGCCTCTCGCTATCTTGCATTTCTAGGTTTTGCATTCAACGATCAAACAAAACATTTTCGAAATTTTATGGACTACCAGCGCAATTGGTTGGAAGAAAACGGCTCGGATGATAGTCATGGACGTACTATTTGGGCATTGGGAACTGTACTGAATCATTCTAACGCTATGGCACTAAAAGGAATGGCCAGTTGGTTGTTTGAACAATCTTTACCCACAATTCTTTCAACAACAAGCCCGCGTGCTTGGGCATTTACTCTGTTTGGCCTTTATGAGTATTCTCAAAAATTTGCCGGTGACAGAAGAGCTAGTCAGGTATGCGAAGAATTGGCTGGACGGCTTTTAACAATATATCAAAACAATCGTTGTGATGAATGGAGATGGTTTGAAAATGAACTCTCTTATTGCAACGCTGTATTGCCGCATGCTTTATTAATAAGTGGCAAGTCTTTACATAACGAAACCATGATTGATGTCGGATTGGAGTCTTTGAATTGGCTTTCTAATCTACAGCGCTCTAATTCCGGTCATTTTGTTCCTATTGGCTCAAATGGTTTCTACCAAAAGGGAGGAGAGAAAACTCGTTTCGATCAACAACCTGTAGAAGCACAGGCAATGGTTTCTGCTAGTCTTGCTGCGTTTCGGATTACCGGAGAGAACCACTGGAATAAAGAAGCGTGGCTTGCATTCGAATGGTTTCTTGGGCGCAACGACTTAAATCTTTCTCTATATGATCCAACGACCGGTGGTTGCCGCGATGGATTACACTCTGATCGTCTTAACGAAAACCAAGGAGCTGAATCTACATTAGCATTTCTTCAGTCTTTACTTGAGTTGCGTTTAGATGAGCAGGCTTATTTAATAACTAAGGAATTATCAAAATGAACAATCAACATACAGAGCTTTTTCACCGTAATAAATTAAATCCAATTCTTACTGCCGATAATTGGCCATATCCTATTAATAGTGTGTTTAATGCGGGGGCTACGTTATTGCCAGATGGAACAACGTTGCTACTTTGCCGTGTTGAAGAGAGAAGAGGTCTTTCTCACTTTTGCGCAGCTCGTTCTGCAAATGGCATTGATGGCTGGCAAATAGACCCAAAGCCAACTTTGTTACCAGATCCGATAAATCATCCCGAAGAATTATGGGCATTGAAGATCCTAGAATTACATTTGTACCAGAATTAAAGAAGTATGTTATCGTTTACACTGCGTACACACGCGATGGCCCCGGTGTAGCTATGGCACTCACAGAAGATTTCATCAACTTTGAACGCTGTGGTGTAATAATGTCGCCAGAAGATAAAGATGCTGCGTTACTACCATACAGAATTGGCGGTAATTGGGCTTTGATTCATCGTCCGGTTAGCGCGCCGAGAGCTCATATGTGGATTTCATATTCACCCGACTTAATCCATTGGGGAAGTCATAAATTAATGATGGATGCGAGGAAGGGCGCGTGGTGGGATGCTAACAAAATTGGACTTTCTCCTCCGCCAATAGAAACACCAGAAGGTTGGTTAGTTATTTATCATGGTGTAAGGCAATCATGTGGAGGATGTATTTATAGATTGGGGCTAGCACTTTTCGATTTAAACAAACCAGAACTTTGCATTAAACGTGGGAGCGAATGGATTTTCGCACCGGAACAACCCTATGAGCAGCGAGGAGATGTTGGGAATGTTGTGTTTCCGTGTGGATATACAATTGGTTTGGATGGCGATACTGTCAACATATATTATGGTGCTGCTGATACATGTATTGCACTAGCCACGTGCAGTATAAAGGAAATGCTCAATTGGCTTGAGCAACACAAATCATAAAAAAGAATCATTATGAAAACAATGAACAATACACCTCTTGTCCTCGCCTTTATAATTGTTAGTATAATATTTCTCCTTCTCTGCGGTGGAGCTATTACGATGACGATGATGAATAGCGAGATCAATAAAAACGGACTGATGAACAACATCAGTTGGTTGTGGTTGCCAACTATAGTAACATTTCTAATTAGCGCGCTATTGGGTTGGACAATATTTTGGAAAAAAGAGTGATTAAATAATTGTAGTACGTATTTATAAAGAAAGGAAAGATATGAAGGCTTTGGTATATCATGGCGCGGGAAACCGTAGCTGGGAAGAAAAAACAAAACCAACAATCAAAAATTCTACTGATGCAATAATCAAAATTACAAAAACAACAATTTGCGGTACTGATCTTCATATAATGAAAGGTGATGTACCGGAAGTTATAGATGGGCTTATACTAGGGCATGAAGGAATTGGTATAGTTGAAGAGGTGGGTGCCGGAGTTACAAGTTTTAAGATTGGCGAAAAAGTTTTAATCTCTTGTATAACATCATGCGGAAGTTGTGATTATTGTAAAAAGGGGATGTACTCACATTGTGAAACCGGCGGTTGGATACTCGGTCATTTAATTGATGGAACTCAAGCAGAATATGTTAGAATCCCTCATGCTGATACAAGCCTTCATCATATTCCGGAAGGAGTAGATGAAGATGCTATTGTGATGTTGAGTGATATTCTGCCAACAGGTTATGAATGCGGCGTTCTTAACGGACAAATCAAACCGGGTGATGTAGTTGCAATTATTGGAGCCGGACCAATTGGACTTGCGACTCTACTTACAGCACAATTCTATTCTCCCGCAGAAATCATTATGGTCGATTTAGATGAAAGTAGGTTAAGTGTCGCAAAAACTTTTGGTGCTACTCAACTCGTATCAAAAAATGCTGTTGAAGAGATAATGAAACTAACAAATAATAAAGGGGTTGATGTTGCGGTTGAAGCAGTTGGAATTCCGGCAACATTTGATATTTGTCAGTCAATTATTGGAGCGGGTGGACGTATAGCAAACGTTGGAGTTCATGGTAAAAGTGTTGAGTTACATCTCGAAAAATTGTGGTCGCAAAACATAACAATCACAACGCGTCTAGTAGATACAGTCACTACACCATTGTTATTAAAGACAGTAATCTCTGGGAAGATAAAACCGGAAAAACTGATAACACATAGATTCGAACTGAAGGAGATAATGAAGGCTTACGATGTATTTAGTAATGCTGCATCTGAAAAAAGCTTAAAAGTTATACTTACAAATATCTGATAGAAGAATATTTATAAAAAGGGAACCCCCGATGAAACGCTGTAACAAATATTGCATTCTGGTTGCGATGTGCGGCTTGTTCGTTTTTGGCGAAAGTTGTTCCTCGTCAATATTAATTGATGTATGGAATGATCCTTTATATAAAGAGCCTTCATTGAAAAAAATTCTAATCATTGCTATAAGACAAAATCCTATTCAACGTCGTTTGTGGGAGGATGTCTTTGTTAATGAACTTTCGAAATTTGGTGTTAAGGCAATATCATCATATAATTTTTTCCCAAGTGAGTTGCCGGATACAAGCAAAATTATTCAAAGCATACAAGAAAAAGGTTTTGATGGAATAATTGTTACTCGCCTACTCGAAGACGAGACAAAATCTCACTACGTAGAAAGCTATGTATCCAAAGAAATAGCTACACGGTATAACGTTTTTCGAAAAAAGTATGATTCCTATTACCGCTATACACAACATCCGGGCTACATGGAATCGGAAAGTATAAGTAGAAGAGCAATAGAAGTATGGGCAATTAGAAATGAAGACCAAATAATTTGGGGCGCAACCAGCAACAGTACAGAACGTAATTCAGAAGAAACAGTTAAATATGAGATTGCTGCTCTTGTTGTTCAAGAGCTGTCACGTCTCGCAATCATTAATTCTAAAAGGTGATCTTGCACTATACATATTAATGCAAAATTTAAGGAATATTTTATGATCAGCAAATCATTTGGACTGCTTCTATTTGTTTTAGGATTAATTTTTACTCTTTACACGGGATTTGATTTTGTGACCAAAGAAAAGGTTGTTGATTTTGGTAGTATAGAAATTACAAAGGAGAAAAATAAAATCGAAAATTGGTCACCGCTTTATGGAATTGGGGCAATGATAATTGGTGGCGTGCTATTTATATCGGGCAACAAAAAACACTTTAGAGATAGGTAGCCATGACTCATAAATGTAAGATTTTATAGAAGGAGTTATTTTGAAAAATGCGGTTGGCTTATGGATCGATCATAGGAAGGCAGTAGTGGTACGTTTAATTGATCAACTGGAAGAAATTAAAATTATCAATTCAAACGTGGACAAGCATCCTCGGTTTTCCGGTGAAGCTCAGAAGCAAAATGAAGAAGACCGACGGGACAGAAGATTTGCGAACCAACTTAATCAATACTACGATGAAGTAATTTCTTCTCTAAGAGATGCTGAATCTATTTTGATTATTGGACCGGGCAAGGCTAAGCTTGAATTTAAAAAGCGTTTTGAGACTGAAGTTCATACCGGGAAAATAGCTGGTACAGAAACAGTAGATAAAATGACGGACAATCAGATTGTTGCGAGAATTCGAGAGTACTTTGTAATGTAAAAGCGTTAAAGAGTTGAACCAATCAGCAGATTAGTGGCTAGGGTAAAACTATTTGAGCAATGCAGAATATTTATTCTATGTGGAATTGAATTGAAAGTTCCTTGATGATTATTGCACGTGAAATACTTGCAGTAGGGCGTAGATAGATAAAGTAATTTATTCAACAATTAGGCATATAAATGGACATGGAATTAAATGTAAACCATCAAAGTTCCGACTTCAATTCAGAAGTAGTTCCTCATCTCAATTTGTTAAAGGGATATGCTTTAAAAATTACTAAAGACTATGATGAATCCGAGGACTTGTTACAGGATACTTTGTTTAAAGCATTCAGATTCTTTCAGAGTTATAAAAAAGGATCTAATATAAAAGCATGGCTCTTAAAAATTATGAAAAATGCTTATATAAATGAGTATCGGTTTAAAGCTAGGCAGCCTCTCAAAGTAAGCTACGAAGATGTTCAAAACTTTTACGAAAGCATTAATGCTCAAGATATTAATTCTCGTCATTATCAAGAGGATGCTCTCAATAATTTATTAAGCGATGAGGTGTCAAAAGCACTTTCTTTACTACCACATGATTTTCTAACAATTATATTATTGTGTGATGTTGAAGGTTATACTTATAAGGAAATATCGGAGTTTGTTGATTGCCCAATTGGGACTGTACGTTCAAGGCTAAACAGAACAAGGAAAATACTTTACTCGATGCTTTATAATTATGCAAGAGAGAATGGAAGTGTTAGTACAAATAATGAATGCTAAAGACTTTCGTGCGCCGAGAGAAAATAGGAACGGAACGTTTTCTAATCAGATGTTAAACGAGATTCGGGATAATCGTTGATTAATTTTGCATTACAAGTAAAGTACCGCAATATTTTAAAGAAACTTTTAATTGGTGTTATAGGGGTAGTAGGTACAGTAATCATTATTGTTGTTACGGGAAAACAAGGTGCGGGATTAACACCGGATTCTGTGGCATACATCTCAGTAGCAAGAAATTTAGTCGCAAATTTTGAGTTTGTAAATTATGAAGGAGTTCACTTTGTACTTCAGCCGCCTCTTTACCCGATTGTATTAGCAATTATTAAATTATTAACTGCTATCGATCCAATTGTTTCAGCCAGCTATCTAAATTCTTTTCTCTTTGGACTAAATGTTTTTCTCTCCGGAATATTTTTGCTAAAACATTTGAAATCATTCACATTAGTTTGCTTGGGTACTCTTTCAGTTTTATTCTCTTTTCCACTTGTTAAAGTAGCATTTATAGCTTTGTCGGAGACACTATTTGTTACGTTGGCCATAATCTTTCTCTATCATATTGAAACATATCAAAGAACAGGAAAGATTTTCTCGTTTATTATGATTTCGATTTCAGCCTCCTTAGCAAGTCTCACTCGTTACACCGGAGTTGTTTTACTTCTTACTGGAATAATCTGCATTTTTGTTAGAGGGGAAAATAAATTCAAAGATAGAATTGGTGATTTCTTTAGCTTTACAATTATAGCTGTTTTACCAATAGGGGGGTGGATTGTTAGGAACTACTTAATTTCTAATACATTTGCCGGGGAACGTGCATCCTCTTCCTATACATTTCTTGAAAACATTAATTATTCATGGAAAACAATACTCCCATGGTATTTACCTATAGAACATTCCGGCATTTATTTGGTATTTATCCTTATCGTAATATTTGTCTGGGTTTTAGGAGGTGGTGGAAGGAGTATAAGAAATATTCTTTTTATGCAAGCCGGTCCTAGTATTCTCTTTGCAATTTTGTACAGTTGTATAATTATTATTTCTTCTACGACTACAGCATACGATAAAATCTCTGATAGATTGCTGGTCCCAGTCTACATTCCTATCGTCTTTATATTGTTTATTGTAGCAGATAAAATATTAAGCTGGCTCATTCTAAGTACAAGGATTAGATTAATTTCATTTCCTTTTTCTATTGTAATTGCTCTGTTGATTATGCGGCCAATGAATAAGACGACACAATTTATCAATGAATATTCAAATCAATCTGGTTGGGGATATAACAGTCAACAATGGAAGCAAAGTGAACTAATCAATTATCTTATTGAACATAAACAATACCTTAAATATCTATCATATTACAGCAATAAACCAGAGGCCGTCTATATACTTTCAAGTATAGTGAGCAAACGGAGTCCGGCCAAAACATTTTATAATTCCTATCAACCTTTTAACCCTAATAATAAACAAGGAGATCGGTGGGCTAATATGGATGATGCTCTTATTCTTTGGTTTAACGAATCCAACTATAGTTATCTTTATACGCTTCAAGAGTTACAAAGGAAAGTCAGAATGAAAAAAGTTGCCCATCTAAAAGATGGAGATATTTATTTATGTTCAAAATTAAATTTTGATTAAATAACTGAAGTTACGCACTTTGTGATTTCTTGGCGCTTTTGTGACTTGGTGGCAAAAGAAAATATAAGAAATCGAGCCACTAGGGCACAAAGTCACCAAGTTTCAGTAAGAAAACTTCATAAAGTTCAACTCTTGCGTAACTTCAGTTAAATAACCTAATTAATTAGCGAGTCTTATCCAACAAACTTAGATCTGCTGAAATATTCTTATGGTGTGTCTATTCAATACGTCATCTGAAGATAAAAACGTGCATTAACCGAGGGCTTAAATTGAAGTGTCTGTATTCTCAATTTGTAGTTTCCTATTTGATCGATTTAAGATTTCAAGTTGCTTCCGGAGAAAAACGTTTTTAAACCGTAATTGCGTTTTCGATTTGAAGAAAGTGAGAGAAGTGTGAACATAATGGGTTCTGACGAATTGAATTTTGAAAAACGAAAATAGTGGATTCAGATATTAATCGTTGTTCTTATGCAAATGAGGTTTTGAATAGACACATGACAATCAATGTTTAGTAAAACATATAATTTGACATTATGTCCACTTAAGTATATATTTTCACCACTTCCTTCTTATTTCGAGTTGTTATTATTCTACTTTATAACTCTTATATATAGAATTTCTTAAAAGCAAATAGTTTTACGAAGGTGTTTTAACATGTTACCTGAAAAAGATAATTATCCGGCTATGCAAAAGTTATTCAAGATTCATGGTGAACATCTCACCGTGAATATTAATGATGATCTTTTTCTTATCAATAATTCTGCTAATTGTTTTTATCTGGTTCTGGACGGAAGCATAGATCTTGTTTTGAACATAGATGCCCCAAATACTATTTCGAAGAAAGTTGGCAAGAACGAATTTTTTGGTTTCGAGGAATTGTTATGGGGAGAAGTTAAAATTAAGTCAGCAGTTGCGGGAGAAAATTCTAATCTGCTTAAACTTGCAATCATTGATCAAGATCTCTCTCAAAAGGAATCTCTAACTGCAAAGATCAACACAATACATATAAACAACGATCTTTCACAAACTTCCTTTGACCCAGGCTTAACTAATGTAACCGATATAAGGGGTATTAAAATCATTCATTGCAATTTTCGGAGAGCCAATTTAACTAAAGCCATAGACTTCAAAAATTTTATGCTTGATTTAATCAATGCCGGTAATAATCGAATAATTATAGATATGAAAGCGTGTAAATTAATTGATTCGACTTTTCTCGGGACCTTAGTTGTTCTAATGAAAAGGCTTTCCGCACACGAAGGAAAATTAAACCTTGTTTGCAACAATGATATATGTTCATGGCTATTTGTAATGACCAAAATGGATAATGTTTTTAATATATCTCAATCTCTGGATGATGCTATAAATGCTATGATATAGCAATAGTACTGGCAAAATACTATTTGGCAACTAACGTAAATATAAAAAGAGATGATAGAACAAGAATCAGAAAATACAGTTAATGAACTGCTCGAAGAAAATAATCGTCTTCGCGTTACAATCGAAGAGTTATCCATCTTGAACGAAATTGCCACAGCCGTATCAGCTTCTCACTCACTTCAAGAAATAGAATCGCTAATAATAAAAAAATGTCTAAAATACCTTTCGGCAGAAGAAGGTATTATCATGATGTTGGAGAAAGACAACTTCGACAAACCGTTTCATACAATTCTGAGGACTCAAAACAGCTCAATTGATTCGTCATCTTTTAAGCTTGATGATCAAATTCTTGGTTGGGTAATGAAAAACAAAACAACTCTTACGGTAAATAATTATCATGAAGATAACCGTTTTAATGCAGGTGGTAAAAAGGATGCGTCACTACATTCTTTTCTTGCGGCTCCGATGCTCGTAAAAAGAAATCTAATAGGAATAATAGTGTTATTTAATAAGCATAAAGGAGAATTTACAGAAGGGGATCAGCGGCTTTTGGCAATTTGTGCTTCACAATCGTCACAAGTTATTGAAAGCGTTCGTCTTTATAGCCAGGAACAACGTCTTACAAAATTGAAAGAGGAAATGGATTTAGCAGCGCAAATCCAAGTAAATCTTTTACCGAAAGAATCAATATTGTTAAATGGGTTCCAAATTATCGGGAAGTCAATCCCGGCGTCGGAAGTCGGGGGAGATTTCTTTGATTTTCTTCCTCTTACAGAAAATCTAATTTCAATTTGGCTGGGAGATATTTCTGGAAAGGGAATCCCAGCCGCTTTACTTATGGCAAATTTACAAGGATTTCTTCGCTCCAGAAGTTTTACAGACAAAGATTGTATTAAAACTGTTCAAGCTTCCAACGAGTTCATTGTGATGAATGCTGATAACGCCAAATTTGCGACATTGTTTTATTCTATTTTGAATACAGATACGGGGCAGCTAAATTTTATATTAGCCGGGCACAATAACATACTTCATTTTAAGCATACTGCTGAAATAGAAATTTTTAGATCTACAGATATACCGATAGGAATTTATAGTGAGTATAAATTTGAAGACAGAGCGCTCGTTATTGAAGAGGGTGATTTTTTACTTATATATTCCGACGGTATAACGGAAGCCGAGGATAAAAGTGATAATTTTTTCGGTGAAGAAAGATTGATAGAAATTGTCAGGAAACATTTGAACGATGATCCGAAAATAATTATAGAATCTATTTATGCTGAAGTAAATTTATTTTCATTGGGCAGACTACAGAGTGATGATCAGACTCTCCTTATAATTAAACTTGATTCGGAATGAACTAAGCATCTACTTACGCAGAGAATTATTTAAGGACAAGTATTGCAGAATATTCGATCAATTTGATTTAGATGTGAGCTTATCAATTGATAGTACAAGCTAATAGATGATTTATCGTGGATTAAGTTTATTGCCTTTGAACATAACAAATTCCGGTTACTCGTAAAATCAGATTCCAGTAAGTGACGGTAACTGATATAATACAAATCAAAAACAATTAGCATATATATGATGCCTTCAAATATCGCTCATTTTGAAATTATTGAATCCATTGGGGCGGGTGGAATGGGCGTTGTATATAGAGCATTAGACAAAAAATTGAATAGACGAGTAGCAATAAAATCTTTGGCGAATCATTTATCGCATAATCCCGATTTCAGAAAAAGATTTTTAATTGAAGCCCAAGCCGCCGCCTCATTAAATCATCCCAACATTACAACTATATATGAAACAATTGAACTTGATAATGATGCTTTTATTGTAATGGAATTTATTGAAGGGGAAGACCTTTCTAAAAAAATTACACTAGCTGGGCTGGAGATCAAACAGGTACTTGATTATGCGATTCAAATTGCAGAGGGTTTGAAGGAAGCACATTCAAAAGGAATTGTCCACCGCGATATAAAATGCGCCAATATTATAGTAACGAATAACGGTCTTTTGAAGATCATGGATTTCGGTCTGGCAAAAATTGCCGGTCAATCAATGATGACACAGTTAGGAACGACAATTGGCACAATTAATTACATGTCTCCAGAGCAAGCGCGCGGTGATGAAATTGATTTTCGCACCGATCTATGGGCTTTGGGTATAATTCTGTATGAAATGCTGGCCGGAAGACTTCCATTTAAAGGTGATTATGAACAGGCTGTTATTTATTCGATACTGAATGAGAAACCTAAATCCATTTTAGGATTCAATAAAAAGGTCCCGGCAGAACTAGATGAGATAATAAACAGACTTCTATCTAAACTGCCTGATGATAGATATTTAAGTACAGATGACTTGCTGCAAGATCTAAAAATAATAAAGCAAAGTACCGATACCGGAATTCCTGTTTCTCATTTAAAAACTGGAATGGGCACAGCCGAATACATCAGCAATATTAATGCTGAAAAAAAATCTTCTTCTGTATTCCTAAATAAGCGAATGGTCGCGATTTCATCAGTCGTTGTTCTCTTTTTTCTTATCATATTTTTTCAAAGGGAAAATGTTCTAAAATTATTCGGTAGCGGGTTGGTTGCGGACGAAAGACACCTTGCGGTGTTACCATTTGATTTCATTGGCAATGATTCAACAAGCCAAGTATTCTGCAATGGGCTAGTCGAAACAATTTCGAGCCAGCTCTCACAGTTCGAACAATTTGAAGGTGCGATCTGGGTAGTACCTTCGAGCGAAATCCGTAAAGGAAAAATTGAAACTGTCGATGATGCACACAAAAAATTCAATGTGAATTTGGTTCTTACCGGAAGTGTTCAGAAAATGAATCAAGGTTACAGACTTGCATTGAATTTGATAGATGCGAAAAATAAACGGCAGCTTGCATCAAGAATTATCGACGATCCGATGACAAATAATTCGTACTTGCAAGATGAGGCAATAGTAAAAGTTGCTGATATGTTAAATATAGAACTCAAACCTGAAAATCTTAAGGTGCTTTTGAGCGGAAAAACTTCGAGTGCAGAGGCGTATGAATTATATCTCAAAGGAAAAGGATATTTGCTGAATTTTGACAACATGAACAACGTAGATAGGGCAATAGAATATTTTGATAATGCTATAGATAAAGATACTTTATTCGCACTTGCCTTTGCAGGTCTGGGTGAAGCCAACTTATACAAATACATGAAGACAAAGGAGATATCTTTTATCGAATCTTCGATAAGAAGTTGTACAAAAGCAAATCAGTTAGACGATAGATTGCTTCAGGTGAGATTGACTCTCGGATCGGTATACGTAGAACTCGGCAAGTACAATAATGCAAAAGAACAATTTCAGAAAGTATTAGAAGTAGATCCTCACAATTCCGAGGCTTATTATGGAAAAGCAAATGCACTAGTTTCACTCGGTCATACTTCAGAAGCAGAAGCATCCTATAAAAAAGCGATTGAAATGAAACCCAGCTACTGGGCCGGTTATAACTGGTTTGGTATATTTTATTGGCGTCAAGGCAAATTCCAGGAAGCTGCCGCACAGTTTCAGCAAGTGATAACTTTAACGCCGAATAATTCATTGGGTTACAGTAATCTGGGTTGGATGTACTCCAATCTTAACATGAATGATAAAGCAATTGAGATGTTTAAAAAATCTTTAACTCTTCAGGAAGATTACAGAACATACTCCTACATTGCAGCGATATATTTTCAAATGGGGAATTATGTTGAAGCCGCAAGGGAATATGAAAATGTTCTTAAATTGAATATGAATGATTACAATATGTGGGGTTATCTGGCAACATGTTATTACTGGATTCCGGCGGAAAAGCATAAAGCTCAAGATGCTGTAAAAAAAGCGCTTTCGTTAAGTGAATCGCAATTGAAAATCAATCCAAACAATATTTCGCTTCTGTTGGACATTGCGTCGTTCTACGGAATGTTGAAAGACCAAAAAAAAACTTCCTCACTTTTAAAGAGAACCGAGATGTTACACCCAGAAGATGTATATGATTTATTTTATATAGGTGATATTTATGAAGAATGGCTGAATGATAGAAAGAATGCGCTAAAGTGGATGAAAGCTGCTATAGAAAAAGGATATTCCGTAAAAAATATTGCACAATTACCGGGATTAAAAAATCTAGTTGCTGATTCGAGATTTAAACAATTAAGTAAACTTGCTTCAAATTAACAGACTGCTTTCAATAAACTGGTTAAATAACAAATAAAGGGCAAAATATATGTCAACATACAATATCAATATTTCAGGCGACGGCACAAATTCAACTCCGCCTGCTGCAAGTCCATCTAATCTTTCCTTCCAAAAATCCGATTCAGACAGTGTTCATTTTAAAAACAATACATCATTTAAGGTTGTAATAGCTTTCAATGATGCATCAGTATTCAGTCCGCAACAATTGCAACTTGCGCCAAATTCCGCTTCAAATGTTTCTGTAATCGAATCAAGCGAAGACGGCAATTATAATTACGATATCCATTACGATGGACAGCCGGGTTCTGCAAATAAACCTTCTATTTACTTGTCTTCAACTCCAATATTAGGAGGAAACCCAACAGGAGGTCCAACAGGCGCGGTTGAACACTAAAATTATTAAAGTGGAATAACATCAAAATATAATCTCCTCGGAGTATAATAAAACCTCGATTATAGCAAAGTAGGCTGTTTTCGAGGTTTTTGTTTTATACGGGGTCGGCTAAGTTGGTCAAATTGGATTTTTTTTATGTGGGCTTGGCAATAAATTGGCACAAAAATGTTCTCAGAAAATTCAAATTCACTAAGGGGTACATAAATCAACCACCCTCAACAAATCGCAATTTTTTCAGTATTTCTGAAAAACAATCAGTTTCGGGATGATTGAACCTCAACACTAGTTCGTACAAATAAATGATGAAATCACTTTCACTAAATCCACGAAAGAATTATACTTTGTAGTTGGCATAGCTTAAAAATCTATCTATTTGATTGAACTTTTTTATAATTTTTTTGCTGCCTTTTACTGAAAGGCTGAAGCTATAGTTATTATCGATTTGTACTGCACTCCCAAAATCAAGACACAAAATGTTAAAAAAGTGGAGAGGCATATCAAGCTACCTTTGAATAAATATTTTGTTTTTCAAAATCTACCGGACTAATGTATCCAAGAGTTGCATGAGAGAAGTAATAGTCATGTAATAACTCCAAAAAAATGTAATAAATTACAAAAAGCAGAAGGAACAGTAAGATGAGTACCGAAGAAAAGATCATCAAGAACAAAGTGGGGCTATTAGCGTTATCCAATTAACTAGGGAATGTAAGCCAAGCCTGTAAACTATTCGGATATTCGCGAGATAGTTTTTATCGGTTTAAGAAGTTGTACGAGGAGGGGTGGGAGTCGGCATTGCTAGAGATCAGCCGAAAGAAGCCTAATCTAAAGAATCGAGTAGCTAACGAAGTAGAAGAAGCGGTAGTTAAGTTAGCCGTGGAAAGTCCAGCATACGGACAAGTAAGAGCAGCCAACGAATAAAAATGCAAGGTGTGTTCCTCTCGCCGGGAGGTGTAAGGAATATCTGGTTGAGACATAATATCGAGACATTTAAGAAAAGGCTTTTGGTTTTGGAAGAGAAAATGGCCATGGAGAACTTGATATTGACCGAAGCTCAGTTAATAGCGTTGGAAAGCCGTAAAGAGAACAAAGAAGCTTATGGTGAGATAGAAACATGACACGTATTACGTAGGCAATCTAAAAGGTGTAGGCAGAATATATCAGCAGACATTTATCGATACTTACACAAAAATTGCAAACGTTAAGCTCTATGATCGTAAGAATGCATTAGTATCAGCAGACTTACTCAACGATCGAGTAATACCATTCTTTGATGCTCAAGGAATACCGCTGTTGAGAATACTACCAGATCGTGGCACAGAGTACTGCAGTAGACCAGAATTTCACGAATACGAACTATATCTGGCAGTTGAGAACATTGATCACAGTAAAAGTTGATGTTGATCTTTGGATTAAAAGTTGCAACGAAGAACGACCACACAGTGGATAACATTGTGATGGTAAAATACCAATGGAAACATTTTTACAAACCAAGCATCTTGCACAAGACAAAATGCTTGGTTGTGATCTTGCAGCTTAAACTTAACTAACAATGGGATATGCCAAATTAAATAGTGATTAGTACAATCTAACGCAGATAAAGAAAATTTCTTAAGTAATGGTTTCACAAATTATATTGCAAAACCATTTAGCAAACAACAACTACTTAGTTTATTGGAAGAAATATTGAACATTGCTGTATGAGCGAGTTTATTAAATTATACCGTTTAAGTTTGCCATCTCTATTGCTGAAATTGCTGCGTCCCAGCCTTTGTTTCCAGCTTTTGTTCCGGCGCGTTCCAACGCTTGTTCAATCGAATCAGATGTTATTACCCCGAAGATTACCGGTACACCGGTTTCCAATCCAGCTTGTGCAATGCCTTTAGAAACTTCTGCGGCGATATAATCGAAGTGCGGAGTTGCACCACGAATAACTGCACCAAGGCAAATAACCGCATCAAATTTTTTGGAAGCAGCAATTTTTTTTGCAGCAAAGGGAATTTCATATGCGCCCGGCACATAGGTTACAGTAATGTCATTTTCTTCACATTCATGCCGCTTCAAACAATCAACCGAACCAGAGAGTAAACTTTTGGAAATGATTTCGTTGAATCGGGAAACGATAATTGCATATTTCTTCCCCTTGGCCGTTAAATTACCTTCAAGTACTTGCATGTTTTTATATCCTATTTATTTTGAATTATTATAAGCTTGTAAGCATGTGACCAAGTTTTTCTTTTTTGGTTTTTAAGTATTTTTTATTTGATTTATTAGGTTTCATCTCTACCGGAATTCTATCCACAATATCTAATTCGTAACCTTTTAACCCGATGATTTTTTTCGGATTGTTTGTTATCAAACGAATTTTAGATAGCCCGAGATCTTTAAGTATTTGCGCACCGATTCCATAATCGCGAAGGTCGGCTTTGAATCCCAAGCGTTCGTTTGCTTCTACAGTATCACTCCCTTTATCCTGCAGTTCATAAGCGAGTAGTTTGTTTACAATACCAATTCCTCTACCTTCTTGACGCATGTATAACAAAACACCCGTACCTTCATTTTCTATCATTTCCAATGCCGCTGATAACTGTTCACCGCAATCACATCTTAACGAACCAAACACATCACCGGTTAGGCATTCGGAATGAACACGAACCAGTGTTGGAGCATCCTTCTTGAGTTCTCCTTTAACTAGCGCAATTGGGTTATCATTTGCATCAAGCAAGTTTTCATATAGATGAAGTTTGAACTCTCCAAAGCTAGTTGGGAGATTAATAACCGTCTTACATCTGACTAGCTTTTCATTTCTTCTCCGGAACTCAATTAGATCCGCTATGGAAATAATTTTCAAACCATTCTTTTTTGCAAATTCAACTAATTGAGGTAGGCGAGACATGGTACCATCTTCATGCAGAATTTCACATAATACTCCGGCAGATTTAAGTCCTGCTAAAGTCATTAAGTCTGTAACTGCTTCGGTATGCCCGGCGCGTTTAAGAACTCCGCCTTTTTTTGAAATAAGAGGGAAGATATGTCCTGGTCTTGCAAAATCAATAGGTTTCGATTTTCCATTTACAATGGCTCTTATGGTTGCAGTTCTATCGTAAGTTGAAACTCCTGTTGTTGTTCCATGAATGTAATCAATAGAGACTGTAAATGGTGTTTGATGAATTGAAGTGTTTTCTCCAACCATAAAATCCAGTTCTAATTCCTTTGCTTTTTCTTCGTTGATAGCTACACACAAAATTCCTCTGGCTTCTCGTGTAATAAAATTAACTTGCTCGGGAGTAATTAATTCTGCCGCTGCAATCAAATCGCCTTCATTTTCCCGGTCAGCATCATCAATTACAATAACCATCTTTCCATATTTTAGATCAACTAAAGCTTCTTCAATAGAACTAAGTTTTTGTAAAAAACCAACTTGCTGTTCATTCATTTTTAATAACCAATTTTTATTAGCCAATCCTCGGTAATACTTTTGCTGAAATTAACCGAATTTTCCTTAAAGCTTTCGACATATTTTGATAAAACATCAATTTCGACGTTTACTCTTTCACCAACTTTCTTAGAAAACAAATTCGTGTTTTTCCAAGTGTGGGGAACAATTGAACAAACAATATAATTAGTGTACTTCTGAGCTACAGTTAAGCTAATTCCATCAATCGCTATTGAACCTTCACCAACAACAAATTTCTGTAATTCTGTAGGAAGGGAAATCGAAACTAAATAATTTTCTCCGAGCTGTTTTATGGAAGTTATTTTTCCCGTGCCGTTAACATGTCCTTGAACTAAGTGCCCACCAAGTTTTCCGCCAAGTGAAAGTGAGGGTTCCAGATTTACTTTCATTCCGGACTTGAATTCGTTAAGAGTAGTTTTTTTTAGCGTCTCGTTTACTGCGTCTACCGAAAACGAGCTATTGTTAAACTTTGTTACAGTTAAACAAACTCCGTTAACTGCAATAGAATCGCCAAGTTTAACTGACCTTAGTATTTCCTTAGCGGAAATATCGAGAGTGATTCCGCCGCTGAATTTATTTATGGCGCTTACTATTCCAATTTCAGTTATTAGTCCCGTAAACATTAGATGCTCTCGTTTTTGTAGTGAAACAAAGTGTCGTTTCCCAATTCTAATTTGTTAACCAGAGTGATTTGTTTGTTCATAGTGACATCTATGGACTTTAATCCTTCAGGCAAGATAACCGGAGCTTCAATATGAAATATCTCATCGAAAAGATTTTGTTGATAAAACTGATCAAATATTTTGGCACCCCCTTCAACTAAAATGGAATTGAATTTTAACACGGTTAGCTCAGAAAGTAATTGGGGCAATTCGATTTTTGTATTTTCTTGTGTCTCTATTTCTATTAGCGTTACTCCGCAGTTTTTAAGTTTAGCTTTTTTTATGTTATCTGCTTTAGAAGAACAAAAAACATAAGTGTTTTCCGGCATATCATTATACAATGCAGATTCGAAATTCGACGAGAGCTTTCCATCTATAACGATGCGTTTCGGATTTCTCCCAACGACATCTCTTACCGTCAATATTGGATTATCAACATTAACGGTATTGGCGCCAATAAGCACAGCATCATAAACCGAACGTAATTTGTGAACAAACTTCTTCGATTCATTTCCGGTAATCCATGTTTGCTTTCCTTCTTCAGCAGTAATCATTCCGTTAATAGAGGCAGCAACTTTTATAGTAATGTAAGGTCTTCCAAGTATTCTTGTAATGAAGTAGAATCTGTTTAATTCTTTGCCTTCACTTTTCAATACATCCGATATTACTTCAATACCGGCACTTCGGAGTTGTTGAATTCCTTTACCGGCAACTTGGGGATTTGCATCCTCATTAGAGAGCACTACTTTTTTAATTCCTCTTTCAATTATCAATGGAACACATGGAGGAGTTTGTTTATTAGTATGCATACATGGTTCAAGGTTACAATAAAGTGTGGCTCCGGTTAAATCTTCTTTGCAGTTAGAGATAGCATTACTTTCTGCATGTGCGAAACCATACTTTTCATGAAATCCTAAAGATAATATTCTATCGTTCTTCACAATTACAGAACCTACAAGTGGATTTGGACTTACAAATCCTTCACCCTTTATTGCCAGCTCAAAGCACAGCCGCATATATTTTTCATCATTTATGCTAATCATCAAAATATCTGTTAAACAATTTCCAGCATTCTGTTAATTGGTATTCTTGCCAAGTTGGCAATTTCTTTAGGAACTTTTACTTCATGTTTCTCATAGTGTAAAGCTTCATATAGTTGTTGCAAGTCTATTAACTTCATGTATTCACAAATCGAATCTTCACTTAACGGATAGAATTTTGCTTGGGGTTTTAGCTTTTTCAGCCGATGAAGAATTCCGACTTCAGTTGCAATTACGAATTCGTTAGAACTGGAGTTCTTCACATAATTAATCATTCCATCCGTCGATAAGAGATGTGTGTCTTTACAGTCAAAGTAAACTTCGGCTTTTAGCATGCAAGAGGATGAGCATCCACATTCCGGATGAATAAGAAACTCCGCATTAGGATGTTTTTCTCGTGCGCTGCCAAAATCAGCATCACCAATTTTTTCATGTACGTGGCAGCCGCCATTCCAAATTTTTAGCCCTCTTCCAAGAACCGCTTGAACATATTTGCCCAAATGACGATCCGGCAAGAAAAGAATTTCCTTTTCATTTGGTATTGAAGAAACAACTTTTACTGCGTTTGACGAAGTGCAGCAATAATCACTTTCGGCTTTAATTTCAGCCGAAGTATTAACATAGGAGACTACAGCTGCATCCGGATTCTCAGCTTTCCATACTCTAAGCTGTTCAACGGTTATGGAAGAGGCAAGTGAACATCCGGCATCTAAATTAGGGAGTAGAATTTTTTTGTCTGGTGAAATTATTGATGCAGTTTCGGCCATAAAGTGAACACCGCAGAAAACAATTGTAGTTGCTTCGGTTTTAGCAGCTTGCTGAGAAAGTCCTAGAGAATCTCCAACGTAATCTGCAATGTCTTGAATTTCTGCCGGCTGATAATTATGTGCCAGAATTACAGCGTTCTTTTCTTTTTTAAGCTCATTTATCTTTGTAACAAGTTCATTCATCTCGATTTCGGTTTCTTTCTTATTTGTTTAATATACATCGCTATATCTAGTGCTTTTACCGAGTGCGTTATCGATCCAACTGATATAAAATCAACGCCAGTTAAAGCAACTTTTCTTAAATTCTTAAAAATAATTCCGCCGGATGCTTCTACTTTGCATTTGCCGTTAATGATTTTTACAGCTCTTTCCATCGTTCTAATAGTCATGTTGTCAAGCATGATAATATCAACTTTACAACTAAGAGCTTCTTTAACTTCTTCCAGATTTGAAGTCTCGACTTCGATTTTCATATGCTTGGGTTTAGATGCACAAGCTTGATTAACTGCATTTGTAATGCTTCCAGCTGCTGTAATGTGATTTTCCTTAATTAGAATCATGTCGTATAAACCGATTCTGTGATTTGTTCCTCCACCAATTTTTACTGCGTATTTATCTAATTGTCTATGCCCGGGCACTGTTTTCCGCGTGTCTAGTAACAGTGCTTTAGTACCGCCTAGCTCTTGAACATATCTATTTGTTTCGCTTGCTATGCCGGACATTCTTTGCATAAAGTTCAGTAGTGTTCTCTCAATAGTAAGTAAAGCGCTAAATGGCCCGGTTAACATTGCTATTTTGTGATTTGCATTTACTTTGCTGCCCTCTTTAACGTAAAGGATAAAATTTATTTTCTTGTTAAAACTCCGGCAAATGTATTTGGCTACTTCGATTCCACAAACAACGCCAGCGCTTTTCGTAATTATCGAAGCAGTTCCTTTGACATTATTATCTATAATTGCACTGGTAGTAATATCTCCGCTTCCAATGTCTTCTTCCAGCGAAAAGGAAATTAGTTTCTTCGTTTGCTCATTTAATTTCATAAAGGTTCATACGTTAGTTTTAAATTTTTTACTTGAATTGTAGATGCTCTATACTTTTGTTTTGAATTAGGAAAATCTTTGCGGAAGTGACATCCTCTGCTTTCTTTTCTGGATAAAGCAGCTCTTAATATAAGTGTTGAAAGCCTAAGCAAATTATGTGTTTGAAATGAATAGAACTCATTTTGGAAATCGGGACAATCTTTACATAATCTGTTTAGTATTGCAAGACTACGAATCATTTGCTCATTAGTTCTTATAACACCGGCATTATTCCAAAGTAATTTTTCTATTTTATTCTTTATGCTAGTATAATGTTTTAGATTCTGTTCGTCTATGTGTAGTGGCTGAAGAGAATCAACATTTGGTTCAGCCTGTTTTTTCTGAATCGTGGAATAATTTATTGTGCGCTTAGCAAAAACCAAACATTCCAGCAGAGAATTACTCGCTAGACGGTTTGCGCCGTGAACACCGGTTGAAGCTGCTTCACCAATTGCATACAACCCCAAAATATTTGTTTCACCGTGCAGTCCCGTTTTTATTCCACCAATTGAGTAGTGCGCAGCTGGACTAATTGGGATTTTTGTTCTTGTAATATCAATTCCATGTTTTTTCAACGTTCTGAACAAATAGGAATATTTTTTAACAATAATATGCTTTGGAATATTTGCAAGACTTAAATAAATATTCTTTTTCTTTTGAGTTTTTAGATACTGGAAAATTGCTTTACTAAGTTCATCGCGTGGAGAGAGTTCAGAGAGGGAAGTATTAGTTAGTATTCTTTTTCCGTTGCCATCAACAATTAATGCTCCATCACCGCGAAGGGCTTCGCTTAAAAGCAAAGCCGGTAATTTGCTATGGTTTAACACTGTCGGGTGAAATTGGATAAACTCAATATTTTCTATCTTCGCACCCGCATTATATGCAGCCATTATTCCTTCTCCTAATGTAGAAGAAGGATTACTTGTTCTTTTGTAAATTCCGGTGAAGCCTCCAGTTGCCAGAACAACATTCCCGCCAAACAGTCGAATAGCTTGCTTCTTTTTTATATTAAATAAATGAACACCCTGTACGCGGTTTTTTTCAACAAGAATTTCATGTAGGAATGAGTTACTAAATTGTTTGATGTTTTTTCTCTTTGCTAACAATGAAGAGAAAAACTTTACCAGTTCTTTTCCAGTGGCAGCACCATTTGCATGAAGAACTCTGTTTTGAGAATGTCCCCCTTCCATGCTAAATGAAAGCAAGGAATCGCTCTTGTCGAAATTCATACCAAGATTTATGATTTCGTTAATTACTTCTGTGCCTTCTGATACCAAAGTTTTAACTGCATCAATTTTACACAAACCTTTTCCTACGGAAATAGTATCGGCATAATGTTGAGAAGGAGAATCTGTTGGAGCAATAGCAGCGGCAATTCCACCTTGCGCTAAATAAGAATTACTGATTTCAATATTCTCTTTGGATACTAAGGCAACAGTGCCTTTCTTTGAAGCATAGTAAGCCGCCGCTAATCCAGCTAATCCGCGACCAATAATTATATAATCAAAACTATTTTTCATTATTACTTTATTACTAGTGAAATCATTTTACGATTATTTCTTTCATGTTGTTGGTATCATCAAGGATGAGTACAGTCGGCTTATGATTATCTATTTCTGAGTCTTCAAAAAATGCATAACATGCAATTATTATTTTATCACCGCTGTGAACTAGTCTTGCGGCGGCACCGTTAAGACTAATTTCTCCTTTGTTACCATAAATAATGTATGTGGAAAAACGGTTACCATTATTAATATTATATATATCAACTTTTTCGTATTGAGTTAGATTAGCCTTTTCGAATAAGTGTTTGTCAATGGCAATAGAACCTTCGTAGTTTAGGTCGCTTCCCGTTACAGTGGCTTTATGTATTTTGGATTTTAACAAAACTCTTTGCATTAAATATCCTTTCCTTGAGGATTGTTCAACTGATAAGCATTGTTTAACCCCTTCAACACAAGTGTTGGAAGTGTTAAGTCAAATAAACCTTCTCCTTCAAACAAACTACTAAAGCCACCGGTACCAATTACTACTGGCGTTTCGTCCATAAATACTTCACTGATAATTCTATTTTTTATTTCACGAACAGTACCTACTTGCCCGTAAAACAATCCCGATTGAATACTTTCTACTGTTGATCTGCCAACAACAGCTTCCGGTTTTTTGATTTCGACACTCGGCAACTGAGCAGCTCTGGACTCTAGGACTTCCATTGATATTCTTATACCCGGAAGGATTATTCCGCCCAAATAGTCTTTGGAACGACTTATAGCACAAAACGTAGTAGCTGTCCCGAAATCAATCACAATTAGGTTTTTATTTGGAAACATTGTGGTTGCACCTATTGCATTAGCAATTCTGTCTGTACCAACTTCTAGTGGATTTCGGTACTTAATTTTCAAACCCGTTTTTACACCTGCTTTCAAAAAGAACGGCTCAATCCTAAAATATTTTAAGCATCCGTTTCTAATTGAGTGATTTAAATCCGGCACAACACTACAAATTGAAATTCCCGAAATACCATTAGTATCCACATCGTTTTCCCTAAGAACCATTTTGAGGAATAACCCTATTTCATCGGAAGAAAACTGCTGTCTGGAAGTTTTGCGGAACTGAATTGTAAGTTCATCACCTTTAAATACACCACCATGAATTTGCGAATTGCCAATGTCAATGCAAAGTATCATTCTGATTCCTCTATTATTTTCTCAATATCTTTTGCCAACTGTATTGCGGTTGTACTAAGTTTTGTATTCAACTGATGGTCGTAAATCGTAAAACATTGCTGTTCGTTTTTTTCGTTTCGTGCACTTAAGTCATTGTGCACAATAAAATCGCAATTTGAATCAGCAAATAGCTTTATTACAGCACCGAGTTTCTCTTTATCGTTCTTATTTCTTGTCAGTTTAAATCCAATAACCTTTATTTCTTTATTCTTTGATGCTGATTTAATCTTTGCAATTGCCTTTTGATTTTTCTTCAAAACTATTTTTACGGTTTCCGGTTCTGAATGTAATTTAGAATTCAACGGTAATGCGGTTAATATTTCTTCCAGCTCAATCTGGGTAGGAGAGTAGTCGCTCAGTGCAGCCAAGTGTATTACATAATCGAAGTTGTTCTCCGATAGAAGTCGTGTTAGCCCTACTTCATATTCTGCAAAGGTGCAGTATGTTTGTTCGTTTAGATTGAACTTTGGCCTTATCGAATTTTGGGAACGGAGTAAATTAACTTTATGACCGGCTATAGTTAATTGTTCCGCTATTTTGGAGCCGGTTTTCCCGGAACTCACATTAGTCAATATCCTTACTCCGTCAATACTTTCGGAAGTTCCGCCGTAAGTTACTAGAATCATTTTCTTGTCGGCTAATTTAGAGTTTGATGCTAAAGTATAAATGATCTCGTCAAAAATTGTATCCGGATTAATTAATTTCCCTTCGCCAACATCACCGCAAGCTAAGTAACCAACTTCAGTTGGAAGAATCTTTACACCCCAATTCCTAAGCTTGGCAATAGCTTCTTGAGTGGAAGGATGAGTAAACATATTTGTATTCATTGCTGGTGCAATTAGATAAGGCTTCTTCCAATCATGTGCTAAGAATAAAGAAGTCAGCAGAGAATCAGCAATTCCCGATGCAAGTTTGTTAATAGTGTTTGCTGTTGCCGGTGCAATTATTGAGATGTCTGCCCATTTTACAAGGTTGATATGGTTCATCATTTCACCTTCAGCAAAAGAATCTGTATAAACTTGATTCCCTGTGAGCCCCTCATATGTAGCTTTACCAACAAACTTAAGAGCGCTTTCAGTTGCTACTACTTTTACATCGCACCCAAATTGTACTAGTTTGGAAATAACAATTGCACTTTTGTATGCAGCTATTGATCCGGTTACTTTGAATAAAATTTTATAGTTCGACATTATCAATCAGCCTCACTTTTCCTAAAAAGACCGCACCAAATCTGCGCATGTCAATATCTTCAACGTAGTCAACTATAAATCCCAATTTATCCAGCTTACTTTTTATTTGGGAAATATCCTTTCCATCTTTAAGCAATTTGTAAAAATGTGGCGCTGTTTTTCTTTCTTCGCTTGTTAATAAAAGATTTCGGCTGCTCATTGCTAAGCCATCTGGTTCTCTTACAGTTGGGCAATTGATTATCTCCACACTCAAGAAAATTGCTTCACACATTTTTTTTATCAATAAATATTGCTGATAATCCTTTTCTCCAAAATAAGCTTTGTCCGGATTAACGATGTTTAGTAGTTTCAAAACAACTGTTAAAACTCCTTCAAAATGTCCAATACGGGTTTTACCGCACAAAGTTTTGCTTAATAAATTCTCCGTGATTCTGTAATTATAATTATCAATGTAAATCTCATCATAAGTAGGTAAGAAGAGTATATCTACGCCAGTTTTCTCTAACAAAGCCGAATCTTGTTCTATGTTTCGAGGGTAATTTTGATAATCTGAAGGATCGTTAAACTGTGTTTTGTTCACAAAAATACTTGCTATAGTAACATCGTTTTCAGCTACCGATTTGTTGAAAAGTGAAACATGACCTTCGTGTAGCGCTCCCATTGTTGGCACAAATCCAACTCTCTTATTCTCTCGTAAGAGTTTTTCTCTTTTACTTTTTAATTCATCTACTGTAATAAATTTTTTTATCATTTAAAACTCTCGTCATCATTTGGGAAAAGTGAAACAGTTACATCTTTGTGATAATGATTTAGTGCATTAAGCATTGCTTCAAAACCATTAAAATATTTTCTAACAAATTTGGGATTGAAATCCTCATCCATACCGAGCATATCTTGGAGTACAAGTACCTGCCCGTCTGTTTCATTTCCTGCACCAATACCGATAGTAGGAATTTTTAACTTGCTTGTTATTTCTGATGCTAATTTTTTGGGTATGAGTTCCAATACTATAGAGAAACACCCGGCGGATTCCAATTCTAAAGCTTGCTTAATCATTAACTCGGCATCGCTATTTTCTCTACCCTGAACTTTGTAGCTTCCAAATGTGTGTATGGATTGAGGCGTAAGTCCAAGATGTCCCATTATTGGTATACCGGCTTTAGTTAGTGTTTCAATTAAATCAAGATTTCCAAACGCCCCTTCAATTTTTATTGCATTGGCGCCGCATTTCATTAGTTTATCAATAGCGGAAATTGTATTGCCAATATTTTTTTTATGTTCTAGAAACGGCAGATCTGCTATTATTACTTTATTGCCGATACCTTGCTTTACAGCTTTTACATGAAAGCACATCATATTCAAATCCGCATGGACAGTATTTTCGAACCCATGCATTACCATTGCCGCACTATCACCGACTAGCACAGCATCTATATCACTTTTATTAATAATTTTTGCAGAAGTATAATCGTAGCATGTAATTAAAGAGATTTTCTTTCCCTGAACTTTATACTGATAAAACTCGTTAATAAACTTCATTCGAGTTCTCCTTTGTAAAGAACAGATCGAGTAATGCTTTGTAGTATAATTATTTTAAATCGCTTAGTTAATACTGGAATACGTCTTAAAGGTTGGAATAAAGAAGAGTAGTTTTGTTTTTTCATCGCTCTTGGTACCTGTCTAATGATCAAGTCCGTTAGTAATTGAATTTGCCAAAGTAACCGTCCTAACACAAAGGATCGATTCTAAACCTTAGGTTAAAATATGAAATTATTTCGAAATTCAATAAAGTAAGAAGTTTTTTTTAGCATACAATTTTGTTCAAAAAATCAAAACGTTGATAGACCTTCTAATATACATGAACAATTATGCCTTTATTCAAAATTTGATACGAATAAAATCTTTCTTATCACCAAACCAAATTATAATAGATAGAAAAGTGCTCAAGTAGGGGAGAGGACTAAAACTGTGTAGCCGGTGTAGTAGGATTTATTTGGAAATGATTGGTCACAAAATGGTCACACCTTTTTGAAAAGATGCGATTATAGAGCAAAAACGAGATAAATTTGAGAGTCAGTAGAATCCCCCACTCTCCGCAAAGAAAAATAAAACCTCGATTATAGCACAATAAGGCTGTTTTCGAGGTTTTAAGTTTTTAAAGAACGAGTAGGTTGCTATCGAGGTGTTTCTTCTTAGTTGGATAAAAATACTCCAAGATATTTAGAATTAAGAGGTGAATTGTTTCGGACTAAATATTTTGAGTTGTCAAAAATGACCAAAGATGAATTCTAAGTCTGGTTAATTCTCATGATCATACTCGATGATTTGATAAATCTTTGCGGAGAGGTCAATGGGCGATTGGCTAATTCCCAGACGAAGCTGTGTAATGCTTTCGTACTTTCATTGGTCTCTCCTTTTTACACTATTAGTAATTTAGGAAATTCCTTTTCCATCTGAAGCATTACAATTAGATTTTCTTGAAAGAAAGAATTGAAAAAGAAACCATATAGTAGTAATTTTTTTTGCACGGGGATATTCTGTTAACTCAGTGAGATTGGATGAGGAAATGATATGCGATATTTAAAAGGTCGAGAAGAAGAGTAGAAAGAGGAAGAAAATTCAACTGGTTTTAGACTCTTTTTGAGTCGAGAGAAATACAAGGCCTCAGGCAGCAGTTTTATAATTAGATGGAGTAAAAATCATGTTTAGTAAAACAACTTTTATTTGTTGCATTATTTATTTTATACTTATCTCTTGTTTTTTTGCTCAGGATTTGCAGAATACTCATGAAAATTGGAAACTGAAGGTTTCTGATAACGGTAGATTTTTAGCATATTCAGACGGGAAGCCTTTTTTTTGGTTGGGCGATACTGGGTGGCTATTATTTAAAAAGCTAAACCGTGAAGAAGCAGATACATACTTGAACGACCGCTCCGAAAAAGGGTTTAATGTAATCCAGGCAATGGTAATACACTCGTTTCCGATGATTAATGTCTACGGCGACTCTGCTTTTGTTAACAATAATCCTATTCTTCCAAAAATAACCGATGGAGAAAATCCGAACGATACTTTGGAATATGATTTTTGGGATCATATTGATTATATAATAAATAAAGCTGCGGAAAAGCATATCTATGTAGCTATGGTTCCGGTTTGGGGTTCAAATGTTAAGAGTAATTATGTTAACATTACAAATGCAGCAAAATATTCTTCATGGTTAGCAGAACGGTATAAAAATAAACCAAATATCATCTGGCTAAATGGAGGTGATAAAAGGGGTGATGACAATTTCGATGTCTGGATGGAAATTGGAAAAACACTTCGTAAAAAGGACCCAAACCATTTAATTACATTCCATCCATTTGGTAGGACACAGTCTTCAACTTGGTTTCATAATGAAGCATGGCTTGATTTCAATATGTTCCAATCCGGTCATCAAAGGTATGATCAAGATAAGGGAGGATATGGAGAAGATAATTGGAAATATGTAGAGAGCGATTATTCAAAAATTCCTATAAAGCCAACCCTTGATGGAGAACCATCTTATGAAAATATACCCCAAGGATTGCACGACCTCACCCAACCGTATTGGAAAAGCGCAGATATAAGAAGATATGCTTATTGGTCAGTATTTGCGGGGGCATGCGGCTTTACATATGGTAACAATGCAGTTATGCAAATGCATAAACCAGATGATTCAAAAGGTTCATATGGTGTTACCGATTTTTGGAATAATGCGATTAATGATACCGGCGCAAAGCAGATGAAGTACTTAAAAGAACTAATGTATTCTCATCCTTTCTTTGAAAGATTTCCCGATCAGTCACTAATCGAAAATAATCAAGGAACTAAATATGACCGGCTAATTGCTACAAGAGGAAATAATTATCTATTTGTTTACACTTACAATGGAAGAAAAATAAAAATTCATTTAGGTAAGATCTCCGGTTCAAAAGTAGATGCTTTTTGGTTTAATCCACGTAATGGTAGAACATTACTAATTGGAACATATGAAAATATAGGAATTAGAGAATTCGATCCACCTGGGGAAATATGTAGTGGAAATGATTGGGTACTTGTGATTGAAGAATTAAAATTATAATCAAAATTCAATACCAGAGTTGTCGTTATTCAAAACATGAACTGCAGTTTTATAGAAATAGAGAGTTCAGTAGGGAAAAGGAGATTGACTGCTAATCAAATACTGTGCAGAGGGTATAGTCTGTGTGGTTGGATATGTCTTGGGTTTTTTAATCTAGAACAGTCGAAAAGCTGCGATTATTGGCCGAAAGCGCAATATATTTGAGGGTCAGCAGAATCACACACTCTCCTCTAAGAAAAACAAAACCTTGATTGTAGCAAAATATGGCTGTCTTCGAGGTTTTTGTATTTAAATGGGTATGTGCAAAGGTCTTTTGGGGTATGATAAAAGTGTCTGTTTCATAATATTACTGCTATATGATCATTTGTTTTTTCATTCGAATCAAATAATGTTAAAAAATTCCTTCGATTTGAAAAAGGTAATTGAAACACTTTGAATTCAATATCTTCACTTAAATTTCAGATAAAGTTTTGAATAACTACAAGGAGGAGATTATAATCCAACACAAAAACCATCTATGGTAAATTCAATTTGCGTTTGGAGGATATTTCTAATTATTTTCACTTTGAAAAGCAAAGTACTTTAGAAAAAATAGCTTTGTAAATAAGTATAATAAAGGGAAAACTACTATGGATTCAAACGAAGCGTTAGAAAATGTACAGTACATTAAAAATATGTTGATCCAAACCAGATCTGATTCTATTGATAGAAATTTTGGGCAAATGATAGTATGGGGAATTCTCGTTACAATTTCTTGCTATATAAGTGCTTATTTGAATTCAGTCCACTTGACTGACTACAAAGTTACAGTCTGGGTAATCTGCTTTTCAATAGGAATATCCTATTCAGTTAATGATTCAAGAAAGTATTACGAAAAAATCAAAATACTAAATACTATCTCAAAAGTGTTTGCTACTCTTTGGTACTCATCTTATGCAGTATTTATTCTTGTCTGCTTCGTTCCGGTTCTCATAGGTAAAACTCCACTCAGTGATATAACAGTGCCTATAGTAAGTTTCATTTTAGCTATAAATTATACTGTTATTGCAGTCGCTTTTCAAATCAAACCGGTTTATGTATCATCTGCAGTTTTCTATTTGTGCGGAATTTTATCCTACTTCATCCCATTTGAATTATTTGATTTACTGTTCGGCACAGCAATGCTGATCGGTCAGGTTATACCTTCTCTTTATCTTAAATACTTTAGCGAGGCATTTCACTAATGATACAGCCGGATTACAACAAGCTGGACGACGTGCTTAGCTCGAAAATTAGGCTCGGTATAGTTTCGTTGCTGGTAACTGCTGAAATAGCCGAGTTCACTTATATCAAAGAAATTCTCGCGTTAACAGATGGCAATTTGAGCACTCACCTTAAAAAACTAGATGAGGCCGGTTACGTTAGCATCGAAAAAAGCTTTTTTAAAAATAAACCGAAAACAACTGTTAAGATTACCAGTAAGGGGCTAGGTGCTTTTAACGACTACGTTTCATTTCTCGAAAACATTATTCAAAATAGGAAATAAGAAATGCGAAAAACTTATTTAGCAATTGTTGTCTTCTTTCTGAATATTATGCTTTTTGCACAGCAGAATGTTGTAACTGGAAAGATAATTGATGCCGATACGTTTGAGCCAATCATTGGCGCGACTATAGTTATTCTCGAATTAAATGCTACAGGAACTGTTTCTGATTTGAATGGAGATTATACTCTTAAGGTGGCTGTAGGAAGTTATTCTATGAAAGTTTCGACTGTTGGGTACTCTACTGTTATTAAAACAGACGTTATTATTAAATCCGGTAGAGAGACGCTGATTAATATTAAATTAACACCAACAGCGATTGATCTTGGGGAAGTAACAGTAAAAGCCGACTATTTTGATAAGGCATTAAAAGACAATTTAGTAAGTTCAATTTCGTTAGGAGCGGAAGAAATAAAAAGATCTCCCGGAAATTCACAAGACTTCCAAAGAATGATTCAAGCTTTGCCCGGAGTAAGCACCAGCAGTGATCAATCGAACGAATTGCTTGTACGCGGCGGCGCTCCAAATGAAAACCTAACTGTACTTGATAACATGGAACTGCATTCTACAAATCACTATCCAAATCCTAATAACTCCGGCGGTCCAATAAATATGATAAACGCAGATCTTATTGAAGATATTACATTTTCAGCCGGCGGATTTTTATCAAAGTATGGCGATAAAATGTCTTCTGCCGCATTTGTTACAACAAGAGAGGGAAGAAGAAACTCCGGCTTTTATAGTGATATAAATATGAACATGGCTGGAATAGGCGGTGTTTTTGAAGGAGGAATTAATGATGGCAAAGGCTCCTGGTTAATTTCAGCAAGAAAAAGCTACATCGATTTAATTGCAAGCGGGTTCGGGTTAACCTCGGTGCCCGATTATTACGATATTCAAGGAAAAATTGTTTATGATTTTTCTTCGCAGCACAAGCTCTCAATTTCCGGAATTTTCGGAAATGACAAAATAAATATTAAAGGTGCCCCATCTGATGACCGTCCTTTAAAAGCAGCTATGATAGACACTGTTAACTCAGACAGAGTTGATGTTCGTTCAAAGCAATATGCTATTGGTGGAACACTCAGAAGTTTATGGTCAAATAATTTTTATTCTCTCTTAACAATTTACACCAGCAAATATATTTGGGATTTAAATGTATTCGACCGCTTTGCCGAGTATGTCTATGATGAAAATGGAGCCATAAAAGATAATAACACACTTAAGGAATCTCATTTTTACAAACTAAAAAGTTTTATACAAGATTACACAATAAAGCCCGAGATCAACTGGCTCGCAAATAAAACATACGAGCTAAGTGCCGGTGCTGCTGTAAAATTTTTCAGTAGCGAGTATTTGGATGAATTTCCTCAAGATAGAATCGTCAGATATAAAAATCCTGTGAGCGGGTTATGGGCAATTGTTAACGTTAAAGCACAGTCTTCCATAAACTCAACCGATCCTTTTTCCGAATATAAGGCTTATTGGTATTTGAATAATAAATTCAAACTCTTCGGTGAGAAAATGATTCTTAACCTAGGTTTGAGATATGATTATGTTTCCATTACAAAGAAAGGTAATCTGGCTCCGAGAATATCATTTTCATATTACCTTATGCAGGGTATATCAAATATTAATTTTAGCTACGGTGAGTATTACCAAAGTTTTACAACAGAGTATTTCGACAGCAAAAATTTAGGAATAAACAAGGACATGAATTCTTCGCACTCGCGCCATTTTATAATTGGCTATGAACATATTCTTTCGCCCGGCTTAAAACTTACTTTAGAAGCCTATTATAAACACAATGATAATTTGCTTGTTGATTCTACATTCATAAATTCCGATAACAGAATGTACCGTCAAAATTCCGAAGTGGCTTATACAAATGATGGAAAATCGCAAACATATGGTTTCGAGATTTTGTTGCAGCAAAAACTCGTTGATGATATTTATGGCACTTTATCATTGTCTAAAATGTACAGTAAATACAAAGCTCCCAAAAATATTTTTGATGCCAACTATAATGTGATCGATACAAAAACATACGAGTACTCATCGGCGTACGAATATCCAACGATGTTTACTTTAATAGTTGGAAAAAGATTTAAAGCATTAAGAAATGAAATGAATGATCTGCCGTTTTATATAAGATATCCTTTATACATCCTTCCGTTTTCAAATGACATGGAAATCAGTATGAAGTATAGATACGCAAGCGGAAATACCTACACACCAATGTATTACACAACAAACGAACAGACACAAATCAATTATAACGGCGAAATAAAATGGCATGACGGTTCTTGGGTTTCGAAAGCGAGCGAAGTCAATTCTGCCAGAATGAAAGATTATCAAAGATTCGACCTTGAGCTCACCTCGCGCTTCCATTTGGATAAATGGTCTATTTCGATTTTTCTCTCACTTCAGAATCTATTTAATACGAAAAACGAAGTTGGATATTCTTACAATTCAGATGGGACCTATGATAAAGTTTACGGATTTAGCTTTATGCCCGTTGGCGGTTTTGAAATTGAGTTTTAATAGGGAACATGTTTAATAAGCCTTTTAAAAGTTCTTGAGCAGCTTATTTTAGAGTTCTCAAATATTATAACGCAGAGGAGGTTAAAATGAAGGTCTGGATAGGTAAGAGCATAGTTGTTATAGGAATTATACACACAGTCTTCGGTCTAGTTGTCTTTCGCGGCATTTTCGCAACTCTCTTTAGTGAGGGACTCTTCAACACAGTGAATCAACAACCGGACAGAGAAGCAGCTTTCTGGTTTCTTTTCTCTGGTTTTGCGTTGCTTATCATTGGCGTACTTGTAAACTGGATAGAACGAACATCAGCTGCTTTGCCTTTGTGTATTTCTTGGTGCTTTCTAATCCTCACTCTGGCAGGCGTATTCATCATGCCTATCTCCGGGTTCTGGCTGATGCTTGTGCCTATAGTGGGTCTCCTCGTCCGAAGTACAAGAAGCCACGAAACCAAGTCAGCTTAACAAGCAATGCTTAGGTTAAGGAAAGAAAACATCCATATCAAAAAAATGGAACGCGAATAACGCGCCCGCACGACTCCTCGTCTTGCCTTTAGCTCGTAAAGGCGGTCGCGGTCGAAGTGGGGATTTAACTTTTGCTTCACTCATCGAAGCTGGGATTTTTGCAGATTTTTTATTTGAAGAATTACTGCTGAGACATTCTCGTTTATTTTCGGTAAGGTTTTGGCGCTTTAGTAAGGCAATACATTCCCGGGACTTCTCATTTTTGAATTCTTCATATTTGATGGTAAATAAAGGGAAACGGCGCGAGTGATTTACCAGCCCCGCAAAAATATTCTAGTAATCGGTGGAAATGCTGCCGGTCCGGCTGCCGCTGCCAAAGCTAAGCGTGTTGATCCCAAAGCAAACGTTGTGATGTTTGAAGTCGGAGATTTTATT
>JAZDFQ010000043.1:0-10642 GCA_043807765.1 Ignavibacteriota bacterium
GTTACGCAAGAGCTGAACTTTATGAAGTTTTCTTAGTGAAACTTGGTGACTTTGTGCCCTAGTGGCTCGATTTCTTATATTTTCTTTTGCCACCAAGTCACAAAAGCACCAAGAAATCACAAAGTGCGTAACTTCAGTTAATAATAAGATTTTGGGAAAGCGCTATCATGAATAAAAGCTTTTTTGGCTTTTACTTTTTCTAGCTTAATTAAGCGGAGCAATAATTGGTCTAATTGATACTAGCTTAAATTGAGATGATACGGAAATAACAGCGTTTTTAATTTTAGGCAACTCATTTTTTGGCTGGCGTCATTTATCCTAAGCAAGCATGGCTGTGGGCAATAATTGTTGGCGCTTACATTGGCGCCGCAGTTGGTAAAGCGCTAAATCCATAATTTGGCAAAGACCGTTAAAGCTTTTTCCGTTTCTATCACACCAGTCATTTTTGAATTTGTTCAAACTTAGCAATCTATAAAAAGTCCAATTTTTCTTTAGTCCAAAAAAGCATATTTTTTATATAAGTCATCTTATGGTCTTCACAAATGTCACATTCAAATGAATTCAAACCGACCCAAATCATTCCGAGGAGGAATAATGAAAAGTAAATTTAATTTGCTGTTAGCACTACTTCTATGCGCCGGTGTAATACTCTTTGCCGGTGATAATAAAAAAGAATTCAAGATTCCGTTCGAAAAATACAAACTCGAAAACGGTATGAATGTAATTCTGCATGTTGATAAGTCTGATCCTATTGCAGTTACTTATGTTGTTTATCATGTTGGTTCGGGAAGAGAAGCGAAAGGTAAAACCGGTTTTGCGCATTTGTTCGAACATCTCCGTTTCAACGAATCTCAAGACATTCCCCAAGGACAATGGTTTAAGAAACTACAAAGTGCCGGGGCTTCCAACGTTAACGGTTCTACAAACACAGACAGAACAAATTATTTTGAAGTAGTTCCGAAGAATGCACTCGAAATGGCACTATGGATGGAATCCGATAGAATGGGATTCTTGCTCAGCAAGTTTAACCAAGAAACATTTGTAACTCAGCAAAATGTTGTGCAAAATGAAAAACGTCAAGGCGATAACCGCGCGTATTCTCAAGGTCAGTATATGATGGCTAAGCTTATGTATCCGGAAACTCATCCGTACGGACACACAGTAATTGGCGAACTTGAGGACTTAGCAAACGCTTCACTTCAAGATGCGATTGATTTTCATAACAAATATTACGCGGCAAGCAATGCAACATTAATTGTTGCCGGTGATATTGATGTTAATCAAACAAAAAAATGGATTGAAAAATATTTTGCAGAGATTAAATCATCGGCTGCTCCGGGAAAATTACCGGTAATGCCAATCAAATTGAATGAACAAGTAAGATCCTATTATGAAGATAATCTTGCTAATGCGCCATTGCTTCAAATAGCTTATGCTTCTGCAGAAGATTTTAGCAAAGATTCCTACGCGTTATCATTTTTAGGCCGTTTGCTTGCCGGAAGCAAAAAATCACCACTCTACAAAGTTTTAGTTGAAGAGAAAAAACTCGCTCCAAATGTTATGGCCCGCCAGAGCAGCAGCGAATTTTGCGGTGAGTTTAATATTAGTGTTACTGCATTTCCAACCAAAAAGCTTGGCGATGTAGAAGAAGCAATCAAAGAAGCTTTTGCAAGATTCGAAAAAGAAGGCTTTACCGATAAAGACGTAGAGCGCCAAAAAGCCGGTTTGGAATTTGGGTTCTACAATTCAATTTCCAGTATTCTCGGCAAAGCAATGCGTCTAGGCGATTACAATATTTTTAACGGCTCACCGGATTTTATGGCTACCGATCTTGCTAATACAATGAGCGTAACCAAAGATGATATTTGGAGAGTTTACAATAAATACATAAAAGGACAGAATTATGTTGCGCTAAGTTTCGTTCCTAAAGGAAAAGCAGACTTAGCCGCTCCAAATTCAAAACAGTGGATTGTTAAAGAAGAAGCGATTGAAAAACAAGGAACTACAAAGAAAGAATTCGCAACTTCGAAATATGAACCGATTCCATCTAAAATAGATAGAACAAAAGAACCGGTTAAAGGTGCCGATCCGGTTGTTAAGCTTCCGAAGATTTGGAAAGATAAAACTAAAAACGGAATTGAAGTTTACGGAATCAAACAAAGCGAGCTTCCGCTCATTCAGTTTTCAATTATTCTTAAAGGCGGAATGTTGTTGGACAATCCGCAAAAGATTGGTGTTGCTTCTCTTACCGCGAGAATGATGAATGAAGGCACAAAGAATAAAACAGCTGTTGAACTTCGCGAGGCAATTCAAGATTTGGGAGCCAGCATAGGTGTGCAAGGCGGAACGGAATCAATTTCTGTTTCCGGCGCTTGTTTGGTAAGCAAGCTTCCGGAAGTTTTAACGCTAGCTAAAGAAATAATGTTTGAACCAAGGTGGGATGAAAAAGAATTTGAAATTGCAAAGAGTCAGACAATTCAACAATTAAAGAGAAGCCAAACCGCACCTTCATCGATCGCTTCGGGCGTGTTTGATAAGCTAGTTTACGGAGCTGACAACATTCTTGCAAACCAGGCTGCCGGAACGGTTGCTTCGGTTGAAAGCAT
Organism: Ignavibacteriota bacterium; assembly: GCA_043807765.1. Taxonomy (GTDB): domain Bacteria; phylum Bacteroidota; class Ignavibacteria; order Ignavibacteriales; family Melioribacteraceae; genus Stygiobacter. The sequence continues at coordinate 2,607 of JAZDFQ010000043.1, forward strand.
AACAATTGATGATCTCAAAAATTTCTACGATAAGAATTTTTCTGCCTCTGTTGCAAAGATTATGATTGTCGGCGACATTACAAAAGAGAAAGCTGTAGCAGAGTTTAATGTTCTTAAAGATTGGGTAAAAAAAGATGTTGTAATTACGGAAGTTAAGATTGCACCTGCCGAAAAACCGGGACTATATTTTGTTGACATTCCAAACGCAAAGCAATCTGAGTTTCGTGTTGGCCACCTTGGACTGAGTGTAACTGATCCCGATTATTACAAAACTTCAATTATGAATCATAAGCTAGGCGGAGACTTCGGTAGCATTCTCAACATGATTCTTCGCGAGCAGAAGTCGTTTACATATGGCGCTCGTTCCGGTTTCTCAGGTTCACAATATCCGGGTTACTTTCAGGCCTCAGCAGCAATTCAAGCAAATGCTACTCACGAATCAGCTCAAATTTTCCGCGATGAAATTGCAAAATACCGTGATGGAATTTCGAAAGAAGATTTTGATATGGTAAAGAGTACTTTGCTGAAAAGTTTCTCGGGCAGATTTGAAACATTGATGCAGCTAGCCGGAATGCTTCAACCGGTTGTAATGTATAATTTGCCAACGGATTACGTTGCAAAGCGCCAAAGCGAAATTCAAATGATGACAACGGATGATGTGAAGAAACTTGCTCAGAAATATATTCAGCCGGATAAACTGGTTTATTTAATTGTTGGCGATAAAACCACTCAGTTTGATAAGTTGAAAGATTTAGGCCTAGGCGATCCGATTTTATTAGATAAAGATGGGAAACCGGTTAAGTAATTTTTTAGATTAAGAGCAAGAGCATGAATATCTTTTTTGCCCTTGCTCATAATCTTACTCTTACTCCTCGCTGAATCCTTTCTCAAGCTGATGCATCCTATTATCAGTTAATTTCAAATAGGAGAATGAAATGAATAATGTAGTAGTAGGCACAGACTCTAATTTTCAGCAAGAAGTTTTACAATCTCAAACACCGGTGTTAGTAGATTTTTGGGCGCCTTGGTGCGGACCTTGCCGTATGGTTGGTCCGGTTGTAGAAGAAATCGCCAATGATTTAGTTGGTAAATTAAAAGTAGTAAAAGTAAACACAGATGAGAATTACGGCGTAGCTTCTCAATATGGAATTATGAGTATTCCAACTTTGGGAATTTTCAATGGAGGCAAGTTAGTTGATTCCGTAATAGGCGCTGTTCCAAAATCTCATTTGGTAAGTAAGATTCAACCGCATTTGACAAACGTCAACTAAGTCATTTCAAAGATAATATTAATGTTAAAAATCTCTTCCTCGGAAGAGATTTTTATTTTACGCCATTCACTCCTTTCAATTTCTCTAACAATTCCTTGTAAAGATCCTCGTTTATGTTTTTCAAAACCACTTTCAGCAATTCTCTAAATTCCCCTTGGGCAAAAAAGCCAACAGTTATTTTTCGTTTTGAGTCGCGCAAGTAAACCGGACGTGTTTGAAAACCGGCAAACAATCCTCCCGAGATGCTGTCTATATCTTCAAAGTTAATTCTGATTACCTTCTTGCTAAGGAAGAAATTTTCGCAAATGATTCCAGAATCATCACTTTTTATTCTAAATGGAAATAATCTGTAGCCGGTAAAGTAAAAACGATTGATCATAAAAATCAGAAATACGTTGAATAAGGCTACTAAAACGAAATACCATTTCTGAAATGCAATTATTACTGATGAAAGTGTGTAAAACAGAAGAAGGATTGTGATCAGAATATTTACATAACGATACCAAAATTTGGCAAAAGCCGAATATGAATAACTTTTCATTGTCTCAATTTTCTTTTTTGCAAATTACAAAAAGCAAAACCAAAAATTTAACAGAGATAATCCTTATCTTCGCTACAAAAATTGGCTCAACTATATGTACGATTTATTGGTTATTGGTGCCGGTCCTGCGGGAATAAGTATGGCGGCCGAAGCTTGCCACTCCGGTATAGATTCAAAGAAGATACTCATTCTTGAAAAAGCTGAAGAACATTCTTTTTCAATTAAGAAATACTATCCCGATTCTAAATTGGTTACTGCAAACTACAAAGGTTTTGAAGCTAAATGTACGGGAGTGCTTTGCATTCCCGATTTGACTAAGCATGAAACCATTTCTTATTTAGATAAATCAATACTCGATAACAATTTAGTTGTCCATTACAGTGAGACTGTCTGGAAGCTTCATCAGAACGAGGATAAAACATTTATTGTATATACTGATAAAGCCGAGTATCAGACGAAGATAATTACAATTGCGATCGGGATTCTTGGTAAGCCAAATAAGCCGGATTACAAAATTCCTCTTAAGCTAAAAGAGAGAGCTTTGTTTGATGTGACATCAGTAGAAATTAAAAATGCACGGGTACTGGTTGTTGGCGGTGGTGATTCGGCTTCCGAGTATTGTCAGTATCTATCTCAGAATGAAAATGAAGTTTATCTTAGCTACAGAAGAAGCGATTTTTCAAGAATGAACGAAATAAATCGCGACAGTCTATTGGAATTAGAGAGAGAAGGCAAAGTTGAAATTCTTCGCGAAAGTAATATTACAGCTCTGGAAGAAAAAGATGGACTGCCTATAGTTAGATTTCAAGAAGAGAAATTTGGTGAGCAGAAATATGATTATGTTGTTTACGCACTTGGCGGATCAACGCCGGAAAACTTTTTGAAAATGTTGGGGATTGAGTTCGATGGTGAAGATCCAATTCTACAAGAACATTACGAAACATCTGTTACCGGGTTGTTTTTAACCGGCGATCTGACAGCCGGAACGAAAGGAGGCTCAATAATTTGGGCGTTCAATTCTGCTAATACTGCAATGAAAAAAATATGCAGAGATTATCTTAACTGTAAAATTGATTTAGAGTAATTATGAAAATTGAAACCAAAGCATATTCGCTGGCGAAAGAGAAAATTAAAATTTTATTACTTGAAGGGATGCATGAAAATGCTCTCGAACTATTTAACGAAAATGATTACACGAATATTGAATATGTAAAAGGCTCTCTAGAAGGTAATGAGCTAATTGAGAAAATTAAAGATGCACACTTAATCGGAATCCGCTCGAAGACAAATTTGACAGAAGAGATTCTTGATCAAGCTAAAAAGTTAATTGCAATTGGATGTTACAGCATTGGAACCAATCAGGTTGATTTGACTGTTGCAAAACTTAGAGGAATTCCGGTTTTTAATGCACCTTTTTCAAATACTCGATCTGTTGCGGAGTTGGTTGTAAGCGAATGCATTTTCCTAATAAGAGGAATTTCAGAGAAAAACCATTTTGCTCATATTGGAAAGTGGAGTAAAGACGCTTCACATTCATTTGAAGCAAGAGGAAAAAATTTAGGAATCATCGGTTACGGGCATATCGGTTCGCAAGTTTCAATCTTGGCCGAATCGTTTGGCATGAACGTTTACTATTACGACATTGAGAAAAAACTTAGTCTTGGAAATGCAAAAGCCTGCGCTAAGTTAGATGACCTACTTTCTGTTTCCGATGTCGTTACGCTTCACGTTCCGGAACTGGATTCAACTAAGAACATGATTACTGCAAGAGAACTCGCTTTGATGAAAAGTGGTGGATTTTTGATAAACGCGGCGCGCGGAACTGTGGTTAATATTGGTGATTTAACTGAAGCATTGGAGAGTAAGCATCTTGCCGGTGCCGCAATAGACGTTTTTCCGGAAGAACCTAATTCTAATAAAGATCCATTCGTAAGCTCACTTCAAAAATTTCAAAACGTAATACTTACTCCGCACATTGGCGGAAGCACTTCGGAAGCACAAGCTAATATTGCTCTGGAAGTTTCCGAAAAACTTGTTAAGTATTGCGATATAGGCTCTACAATAGGCGCAACAAACTTTGTAGAAGTTTCACTTAGTCCAAACTACGATAGACAACGCTATCTTCACATTCATAAAAACTTACCCGGTGTGCTTAACAAAATCACCAGCGTATTTACATCCCGCAACTTGAATATTGCTTCACAGTATTTACAGACAGATCCGCATATTGGTTATGTTATAATTGATATCGACAACAAGAATGATTCCGAAGAAATACTAAAAGATTTACGATTGATTCCGGAAACGATTAAAACAAGAGTTTTGTTGTAAATCATAACTACTGAAGTATTTAAGTCTGTTTTATTGATTGTTGTGCAACAAACAATCGCTATGAACTAAAAAAAACATCTAAATGAATAGAATAAGATTCGTTTTGTTTATGTTTTGCTTTATGCCCGCCTATTTGTTGGCACAGAACATTATTGATCTGGTGCTAAAGGATAAAAATAAAATCTCAATCCAGAAGTGGACCGATGAAAATGGATTGCCTTCAAATTCAATTTCCGACTTATTGTTTACTCATGAAGGATTTCTTTGGATAGGAACTGATGTAGGACTCGCGAGATTTGACGGTTACGAAATCAAAAATTTTAATTTGCTCAATACCCCGGAAATAAAAGCGAACATGATTCTTGATTTATTTGAAGATAGAAGCGGAACACTTTGGGCTTCAAATGGAACCGGCGGAATTATTCATTACAAAAACGGAAAATTCAAACGTTTTGGTGTTGAAGATGGATTGCCCGAAAACAATTGCAGTGGAATTGTAGAGGACAAGGAAGGCAAATTCTGGATCGGTACTCGCGGCGGGGGTTTGGCTGTTTTAGATAATAGCATCCTTTCGGTTGTTAAGATGAAAAACAAAGTGCCTTCAAACAGAATAACCGCAGTAGTAAAAGATAAGAATGAGACGATCTGGATTGGAATGAACGATAAGGGCGTTGCCAAAAAGCATGGAAACCAATTTGTGGTTTATAATGAACTTGATGGTTTGCCCAATAAATTTGTTTTTGATTTGTTCGTTGATTCTTCAAACCGTTTGTGGATTATATTCTTTGATGGAGCCGTAATAATTGAGAATGGGAAAATCATTACTCCAACCTACTTAAAGCCTCTCGAAGATAAAGCGATAACATCAATTGCAGAAGATACTAAAGGAAGAGTTTGTATTACGACGGCCACAACTGCCTATGTGTTAATCGATAACAAGCTCGTAGAGTTTTATTCGGTAAAATCTGAAAAGAATATTGTTCTTCAAGAAATGCTTGTTAGAGAAAATGATATTTGGTTTGGGACAAAGGGGGGCGGATTATTAAGACTCAAAGAGAACAAAATTCAAAATCTAAACGATAAAAACGGATTGCTCGGCAGTACGGTTTCTTCACTATTTCAAGATTCGCAAAGGAGATTTTGGATTGGTAACGAAAAAAAAATCCTTTTGTTCGATTTAGTTAAAAATCGAATTCTGAAAATTTTCGACAAACCGGAATCCGATGTGCTGGCTATTTGCGAACTTAACCCGAATAAAATTCTAATTGGCACGCGAACAACCGGATTATGGGAGCTTAGTAATTCGGTAATTAAAAGAATTGCTGCAAAGAATGAGTTAGGATCGAATCTTATAAGAAGCATTTGCAAGATAGATGATCAATCTGCTGTGATAGGTACAAACGGAAACGGTATTGCAATCCTTGCCCAAGGCAAATTCCAAATCATTAATAAAGAGAAGGGACTTTCATCAAACTTAGTTTCTTGCTTGGCTTCGGATCAATCTGGTAGGCTATGGATAGGCACAACGGGCGGAGGTGTAAATATTTACTCGAACGGAAAAATCATCTCGGTGATAAATAAAGTTAAAGGATTGGCCCATAATAATGTTACTTCAATCATTCATGATGGAAAGTTTTCTTGGATTGCCACTAATGGCGGCGGATTAAGTAGAATCAGCGGAAAGAGAATTATAAATTACAAGATTAGCAGCGGCTTATACGAAAGCAGAATTTTCAACTTGCTTGATGATGGAAATAACCGGCTCTGGTTTACTACCAGAAAAGGGATTTTTACAATTTCCAAAAAGCAGTTAAATGATTATGCCGACGGTAAAATTTCTAAAGTTAATTATCAGCTCTTCACAAAAGCAGAAGGAATGTTAAGCGACGAGTGCCAAACATTAACTATGCAAACAGCTCTTATTCTGAACAAAAAAATCTATGCTGCAACACTGGGTGGAATTTCAATTATTGATTTTGCTAATCTTAAAAATGTAGAAACGGCTCCGTCAGTCTTTGTTGATGAAATTAAAATCGATAATCGATTAATGCCAATTGATTCCACAAATTCTTTTGAACCGGGCACTGAGAATCTGGAGTTTCATTATTCCGGTATCTCTTTCGACCACGGGAAAAATCTTTCATTCTATTATAAACTGGAGGGATTGGATGACAAATGGATAAATGTTGCTTCGAGAAGAGTTGCATATTTTACTCATTTGCCTCCCGGCAAATACATTATAAAAATAAAGGCCGAAACGCCGCAAGGAACTCAAAGTGTAACTCCGGCTTCATTTACTTTTTTTATTCAACCTTTCATATATCAGCGATTATGGTTTCAGATTATCGTAGCGATTTTATTACTGTTAATTGTTGCCGGGTTGGTGCGCTATATATCTATTAGAAAGCTGCGCGCGCGACTTGAAAAAATTGAAGCACAAGCCGCTTTGGAAAGAGAGAGAATACGTATAAGTAAAGATATGCACGATGAACTTGGTGCCGAATTAACAAGAATTGGGTTGCTTAGCGAAATTGCGAAAAATAATTTGAGAACTAATACCGGCAAAATAGATGATGACTTACATCGCATTACTGATGCAAGCCGCGATGTAGCAATAACAATGGATGAAATTGTTTGGGCTGTAAATCCGAAGAATGATAAGATTGAGCGTATGTGCGGATATACCGCGAGTTACATACAAGAGTATTTATCATTAACTGAAATTAATCTTAAAATAAATGTACCGGAAGATTTGCCAAACTTATATATGTCGGCAGAGCAGAGGCATAATATTTTTCTTGTTATAAAAGAATCAATCAATAACATTGTAAAGCATTCAAAGGCAACGGAAGTAAAATTCGAAACCAGTTACGCACAACGTATGTTGGAATTTAAGATTATAGACAATGGAGTTGGAATCGGTGAAAGCATAGATGAATTTAGCAACGGGCTGGTTAATATGAAAAAGCGAATAAATGATATCGGCGGGTTTTTCACGATTCAGCATAATTCACCGAGTGGAACAATTGTTACCATCTCAATCGAAGTTAATTAATCACACCTTCGTGTGATTCAATCAAATTTTTGAAACAATAAATTGAACTAAAGAATATTTGAAGAATGAAAGAAAAAGAAAACATAAAAATTGTCCTTGTAGAGGATAAAAAAGAAATTAGGGATGGACTGAATGTGTTAATCTCCGGTGCGCCCGGTTTTGAATTTGTTGCCGGATTTGCGGATGCCGAAACAGCTCTAAAGAAAATTCCTTCATTAAAAACCGATGTTGTGCTAATGGATATTAATCTTCCCAACATGAGCGGTATTGAATGTGTTAAGAAGCTTAAGCCGCTGCTTACAACAGCACAAATAATTATGCTTACCATGTATGATGACAACGAACACGTGTTTGAAGCCCTTAAAGCGGGTGCTTCCGGTTATCTTCTTAAGAGAACCTCTCCTTCGAAGATTCTTGAAGCGGTTGAAGAAGTTGTTGCCGGCGGTTCTCCGATGTCTATGCAAATTGCAAGAATGGTAGTCCAATCGTTTTCAGTAAAACACGCTAAACCAAATTTGGATCAAAAACTCACAGAAAGAGAATTTGAAATTCTTGGTCAGCTTTCCAAAGGACTACGTTATAAAGAAATAGCTGATAATCTTTTCATTAGCGTTGAGACCGTCCGAACCCACCTCCGCAAAATTTATGAAAAACTGCAAGTCCGCAATTCTACTGAAGCCGTGTTGAAGTATCTCAATAACTGAAGTTACGCACTTTGTGATTTCTTGGTGCTTTTGTGACTTGGTGGCAAAGGAAAATATAAGAAATCGAGCCACTAGGGCACAAAGTCACCAAGTTTCACTAAGAAAACTTCATAAAGTTCAGCTCTTGCGTAACT
>JAZDFQ010000044.1:0-78091 GCA_043807765.1 Ignavibacteriota bacterium
ATAGGAGTCTACTAAAGACTCACTGAAGCAGACAACACTATTTCAAAGAACTATTTGTATCCATAAAAAGAATTATTCATCAAAAAAAAACATTGATACGTAAAATTGTATTTAACTAAAAGAATTTTTCAGATGTCTCTAAGAAACAAAAAATTAAGAAACCTATTCGGGTTAAGGGTCTTACCAAAAAATTGACAATCATTTTTCCATTCTATGCTGTAATTCACAACTTTATAGCTTCATTTGAAAAAAGTTTTAAACAATTTGCATAAATTCATTTACGAGAGTCGGGAATTCGTTGCCTTCATTATAAGGCGACGTACTTAGGTTAAAATTGCAATTTTTCAAAAAAGTAATCAGCTCATTTCAAAATAAAACAGATGCCAAATATGCATAGTCTAAGAAGCTGATAGTTTATATCTTATTTAATAGCTTCTTTTGATACAGACTCATAATTCATAAAAAATACCCATAATTAGTACTTCTCAACATTATTTTAATATCGATAATATTGTCGGGAAAAAACGAGGTTTAATGAAAAGTGGTATTGAAATTTTTTAAAAAAATCTTTATGTCGGTGCTCTCAATATTTTCTTCTTGATAGCAGCATCTACTATTTATTTTTACAAAATTGAAAAAAATAATCTGATAAGTGAAATCGAATGAAGATTTTAATCATGCTGAATTTCTCCAGCAGGCAGTATATCGCCTAGAGGTAGAATTCAGCGCGATACAATTCCAGTAGAAAAAGAGATGGCCGATACTAAGGAATCTATTGTTTTTATAATTGTAGTAATGAAAGATTCGGTTGATCGAAAGAGATAGCATTTGAAATAACTTCTTGGGAAAAGTCGTTGGCTTACACCGGTAAAATCTTTTAGCAACTGTTTAATGAAATCTCTTTTCTGACACTATTAGGTTTTCTACTTTTGGCGGTAATATAGAAATTTCTATTGGTTGTGCTGTAAGGAAAACTGTCGATCTTTTAGAAAGAAACAAATCGGGATGAATGAGAGTGATCTATCATGCTATTTAAGGTAGAAGGAAGTGTAAGCAAAGGCACTGATTGGAAAACCGGAGCCGGTCTTGGATTGATTATTTATGCGGAAATTATAACGAGACTTAACAACAAAATTAATGTTAATAACAAGGGAATATGGGAACTACTTATAAAATAGTATTATCGATGTAATAAAACATTTTTTTTCGCTCTTAATAGAGCTATGAGGATATTATGAAAGTAAATACTAAAAAATTAAAAAGTGACTTAGAAAATGATATGATACTACCTAAGGCAATTAATTATTATGATAATTTTGATTTTGCATTAAAACTACGTGTTCGGTTCATATACTACTTATGCATTTCAGCATTTTCTTTTGTAATACCCATAATGATGTATACGGCTGTTTTACAATTAACTAATCCTCACGGATTGGAATTCCCAATACTCTTGGCTGAGATTTCAATCGCTGTAATATTTCTAGTGTCAATTCAATTATTAATAAGAGGTTATTATCAAGCAGCCGCACAGATTATTATCGCATTTGCGCTTGTGTGCATTTGGTTCATAATTATCAATAATGAAATCGGCGATCCCATAAGAAGGTTTGATACAGTAGTCTACATTTTCCCAGTGCTGTCTATGCTTCCTATCTTTTTATCAAACAATAAATTGACAATACCACTATATGTATTCATTAATATCGGGATTCTAATTGTAGTATTACTCTATGTCAATAGTCAGCAAACAGTTTCTTCAGTTACTTTAGTCGAATACTTTTTTGATGTGGCGATTGCTGTCATATTTACAGGTGTAGTAGGGTACAATTCTTTTCAGATTAATAAGTTGTCACTCGATAAAGCAACTAGTGATATTGAAAAGCGAAAAGCAGCTGAAAAATCTTTGCAAAAAAGTGAACAAAAATATCGAGAGATGACAGATTTACTACCACAAACTGTTTTTGAATATAATCTGGATGGAACTCTGGCTTACGTCAATAAAAGTGGACTCAAACTTTTTGGTTATTCACAAGAAGATTTTGAAAAGGGTGTATCTATTTACTCTGTGATTGCGCCAGAAAGCAGAGAAGAGGCAAAGAAAAATATTGAAGGTGTGCTCACTGGCATAAAAACAACAGGTAATGAGTATGTCGGAATAAAAAAAGATGGAACAAAGTTTCCAATGATTGTTTTTTCTTCCAAGATTGAAGATGATAATAAAGCTACCGGGTTGCGGGGAGTAATAATCGATATTAGCGATAGAATAATTTCGGAAAAAGCTTTACAAGACTCTTACGAGAAAATAAAAAATATTATGAATGCTGCTTCCTTCTCAACTATTATATCTACTGATTTGAGTGGCATTATTCAAACATTTAACAGCGGTGCTGAGTTAATGCTTGACTATAAAGCTGATGAAATAATCGAAAAAAAATCCCCATTAATTTTTCATAAAAAAACTGAAGTAGACGCCGAGGCAAAATATTTGTCTGATAAATATGGGATTGAAATATCCGGCTTCGAAACATTTGTATATGAACTTAATTTCAAAATTGCAGTCGAAAAAGAATGGACATACATACGTAAGGATGGGAAAGAGCTAACTGTTAATCTGGTTACTTCTGCTATTACTGACGAAAAGGGAATTCTTAGTGGATATTTAGGAGTGGCTAGGGACATTACGGAAAACAAAAAAACGCAAGAAATAATTAAGGAAAGTGAAAAGAAATATCGTACTCTAATGGAAAGTATGAAAGAGGCTGTAATTCAAGTTAATAATGATGATACAGTTTTGTTTGTTAATAAAAGTTTTACAGAAGTTTTGGGTTATGCAAAAGAAGACATTCTTGGAAAAAAAGGTTATGAGGTGTTGCTTGATAAGAAAGACTATGGATTAATACTAAATAACAATGACAAACGAAAAGAAGGTCTATCTGAACAATACGAAATTAGATTTAAATCAAAAGACGGAGGTTGGCGAGATTTTTTTATAAGCGCTTCTCCTATGATTGATAGCTTGGGTGAGGTTTCAGGGTCAATAGGTGTAATGACGGATATTACTGATAAGAAAATATTTGAGAAGGAACTAAAATTAAGTGAAGAAAAATTTGAAGATTTATTTAATTCTATGCCTAGTGGATATTATAGATCAACCCCCGAGGGTTATTTTGTTGATGCTAACCCGGCATTCGTTTCGATGCTGGGCTATAATGATTTAGACGAATTAAGAAAAATTTTCATTCCGGATACAATTTATGTTAATCCTACCGAACGAGATACAATTTATAAAAATAATCCTCAATTTCAGGCTAGAGTTGAAAGATTCCGGCTAAAACAAAAGGATGGACGAATTATATGGATTGAAGAAAACTCTCGCTACATCAAAGATGAAAATGGAAAAGTGCTTTTCAATGAAGGTATTTGCAAAGATATTACCTTTGAACTTGAGGCTGAGATTATACTCAGAAAAAGCGAAGAGAGGTATAGATTAATTGCCGAAAATTCTACCGACATGATTGCAAAGCATAGTCTGGATGGAAAATTCATTTATGTTTCCCCATCGTGCAAAAACATTCTCGGTTACGATCAAGAAGAGCTGATCGGTCAATCACCTTATGATTTCTTTCATCCAGACGATGCAAAGCTTGTTTCGCAATCACATCAGAGAATTCTTTCGACAGAAATGGTAGATGTTACAACTTACAGATTTAGAAAAAAGGATGGTGCATATATTTGGTTTGAAACCACAAGTACAACATTGCATGACGGAGTAACTAGCAGCCCAACTGAAATTCAAACCGCTTCACGAGATATTTCGCAAAGAATTTTAATGGAGGAATTGAAACTTCGAAGCGAGCAAAATTTTAGGAAAATATTTGACACTGCTCCTTTTGGAATCATTATTTCAGAAAATGAGCCGCCTAATATTGTTCTAGAAGTTAATGATGCTCATCTAGAAATGATTAAATGCAAAAAAGAAGAAGTTATTGGAAAGCCAGTCTCTATGCTTCTTAATGAGCAATCAGCAAAGGTAATTGAACAAGAAATGTTTGCAAAGGGATTTATTGATGATTTTGGCGTGGAAACTGAGATAGCTGGTGAGGAAAAGCATTTCTCGCTTTCTTCTAGGCCAATAAATTATGATGGAAAAACCGCCATTCTGAATATCATACAGGATATTACTTCTAAGAGAATAGCTCAAAAAGAGCTTCAAAATTATAGCCAATTTGTTCAATATGTTATTAATTCACTTCCAGTTATTGTTATTTCGCTTAATGGAAGATATGAAGTTACACTTAACAACATTGCTTCATTGAAGTATCTCAAAAATTCTGATAATAATCAATTTTCGAAAATGTTTCCTAGTTTAAGCTTTGTTGAACCAATGCTAATAAAAGCAATCGAAAATAAAGAAGTTGTGAATGACACCCAGATGATAGTTACTAAGGAGGGAGAGCCAAAATATTTCAACATATCTATTTCCCCTTTTCTAGAAGAAATAGCGTCCGGCTGTGTAATACTGGTAAAAGATGTAACTGAGATTAAGCAAATAGAACAGTTAATGATACAGAACGAAAAAATGTCTAGCGTAGCCGGTTTAGCCGCAGGAATGGCACACGAGATAAATAATCCTCTAGGAACAATAGTACAGGGCTGCCAAAATATTATTAGGCGGACTAATACGGTTTTGCCGAGAAATCTAATTGCTGCGAATAAAGTTGGAATTGAGATAGGGCAAATTCAAAATTATTTTAAAGAAAGAGAGATTGATCAAATTATTGCCTCAATAGGAAATGCAGCTAGCAAGGCAAGTGAGATCATCAAAAATATGTTGCAATTCAGCCGTAAGAGCGAGTCTAAGAAAGTAAACTACAGGCTAGAGAGATTAATAGAAGAAACAATTGATTTAGCCAACAATGATTACAGCTTGAAAAGGAAGTATGATTTTAGAAGTATAAAAATTGAACGAGAGTATGAGAATAATTTACCCGAAATATGGATGACGGTAACCGAAATTCAGCAAGTAGTATTTAATATGTTACAAAATTCCGCTCAAGCTATGCGAATGGAAAAAGCTGTTACTAAATCACCTAAAATTAACATCCGAGTTAATACTGAGGCTGATTGGATTAAAATTGAAATAGAGGATAATGGACCGGGAATGGATGAAAAAACAAGAATGCGGGTATTCGAGCCTTTTTTCACAACAAAGGAAATTGGAGAGGGAACCGGACTTGGTTTGTCTGTTTCATACATGATAATAAATAGCAATCATAATGGAAATATTGAAGTGAGTTCTTTACCCGGTATTGGAACAAAATTTCTTATTAAGTTGCCTTTAGAAAGGAGAAAAAATGAATAATCTACAAATCTTAATCCTAGATGATGATGATGAGCTAAGATATAATCTCAAACTTTTTCTAGAGGATGATGGTTTTGAATGCAAACAAGCAGCAAATTGTGATACTGCATTAAAGCTTTTGCAAGACGAAGAATTCTCTGTTGCAATAGTTGATATCAGATTGCCGGGCATGAGCGGTGATGAATTTATCCCTCTTGCAACTTTAATTGCTCCTAATCTTAAGTACATAGTTCATACCGGATCGACAGATTTTGAATTAACAAAAGAGCTAATTAATTGCGGCTTAAAGAGTGAAGATGTATTTAGAAAACCAGTAACCGATATGACATCTTTCAGTAAAAAAATAAATGAAATTTTAAATAATTGAGTATGTGCTTTTGTTAAATAGTGCTTTCTGAATTGAGAAGATTATGAACCTCCTAAATAAAAAAATACAGGTCACAGTTTTACTATTTGGTATAGCTGCTTTACTGGTGGTGTATTTCGGCTTATTTATAAAACTTCCCGGGACTGCTATTACCACAGATTTAAGAGAGATATTTATTCTTATTGGTGCAGCTTTAACTGGCCCAGTGGGTGGAGGATTAATCGGGTTCTTTTCTTCTATCATAGAACCACAAACCGAAATTCGTTTATATGTTCTCATTCAACATGTAATTAGTGGAGCACTTATTGGTCTTTTGTATAAAAAATATATTTACGAAAAATTTGCAATGCCTCATTATTTAGCTGCATGGATATTTTTGGTTGTGATTTACTATTATGTCTTTTATTGGCCAGTCATGATTATTGCATATTTTCTTTTCCCAAATTTGTATAGCGCGTTAATTGCTGGGGAACAGCCAGTATTAATACTAAATGCATGGGAATTTATTAAAGGATGGTTCCCAGAAGTTATTATTACTACAACTATTACTTGTGCGATTTGGATAGCATTGCCGCCAAGATACAGGCAACCATTTTGGGGCAAGGTTAATAAAGAGAGAATTCAGAGACAGAAACAATTTGGTCTGAAAATTTTTAATTCGAAAAATATTAAAAACACTTTAACCTTACGTTTAGCGCTAGCCTTTTTTGTGCTGGCTGTTTTACCCGTAATAATAATTGGGGTATTCATTAAGGATGATGTAACGAATACTATTTTGAATCGAGAAGGTGCTGTTCTAAATGAGCTTGCAAGAGAGTTCACTGCAAGAAATAGGATTGTTGATCCCAAAACGTTTTATAAGATAATGAAAGAAATTCAAAATACTAGAGAAGGTGATTTCTTCATAATAAACCTTAAAGGAGAATATCAACTTGATCCTATTAAAATCAAAAAAGGCAAAAATGCTTATGTTGATTTCTCCTATGATATTATCTCTGACATCATTAAACGAAAAGACGGATATAAAATTGATGTTGCCAATAAAGTCTGCTACGGATTTTCACATATTAAAATGGCTATGCACGAATTTATTATGATAACAGTTTCAGATAAAAAAACTCTTGAAAATACTATGAACGATCTCCAGTTTATTACTTTTTATAAACTCGGCGGCGGCATTCTATTTATTTCTTTTGGATTGATAATTATGCTTTGGTTAACAGTTAGAAAACCGCTCTCAACATTAACTAGTGCGATGCAAGAATTTGGTGATGGAAATTTGAATTCTAGAGTTGATGAAACAGAGATGGATGATGAAATCAAGATTTTAGCAACTTCTTTCAATAGCATGGCAGAAAAAATAACCGAAACAAATTTTGCATTACAAACTGAACTTAAATTCCATAAAGAGGCAGAAGCAGCATTAACGACTAACGAAAAAAAATACAGGGCACTTTTTGAAAACCTAACCGTCGGGTTTGTTCTTTATGAATTAGTTTACGATGAAAATGGAAATGTTAGTGATTTCAAATATGTTGAGACTAATCATGCGTACGAACAAATAGCTGAGCAAAGTACACATGCTTTATTAGGGAAAACAGGAAAAGAGTTGTTTACAACAGTCAACAATGAATATTTAAAAAAACTCGAGGTAGTTTTAACTACAGGAATTCCGTTGGCATTTGAATATTACTCAAATTCGCTTAATAAATATATAGATATTTGGCTTTTCCGATCGGAGGAAGGTAAGGTTGCAGCAATTTTTAATGACGTTACGGAAAAAAAGCATCTTAATCATTTAATGATTCAGAACGAAAAGATGGCAAGCATTGCCGGCCTAGCGGCTGGCATGGCACATGAAATAAATAATCCTTTGGGAACCATAGTCCAAGGATGTCAGAATATTATAAGACGTACGAGCAATAAAATGCCAAAAAATCTGGCTGCTGCAGAAAAAATCGGAATCGATATGGAGAAAATTCAAGAATATTTCAAGGATAGAAATATCGACAAAATTATAGAATCGATTAGAAGCGCAGCAGAAAAAGCGAGCGAGATAATTAAAAATATGCTTCAATTTAGCCGAAAGAGCGAATCGAAAAAAGTTGATGCCGACATTGAAAAGTTAGTTGAGGAAACGATTGAACTTGCAAATAATGATTATAATTTGAAAAAGAAGTATGATTTTAGAAATATAAAAATAGAACGAGAATACGAAAAAAATATACCTATGCTATGGATAACGGTAACTGAAATACAACAAGTTATTCTAAATGTACTTCAGAATTCTGCACATGCGATGAAAGAAAATGATTCGAGCATAAAACCCGAAATAAAAATTCGCGTTACTTGCAGTGAAGAAACTGCAAGGATAGAAATTGAAGATAACGGACCCGGCATGGATGAAAAGAC
This sequence comes from Ignavibacteriota bacterium, assembly GCA_043807765.1. Taxonomy (GTDB): domain Bacteria; phylum Bacteroidota; class Ignavibacteria; order Ignavibacteriales; family Melioribacteraceae; genus Stygiobacter. Next base: position 8,145 of record JAZDFQ010000044.1, read on the forward strand.
TTGTCAGCGAGTCTTTGAGCCATTTTTCACAACTAAAGAAGTAGGTGAAGGAACTGGGTTAGGCTTGTCAGTATCTTATATGATAATAAAGAATAATCATAGTGGGAATATTGAAGTACAATCTCAACTGGGAAGAGGAACAATATTCATTATCACTTTACCGGTAAACTCAAGATCGTTATGAAATATTAAGTTTAGTAATTGCTGAAGTAACCGTGATTTGATGATAAATATGTAAGCATTTATTAAGAAGAGGTAAACAAGTTATACGCTCTAAATAATGATGAGAATACTGTAAAAAATGTTAGTTATGCAAAATTGAAGCCGTAATTAAATACCGCGTCTGGAAAAAGACAGGAGAAGGGTTTATAGATATAACATATAATTGTGACCTCTGTAATATTAAAACAAAGTCATGGTGAGCATGTTGAACCATGACATTACAAACTAAATTGTTACACTTTGACGGGCTTGTGTGACGCTAAATTAATTATGCCTAGGGTCTCTAATAATTGCTGAGTATTAAGTTTGTTGTTCAGGCGGAGGAAAAACTATAATTCTTACGGATGAACTAAAAAAGGTAAAATAATTGATCTCATATTTCCATAAAACCTTGAATTGATTACCTTTCATCAACAGAAGAAATACTTTTACCAATAAATTAAAATGAATATGGTAATCAACAAAACTAGAACTGTCCTTATAGTAGATGACGATATAAATTTTGCTTGTATGCTAAGGGCATCGCTCGAAGACTTGGAGTATGACTGTCACATCGAGTCTGATTCTGGTAAGGCAATTAAGTATGCTAAGGAAAACAGTCTTACTATTGCATTAGTCGATTTAAGAATGCCGGATAGTAGTGGCATAGAGATAATAAAAGAAATACGAAAAATTAACAAAGACCTTCCCACAATTATAATCTCTGGTACCATCGATGTTAACGAAGCTGTAAACTGTCTAAGGGAAGGCGCTGATGATTACATACTGAAACCAATTTTAGGTGGAACGGAACTCGAGGCAAGAATTGAAAAAGTGTTGGAAAAATATGAGCTAAAAAATGAAATACTAAAATACCAGAGAAGCTTAGAGGATTTAATTGGTGAACGCACAAAACAATTAATTGAAAGAACCGATGAACTTGTTTATTCCAATATTAAACTTGAAGAAGAGGTTAAAAAAAGGACAGAAGCTGAAAGCTTGGTAAAGAAGGGCGCACTAAATATCATGATGGCTCTCGAAATTGAGAGGCAGAGGTTGGCCCAAGAATTACATGATTCTATTGGCCAAAGGTTAATGTTTGCTAAAATAAATTTAGAAATTGCTCGTAAGGAGTTGAACCTCAAAAATGATAACCTAGATGAAGCAAACCAGAACCTTTCTACAATAAGTAATGAATTGAGTATGGTTATTAAGTCGTTATTTCCGGTTTCGATTGAGAAATATTCCTTATTGCAAAATCTAAATACCCTCATTTCGGAGTTTGAAAAATCTTCTCAGATCCAAGTTGAGCTTAATAAAGAGGGAGTGGAACCCATTCTTGATAAGCTTACTAAACTAAATTTGTTTAGAATATTTCAAGAATTGTTTAACAACATTGTTAAACACTCCAAAGCCACTATGGTACAGATTAGTATAAATTTCTTGAAGTCAAGCATAAAAATAATTGTACAAGACAATGGTGTTGGATTCCCTATCAATATGTCGGTAGAGCAAACAAATGGAACCGGACTGTTTAGCATAAAAGAACGTATTTCCCAGCTTAATGGAACCGTTGATTTTGTTGCAGATAAAATGAATGGGCTTAAAATAATTTTTGAGGTTAAAATATGATTTCTGTTTTATTAGTAGACGACCACAAAATTGTACGACAAGGAATCTCTTCTGCACTTATGACAGATAAAACAATTAAGATTATTGGCGAAGGAACGGATGGTTACAATGCAATTGCACTAACTAAATCTCTTGATCCCGATTTGATTATAATGGACATAAACATGCCAAATCTTGACGGCATAGAGGCAGCAAAAGAAATTAGAAAGTTTAATAAAAAAGTAAAAATTCTTATTCTAACGATGCTGGAGGATGAGAACTACATTCTAGATGCACTATCAGCACAAGTAGATGGTTATCTTTTAAAGATGGCTGGCATTGATGATTTATTATATGCTGTTCAGACAATCTCACAAGGCGAAAGTTACTTTGATCCTAGAGTAACTAAGATTGTAATCGATAGCAAAAAGAAAGCTGATTCTAAAAAAGTTGAACTAACTAAACGTGAGCTTGAAATTCTGCTCGAAATTGTTGATGGATTAACGAGCAAAGAAATTGGTGAAAAACTTTTTATTAGTTCGTTTACTGTTCAAAAACATAGAAAGAATATTCTCAAAAAATTAAATCTGCATGGAACTGCAGAGCTTGTCCGTTTCGCAATAGAACACAAATTAAGCTGACCAAAGCAAAAATACCCACATTTAGCACCTAATATTACTCTCATATAGCTCTATTAATAAACCCTCTTTTGTCGAAAATTAACTAGCAAAAAAAGAGAGTTTATGTTTAATAAAGCCTCAAATACTTCAGCTTATTATTCATTATCAGAAGTGAAATTCTTGATAATTGACGACGATGTAGATCTATGCAATAGTCTTAAGTATTTTTTCGAAGATTTAGATTCCATTGTTTTTGCTTGCAATGACGGCAATATTGGATTAAAAATATTTAATGAAATCAATCCGGATATTGTTCTTGTTGATCTAAATATGCCTGTGATGGGTGGGGATAAAATAATTACAAAAATTCGCGAACTCTCTCTTGATGTACCTATTGTAGTAATCTCCGGTACAGGGGTTATCAAAGAAGCAATCCGTTCCATAAAACTTGGTGCATGGGATTTTGTAACTAAACCAATTCTGAACTTTGAGGATTTAGAGATGAGTGTTCTAAAAGCCTTAGAAAAATCTTTCTTAATAAAAGAAAATGCCCGTTATAAAGAAAATCTAGAAAAACTTGTTGAAGAAAGAACTGAACAATTGAATAATACCATAACAGAACTTCGAATGGCAAAAGAGAGGGCTGAAGCTGCTGAAAAACTTAAATCTGAGTTCCTAGCTCAAATGTCTCATGAGATTAGAACACCGCTAAATGGTGTTATAGGCTATACCGAAATGGCCAGAGCCTCCTTAGAAGAACAAAAAATTGGAGAGGTGTTTGTTCACTTTGATCAAATTAAAAAATCAAGCCAAAGAATTATTCGCACAATCGAACTGATTCTGAACATGTCGGAATTAACGACAGGCAATTATCAGCCTGATCCAAAATTGTGCGAACTTGGTCCTATTGTGGATGACATAATGATAGAGTACTTCCCAACAATGCATAACAAAGGACTAGTCTTTTCCTTTTTAAACAGAAACAATGTTTCAAATGTGTTAGTGGATGAAAACTCGGTTAGGGAAATACTTAGACAACTGATTGATAATGCATTCAAATTTACCGAGCAAGGTGAAATTATTATAAAGCTATTCCATAATAACGAATCTTTAGTGTTAGAAATTAAAGATACAGGCATAGGTATATCAGACTCTTATAGAAATAATCTCTTTAGACTATTCTCACAAGAAGAGCACGGCTATAACAGAAGTTATGACGGTAATGGCTTGGGACTCGCTTTAACAAAAAAATACTGCGATCTAAATGATATCAATATAGAGATAGCAAGTACAAAAGGAATTGGTACAACTGTAAAATTAACATTCAAAACATAAAAGGTGGTTTCATGAAAAAATCTTCACTTTTACTCGCTTTATTATTTGCTTTGCTTGGTTTATCGCAATTATTTGCTCAAAGCGATTTACAAGTATTTGGTTTCTTTCAAACAAGTATTAATCGTTTGAACGGTGGTTATTCGGCTGTTGCAAGTGTTCCCAAAGCAATCTTCGGAACAGATAAACTTACATTGACTGAAAAGAAAGATAATTATACAAGTCTTTCAGTTCAACAATTAAATCTCTTTTTCCGAAAAGAACTGAACGATAAGTTTACTGCATGGGTAAACTTTGAAGTCATTGGTCAATACAATAGCGCGAACAAATGGGGCTCATTTAGTCTCGAAGAAGCTTGGGTAAATTATCAGCAAAATGATGCGTTCAATCTTAAAGTTGGTATTTCAATACCAAGGTTTGCGTACCTAAATGAAATAAAAAATAAAATGCCTTTGCTTCCTTATATAACAAGACCATTAGTTTACGAGTCCGGTCTTAGCTCAATAGACGCGACACATTTCGTACCGGAAAAAGCGTTCTTCCAAGCTTACGGCTATTTGCCGTTTGGCGATGTAACTTTTGATTACGCTGCATTTGTTGGTCCTTCTGAGAAAACTTACATAGATGGTTCAGGCAATGCAACCGGAGGAATTAGTGTTGATACAACTAATTTCAAACTGTTTGGCGGAAGAGTTGGATTGAAGACGGGAAATTTACGCTTAGGTGTATCAGCTACATTTGATAAAGATAACCAACAAGCTGCATTGAAAGAGGATGTATCAAGAAAGAGATTCGCTGTTGACGCTGGCTTTTCAATATACAATTTCTTTATTGATGGCGAATATATTAGTGTAGGGCTTGATGCAAAAAACACAACACAAGAAATGAATAAGCAGTTTTATTATGGCACGGTCGGTTACAATTTTAGCGATGAATTGTTTGCCTACGGCAGCTATAGTTACATGAAAGACGAAAGCGACAGAGTATTGAACGCAGGAATGAAAGGAATAATTATTGGCGCGGGATATAAACCAGCCGATGCTGTAGTGCTTAAATTAGGATACTCAAACTATCACGCCGAAAATTCTTTTCCGGTGGTTATTAATGCCGCCATTCCCCCGGTAACAAGCAATGTAAATCTCGATTTCAAAGTTTACCAATTCGCTGTAAGCGTATTATTCTAAGGAGACTAAAATGAAAAAATTAATTATAGTGTTAGCTATGATGTTCTTTGTGGGAATAAGAATTAATGCACAGGTAAGTGTTGTTGCAAACAAGTCCGTAGGTGAATCTTCTTTAGCAACAAACAAAGTAGCAGGAATATATAGTTTGGAAGCGACAAAGTGGTCTAATGGAAACAAGATTATTGTATTTGATAACAGTAGTGAAGTAAAATCAGCTTTCTACGCTGGAATTGGAAAAGATCAACTATCGCTAAAAAAAGAATGGATGAAAAAACAATTAACCGGAGAAGCAAAAGCTCCGGAAACTTTAGGAAGTGACGCAGATGTAATTAGCAAAGTGTCTGCAACACCCGGTGCAATTGGATTTGTCAAATCGGCTAGTGTTAATGGAAGTGTTAAAGTCCTCTGTGAAATAAAATAGTAATCGGTTTGCTGTGTTTTGTTCAATAATATAATGGCGATTTACTTCTAATATCCGTTGCTAATTATTTTGACAGATAATTGGCAACTGATGTTGAAACAGTTTTGAGTAAATGGCATTTTTTAGAAGAATTTTGTTTGGAGTTGAAATGAAAATTACATCATATATCGTGAAATCAATAAGAAACAAAGGCGTGGCTGTATTTGCTGTTCCGCTTTTGTTAACAGTGGCGTTTATTTTAACTTATTATCCGATGAAGGAAAAAGATTCCAGCCTGGAAAAAGTTGGTGCTCAAGTTCAAACGTTAAGTCAGATGCTGGCTTTTTCTGTTGGAGCCGGACTAAATGATTCCAACTTTGATTTAGTTCAAACTGCGTTCGAGTGGGCAAAGAAAGACAAAAACGTAGCGTACATTTCAATTCTAGACGAAAGCAATGCATCGATAATTGAATATAATCCGAATAAAATCTCTGTTGATGGATTGAAAAATTATACTCTTCTTAGTGAAGATGATTTAATCAAGCATAGCGAGAAAGTTAATTATAAGAATAAAGATTTTGGCAAGATTGTGCTGTGTTATTCATTGGAAGAAGTTAATAACAACATTGCAACCGGTAGATATACCTCGCTTTTAATTGTAGGATTAATATTAGCATTTGGTCTAACATGGGTAATTTTAATATTTAATAGAATTTCCAAGAGGATTGTTTCTTTAAGGGATGCTGCAAAGGAGGCAAGTGAAGGAAATTTGAACGTCAAAATAGAAAAAACCTCGGTTGATGAAATCGGTGATCTAAGTGAGGCTTTCCAGAAGATGCTAATTAATATAAATGACGCCAGCATTCAGCTAGAGGATGAAAAAAAATCTGTTGAGAAAAAAGTGGAGTTGGCTGTTAAAGAGTCGGAAACCCAAAAAGAATATTTATCGAGTAACGTCAAGAAACTTTTAGAGGGTATGGAAAGATTTTCAGCTGGTGATTTGACTGTCAATATAGCAGTTGAGAGCGATGATGAAATTGGTCAGCTCTTTACTGGATTTAATAAAACCGCAGATAATCTGAGAAAAACAGTAATTGATATACTTTCTTCAGTTGAAAGCACGGCTCATTCTGTTGCAGAAATTTCATCGAGTACAGAAGAAATGTCGGCTGGCGCTCAAGAGCAGAGCTCTCAAACCACTGAAGTAGCCGGTGCTACTGAACAAATGACGAAAACCATAATTCAGACTGCAAGTAATGCAAATATTGCTTCTGAACTTTCTAAAGAAGCTAGCCAGCAAGCAAAGCTTGGAGTAGAAAAAGTCTCGGAAAATAAAAAAGGTATCGTTCGAATAATTAATTCTGCAGAGAAAACGGGAAAGATCATTGCTTCGCTTGCAAGCAAAACAGATCAAATTGGGGATATTGCTCAAACAATTGATGATATTGCTGATCAAACAAACCTACTTGCACTTAACGCAGCAATTGAAGCTGCACGCGCCGGTGAACAAGGACGCGGTTTTGCGGTTGTTGCCGATGAAGTAAGAAAACTAGCAGAGCGAACAACAAAAGCAACTAAAGAAATCGCCGAAACAATTAAATCGATTCAGGTAGAAGCAAAAGAAGCTGATCGTTCGATGGTTGAAGCTGGAGAAGCTGTGATACATGGACAAAAATTAACTGAAGAAGTTGAGCAATCCTTGGTGAGTATATTACAAAGTACTGAAAGAGTTTCTGCTGAAATTGAACAGGTAGCAACTGCAGCTGTTGAGCAATCGGCTACTTCGGAAGAGATATCGAAGAATATTGAGATGATTAATAATGTAATAAGTGAAAGTGCACAAGGCTTGCAGCAAATAGCAGTTGCATCAAACAATTTAATGCAACTTTCTCAACATCTTAAGGAACGAGTTGAAATATTCCATATCGCTAATATTCCTAGCCAATTATCAATCAGAAATTGATATTGAATTGAAGTCGTTGAGTTAGCTAGACTTTAAGGTGGGGGGGATTTCCTTATTTTGTTTTAGAGTGATTCTACATTTTTCTTTTTTGATCAATTCGGTAACTTTCCCCAAATTTCGAGCGAGAATTACCTGTTAGCATTTTTATAATAATAAGAACCAGTTGTGTGAATTAATCTTAATGAAGTCAAAAGCAATTATGTAATCAAATAATGGAACGCGGATTGAACGGATTTATCATGATTTGAACGGATTGATTTTTGAATAATTGCTTTTAACTTCCCTTTACCAATTTTACGAATCTAATTCACACAACGGGTTAATAATATCTACTTTACAAAAAGTAGAAGAGTCTCGGTTTTCCAGTCAAATTTCATCACTGATTGAATTTTGAATAGGGAGAAATATATGGAAGGAAGAGAAGAAAGTTCATCACAGAATTCGGTTATAAATAAAATCAAATGAAAATGTTTTAGATATAGCTCTTCTCTCAATATACTCAGCAACCTTTTCCAACCTCTTGGGAATAGAAAGAATTTTTTCCTGGGCTTTCATTGCAGTATTTTTTAAGCCCGTAAGTTTTTCAATTCCCCAAAACTCTATTACTTCTTCAACAATATTTTTATAATCCCATGGCCCATAAATCCCCACACGCCTAACTATATCGGCAATGTCTCTAAAGTTAGGCATAGAAAGCCCCGGCATATCAATGCTTGGCATAATATCTTTTGCGGATTCCAAAGCTCTATTTGGATCAATAGCCAAAATTTCTTTGAAGACATTTCGATAAAAAGTAAAATGTTTTGCTTCGTCTGCTGCAATGCTTCCTAATATTCCATTCAGCAGTGGTTCATCTGCCCCAACATATTTACCGGTATTCTTATGAGAGATTTGTGTTGCCCTTTCCTGCAAAGTGGTATACACAAAAACTTTGTAAGGATCTTTATCCCAATTAGGATTAAATCCTGCTTCTTGGTAATGGAACTGCATTAATTCAATCTGCCGAAAGTTGAACAATCTACCATCTCGAGCATAATCTCTAAGAACGCATCCGTGCCTATCTTCTTCGGCAGTCCACATGTTATTCCACTTTGACCAAAAATTATCGTCTCCCAGATGTTTAGCAATCAATCTATGAAAATGCGGAAGCCCCTCCTCGGTTAAAAGATTTACAGCCACTGCAACGCGAGCTGCATCTTTAATACCTTTTACACGTGCTCGCAATTTTTTACAAATGTTTTTCTGGTCATCATTCATTTTTTCATCGGCTGGAAGAAAATCACTGGAGAACCAGAGCTTTCTTTTTGAAACATGAGACTCAATCATCGATTTTACTTTTTGTTCAAGTGAGGCTAGTACTTCCATTTTGTCAATTAATTCATTTTCAATCTTTTGGGTGATTGGAATTAAGATTTCCATTTGATAACCTTTCTTAAGGAAGGATTAAATAAATCAATGATAATTTTAGATTCGGGATAAAAGAAATCGATTCAACTCTTGTATTAAAAACAATTTGATGAGTGAATTGGTTCAATTATTTATTAATGCGTTCCTTTGTTCATATCTAAAATTTGAATTCTAGTAATCGATTGTATGAATTAATTACAGTCTGCAACAAAAGTAACTTTATGATTGAAAAATAGAATACAGAGAAAACTGAATTTTTATGATTAGCATAGGTTAAATATTGAAAAGTTACTTCTGCATGTATTAATCAACTTTTATCATTAATTCACACAACCGGTTCAAGTAGTAAAGACAACATAAAACGAACCGAGAAATCCTTGGGAAAATGGATATATTGAATCGTTTAATGGAAAGTAGAGCGATGAGTTGTCGAGCGGAAAAATATGTGATGCCATTTTAAAATAAAAATAATTACCCAGCAGTAGAGAACTGATTACAAAAAACGGCTACACAGTTTGATATTGTTTAATAATCACTTTTATATTGTTCACAATACTTAGGCGTGTTATTCCTACGCCTATTCAAAACAGTTTTATTTCCGGAAATTACAATTTGCCTAATCTCTATTTTGAATTCGTGATTATTTCAATTCCTTTTTCCAAAATTCTATCAATTCCTTTCGAAGAATCAGCCACGGTTGTGAGTATATGGACGTCTGGAGAGATACCAACACCCTCCATTATGCGCCTTTGAGCGTCTGCATAATATCTTGTTGATAACCTGTAAGTCCAACCGTTTGGCAATTCGCGATAAATTGGAGCGCCAACTCCACCGCCGGTTGTATCTCCAACAATAGTAACATGCGGTAGAGCATTCATAGCCATAACGAACATTTCTGCAGAACTAGCTGTGGTACGGCTTGTAAGAACAACCACCGGCTTTAGAAATTGGGAAGCTCCTTTCGGTTCAATAGTAGAATTTTTCCATGGGGAAAAATCTTGTTTTCCCGGTCCAACCTTCTCTCGATATTGTGCATACACCCGCAACTTATCTGTAAAGCGACCGGCAACAGTTTCGGCATTGTTGGTGTTGCCTCCGTGATTCCATCTAAGATCAATTATGATACCTTTCATGTCTTTCCATTTTGAAAGTATTTCATCTATTACCAAATACCGTTCATCCGTTAATGATAATCCATCTGTTCCCCCGCTAAATGTTGGAATGATCATATAGCCGATAGAAGAATTCTGACAAGTTCTGTATCCAATTAAAGAATTTTGTTGGGAACCGCATTGTACATACTTACAAGCATTGATTAGTCTCCCGCTGGGATAGATACCGGGAGCCGGGCTTTTCCAGTTAACATCTGCAAATGGAGTATGTAAATCAATATGCATATCGTTAATGCCGCTAACAATATTCGAGAGTACACTAAAAAGTTGTTGTTCTGTAGTGGATGATGAAATCTGTGGACGGTATTTAGTGTACACAGAATCCCAATCAATGTGGCGTATAGAGAATTGCGCATAATAACGATCAAAGTCATTCCAAAATATTTGGAAATTCTGCTCCGGTGTATTTTGCGGATCAGATTCTAAGAACATTTTTTCGCAACCGTATAGAACGAAAAGGAAAAAGAAAATGTAAGTAGCATTTTTTACGATCTTCATAGTTTCACCATCATGCCAATTAGAAACTGATTATTCAAAACATTTGAATGCAACAGAGACTCATACTGTTCAAAAGAGTAATATTGAAAGCGGTACCGTAAGCCAAAACCAATATGGTCGCTTACAAAGATATTATAGGAAATCTCTGCCTGAATTTCGAAGAGTTTATTAAATGTAACTAGATCGCCTTTTTTAAATATTTGCCATAGTATGTTTTGTTCAAAATTAAGATCGTCAAACTTCTCGCTTACATTTGCATTGTAGCGGTTAGTTAAAAGTGCATAAGAAATAAATGGGATATTAATCTCGATACTTAAGAAGTTGTTTGATGCATTCTGAAAAGAAGTTTCTGTTAGAAGGTAAGCACCAAGACAGGTCATTTGCTCAGCGGACGAGTGACTTACGTCTTGCATAAAATAGTGGTTTCTCAAATTAAGCATACTGGAAAATCTGGCACCAAGAAAACACGTGGTGTTAAAATTCTCTAGCGCTGTAACTTTTGTAGCTAATGAATATTCAAAATTCAGATTTAGATTTTTAATGTAATGCCATTCTCGGGCTTTATCTGTAATTGAAGAATTCAGTTCACTATTGTCATAATAGAATAGAACAGTATGTCGGTTCGATAAACCGCGGAAGCGATATGATAACTCAATTGGAATCTGAGTCCCTCGATAGATTAGTGGCGACATCATCTCATCGCGGACTGAATGTAAACTCATACCGGAAGATAATGTAAATAGATTCTGAGATTCCGAAGGTGCCATTGTCGAGGCTTCTTGAGAAAAGGAATTATTATGTGCCAACACTATTAGAATTAGTAAGATGCTTATTGTGATTTTCATTTATTTCCTTAAATAAGTTTTCTTGCATCCTTTCCAAATTATTCTTTATAAAAACGGCTAGCGATTAAACCGGCAATCAAAAGTTCACCAAGTCCCCAAACAATTCCAATTATTGTAAGCTTAACAGGCATAAATCCATAAACAACATTTGATACATTAGCCAGCAGATTGCCTGGAATCCAAATAATCAAGACTGAGATTACTATGGTTTTTATTCGCCGTCTATAAACTGAAAATAAAACCGAATAAAGCCACATCAACATAATTCCTAAGAAGAGAGACACGAAAAAGAAAAATATCATATCGCCTATGCTCAGAGGCGGCAAGTTAAATTTTGCAAGCGCTAAATCCATTTCATTACCAACTACCGGTACCATTGTAGCAGCGCTTAGAATAATAATAAATCCAGCTATTAAACCTCTCTTAAACACACTTTTAATATTCATAGCATTATTTCCTATAATAATGTGACTTACTTAGCACGATTTGAAAAATGGATTTCCTAAACGAATAGAACCGCTCAACAACTCAATTCTCAGTATTGTATATAACCGGCATTTTATATTTCCATTTTACCCACAATTCTTTGTTTAGCAACAACTCGGTCATAAAATGAGCAACATTTATTCTACTCGTTTTCCCCGCTTCGAAAACGGGACTTTGCTTTGGTGATTCGAAGATTTCGTAAACAGTTTCTTTCTCTTCATCTATCAAAGTATCTGGTCTAACTGCCGTCCATTCTATTCTAGAATTATTTACACCTATAATGTTTGAAAGATAATTTGCAGCTTCTTCATTATCTTTTTGAGGAGGCAGTAAGTAACGTAAAAGCGAAAGAACTATTCTATCTTTTAAGGAATATTTCTCATTAATTTTTTTGTTAATGTTTGCCGTTGTATTCATAAGGATTACTTTGACCTCATTACTCTTACCTTTTTCTATTGCTTCACATGCATGTTTGATACAATTTGTAACTAACATCCTCGGCTTACCAAACATACCCTTGAATGTAATATTGTGCCCAAGACAAGAAATTACTGCGTCACAATCACCAAGCAATTCCACCATTTTACTGTGTTCATATTCGGAAATATTTCCTACTAAACACTCCAACGGTCCATTAGCAATGAATTTTTCAATTACATCGTTGATCTGCCGAACAACGATTTTAACTTTTATGTTTCTTCTAATAAGTTGTTGCACAACTAAACGACCGGTAGCTCCAGTAGCACCAAGAACTAATACCTTCATAATTTATCCTCTACAAATTTCTTTAATATGTTTAACGGTACTGCCGTATTAGCGGCTGTAAATACCTTTTTTCTATAGACCAGTAATTTTGTAAGTTGCTATTACCAAAAGATCACTCAGAATACTTACTGTAAAAAAATACCCGTTTTGTTTTAAATCTATCTTGAGTTTATAACTTGCTCTTATAACAATTAGAAGTAAAATTACAACCACAATTATTGCTACCGTAAATGTACCGAGTTCCATAATTGAAGATATTCTAGCTTCATCTTGTTGACTAAATCCTCCAAAGACCAGAGAAAAAAACCGGATTACAAATTGAAAGAATAAAACAGGGTAGGCATATATTGTTGAATATTTTTCCAAAATTAACAAAGAGACAACAGCCAACAATATCGTAAATACCGGTCCGCCAATGCTTACGTATAAATTATGGCTTTCATTTATATAATGTCCGGCTTTTGGCCAAACATAGTTTAGACTATATATCATATCATTCCCCAAAATCTCTCCTACTATCCAATGTCCGAATTCGTGAAAGAGATAAGAGAAATAAGCTATTGGAATCAACAATAAGTAAAGTCTAACTAATATTTTTTTATCAACTATCATAATTTTATCATTCCCTTGTTTACGCTTTTTCTTTAATCCGCTTACCAACTTTAGTGAAAGAACTAACTTGATCTCTTTTAATTGTTACTATCTACAACGGTTATTGCAACATTTCCTTTTTTATGTCCCAACTCTACATATCTATGAGCCTCAACAATTTGTTCGAATGGGTAACATCTGTCATTAACCGGAGTGACTATTTTTGCTTCTACAAATTCCTTGATTCTATTAAGACGCACTGAACTACATTGTAAAGCACTATCATCAATAGAAACATAGCTGCCGGTTTGTGCTAAAGATAATTTACATGCCTCTTTAAGTTGAGATGCTTTTCTTTTTCCAACTGAGTCTAATATGAAATCATAAACTTCCAGCCTGGAAATTGATTCTTTGTTGGTGTAATCAAGTGTCTTATCTGCCCCTAACGATTTAATAAATTTTATATTCTTTGAACTGCATACAGCTGTAACTTCAGCGCCAAGATGTTTTGCATACTGTATTGCAATTGTGCCCGAAGTACCGGACGCACCATAAATAAGCACTTTTTGTTTTGGTTGAATATTTCCTTTCTCAAGAAATTGAAATGCGAGTAGTCCGCCATAGGCTGCTGCTGTAGCTTCCTCAAAACTTATGTTGCTAGGTTTAATTGCTATGCAGCCTTTTTTTGAATCTATTTCTTTCATGCATTTGTATTCGGCATATGCGCCTAATGACATTCCGGTAAGTCCATATACTTGATCACCAACTTTGAATCTTTTAATTCTGCGACCGATTTGTTCTATTACACCGGAAAACACTTCACCAAGTATTTCATTTCTCGGTTTTAATATGCCAATCATTAATCTAAAAGGAATAAGCATTTTTAATGGAACGTTTGAGCTACGTATAAAAATGTCGCTGTCTGTTACAGATGTAACATAAATCTTAATAAGCACTTCATCATCTTTTGGTACCGGTTTTTCATATTCAACAATTTCTAAATTTTCCGGTGGACCGTATTTCTTACAAACAATTGCTTTCATTTATTCACCCAAACAATGATATCCATTGATAAGGAATTATTTATCCAAAACATTTATCGCGAGTCCGAATGCTGTCATAACTTCTTTGTCATCGTATGCGTTAAATCTCAGAGTTACCTTACCAGCAGTCTCCGGAGTGCCGGATAAAGTTCTAGTTTTTGAATTGAAGCTCAACCATGCTGGCATAGGGCTGCTGTCGAGCGAAAGCACTTCATAACGAATAAAATTTCCATCATCATCGCATACAGCATCTTCCGGTACAATGAAAGAAAACATTTTTCCAACCGTTGCCGTTAGTGCTTTGGGTTTGTTCTTTACGTATGGAGGGAGATTCGTGTTTTTCATGCTGTCAACAATATTTCCTATGCTCAGCCAATAAACGTACACATCCGAATAATCCATTTTAGTTCCGGTTGTATAGAAAAGATATTTACCATCAGGTGATACATAAGCGCCCCACCCGCTGATGCCGAAGTTGATTTTATTATTTAGATATCTGCCATTGAACCATCCGCCTTTACCATCCGGATAACTGATGCATACAGGTCCTTGAGGGCATGTTATCAAGTAACTTTCATCTTTGGCAATAAAAAAGTCCTGATCATCAACAACTCTGTTTAGAGGAAAGCCAAAACTTTTTGCAACGGTATCTTTTCCAGTAATTTGAATCTTACTCCAATCTAATGCGCCGACTGAGCTAGCTGACTTTGCAGAAACAAAATAATTTCCTTTATCAGTAACTTGTAGATAATGTGCAGACTCTATAGAGCTAAAAAATGGCTTTGGAGTACTCCACCCCGATTTTTGCTTCATAGAAAAATACATTACGTATTCATGTTCAAGAAACAAGGTATCTCCAGTCAATGATAACGCCGGTCCGGAAAATCCTTCAAACAGTATTTGTGATTTACTCCATTTGTTATTCTCGTATTTATAGTGACGTACTTTATCTCCAACTATCGGATAATAGTTTCTCACTTCAGAATAAAAAATCTCTGTTCCATCTTTAGTAATTGCAATTCTTTCGGCGGCAAATGTTCCGGGTGTTACTTCTAGATTAAATACTTTCGGATCATTACCCGGCAATTTTTGTCCAAGATACATACTGTCTTTAGGAATTGGTTGCGCTAAAGTTCCGCTTATTATAAGAAAGAAAGTTGCAAGCATCGAAACAACAGTAAATATTTTTTTCATTTTAATACTCCATTTTGAATTGTTAGCCACTTACCGAACAAACCAATTACTTATTCTTAGTTAAATAGACGATTGATTATGTTTGAGGTTTGCGGAAGAAGAAGTAAAACTTGTAAACTGCACTGTGGACTTGTGAACTGCACCGGTTATAAGTGTAAAGATTAAAAACCAATAAATTGCTTTGAATGTTTATTGGGTCATTTCACCGGCACTTTTGTATTTAAAGTAAGATCAGCATAGAATGAAGCTAGCATAGTGATAAAACTCTCTAATGTTGGGTATTCATCTCTATTGTTTTCGTAAAATTCCAGCGCTGCAACTAATTCTTTCATCCAGGTAAAACCCTTAACAATTTGCGTTTCGATTTCTACATTTATTTCACTTGGACTACTGTTATGACTTTTTAAGTAACTAACGACAGATGCCCTAACTAATGCTTCATTCATCATTATTTGCCAATTTGGATAAGCTTGCCGTTTCATTTTATCTTTTACTTGTTCAAAAAGTATTTTACCACTATTCTCAAATTCCTTCGCGTTACCTTCTATCAGATGATTTACGTATGAATGGTTGAATTCATGTATTAAAGTCGGAAGATATCCATCCACTCTATATGTTGGTTTTCCTAAACTGTCTGCGGTCCATGTTCCCATTATTGCATAAACATCTTCTTTGTTATCTGGATAAACTATTTTAGCGCCATAGTTTCCACCACCATTCCCAAGACCAATAAGTACATTAAAACTTCCTTTTGGAGCAGTTCCATAAAACTTATTATACCAGCTAATATCAAAATGATCATAAACAATTTTAAAACGTTCTTGCGCGATGAGGAACATATCATCATGTTGTTTAAAGAAATCTTCGCTGTTAGTGTCTATATAAAATTGTTTTAATAGTTCTATAAACTTTTCTGCATTTTCTTTCCCCCATCTTGGTTCCGGCACAATAGATGTAAATGGAATAATTGGATTTAATTCCGGAGGCTGGGTAATATGTACGGCCATTTTCATAACAGCATCAAAACCCACTCCGTGCGTATCACGCAGTTTACTGGCAAAAACAATTAAGGGATGATCCTTATACTTATCAAAATAGTCATGAATATCGTTTACATAGTTTTTAAACATATCCATGTTATATTCATAATTGCCTGCCAATCTGAACACAATACTAAGAAGTTCTACTCGTTTATCAATTTTGGGTAATGGCAAATTAAAATTATCATTTCTACCTGCTGCAAATAATAAAGAGGATAACAGGAAAAGCATAATTATTTTTTTCATTTCATAGCTCGGGCTGAAAAAGTGATTAAATAATAACCGGTTGTGTGAATTGGTTTATAAACCGTTGAAACGGTTACAATTTGTTATTTTTTTTATTAACCCACGGATTAATACATGGGTTAATGAAAACAAACATGCTTTTTTCGAAACTGTTTCAACAGTTTTTCATTATCGATTATTAATTCACACAAATGGTTAAACAATAGTTTTACTTAACATTCTGTAAAATATATTATGCATTTCAGACGCTTGGAGATATTCGATGTTCGCAGTTTGTTGATAATTCCTTGTAAACTGCACAGAAGCCTTGTCAAAAGCACAGATTATGAAGAGAATATTTATAAACCTATAAATTGTTTTACCAATTTTATTCTTTGGCGGCTAACCGGTAGAATATCTCCGCTTTTTAATAAAACACGGTACTGCCCGCCGCCAAGAGTTTGAAGTTTCTCAATTGTTTCCATGTTAACAATATATGATTTATGAATACGATAATAGACGGAGGGCAATAAAGGACCAAGTGTTTTTATTGGCTTATCATAAATAGTAATATGTCCATCTTTCAAGTAAAGTTCTACATATATATTTGCTGATTTAAAATATTTGATTTCTTCTATTGGAATAACTTGAATTTCATATCCACGTTTTACAGTGATATACTTTAGTGAATGTCCTTCAAGAGCGTGGGCGGAATTAATCCGTGCGAATGCTGCTTCGATCCTTTCCTTTGAATAAGGCTTGGGAATAAAATCCAGAACACCATATTCGAAAGCTTCTATTGCTCTGTTGATATTTGCAGAAACAACTATTGTGTGAAATGAATTGCTTACAGTTTGCTTCAACAATTCAAATCCATCTTTAGAATTAAGATTTAGGTCAAGAAGTAAAATATCAATAACGTGTGTTTTGAGATACTCACTAGCTCTGCTAAGTGTAGTTTCAATATGCACTGAAGCTGTTTGTTTGTTAAGAATTTCTTTGACAAGAAATTGTATATCCTCCGCAATCGGAAGCTCATCTTCAACAATTAGAATACGCATCATTTACTCCTAATCTCAATTATATTTTCCCAACCGGTTTCTATTTTTTGTGATGAAAAGCTCCATCTTCCAGAGTAGGACTCCTCTAACCTTCCTTTAATATAGTTGAATCCAACTCCAGTAGAGAGAGAATGATCATTTTCATTATACTCTCCATCGTTGGATATGCGATATTGAATTACATTGTCAACAATGTTTCTTATAAGTGTAAATATTCCGTTAGATTTATTTTCGTACCCATGAGTTAAACCGTTTTCAATAAGAGTATGAAAAATCATTGGCGGGATTTGTTCATCGTCTATCAAGCCGAATGTCTCTAATGTAAAATTGGATTTCTTTCGGTAATTCATTATTTGAAGATGTGTGCGGCACAATTCAATCTCCTGGCTCATCGCAATTGTTTTTAATGTTGAGATTTGGTTTATCATTCTGAACTCAAGTGCGAGTGCTTCTACTAGTTTAATCGCAGACTCCGGTTCCTTTCTTAACCAAGCAATTATTGAAGTTAGTGTATTCAACAAAAAATGCGGATTGATGTTTTTCTTAAGCAATTCATTTTCTAGATGTGCAGATTTTAAGTTCGCTTCACTTTCCAATTTCTCGCTTTTCGCAAATTGCCGGGCGATTGAAAAACTTACGCAGATTACCATGATTGTGGCGAGTCCCATAAATGCTATATTAAAAAAGAAGGAAATCCATCCGGACGCAATCCCAAGCAAAATTACTAGACTGTTCTCTCTCTTCTCCTTCACAGCCCATCCAACTATTGCAGTAGAAATAATAAGTACAGTGAGCGACATAATATTGAAAATGCTGAAAATGCTGATAAGAATTGCAGACAGTACCATGACTGTAATATTCAATAGCGCGATAGGTAAAATGAGTTTGCGAAAAAATGAAAAGAAGTAAATGAAAAAGATTGGCAGCATGATTGAAAACGAAAGAGTTAAGCCGCTGTATAGATAATACTGAAAATGTACAAAGGTTGTTGAAGCATTAAAATAAATGGGTGCAACAAATACAACAGAATCGAGAAGAACAATAAAACAAATCAAACTGAATAACAAATGTTCAAACTTTCGGTTTCTTGCAAAGTATAGAAAAATGTTAAATAAAAATGATACTGAAAGAAGTCCCATAAACAAAAACGACTGGAAAAATGTTTTGTATTGGGTTGACAAGCCGGATTCGTATGAACCGATTTTAATTCCTCCATAATACCATTTCCAAAAGGAGTCATCGCGGTGATTTGAAATTCGGACAATTATTGAATGTTTACCGGAATGTGTATTGTTCTGTGATAAGGGAATATTGAAAATAAACTTACCCGGCTGCTCGGTCTTAAGGTTTGATCCTAGTATTCCATTCTGAGCAATTTTTTTACCGTCCCAGTAAATCTCATAAGATGAAATCATATTTATAACAAATAGACCAAGTATGATTTCTTTGTTGACAGAGTCTGGAATTATAATATCCGTTTTAATGAACCAGTTACCGGAATCATAGGCGGTATTTTGCACAATGCGACTATCAGGAATCCAAGATTCTTCAACAGGCATTTTAAGATTTGCCTTTGGAGATGTGTCCCTTGCTATAACCCAGTTTTTGAGAACAATCGGTTCCCCATCTAATGGAACTATATTGCTCTGTGATGTAACCGCTGAATTAAAAACGGTTAATAAAAATACCAAGAGAATTTTTACCGGGTAGATTTTCAAAAATCCCGACCTAAATAGTTAGTGTTTTCATTAAAACTCTTGTCAATATTACAAAGAAATTGATTCATGCGAAATGAACTTAGCTTTCTGTTTAGGAAAGCTGAATCAGTGATTTGTACATAAAATTAAATATTTACGTATTTCAAAATGAGTATAAAGGGCTTTGTAAATTGACCATTTTGTGACAGAGTCATTTTCAAATACACATACTACATCGTCTACACAGTACATCACAGCTCGTGCTACATATGTACTTAAATTTGTTGATCTATTGAAGTATTATTTTCCGCAAGTTCCCTCGAATTAAATGAAGCGTGGAAATTGACCAAGGCTCTGCGAAAAACTTCATTCTTTTTCACACACATTTTAATCTCTGATTCACCAACGCCCCGCCTGCCAGAGCAAAGCGGCGGGCAGGTTGCGTCGTGGGTTACAACTTTTTGCAAAAAGAATATCCCCTAGATACCTCGCTGCTTGCGGCGAGGAGATTCATTTCGGATTTAGTCTCGAATAGGAAAAATCTATTGGAACGAGCTAAACAATCTTAAATATGCTATATTTCATTTGAAACATGAAAGAAAAAAACGATGAGGGATTTAGTAAAAAATTATCGTTATAACTTCTTAAAGAAACCGCTTACTCTAATATTCATTCTTTTCCTAGGTGTAAGCATTATAGTAGGTATAGTTGGTTACTTTTACTTTTATTACCAAAAAGAAAAAATAATTGAGGGCCGATATGAGTATCTATCCTCGATTTCTAGTTTTAAGAATTTTCAGATTGTTGACTGGTTGAATAGAAGACATAGTCAATTTGAGTTAATCAGAGCAAACCCGCCATTAATCTCTAAACTTGAAAAACTCGGTACCTCACAAAACTATTTGTTCGAATTAAAAGAGTGGTTTGGTACACTAAAAAAACTTTATGAATATGACGATATAATTCTGGTTAATTCATCATCAAGTATTGTTTATAGAAGTGATCCTTCCTATTTGAAAATTGATGGAAATGATTCGATCTTAAGTAAGAAATGTTCTATTTCTAATTCAATTATATTCTCGGACTCTGATGAGAAAAATGAAACAGCTGAGTATGTAAAGTTCTATGTGCCATTAAGTAGTAGCCATAATGCTCAAAAACGAGCCGCTAGTGTTTTAATACTTTGTGTTAAGCCGGCGAAAATATTTGATTCACTTCTGATGCTTAATATCGCTAAATCAACAACTCTTGAATTGCTTCTAGTAAAACCTTTCAAAGAAAGAATTATATATCTGAACAAACCTAGGTCTGCTAGAGGAAGTGAAAAACTAGACGAGAATAGAAAAGCCTTATTGGGAGTTGAAGCCAGAAAAGGATTTGTTGTTGGAATAGATTATCAGAATAATGAAGTGATTGCACTTATCAAGAACGTACCGGCTACTACTTGGACTTTAATAACAAAAATAAATCAGTCTGAATTTTATGCGCCGGTGAATGATCTCGCTAAGCTAGTGGTATTGTGGATTCTCACAGCAGTTTTAGTCTTTGGGTTCGTACTTTTTCTGATATGGAGAAAAAGCATTCTGTCGAATTATAAACAAATATACAGTACTGAAATTGAACGCTTAAAGTCGGAAAATCGCTTTGATGCTCTAACTAAGGGTGTTCAAGGCTACGCAATTTATATGCTTGATGTTAATGGAATTATTACCAGTTGGAATTATGGTGTTGAATTAATAAAAGGTTACCAAGAGAAAGAGGTTATCGGAAAACATTTCTCAATATTTTATACCGATGAAGAAAGGTATTTGAACAAGCCGGAAAATTCTCTGAAGTTTGCGGCAGAGAATGGAAGTTATGAAGAGGAAGGTTGGAGAGTCAAAAAGGATGGCGTGAAATTTTATGCCAATATTGTGATTACAGCATTAAAGGACACTGAAGACACAATATATGGATTCTTAAAAGTGACCCATGATTTAACTGATAGGAAAAGAGCTGAAGAGGAGATAAAAAATTCACGTGATTTCTATTTAAAACTACTTAACGGATTTCCAACACCGGTTTGGCTTTCCGGTTTAGATGGAAAATGTAATTATTTTAACGAGGCATGGCTAAAATTTACCGGACGAACTCTCGATGAAGAACTGGGAGACGGCTGGGCGGCAAATCTGCATCCCGAAGACAGAGAACGTATTGTGAATACCTATTATGAATCTTTTTCGCAAATGAAAAATTATATTCTTGAATATAGATTGAAAAGCGCTCAAGGTGAATATAGGTGGATGATTGTTGTGGGTATGCCTTATTTCGATATGAATAATAATTTTGCCGGTTATCTTGGCTCTTGTTATGATATCAATGATCGGAAAAAATATGAAGAGACAATTAATTCACTTTTACGAATAAGTGAAAAATTATATTCCTCCTTGGAGATAGACCAAATACTGGATTCTCTTGTCATAGAATCTATTAAGCTGGTAGATGCTGAAAGCGGATTTGCTGCTATTATTGATGGAGATAGATATTCAACAAAGCGTTATTTCAATCAAGATCATTGGGAATACTCGAAATTGACTTGGAACCTAGAGAGTAAAGTGAGTACCCAATTTAAAAATAGAAAAGAGGGTTACATAACCAACAATGCTGATAGTGATCCGTTAATTCATCCCGATCTCAAAACTAAATACTCAATTTCACAGGCCATCTCAGTTCCGCTGTTTGGGTCGAAGGGAGAATTAATGGGATTCTTTGAAGCACATAATAAAAAAAATGGAAACGGTTATAATCTTAATGATCTAAATCATGTAAAAGCACTAGCGCATAATGCCTCTATCTCACTTACAAAATCGCTTAGCATAGAGCAACTAAGAAAAACGGAATTACAATTGCGAAGCTCGGAATCGGAACTGAGACAACTTGCCGCCCAACTACAATATGCCAGAGAAACTGAGCGACATCATCTTGCACGTGAAGTGCATGATGAGCTTGGGCAGCTTTTTACCGGTATTAATTTGAATGTGTTGTATTTACGCGACACAATTGAACAGAAGAAGGAAGAGATAAGTGGTCAACGAATAATTAGCGAATTAAATGAAGTAAAAAAAATGGTTGATAAAGGAATTCAGTCAGTTAGAGATATTTCGGAAGGACTTCGTTCTTATGTTCTTGAGCATCTTGGTTTGGTTCATGCTATAAAAGAATACTGTAAGGAATTCCAAAGGGTTAGTAATATCAAATGTACCATCACCAGTTATTCTGATGATATAAATCTAAGTGAAGAAAAAAGTATTGCTCTGTATAGAATTATTCAAGAATCTTTAACAAACGCAATGCGTCATTCGAAAGCAACCGAAATTAAAATAAATTTCTCCGACAAAAAAGATCTAATGGAAATATCCATTGAAGACAATGGAATTGGTTTTGAAGAAAAGAATCCGAGACAGTTAAAAACATTCGGAATACTAGGTATGAAAGAACGTGCATTATACCTTAACGGCGCGTTGACGATTACAAGTAAGGTAGGTTCAGGAACATTAATAAAAGCCTCAATACCGTTAAAAGAAATGACTAAGAAAGAGAGCATCGAATGAATATTATAATTACTGACGATCATAAAGTTGTAAGGGAAGGTCTCAAAAAAATATTTTCAATGAATAATGACTTTCATGTTATTGGAGAAGCTGCAAGTATTGCCGAGCTTCAGAAACTATTGGAGGTTAAAAATCCGGATTTGATTACTCTTGATATCTCATTGCCTGATAGAAGCGGTTTAGACTACGTTAAAGATATTAAAGCTCTATCCCCATCGGTTAAAATACTAATCTTCAGCATATACCCCGATGAAAAATTTGGACATCGTGCAATTACAATAGGAGCTGACGGCTATCTAAGTAAAAATGCTGATCCAAGCGAGATTGTTTTAGCAATTAAAAAGATTATAAAAGGAGGTAAATACTTGAAACAAGAAGTAATGGAGGAATTATTATTAAGCGGGATTAATTCTGTAAATAGATTACCCCATGAAAAACTATCTGATAGAGAGTTTGAAGTGTTAAGATTAATCGGCCAAGGGAAAAAATTAACCGCTATTGCCGAACAATTAAATTTGAGTGTCAACACTGTGGCTTCTTATAAATCCAGAATTCAAGAAAAATTAAATATCACTTCAACTGCAGCGCTAATCAAATATACTATGGAGAACCAACTAGTGTAGCCTATGCTATACTTGGGATGCTGTGTAGTAAAAACCACCACAAAATATTGCAAGGAATTACTACAAGCATATTTCCAAGACTTTTGCAATATTCCTACAAGTTTACCGGAAATTTCAATTGCTATTAACAAATAAAATGTACAGAGTAATTTAGTTGCGATGAGAAATAAGAATTAAGCCAAATTAATATTAAAAAGTACTTACGAAAGCCGGAGGAATGAATAAGGATTATAAGGAAGGCGAACTCGAAGCTATTTGTTCAAAGGATAATATTGGAGAAGATATATTTCGTCGCATTGTAGAATCAGCCCCAAATGCGATTGTTCTGGTTGATTCTAACGGCTTGATTGTACTTGTTAATGCCCAAACAGAAAAATTGTTCGGATATAATAGAAGTGAATTGATAAGCAATTCCGTAGAATTATTAGTCCCTACCAGATACACCACTAACCACTCGAAGTATCGCGAAAACTTTTTCAAACAACCTACTACAAGAGCTATGGGTGCTGGTCGCGATTTATACGGAAAAAGAAAAGATGGCTCAGAAATTCCAGTGGAAATTGGTCTAAATCCACTTCAAAGTGAAAAGGGAACATTTATTCTTGGAAGCATAATTGATATTACGGAAAGGAAAAGGGCTGAAGAAAAATTTAAAAGTGTAGTTGAAGCCACTCCAAACGCGATTGTTGTGGTAGGAAGGGATGGAAAGATTACACTCGTCAATGCAGAAACAGAACGTTTGTTTGGGTACACACGTACAGAGTTGATCGGTGAATATGTAGAAATTTTAATACCTACTCCTTATAAAACTAACCACGCAGAATACCTTTCAAATTATTTTGTAAATCCAAATGCACGATCAATGGGTGCGGGAATGGAATTGTTCGGAATGAGAAAAGATGGACTAAAAATTCCAGTGGAAATTGGATTGAACCCAATTGATAGCGAAGAGGGCACACTAACCCTAGCCAGTATAATTGATATTACAGAGCGGAAAAAGAGAATCGAACAAAAGAAAGCAGAAGAAGAATTGGCTGAACAAAGAGTGAGAGAACTGGAGAGGTTAGTGGAATTAGAACGATTCCAAAAGCTAACCATCGGGAGGGAATTGAAAATGATAGAGCTTAAAAAAACAGTTGAAGAATTAAAAGCAAAACTGACGCAGCTTAATTATGAACCTAAGGAATAATGATGAAAACATTTGAATTATATGCTGATCATCATTCTAAAACAAATAGCTTAATTGAAAAGAGTTATGCAACTTCGGATGCAAGCGACCAAAAACTAAAAACTATCTGGGGTGAATCCGAACAAACCAACAATGCACTAATAAACATACTTGAAGACTTTACCACTGAAAAAAAATGGCTTCTAGATATGCAGAAAGGAATATTGAATATTCTAGAGGATCTGCAAGAAGAAAACTATAAATCGGAACAACTAACTACTGAACTTCAAAAAGAGATTGTAAAAAATAAATTAACCGAAACTAAGTTAAGAGAATCAAATCAAGAATTGGAATCTTTTAGTTATTCGGTTTCTCATGATCTGAGAGCACCCTTAAGGCACATTGCAGGATATATTGATTTACTAAACAAACATGCATCTCATACTTTGGATGAAAAAACCTTAAGATATTTTAACGTAATTGAAAAATCTGCCAAAAAAATGGGAAACTTAATTGATGAATTGCTGGCTTTTTCACGACTTGGCAGAGCTTCTCTCAAAACAAGTAGAATTAGATTAAATAGTATTCTGAATGAGTCGATGGAAGAATTCGAAGATGAAGTTCGACACCGGAATATCATTTGGAAAATAGATGAACTACCGGAAGTAGAAGCTGATCCGGTACTAATCCGCCAAGTGTTTATCAATTTATTATCGAACGCCTTAAAGCATACTCAGTTCAGAGATCCGGCAAGAATTGAAATAACAAGTAAAAAATTAGAAACGGGCTATCAACTAATTTGTGTTAAGGATAATGGTGTTGGATTTGACGATGCATACTTTGATAAACTCTTCTGTGTATTTCAAAGGCTTCATTCTAATTACGAGTTCGATGGAATTGGGATTGGGCTGGCAAATGTAAAGCGAATCATTACCAAACATGGAGGAGAAGTTTGCGCAGAAGGAAAAGAGAATGAAGGGGCGGCATTTTATTTCACTTTAAAACCTATTGAGGAAAATTGAATTGGAAAAACTAAAAAGAATATTGTTGGTAGAAGACGACCCTCATGATGTTGAACTAACACTAGCAGCATTGGAAGAATTTAATTTGGCTAATGAGGTAAATGTAGTTTATGATGGGAAAAATGCATTGGATTACCTCAAGCGCAACGGTCAATATAAATTAAGATTAGTAGGTAATCCAGCTGTGGTTCTACTGGATATAAAACTGCCAAAGCTCAGTGGTTTGGATGTACTCAAAGAAGTCAAAAACGATGAACTATTATCAAATATACCGATTGTGATGCTTACTTCATCTCGCGAAGAACTGGATTTGGAAAAAGCGTACAAACTTGGAGCCAATGCATATGTAGTTAAACCGGTAGATTTCAGTGAATTTATGAATGCTATAAAACAAATTGGACTATTCTGGGCCGTATTGAATGAATATCCGCTAGATAGTATCGGGAAAGTAAAATAAGCTTTGAAAGGATGGACTATATGGAGCGGCCTCTAAAACTACTACATCTGGAAGATGATGCTGCTGACGCCGGTCTGGTTAAGGAAATAATCACTGAAGAATTTAGCGATTGTGAGATACTGCTTGTAAAAACTAAAGATGACTACAAAAATGAATTAGACAAAAATAAATTCAACATAATACTTTCCGATTTTGCTTTGCCCGGGTTTAATGGTTTGCATGCTCTAGATATGGCATTAAAAATTCAACCTGATACTCCCTTCGTTTTTATTTCGGGACACATTGGTGAAGAGCGGGCCATCGAAGCGATGAAAAAAGGTGCTACCGATTATGTTCTTAAAGAACGAATGGAAAAAATTATTCCCACAATAAAGAGAGCACTTAAAGAAAAAGAAGAAAAGAACAAACGAATAGCTGCTGAGCTTAAGATTCGGGAAAGTGAAGAAAGCTACAGAACTATATTTGAAATATCTCCTGTTGGAATTGCTAACATAGATCGGACCGGAAGGTTTATAAGAGCTAATAAAGCAGTTGAAAAAATTTTTGGTTATGTGGAAGCCGAATTAAAGGGAAAGTTAATTTCGGAAATTACTAGCGACGAAGAACCCGAAAAAGACTTTGCCCTTATAGAACAATTTCTAGCGAAACCTCGGAAAGAAATTTCATTTGAAAAATGTTACAAAAAAAAAGACGGTCAGCTTATTTGGGCCAAACTCACAATTTCAGCAGTCTATGATGAAAGTGAGCAATTCCTCTACGCCGTAACCATGATAGAAGATATAACACAAAGAAAAAACTATGACAAAAAACTAAAAAACTCTGAGCAAAAGTATAAGAGCCTTTTTGAAAAAAACTTAGCGGGAGTTTTTAGAAGTTCGGTTGAAGGATATATCGATGATGCTAATTTGGCTTTCGTCGAAATGTTAGGCTATTCATCAGTAAGTGAAGTCGTCGGTTTGCCAAGTGATTACTTTTACTTCGATCCTAAAGAGCGGACAAATATCCTTACTATTCTATATCAAAAAGAAGAATTACTCAATTACGAAATTCAGCTCCGCTGTAAAGATGGAAAAGCTGTATGGACAATTTTGAATGCTAATTTGCTTAAAAACGAAAATGAAAGTGGGGCGTTTTTACAAGGAACCATCTTTGATATAACGGAAAAGAAAATTATAACTGAGTCATTGCAGAGATCGGAAGAAAAACTTAGAACTTATATGAGGAATTCTCCAATTAGCATTTTCGTTATAAGTGAAAAGGGGGCTTTTGTAGATGTCAATCCCGCTGCATCTGCAATGCTGGAATATACCAGAGAGGAATTGCTTACAATGTGTATTAAAAATGTAGGTAAGCCGGATGATTTGCCAAATCAACTAAGAATTCTTCAACATCTCAAAGATTCCGGAGAAGTTTCCTCGGAAATTTTTATGTTGAAAAAGAATAAGGTAACGGTATCTGTATTGCTAAATGCAGTAAAATTGCCCGACAATTATTTTATTGCTTTTTGTTATGACATAACTAAGCGTAAGGAGATTGAAAATGCGTTAAAAGAAAGCGAAGAAAAATATAGAGAGCTAGTGGAAAACATTCACGACATTATATTTTCGATAGACCTAACCGGCATGATACAATATATGAGTTCTGCAATTGAAGGACTTCTGGGATACAAGCCTGAAGAGATTATAGGGAAAAATTTTGATGCCTTTATAACTGATGAAAGATTATTGGTTGTGAAAGAACATATTGAACAGTCAATTGGGGGTGATAAAAGTCCGATTGAATTAAAGTTGTTCACAAAAAGCGGCGATTCAAAATGGGTGAGGATTTCACGTGCACCAATATTATCCGGAAATAAGATTGTTGGTATACGGGGCGTGATTTCGGATGTAACTGAAAAGAAAACTGCAGAGAATGAATTAATTAAAGCAAAAGAGAAAGCAGAGGAAAGCAACCGCATTAAAACAAACTTCCTTGCAAACATGAGCCATGAACTTAGAACTCCGATGATAGGAATTCTTGGAGGTGCAGAATATTTTGTCGCTGAATTGTCTGATCCGGAATCAGTGCGACTAGCAGAAACAATCTTGAAAAGTGGAAAAAGATTGCTCGAGACCTTGAACCTAATTCTGGATATGAGTCGGATTGAAGCGGAAAGAGTTGAATTAAATTATAGAGAACTGGATGCACATTTAGTCTTATACGAAATAAAAAAACTATTTGAAAAGGCAGTTAAGAAAAAGAATTTATTTCTGGAAATTTATTTCGAAAAATCAGAAATAATGATAAAAACTGATGAGCGACTATTTCGTGAAGTACTACACAACTTGATAAATAACGCCATTAAATTTACTGATATAGGCGGCATAACTGTAACATGTAAAACCGGAATCAGTCAAAAAAATCATGCTGAAGAGATTATAATTAAAATACAAGATACCGGAATCGGGATACCTGAAAAATATCTGGATATAATATTTCAAGAATTTGTTCAAGTTAGTGAAGGGTTGGGCCGTAGTTATGAAGGAACCGGGCTAGGATTATCAATAACTAAAAAATTCATTGAGAAACTGAACGGAAGTATCGCAGTTGAGAGTGAGGAAAACAAAGGCACAATATTTACCGTGAGATTTCCAACTTCATTAGATACTGAAAACAAAAGCCCGCATAAGCTAGAAAGTAGTATATGAAAGGTGAATTCGAGAGTTATAATAATGCCTACAGAGAAACATCGGATTATTTATTTAGAAGATGATGATTTAACAAGGAGGGTGTTCCAAAAATATTTAAGTGATTCAGAAAGTGCAACAACTGTAAAAGACACAGACATATTTTTTGAGTTAATCTCAAAAACAAGGTATCCTCTCATATTCTTAGATATAAACTTAAGACACGACTCTTCCGGTATAGAGATTATAGAAAGAATTAGAGAAATACCAGATTATGAGCAATGCAAAATCATTGCGCTTACAGCATATGCTTTGAATGGAGATAGAGAGTTCTATCTAAGCAAAGGTTTTGATGATTATCTCCCCAAACCATACAATATGCAACAACTTAACAAGATCATTGATAAATACTTTTCTAAGTAACTTTCATCTTTACTCTATGCCGTAATACCTACCACACACGTTATCCCGAATATACTGCATACAAGAAGCCTTTGTAATTTTAAATTTGCTACCAGAGAATGAAACCGAATCTCTTTTCAAAAGAGACTAAAGTTCCGGCAACTTCTTAACATAGAAAATGGCAACTAATAGAAACTAAACTGGAGAGGCTTAATATGAAAGTATTCATTTTGGTTGTTACAATATTACTTACATCCGGCTGTTCTACAATTGTTCTTCAACCGGCGGATTTTTCCTGGCCTGTGGAAACAGTGCTTAAAGTAAATGTCAATGGATTTGTGTCGGAAGCAAGGCATAGTTTTGACATAAATATCAAGCCAATCTTTTATGAAGAATTCAGCGACTCGAATTCTTGTGCCGGCAAAGAAATAAGAATAATACGTGATAAAACCGGATACTATTATTTCACCGGCGAAGGATTTAAAAATGTTTACATGTTTCATTCTGTTGAAGGGGGAATGAAATTAGAAGAAAAATTAAGTTTATCTGATTCACTTACACTCAAGATGCCGGTCTTCAATCAAAAAATAAACGGCATTGAATTAATTGACGGATCAACAAAATATTTGATTTACGGATCAGAAATTGCGAGGATAAAATGAAAACGACTATGTTTTTAGCGTTATCGCTCATGTTATTTTTTAGTTCTCAAGTTATTTCTCAGTCCGATTATGAAGCGCTTCAGAACTTTAAAAAGCAGTGTAACCAGATCGAAGAGTCGATTAAAAACGCTGTTTCAGTAGAAGAGTGTGGAAGTATAAACGGGCGCATTATCGCTCTCAAAGATGATTACATCGATTATAAGAAAATATTTGACAAAGCTTTGTATCCCGAAAATTATGAATCAACTTTTGGGAAGATTGAAAAAGCTCTTGAATATAAGAACGCCGATCTGAGGCAAATTACCACCTTGACTTCCCGCGTCGGAGAATTGGAAACTCAAGTCGATCAGCTGAACCAACAGAATGCCAAACTACTGGAACAAGTTGAGCAGTTAAAAATTCAGATAGAAAAGGGGGAGGCAACAATAGCAGATCTTAAAAGAATAGTTGCAAAGTTAAGTGGAAGCATTAAGGAGCGGGACCTTCTTGTTCGTGATCTGGTTGATAGTCTTCTGGTAGAATTTGGTAAATCTTCCGGTAGTAATTCTCAAAAGGATAGAAAAGCAATCATCACAAATGTTAACAAGGGCAATCTATTCTATAATATCAAACGTACAATTCAGGACAATATTCAATTTGCCAAAGTAACCCAAATGACAGCCGATGACTTTAGCCGGATGAAAAATCAGCATGCGGATTTATCTAAAGTATGGAAGCAAATTGGACCAAAGCTTAGTAATGTTTATCTAAATAAGAAGGATAAAAAACTGGAGATTGCCCAAATCGACTCGTTGTTTGTAATGTGGAATGATCAGATTAATAGTGAAATCTGGAGAAGCATCAATAATCAATTTTTGGCAAGGGATATAAAACTAATTCCTTTCGGTAACGCAAACCAATTTGTAAATAATCTGATTGGCTACATTGATGATGAAATTAATAGCATCGATAGTAAGGCGGGAGACGAAGCATTAGATAATTATAAATCTTTTGCAGATAGTGTTTATCATGGAACGATTGAGAAAGATTGGTTTCCAATTCTCTTAGAAAACAAATTGTTAACTCAAAATGAAATTGAACTTGTTGCTGCAAAAGTTGAAGAGTGGAAGAATGAAGCTACTCCTTCCTTTGCATACTTGGGCTACATAATTGTTGCGGTGATTATAATTATTGCCACAGTTATTATTTTACGAGGCAATAAGAAATTATTATCAGCTTCAAAGCTCAAGTGAAAATCTTTTAAAGTTCTGCACAACTTAGCAATCCCGCTACGGCGGGATTGTTTGTTTATATCAAATTTCGCTTCGCATTAAAGAAAGAATAAAATTCAACCTGAGTAACTCACCTTACGCAAAGTGTGGCTAAAGCCGAAGTTTATTATTGTTGTATTAACCCCAGACTTAAGTCTGGGGTTAGTCCAACGCGAAAAGCAATATGGACTTTAGTCCAAAAAATTCAAACTCTGCGTAAGGTGAATGAGTAAGATTTATTAGAATGTGTGCACTGTGTTTCCGTTTGAACAAAAAAATCACGAGAACAACAAGAGAAGAAAGCCATCTCTGCAATTGGTTGATAAACATCACAAGCAATATGAAGATTTGAACAAAAAAGGTGAAAAAAT
Source organism: Ignavibacteriota bacterium (assembly GCA_043807765.1). Lineage (GTDB taxonomy): Bacteria > Bacteroidota > Ignavibacteria > Ignavibacteriales > Melioribacteraceae > Stygiobacter. The sequence goes on from JAZDFQ010000044.1 coordinate 39,691, forward strand.
AGCCAATACTCACTGTCGTAAAACCAACCACATTCTAAGCATAGTTACTACTGCATACAACCTTCTGCCTGGAAATTATTTTAGCCGTAGAATTTAGAAGGAGAAATCAAAATGGAAATAAATGATAACACAGTGAAGAATCGAATAAACATTTCATTAACAAAAAAGAAAGGGGCTGCCATGAAACAGCAAGCGGCTTTGAAATTATTGTTCGCACTTACATTACTAGTTGTAGTATTTGCTACGGGTTGTGATAATCCATTTGACAACAATGAACCGCAATCCGCAAGCAGTAGCGAAACGCAAAAATTTATGAAGGTTGCGGAAAACAGTCCTTCGGTTAATTCTTTTACTCCTAATTACAATGAAGAGCAAGCTATGGCACTAGCAGGTTCTCTTGGCAAGGAGATGTATCCAATTAAAATTGGGCAGAAAATGAATCTTGTTGAGAAGAACTTGGTCCTTCAAAAAGATAGTACAACAGCTACCGGAACATTGACGCAAAAATATGAAGGTCGCTTAATAATCCAAGGATCATTCGAGCAGCCTACTATTGGAATTAGCCAAACAGTTGATACTACAATTGAAAAGACTTTTACAACAGTGATTACAAGAATTATCAAGTATAAAAAAGTAGGCAACTCCGGAAATGATGAAAATGATTGGAGAGTTGAAGCGGTCTCTCTGCCTAACGGAGGTACGAACGGGAATGCTATTCAAATAGCAAGGCTCATATTGACATCGCAAGATGGGGCCGAGCTTGTTATCGATGATCCGAATGCCTACTTCTTCAAAGTAGGAAAAGAAAAGGCAGAAGATGATGACGATGAGGATGATGATAATCATGGTTTTGAAATTGGATTAGGAAGACACGGATTTGGCTGGAAAAATCTTTTAACCTGGTATAAAAAGAATCAAACTGTAAAGCTTACTGTAGAGGTTCTCAGCACTTCCTCCGATCCCGATTTCTTAAGTGTTACCTATGGAGCGGCAATGAATGGCAACGTAAAGACAAAGGGGAAGTTTGATTTTGTTTCCAGTCAGCAGGAAGGCTCTTATTACAGAAAAGTTTACGAAAGGAAGTGGAGTACAAGTTGGCATGCAGCAAGAATGCACGCTGTAATCAATGCTTTTCCAAGAACTGTTGTGTACGATACCGAAACAGCAGTTGAAGTTAAAACATGGGGAATTCCATACAGAGTTAAATGAGGGCTTTAAAAAATAATGCATTCATAAAATAAAGGAGTAATAAAATGCACACTATAAAAAAACAGAAAGTCAGGCTATTCTTCGCTTTATTAGTATCAGCTTCATTCATTTTCACTGCTTGTTCGAATGAAGATAATCCGGTGGAATCCGGTGGCGGTACGGCTAAAGTAGCCGGTCGCATTTCATCCGGCAGCGGAATGGCCAAGGTTTTGAGCAAATCCGGCAATATCGAGATAACCTTTTCATCAATTCAAGGTGCCGCTGTAATACTTGCTCAAGTTCAAGCGGACGGTTCATTAAAAACAGTTTCCACACAAACTGTTCAAACAGATATAAGCGGCAAGTTTGTTGTTGAAACAAATCTTACTGGGGCAGAAAACCTTGTTGTAGTAGCAACTCAAGGCGATGCTGAATTAAAAGCAATTGTTTCTTCAAAAGTGGAGACAGGTACTACTGTCTATTCTCCGCCGCTAACAGTTGAATCAACAACCGAAAGCAATCTATACATTAAATTGGTTGCTCAAGGTAAAGCCAGTTATATCGATGCGACGGATCTTAAGATATTGTTGAATGCACAAGCTGCTTTACATATCAAGGGTAATGCAAATGCAGAGGCTGAATTTATCAAAGCATTGGAAGCCCAATCCCAAACTTATGTTAATGCATCGGGTAATTCCTACTTTGGATTAACGAGCAGTCAAATACAAGCTATGATGCATGCAAGAGCCGAAGCAAAAGCGAGATTAGACGCCGCACTATATAATTCTTCGGATTCGGAAGCAGAAACTGAAAATGATATAAATGAATATGAATCTTATGTCTTTGCTAACAGCACGGTTAACGCGACTGTCTATGCGGAATTGGTAAGAATAGGTGCTACAACTTTTGTTAATGCATCTGCAAATATGAATACAAACGGAAGATTAGCCGTTCTGCAATCATATTATAAGAGATATACTTTTGTTCTTAGTGTTGCAATGAAGCAGCAGTTCCAGGCTGCCGGTGCAACAGATGCGCAAGTAAATGCAGTAGTTTCAGCAGGAGCTTCGCTTTACAACTCAATTAAAGCTTCTGCAAGTTTTGAGCAAATGGCAGATGCATTTGTTCAATACCGTTCTACTGTAAAATCACAACTAAAACTTGCATTATCATCTTACTCAACATCAATTGAAGCTGTTGACACAAGCATAAACGGAGCTGTATCGGCTAAAACAGTCCTAAGTGCTTCAATTGTCGGGTCATTTTCTCTTGATCTATTAATCAACGCATACGTTGCATTTTTTAATTCTGTGAAGTCAACAACTCAAACAACTTTAGTAGGTGCATCCAGCGCGCAAGTAAATGCAGCTTCGCAGATTATGATCTTAGCAAACATGAATTAAGTAAATAGTTAAGGAACCGGGAAATCCGGTTCCTATTTTGTAGGTAATAAACATTTCAAACGAAATAAAAAATATTTTAGGAGAACATCACAATGGCAAAGTTATTTTACTCGATGAGAGGAAATATTAGAAGCGTAGTTGCACTTCTGATAGTTTCTCTATTGTTTATTAATCCTCATCAGTTAAAAGCTGATGGAGAAATTAAGCTAACAGGCTCTGTCCAAGTAAAAACCGATTCAAGTCTTACTGTTAATTCGCTGGAAGTATTTGTGAATTCCTCTACGAAAATTTCCGGCGACATGGGCGGCAGTTTACCTTTTGACAGTGTAAAAGTTGGCAGCTTGGTTAAAGTTGAAGCTAAATCAACTTTATTAGGACGCCTTGTTGCAACAGAAATTCATTTAATGACCGCAAGGATAAATATCGAGCTAAGCGGTAAAATCTCAGCCGTTACTTCAAATTCATTAACTGTAAATGGGACTCAGTTTTTTGTTGATGCCAATACAATAATTTTTACACAGTTGAATACGAAATTGAGCTTTGCGGATTTAAAAGTTGGAGACTATGTAGTTGTAAAAGCTACCCAAACAATTGGCGGACAGTTAACCGCCGCAGTAATTATTGTTAAGCCGGAAAATAAACGGCAAGAAATTGAGCTCGAGGGAAAGATACAGGTGATTACAAGCAATTCAATAAAGGTTCTCGATACTGAATTCTTTGTTGACTCTTCAACAATTATTCTCTCACATAGAAAAGGACTTCTACTATTTGCGGATCTAAAAGTAGGAGATGAAGTTAGTGTACGAGGATTTATGCGGGAGGATTCAACTTATCTGGCAATATATATCAAAGTGGAAAATGAAGATTATGAACAAAAAGAGCTAGAAATTGAAGGAACAATCAGTTCAGTCCTATCCGGCAGCATTGTTGTGAATGGAATAACATTTAATGTCGATTCCGCTACTGTGATTTTTAGCCATGAAGGCACTTTGTTGAGTTTTGCTGAGTTAAAAGTTGGAGACTTAGTTGAAGTAAAAGCGCTCTTGCAAAGCGATAGTAGTTACAGAGCAATAAAAATTGTGCTGAAGCATAATGAATCTGAAAAGCGGCTAGAAGTGGCCGGTTTAATTGAAGCGGTGAATACTGATAATATCATTTTAGGTGGATATACAATTTATGTTAACAGCCAGACTAAGATTTACAATAAGATGAGGCAAAGTCTTTCCTTCGCAGATTTGAAAGCGGGTACTTTCGTCGTAGTGGAGGCATATTTGCAAGGAACCACTTACCTAGCATCACTAATTAAAGTAAGAGAAAATGATAAGGAAATGAATTTTACCGGGGCGATTGAAGCCGTAAACGAAACCTCCATAACTGTTAAAGGATTGGTTTTTGTAACAGATCAAAACACAGAATTTTTTGATGATAACAGAAATGTAATTACAATAACTGATTTGAAAGTTGGTCAAATTGTAAAGATCAAAGCTGTTTATCAAAATGGAAACCAGTACTTAGCTCTGCGGGTTATAGCTAAAAAATTCTGGCGGCCTACTGTTAAAGTTGAAGGAGCCATTGAAAGCATAACACTCACTTCACTTACTGTTATGGGCAAGACTTTTGCAGTCGATTCATCCACTTTGGTTGTAGGGCATGGAACCGGCGTGATCACTTTTGCCGGCTTAACAGTAGGATTGAACGTTGAAGTAAAAGGCTCTTTAAACACAAGCGGAGTGTTAACCGCTAAGTTGATCAAAGTTCATCCGCTCACGAGTTTGAAGTCTTTGGCAAGATTGATTCCATAACCGGAACAAGCTTGGTTGTTGCCGGATTAACATTTACTACCGATCAGAACACTGTCTTTTATGATGAGTTTGATAAAACAATCACATTTGATAGTCTGGCTGTAAATCAGTTCGTAGAAGTAAAATACATTAAGACTAATTTGAACGAAAATCTTGCAGTTAAGATCGAAATCGAAAAAGATCCGAAACATGTTCAATTCAACGGAGTTGTTACAGCTTCAAGTAGTGCAAATATTCAACTTTCTGTTCCTTCATTTACTATCAATAGTAATAAAGTGTTTATTAGTGCTACATTTGTTCCGATTCAATCAACTTCTATTCAAGCAGGGCAAAGTGTTATGGTTTGGGCAGAACAGGATCAGAATGGAAAATTGTCTGCGGTACAAGTACAGCAAATCTCCGGTAATCTTACAACTGTGGAAAATAATAACGAAGATAATTTGCCTTCGGCATATGAACTGAAGCAAAACTACCCAAATCCGTTTAATCCAACTACAGACATCTCTTTCTCGATAGCTAACAAAGGAGAAGTGAGTTTGGTAGTCTATAATATTATTGGGCAACAAGTTGCCGTATTGATTAGCGGACAAATGAACGAAGGCACTCATATCATTAAGTTTAATGCTGCAAATCTTCCTTCCGGAGTATATATATACAGATTAACCGCCGGCAATTTTGTTTCAATTAAGAAAATGATTTTGCTCAAGTAAGCCCTCTGCAGCCGAATACTCCTTGAGAGGATAAGCTATTTTGGTTTATCCTCTTTTATAGAAATTACTAACAAATGGTGAAAAATATGAAGTACGCAAAAACTGTTACGCTAACAATGTTTATACTCTTAACCCTTTCGTTCACCCAGGCTCAAAGCAAAAAATTTGGGCTTGGAATAATATTTGGCGAACCCACCGGATTGAGCTCGAAGTTATGGTTATCAAACACAAATGCACTCGCGTTTGGCATTGGCTGGTCAGTGCAAGGTTATCGCTTTAATGGGTTCGATTCCGATAGAGCTACACGCACCCATATCCATATTGATTACCTCTGGCATTCTTTTAACGCGATTAGTTCCAGCAGAGAATTTCCATTATTCTATGGAATTGGAGGCAGAATAAATAGTGGTCCGGAATACAATGGGACTTTTGGAGTTCGGGGCGTTTTAGGAATTGCATGGCTGCCTCGTTCAACTCCGCTGGATATTTTTATAGAAGTTGTGCCCACGCTCTTGCTTGTAAATTCAACCGGTTTCGGCATTGATGCGGGCATTGGAGCGAGATTTTTCTTTTGATTTGTAAATTCTAAGAGACTCGATAAAAAGTTGAATTGACTATGAACGTTAAACTCATCCGAATGAATTTGTTATTACTTGGACTATTGACTATTACTTCTTGTACAAGCTTAACAACTCATGAGTCTGTAAATGAAGGATTTGAAAATGTTTCAGATGGGAAAAACCCGGTTGGGTGGGTTGCTAACAATTTAATTCTATCGAAAAAACATGCTGAATTATCTGTTGATAATTCAATTTCGCACAGCGGGAACAGCTCGATCCTTATTTCCATTTCCGATCATCATCCGCCCAATAAGATAATATACAATTGGTTTAAAAGAGTGGATGGTTTACAATCCGGCTGGATATATGAACTAGATGGATGGATCAGGACAGAAAAAATTAAGTATTCTCCATTTATAGAAATACAATTCTGGAACAAACTCAAAATGATTGGCGTTACTTCAACTTTGCAAGACAACTTTATTAAAGGTACAAGAAACTGGGTGCCAATTAAAAAAACAATAAGCATTCCTAAAGGAACCGCTAAGATTCTACTTAAAGCTGCATTACAGAGCTTGGGCAATAATGGTGGAAGAGTTTGGTTTGACGATATTCGAATTAAGAAGGTGGAGTGATTTTCGCAAATGCTTGTAGTAAATCTAATACTCTGATATTTTGTTCGCGATGACAAACTCCCCCCAAAATTGCCTTCTCTAAAATTTTTCGCTGATTGAGGAAGAGCTATTTCTTTTTCGACTAAATCCACCAATAAGTCTCAAATCTAAGGCAATGCTATCTAGTTCACTTAGCATTATGCACAACTACTATGTCTTAAGGTAGAAATTGACTATGTTTTTTTTGAAATTTTCGTACGGGTGCGTTTGAAGAAAAACAATTTCTGGTCCCTATTAGGATTTGATAGGTTTTCTATCGAAGAATGGATTGATCAAATAAGCCGAAAGAATCAACAGAATGCAGCCTATTGCATTATACCATAGGAAAGGGATTTCAGTAAATAGGTAACAAGCCAACACAACCAATTCCGCAATTATGGCAGAATAAAATGTAGCGTCCCCTCCAATTTTTTTTAGATAGAAAGCAATGAGAAATATTCCCAGAATTGTCCCATAAAATAATGATCCTAATATATTAACGGCCTCTATCAATGATCCCAATCTATTTGCAAAAAGAGCAAAAGCTATCGCATAAAATCCCCAGAATATTGTTACCAATTTAGATACTATTAGATAATGACGATCGGATGCTTCCGGCTTAATCATCCTTTTGTAAATATCTACTACTGTGGTTGAAGCAAGAGAAGTGAGCTCGGCGGAAGTTGATGACATTGAGGCAGAGAAGATTGCGGCTAGAATAAGTCCTACCAATCCAACAGGCAAAACATTAACAACAAAACTTAGGAATATGTAATTTGTATCGTTTGTGTCTGCTTTTGGATTAGCTTTTTTAATTAAACCGGAAGCCGCTTTTCTAATCTCTAGTTCATTTTTTTTAGATTCATTTACTGATTCAACGGCTGATTTATATTCTAATTCACTTTCTATTTTATCTGCAACAAGCATTTCTCTAATCTTGATCTGTTTTGCATCATGAACATGCTTGTATTTGTTTTCAAGCGCCAGATATTCTGATGCATACTGACTTTGTTTTACATTGTTGGTTTCCACAGAATTGAAAAATAAAGGCGGAGTTACAAACTGGTAAAAAACAAAAACCATAGCGCCGAGAAAAAGTATGCTAAACTGCATTGGAATTTTTACTACACCATTTGCTAAAAGTCCAATCCGGCTCTGTGCGATCGATTTTCCGCCAAGATAACGCTGTACTTGCGATTGGTCCGTCCCAAAGTATGATAAGGCAAGAAAAGTTCCGCCGATTAATCCCGTCCAGAAATTATATCGATCCTTCCAATCAAACTCGAACGTAATAACATTAAGTTTACCCATTTTCCCGGCAATTTTTGTTGCATCTAAAAATGAAATATCTGCCGGTAGTGAAATGATTATTAGTACAAACGCAGTTACCATTCCCACAGTAATAATTATCATTTGAATAAAGTGTGTTTTGTTAACAGCATCAGTTCCGCCGGATGCAGTATATAGTACTACTAGCACACCTGTAATTAAGACTGTCAGCTGAACGTCCCATCCAAGAAGGATAGAAACAATAAGTGCTGGCGCAAGAATTGTAAAGCCGGCAGCAAGGCCACGCTGAATTAAAAATAATATACTTCCTAACACCCGGTTTTTAAGATCGAATCTTTGTTCCAGATATTCATAAGCAGTATAAACTTTTAGATTATGAAATAGAGGAACAGCTGTTACCGATAAGATGATCATTGCAATAGGTAATCCAAGATAAAATTGGAGAAATCTCATTCCATCTACAAAAGCTTGTCCCGGTGTTGAAAGAAATGTAATTGCACTTGCTTGTGTTGCCATTATGGAAAGTGTAACAATGTACCATGGGGTAGTTTTATTTGCAAGAAGATAATCTTGAATATTCTTTTTGCCTCTGGTTTTCCACATTCCATAGATAACTACAAATGCTAAAAACCCTACAAGAACAATCCAGTCCAGCAATCCCATTTATTAATCCGTATTAACTAAAAACATGAATTGAATCATTCGAAGAATCTCGTAAAGACATAGAACAAAATAATCAACAGAACTAGATTCATAAAAACAATAGAATAAATCTGCTTCCATGTTTTGAGAAAGGGTGGTTTCTCTTCAATAATTTTTTTCTCACGGTTATTATTGTTTTCCATTATACTTTCCGACAGAGATCATGTTAACAAAAATTTTGTATGCACCCGGGACTCCGGCAGGCAATTGCCTAAACCATGAAAGTCCGGTAAAAATAAAGACTCCTTTCCCATATCTGGCAAATAAAGTTCCGCCGGATAATTCCTTTTCGTTCGGGTCGTTACCCGCAAGAATTGTTTCGTATTTACTATCCCATTGATCGGCAAAATATAATCCTCGTTCCTGAACCCAATTATCAAAATCAGCCGATGTAATCTTGTTAGGAAAATTAAGTAATTGATGATTCCGATTTATAAATTTTAGCGGCGTTTCCTCCACAGTAATTCTGCTATTGCCAAGTTTGAGTGGATATGGACCAATGTTTTCAACTTGCAACCCCGATGATACATTATACTGCACAATAAGGGTTCCCCCGTTTTTAATAAATTCAATCAATCTCGGTTGTGCATATTTGAGTCTTTCACGTGTATTGTATGCTCTTATTCCCATGATGATTGTACTGAATTCAGAAAGATCAGATTGTTCCAGCATTTCATCGCTTAGTAATGCAATTTCATATCCAAGGTTTTTAAGACAATCCATTACTTCATCGCCTGACCCCATTACATATCCAATTTTCTCATCAAATTTTTTTATGTCTAGTTTGACCAGTTTCATTTTACTTTCCGGAAAATATACTTGCGGTGGAATATGGGGATGTAATATTTCCACCAGAGATTTATCGAAAACTTTTCCGTTCTCTTTTAGCTCAACACCTATTGTAGCTGTTCCGGCATTTTTAGGCGGCGTAATTCTAAAAGTGAATATTTGTTCATCATATTTATTTTTAAATGAAAATGGAATAGTTGAAGGGCTAATTTTCCAATTGCCTTTAGTATGTAAATGAATCTCGCCGACAGTATTTGCACTTGTACTTTTGAGTTTTATTTGTTTTTCTTTTGTTTCTAAATTTGAGAAAATGGCAACCTTGTCCGTGACATTTGCAACTACCGGGGGACGTATTTCGAATGGCCTGTACAGTTCTCCGTCAACTCTATTATTCCATCTATATAAAAGTGGGATTTCAAATTCCAACAATTCGTTATTACAACGGAGCTTAATTTTCACCGGAAGTGAAAAAGAATTTTCTCCACTTCCTATCAATTTCTGATTTGCGACTTTAAATAATCCATGGGATGGTTCTTCGACCAGCCAATAGGGCTGAGATATAGAATAAGATTCCGGTATTCTAATTTTACTTTCTAAAGAATAAGGTTGATTCTCTTCTAATTTTCTATTCAATACTGAATCTGCCGGAATAGTAGGGAATTCTATTTTTTCGATTACGAAATTCTTAGGCGACCTATTAATAAGTGTTGTTTTTATACTAATCTCGTCACCGGGTGCAGCGGAATAATCGGAAGAAATAGATTCCATCCAAATTCCGGCGCACGATTGAATTATCTCAAGGAGTTCGTAGCGTTTTACATCAAGCCATGAATTCTTTTCTAATTTATTTAAAGAGCTATATAGATCAATAAGTTTATCCAAGGATTTTGATGGGTCATGAAAATCGTAGGAATTAATAATAGAGGCGATTTTTTCTTCAATGAGCTCTCCATTCTTTACTCTATTCCAAGTTGTATTAACTCCCTCAAGAATATCATTTTTAGATGGTTCTCCATCCACAAATTGAAAATATTCCAGTCGCGGCGCACGTGATGCTGTTACTCCGAATCCTTGACTCTTATGCATAGAGCGGCTTTCAGCAGAAAGTTCAGTATAAGATTTTCCAAGAAAAAAATTATATTCTCCGGTATCTACTTTTAATAATTTATTTGCTTCCTCGGAATCAGGTCGCCAACTGTTCCAAAACAATCTTTTTGTTTGCCAGGGCTCTACAAATTTTAGTTGATCTGAAAACATTTTGGGATCTGCTGCTGCGATAAAAGCCTCTTTTGCCAATGAAGCTGAGGCAGTATGATGACCATGTCCACCGTTGCCTCCAACTGGAAAGCGGGTGATAATTATATCCGGTTTAAAATTACGAATCACCCAAACGATATCTGCCAAAACATCTTTCTTACCCCAGATATTTATCGATTCTTCCGGTGATTTTGAAAAGCCAAAATCTATTGCCCGTGTAAAATATTGCTCGGCTCCATCTATACTTCTTGCCTGTAGCAACTCTTGTGTACGAATAATCCCAATCTCACTTCCTTTTTCCGAACCTATCAAGTTCTGTCCCCCATCTCCTCTAGTTAATGAGAGATAGGCAGTTCTATATTTTCTTCCTTTTGAAAGATATGCCAATAATCCTGTGTTCTCATCGTCGGGATGTGCGGCAATGTAGAGTACACTTCCCAGAATTTTTAGTTTTTCTAATGAAAGATATATTTGTGATGAGTTATGCGGCCGCAAAGGATTGGCACTTAATGAAGAAACCAGAAAGATTGTTAAAAACATGTAAGTGATATTTCTTGCTAGGAGTTTGTACATATTTTTCCCGATTCAAGCAGTAATGATTAAAATATTTTTCTATGCTGTTTTAAAACCGTAATAAACGGTGTATCAAGCTCTTTTGATTATCAGAAAAAAGATCGAGAAAAATCAAAGAGAATGATACACCATTATTTTGATGAGTGAAAAAACTCAACGTAATAGAGAGTAATGTTAATCAACAACCGAAATCTTAAACGGCACATTCAGTTCTTCCCACAGAAGGGATACTGTTGCTGATGTTGATTCTAGATTATTGAAACTATACAATAGCCATTCCTGGAAAGGGGCTTTGACTGGCGTTACAGTTAAGCGAAGCGCATCTTCATCCTTATTATATAAATAACTGCCCCATAGTGAACTGTTTTTATTGATTATTACAATCCATTCTTTTTCCGATGGTACGAAATGAAGTGAATATTTTCCGGCAGGTAATTTGGTTCCTTCTATAATCACATCTTTACTGAATGCGATTGTAGTGTTTTCATTAGCTCCACCTCTCCATGGATATGGTTTTTCGTTAGAGTATTTATTCCCGGGGGCCAGGCCGAAAGGAACAACATCACCCCAAATTTTTCTTCCTTTAACGCCGGGACGGCTATAGGTAATTGTAATATCTGTATCAATCCCGATTGTTTGGCTTACGCTAGCAGTTAAACTTGGGCGCGGTTTCTTTTGCTGCTGTGCCTGAGTTTCAGATGCAATCAAGAATACTATAATTAGAAGTGTGATAATTCTATAAATGTTTTTCATTACTTCTCCTTTTATTGTTGATGTAGTTGCTTTTATTTTAATAATTTTCTGCTTGAGCTTCGAAATAAACCGAAAAAAGAAGCCATAGCATCATCGGACAATGTGTACTTGTTAGCCTTGGCCACAAAATAATTATATTAAACTATATCTACAATGCTCTTTTCAACATGGTCCTATCAATTCTGTCGGCAGAAAATTGGATGAGATTTATAAGCGGCGTTATTAATCTGGGTAATGTTATAGCTAAAGGGAAAAGAACACATCTGACAAATTCCTCACCCTTATATCCTTATTCAAAATGTCAACTAGAATCGAGATATTGATTCTAAGCAAATTCAATATTTTCGCATCCTTTTAATCACTACGGGTAAAATTCCCCGCCGCTTGCGGCGTCATTCCCGCATGCTTTTAGCGGGAATCTATTACTTATGGATGCCCGATAAAAACATTCGGGCATGACAAGATACCTTGCTGCTTGCGGCGAGGAGATTCATTAGAATTGAGTTTTGATTTGTTGAAATCATTCTAAACGTATTATGCAAAACAACAACATTATTTTTAGAAAAATGTAATAGAATCCTTTCAAATATAAACGCATCATACAAAAGTTAGATTTACAATTTTATTACATTGTTTATACTCAATGGGTTTAAGTGTGCTCACTTTTGGCTACAATTCAAAACAGAAGTTAATAGGAAGTGATATGAAGATAAAAGATGTTGTGGTGCTAACTAAAGCAATATTAGTTTTAGCCAGCGTCTCCTTTCTTCGCAAAATAGAAATAACATAACTTATTCTTTCGAAGCATTATAACTAGTTGCCGGAGATTCTGCTATTGTTTTGCCGGATGTTTTCACCGCAGATGAATTCAATAGTAATACGGGGCCTCTAATAAATGCACTACTAATACCAGTTCAAGAATTATAAAGCCGAATTAATGAAAAAAATAAACACCGGGATAAAAAAATCATTGTTTACTGCCGAACATGAAATAGAAGTTTATTTGCGCCAGAGACCTTAATGAACCGTGGATTTAATGCCTTGAATATGGCGGGTGAAATAACACAATAGAATGCTGAAAATTATCCAATAACTAAAGAAAAGCAAAAAGATAGGTTTCTGAGATGAACAAAAAACAAGTACTAATTATTGGAGGCGGGTTTGCCGGAGTGCAAGCAGCCATCGATCTCCAAAAGAAAAAACAATTTAATGTAACACTCGTTTCAGAGAGAGATTATTTATACCTCTATCCAATATCAATCTGGATACCAACGCGCAAAGCGACTTTTAAAGAAACCACAGTTGATTTAAAAGAGATTCAAAAAGCTCATGGTTTTAATTTATTAGTGGATTCTGTTCAAGAGATTCACTCTTCTGAAAACAAAGTTATATGCAAAACTAATTTACTTAATTATGACTATTTGATTATTGCTATAGGTGCGGAAAAGGTTTCCCATTCTGGTATAGAACACACACTTTCAATTTGCGGTAAACCGGAAGTTTCATTAGCCATTCGAGAGAAGATGGATTATTTGGTTGCAAAAGGCAGTGGTAAAATTGCAATTGGTTTTGGCGGTAATCCTAAAGATGTATCGGCAGTGCGTGGCGGTCCGGCATTCGAACTTCTTTTCAACATTCATTACTTGCTAAAGCAGAAAGGTATTCGAAACAATTATGATCTAATCTTCTTTGCCCCAATGCAAGAGCCGGGTTCACGCATGGGTAAGGGAGCTATGGCTATGATGGATAAAATGTTTGGATCTTATAATATCAAGAAGCAATATGGTAAGAAGATAAAAAGCTTTACAGAGCGTGGTGTAGTTCTTGAGGATGATACAATAATTGAAGCTGATTTTACAATGTTTATACCTGGTAATGCCGGGCATAGTGTTTTGCGAAAATCCGATTTGCCTCTTAACGAAGCTGGCTTTGTAAAGATTGATGATTATGGTTTGGTGAATAGTACTAAAAATGTTTATGCCGTTGGTGATGTAGCAGCACTTGAAGGTCCCGCATGGAGAGCTAAACAAGGTCATACTGCAGAAATTATGGCTCGTAATGCTGTCTTCAATATCTTAAAAAGTGAAGAGGGAGTTTCGCAGAGAAAGGGTTATCAAAAGCATCTTTTTATTATTTGCATTATGGATACTGGTAATGGTGCCGCTTTTGTCTATAGAGATGATAATCGAAGCATCATTATACCTCTTCCTGTGGTTGGACATTGGTTAAAAAAGGCGTGGGGCAAATATGCGCGATTAACCAAGATTGGGAAATTTCCACGCCTGCCGGGACTATAAGAATGGATTGCGTTCAGTGTACACCGAAGTATTGCCGCAGTACGGATTCATGTGGTGCTGAAAAATTTGAGAGCGAACAATTGCATGAAGAATATAAAAACGGCACAAATCAAAAGATTATTACTGCTGCTGCAAATTTGGTCGATGATGGAAGAGCCGGAAAGTTGTCTAGATTACAAGAGATTATCGAATATGTAAAATCTATGAATTATGAAAAGGTTGGATTAGCATACTGTTACGGAATGGAAGCAAATGCAAAGACTCTAAAGGAAATATTCCGGCTAGAAGGAATCAAATTAATTACTGTGTCTTGTACGGTCGGCGGACTTGCTCAAAACAAAGTTAACTCATTAAGCTGCAATATGAATGTCTCGTGTAATCCGTTAGGTCAAGCTCAGCAGCTAAACGCTGAGGGCGTTCCGTTAGTTATATTGATGGGGATTTGCCTTGGTCATGATATTATTTTACAGCGTAATCTAGCTGTTGATTTCACGACCTTCGTCGTTAAAGATAGAGTTTTTAATCATCAACCAATGTTAGCACTCCTTTAATTGGGAGTACAGTTGTCAGTGGTTTGTTTCAATCAGACGAGAAGCTATGCTGTCGGTTCAAAATAATGTTATTCTAAAAAATATATTTTTTGATTCATCTTTCGTGGAATTTTTTTATTCACTCTACGAAAGGGAATTGACTTCTTCTCAAATAGCGGACATTTTAAATCACGATAATGAGTTTGTAGAAAACAAGCCGGTTGTCCTTTTCAAATAAATCTAGCAAAAGTTACTCAAAGAGAGGGTGGAAAATATTTTTGCGCTTTCCAATCCAAAAGTTTGTGATTCAATTATATCATTAAGGATGTCCTTTATACTCTTGTATATAATAATAAAATAACAACTGACACTAAAAACCTCTAGAAGTTTATAGATTTTTATAAAAATGATCATGAATTATTGTTAGACTTTTCGTCCATAGCAACGAATCCATCAGCCGAATCTTGCATCTAATAATTTGGGTGGGAATTATAGTAGTCAAAATTAGAAATTACATCTAAGCAGTATAATTTTGAGGTGGACATGGGCAATAAGCATTTAGGTAAAAAGAAATACGCACCAACATTTTTTCAAAGAAATAAAAAGCGGATTTACGCTGGATCGCTAATTGGATTAGTGCTGATTCTTCTTTTGGTAAATAATAAAAGCTTATTGTTTGGAAAGGGTGATAATGAAGGTTCTCTTCCGTTTAATTATGCCGGTTCGATGGGAATGAATCCGGTAGAAGCTCCCAATTTCAAATTAGAAACTATTTTTGGTAATCAGCTTAAACTCTCGGATTACAGAGGTAAAGTTATAATTGTTGATTTCTGGGCTACCTGGTGTTCACCATGCAGACGTGGAATCCCCGATCTAATCGAATTAAAAAGGAAATATGGTAATCAAGGATTTGAAGTAATAGGAATTTCGGTTGATACAGATACTAAAGCCGATGTTGTTCCGTTCGTTAAAGAGAACGGAATAAATTACCCGGTTGTTTATGCTGATGATGCGATTGCTTTAAGATATGGCGGAATTAGCTCTATCCCAACCTCTTTTGTTATTGATAAAACCGGGAAAATTTCTGCAAGTTATGTCGGGTTAACGTCCATATCAGAATATGAAGAGCTGATTAATAAATTACTTCAACAGTAATGAAACTTGATCTACGGTTAGTTTGAAGTTTTATTGAACTTATTTAGTAAAAAATTTTTGATTGAGAGAATAACTTAAGGCAGTAATGGACAGTAGAAGAAAATTTCAAATTGGTGTAGGGATAGTTCTGTTGGTTAGCGGATTGGCAACGAATGGTTCATTCTGGGGTGCTGGAATATTCATGATTCTTGTTGGCGTTTTTAATTTTTGCCCCACTTGTAGGAATGGTTCATGTGAGGTGAAGCCGAAGAAAATTGAAAAAGAATAAAAAGGTTTATTCGGCTTCCGAATTTTCTCATTGTTTTGAATCTTTTGACGAGTAATAACATCCCATCAGTAAAATTATATCAAGTTTTTAAGGAATATCCCAAATGTCGGCAAAGATTAAAAGTATAACGGCTGCTGAATTCGAAAACGAAGTTCTCAATCAAGATAATGTTGTTTTGGATTTTTATTCAACGGAGTGCCCGCCTTGCGAGGCGCTAGCTAGTAAGTATGAAGGCTTGAGTGAGATATACGGAAACGATATTAAGTTCTTAAAAATATTTAGACAGGAAAACAAAGAATTAGCCGTAAAACTAGGTGTTACTTCATCACCAACATTATTGTTCTATAAAAAAGGTAAAAATGTTGGCGAAAGATTAAGCGGTGGAATTAAACGATCTGATATTGTTAAGAATTTGGAATTACTCATATCAAATGATAGAGCAACAAAGTTAAAAAGTACAATTAAGAAATCGGAAACGAATTGCGATGTATTAATACTTGGTGCTGGACCAGCAGGTTTAACTTCCGGAATTTATTCTGCTCAAGCAAAATTAAATACAATTATTGTTGATAAAGAATTGCCCGGCGGTCAAGTAAAAGTAACGCACATGGTTTGGAATTATCCGGGTTATGAAGAACCAATTTCCGGTTATATGCTGATGCACCACATGTCGGAGCAAGCTAGAATTGCCGGTGTAAATTTTAGATCTGCAGTTGATATAACGAATATCGATTTGGTAAACAAAGCTGTAGAAATTGACGGTGTTGAAACAATCCATGCTAAGAAAATTGTAATTGCAACCGGCTCTTCACCAAGGCAATTGGGTGTTAATGGAGAGGTAGAATACAAGGGTCAAGGCATTTCTTACTGCGCCACTTGCGACGCAAAATTTTACGAAGGAAAACACGTAGTAGTGATAGGCGGCGGAAATTCAGCGATTGAAGAGAGTCTTTTCATAACAAAGTTTGCCGGCAAAGTTACTATTGTTCATCAGTTCGATAAACTCCAGGCAAATAAAGTGGCTCAAGAAAAAGCCTTCGCAAATCCCAAAATAGAATTCATGTTTGAACATGAACCGAGAGAATTTGTAAAAAATGGCTCAACGGTTAACGAAGTAATTGTAGAGGATTTAAAAACCGGTGAACAAAAAACAATTAATTGCGACGGTGTATTCATCTTTGCCGGCATGAAACCAAATTTAGAAGATTTAGACAATCGGTTGACTCTTGATAACTGGGGATATGTTAGTGTTAATGCGAATATGAAAACAAATATAGATGATGTTTTCGCAATTGGTGATGTTGCCGGAAAGCAGTTTAGACAGATTACAACTGCAGTTTCAGATGGAACAGTCGCTGCAATTACAATATCAAAAGAACTTGAATAGAAAGCCTGAAGTATCTTTCACTAATAAGTAGAGTAAAATGAATACAATTGAAATTAACAAACGTTACAGTGAACTTGCAGAAAGCAGTTGTTGTCTATCTTGTGGTGGCGCAATCAACTATGCAGAACCACAACTTGGTGAGTTTTGTGTTGATTTGGGATGCGGTAGAGGAAATGATGTTTTAAGAATGGCTGAAGCAGTTGGCGAAAACGGCTTTGTTTATGGTGTTGATGTATCTGACGGAATGCTGGAGAAAGCAAAAGCTAACGCAGATAAATTTGGAGTAACAAATGTAAAATTTGTTAAATCTGAATTGGAAAAAATAGAAATTGATGATAAGCAAGCAAATCTTGTAATTTCTAATTGTACTATTAATCATGCTTTGGATAAGTTAAAAGTATGGCAAGAAGTTTTACGCATTCTTAAAAAAGGTGGTCGTTTTTCTGTAAGTGATATTTATTCTTTGGAAGAAGTTCCGGATGAATATAGAAACGATCCGGTTGCTGTTGCAGAATGCTGGGCCGGTGCAATTACTAAAGAGCTTTATTTGAGCATTCTGAATGAAGTAGGTTTTGTTGATATACAAATTATTGAAGAAAGTATGCCGTATGATAAAGGAAAAATAAAAGTTGCCAGCTTTACGGTTGTTGGCAAAAGGAGAAACTGTAATTGTTCTCATTGATCAACTCATGGACTAAATGATTTTGAATCAAAAGGTAATTGAACATTTTCGATTATCACTTATTGTACTAACTACGGAGGCAGATGATGAAATCTCTCATCTCAAAAAAGAAGAGCAATGTAAAAATTGCTCAGTGTTGTGCTAAAGTCTCGGCAATTGTTACAGGTTGCCACGATTAGCAATTAGTACGGGAGTATCCGGCTTTATGCCGGATTTCTTTTATTAACGATCTATGTAGGATATGCAAATGAAGTTTTCTAAGTACAATATCTTTTCCCAAATAAGAAATTCTGAAAATTATTATTTAGTTAACCTGCTTACCGGTAATGCCGATATTCTTCAACCGGACAAAGCCGAAGAAATAGTTAAAGGTAACTATACGGATGTTGAAGAGTATATTGAGAAAGGATATTTGGTTGATGAGAAGGAAGAGAAGAAGCTATACATGAAAAAATATCTCGAGTTCATTGAGGCCAGAGATAAAGATGAAATACAAATATTTCTTGTTCCCTGGTATGCTTGCAACTTTGGATGCGATTATTGCTATCAATCCGGCTATGAAAATATAAAGCAGTCTATTTCAAAAGATATTATTGATGCATTCTTCTCTTACATAAAAAGCGAATTTGCCGGGAAAAGAAAATACATTACTGTTTTTGGCGGTGAGCCTCTTTTGCCAGCAGAGGCTTCAAAAAAATCGGTTGAGTACATACTACAATGTGCTACTGAAAATGGAATTGATACGGCTTTTGTTACCAATGGATATTCCCTAAGGGAATATTCACCAACATTAAAAAAATACGGAATAAGAGAAATACAAGTAACATTAGATGGACTTGAAGATGTGCACAACATGCGCCGCCCATTAAAAGGCGGTGGTGGAACATTTCAGAATATTGTTGAAGGAATAGATGCTGCTTTGGCAGATCGAATCAATATCAATCTTCGGGTTGTAATTGATAAAGAAAACTTAAACTCTCTAGTTGATCTTTCAAAGTTTGCTGTAGAAAGAGGTTGGACAAATAGCCCATACTTCAAAACTCAACTTGGAAGAAATTATGAGTTGCATTATTGTCAGTCGGCACAAAGTAAATTGTTCACACGTCTCGAATTCTACGAGGCTATATATTCTTTAATTCTTCAGCATCCGGAAGTATTGGAATTCCATAAACCGGCTTTTTCTATTTCGAAATTTTTGTTCGACAATGGCGAACTGCCGGCTCCTCTATTTGATGATTGCACCGGATGTAAAACTGAATGGGCTTTTGATAGTTCCGGACAGATTTATTCTTGTACTGCCACAGTAGGAAAAAAGGGAGAGGAGCTTGGAACATTCTATCCGACAGTTCACAAAAAGGAAGATCTGATAAAGATTTGGGAGGGAAGAGATGTCACAACAATTCCAGAGTGCAAAGATTGTAATTTACAGTTAGCTTGCGGCGGTGGTTGTGCTTCAATTGCAAAAAATAAAAACGGAATCCTAAACTCGCCGGATTGCAGACCGATTACAGAATTGTTGCAAATGGGAATAGCTCATTATTTTGAAGAAGTGAAATAATCGTGTATAGGGAGATATTCATGAATGAAAGAGTTTACAGTAGTGGCGTTGACAAATTACGCTCAGCAGAAAGAATCGAAAGGCTTGAAGTTGAACGTGTAGTTGATCTTTGTTTAAAAGAAAAAGGAATAAATTCTGTTCTGGATGTTGGAACCGGAAGCGGAGTTTTTGCCGAAGCATTCTTTAAGAGAAATTTACTTGTAAGCGGAATTGATCCGAATCCGGAAATGATTGAGGCGGCAAAATCTTATTTGCCAGATTGCAATTTCAAATTGGCGTCGGCAGAAGTGTTGCCCTTCGATGATAAATCATTCGACATGGTCTTTATGGGATTAGTTCTTCACGAAGTGGATGACTACAAAAAGGTGATTGATGAAGCCAAGAGAGTAGCAGTAAAACAAATAGCAGTTTTGGAATGGAACTATATAGTCCAACAGATTGGACCACCGTTAGAGCATAGATTAAAACCGGAATTTTTAAAACATCTTTCTATTGGAGCGGGGATAAATTCATTCGAAATACTACCGCTAACAAATTTATCATTGTATTTGTTAAAGATATAAATTCGCTAGACTAAACCGGCTGCAAAATACTCACAAGACATGACTGTAAATACAGTATCTTATGCATCAAATATTTTAATGTCTAGAGAGAAGTTATATGAACTCGGAAAGAAAACTAATCCCCATCAAGTTTGAAGATCCATCTGTTTCAAGAAAGTTTTCTCATGAAGCATTGAATCACGAATTAGAATTTGATTTGGATTATAATAATTGCGAAACTGAGGTTATCTCTTTAGGCAAATATATACGAGGTATTATTCGCATTTCAACTAAAAACACAGAAGAGCACCTTTTTACACCAAAGGACATGATATATTCAATAAATGAAATTGGTGAGTTTGTTGAGCGCGAGAGAATTGAAGACGAATTGATTGATAATTGGTTTTACGGTAGATTCGAATACACAAAGAGTATCAATGGAATAGATCGTTACATATTTAATCAGAACATTTGTTTTTATAAATACCATCATATTAAGTTGCACAAACTGGTTTCGGATCTCATCTATATAGAGTTAGATAAAAGCAGAACTGCTGATCTTAAAACAAAACACAGTCATTAAAATTTTGTGACCAAATTGCAGCAAACTTGTTTCAACCTCACAAGATTGCTCCGTTTACACAGAATATATCTAAATTCATGTTTTTCATTTATGTGCTGCGATTAAAGTGTTTATTTCATTCTTTCAAATAATCCGCGCTTAAAAAAACAATTTCTAGTTAAGCTTTTTTTCTTACTGAAGTGAATTCGTCGAAGCTAGTTGATCGCTGCGTTTACTGTTAATAGAGAATTATAATAATCGAACTAAGCCAAAAATTGAAAATAGGAAGGTCACCATTCAAAGTGACCCTCCTTATTATCAATATTTTCATTAAGACAATTTATTAATCTGTCTATACAAAATAGGTATAATGACATGCGTAAAGAGCAAGACCAATAGCAGTCAAGATTAATAACAAAAAGAGTGTAGCGCCTATCTTTTTCATTTTGTTATACCTTTCCTTTTAGTTATTGGAAATTTCTATTTAATTAATATCATCTTTTTGGCTGCAATAAAATTGCTAGTAGTTATTCTATAAATATAAGTTCCGCTAGCTACTTTACTTCCGGCATTATCCATTCCATTCCATTCCAGCGAATGGTTCCCGGCTAACATTTCCTTATTAACTAATGATCTTACTTCCCTGCCAATCATATCATAGATTTTTATGTTTACGAAAGTATTTTGTGGAAGCGAATAAGAAATTTTAGTTGTAGGATTAAACGGATTGGGATAATTCTGCGATAACCCAAATCGAGTAGGAATAGCTTCTTTTTCTTCTATCGCAGTTACTGAATTATTTACTTTAAACTGACCGGTACCGGAATAGTAAGATGCATTTCCGGTTTCATCCAGTGAACGGACTTTCCAGAAATAGTCCTTTCCACCTATTAAACCATCAACTTGCATATTTGATTTATCAGTATTGAATTTTTTTGCATTTTGGAAATCGGGATTATCGGCTACTTGAACTTCAAATATTGAGTTGGCAGTTGTTGCTGTTGGCAAGTACCAGAATAATTCTGGAGAAACAGTATTTATTGTAACAGAATTTGTTGGACTACCGGTAACAGGTTGAACTACATAATTAATTGCAGCCATTGTAAACAATGCAGTAGCTGACCATGCAGATTTTGTAACGCCATTAGTCGATCTTACTCTCCATGCATATTGTACTCCGCCAGTTAGCGAGGAAGTAAATGTATAAGACATGGTTGATGAAATTGCAAAAACATTATCAGCCGGCCAAGGATCGCTGGCAGGCACACATTGGATTTCATATGTTAATCCGCTTGCGTAAGTTCCTAAATACCAATTCAATGTTGGTGTCGTATACTCTGTTGGATTTCCAACAGGCCAGGACGCGAATGGTACAACCGGTCCTACGCCCGTATTGGATATCATTGTAAATAACGCAGTAGTTGACCATGCAGATTTTGTTACACCATTAGTGGATCTCACTCTCCATGCATATTGTACTCCGTTCGTTAACGCAGAAGTAAAAGTATAAGAGAGAGTTGATGAAGTTGCATATACATTATCAGCAAGCCAAGGGTCGCTAGCCGGTACACATTGGATTTCATATGTCAATCCGGGAACGTATGTTCCTAAATACCAGTTCAATGTTGGTGTCGAATACTCAGTTGGATTCCCAATAGGCCAAGACGCAAATGGTACAACTGGAGCTCCACCTGAATTGGATACCATCGTAAATAACGCGGTAGTTGACCAAGCAGATTTTGTTACACCGTTAGTAGATCTTACTCTCCATGCATATTGCACTCCGTTCGTTAGTGCGGAAGTAAAAGTATAAGAGAGAGTTGATGAGGTTGCATATACATTATCAGCCAGCCAAGGATCGCTAGCCGGTACACATTGGATTTCATAGGTTAATCCTGGAGCATATATTCCCAAATACCAATTCAATGTTGGTGTTGTATATACTGTTGGATTACCAACAGGCCAAGATGTTATTGGTACTACTGGCCCTCCAGCAGAATTAGATACCATAGTAAACAATGCGGTAGCCGACCACGCAGATTTAGTAATACCATTAGTAGACCTAACTCTCCATGCATATTGTACACCGTTCGTTAATGAGGAAGTGAAAGTATAAGAGAGAGTTGATGATGTTGCATATACATTATCAGCCGGCCAAGGATCGCTAGCCGTTACACATTGAATTTCATAGGTTAGTCCTATTGCCGAAGTGCCCATATACCAATTTAATGTTGGTGTTATATACACAGTTGGATTACCAACAGGCCAAGATGTTATTGGTACAACCGGTACTCCGGCTGAGTTGGCTACCATCGTAAATAGTGCAGTAGATGACCACTCAGATTTTGTTACTCCATTTGTTGATCTAACTCTCCACGCATATTGAACTCCGCTAGTTAGCGCGGAAGTAAAAGTATAAGACGTTGTTGATGAAGTTGCATAAACATTATCAGCAAGCCAAGGATCGCTAGCAGGTACACATTGGATTTCATATGTCAATCCGGGAGCGTATGTTCCCAGATACCAATTCAATGTTGGTGTAGTATATACGGTTGGATTACCAACAGGCCATGAAGCAATTGGAATTGGTCCTTCTCTCACAACATTCAAATATTCATATGCACCAATATCAACAGTTGCGTCAAGAATTCTGTTATGCTCATCTAAATCAGTTGCGGTGTTCATCCAGACAGCGTTAAACCCTACATTAAGAAGAGTCGATGAACTTGACAAATGAAAATCACTACCGCCGGCATTTACAAAAAGCGGATCGTCGGAAATATTTCCGGTTCCGGCGTAGAGAGGAGTAGTGCAGCTGTATGAAACACTGTTTCCGTGTCCTGAATCGATAATATAATTAGCACTACCGGAATTAGAATAAATAATAGAGTTCTCAACTATTCCATTGTTCCAAAGTCTAATTCCAGAGCCATCTGTTGCA
The DNA here is from genome assembly GCA_043807765.1 of Ignavibacteriota bacterium. Lineage (GTDB taxonomy): Bacteria > Bacteroidota > Ignavibacteria > Ignavibacteriales > Melioribacteraceae > Stygiobacter. The sequence goes on from JAZDFQ010000044.1 coordinate 63,293, forward strand.
GTATTATTTGTGATAGTACAATTCTGAACTGTTCCGCCGCTCCAAATATTTATTCCACCCCCGTGAGGCGTAGCAGTATTACCGGTAATTAAACAACCCCGAACAGTTCCATTAAAGCAGCGAACGCCGCCTCCCCAATCCGCAGTATTGTTTCTGATAATACAATTAATAACCATCCCGGAATTATTGAGTGCTATACCGCCCCCATCTCTGGCAGCATTGTTCTCAATAATACAATTCTGAACAGTCCCATTGTCGCACTGAACACCTCCTCCGTAGCCTGAGAGGTTCCGTCCATTTGTTATTGTAAATCCATCAATGATAGCACTAGCATGATTAATAAAAAAGCAGCGAGTTGCGCTGTTTCCATCAATGGTTGTTAAGAGATAACCATTTGCACTACTAATAGTTATTCCTTTTGTAACAGAAATATTGGCAGCAAGAGTATAAGTGCCGTCACCAACAAGAACAATATCGCCCGAACTTGCTGCATCTACTGCATCTTGAATGTTTGTTGCAGCTTTTGCCCATGTATCATAGGGGGCTGTACTACTTCCGCTTAAAGCCACATAAAAAGTGCTATAAGCAAAGTGATTGTTAAAGGAGATTAGTAATACCAGAATAAGAGGAATGAAGATTTTTTTCATATCTACTCCACTTAGTTAATTGAATTCTCTTTAAAAATGTTGAGTTTCACTTTCTCATAATTTTTTCTCGTATATGAAAATGAAATTGTTCAGATCCGGGTGAAAACTATTACCTGAATACTTCTTCTCTTAAATAACTATTGAGACAAAAGCATGATTTTACACCTTCGTGCTAAAGCCTTGTTATTAGAGGAGCGAAACTTATTTGACTTCGATATTTTTATTGGATTACTCGCTATCCAGCCTCTCTTAAAAATGATTAACTAAATAATTCGTCAATTCAAATGCCACGCATTTGTTCCTTTTTAGATCAGATTCTATGATTTAGATTAATGCGATTTCTCTATTTGAGATATTGAGTTTAAACGAGGCAGTTTAAACGGATAGAGACGTTCGGCTATCTCTTACATCATTGGAAAGAGAAAGTGGGTTCTTTATAAACGATGCGTTTAAACCAAAGAATTAATTTGGTGTGGATGTTCTTGTTTAGTTCGTTGTATTGATTTGCTCTTTTTGCATATAGCTACTCATTACTCTATCTGCATGAAAACTAAATTCATTGGGTAATCGCTATTTTGACACTTCGTAAATTAAATGGAACGCAGTGAAATGAAGAATCTCAATTTTAATTCAAAACGCGATTTATGGATTCTTCTCGCGCCGTTGGCGGGATCAGACTGACAATTGCTAATACAAATACGTAAGATGAGTTATTCAAAAGTTTCTGATAATTATTAAACCGGAAATCGTTATCAAATGGCTATCATAGGCTTTAATTTATACTGAAGATGGAAATGGAAGTGTAGGCATCCCGATTCGGGTTCAAAATAAAATTTTACAAATGTTAGCTTGTAACGGAGAATATCTAACTCTGCGCAAGATGATTCATATTCAATGAAATAGGCATGTTGAAAATTGCTATGACCAAAAAATGACCAACTTTTCATATTTCAATTTATAGTAAACAAAGCAGCATTTGCCTTAAAAAGCAGAGAATCATTCGTTTGAATCAATTAACCCTACTACAACAAACTTAACTGTTTGAAGAAGATGCAAGGGCTTCGCTTTTAAATGAAAAATTTCTCCGTTCATTTAAAGTAAATTATCCTTAAATTTTAATCATACATCAGTAATTTATGTGATGAATGAGTTTCTCTGGAAAAGGTATCAGCGAAAATCAAACACGCTATTCATTAATTGATCCTCAATTAATCAAAGCGGGGTGGAATTTAGATGACCGGACTCAAGTTAAATTTGAGTTCCCGGTTACTAATTATGATAAAACAATTGTAAAAGGTTTTACTGATTATTGTCTTTATAGACCTAAGGGGGAAGTAATTGCTGTTGTAGAAGCAAAGCGAACAAGCAGAGACCCTCGTGTTGGTAAAGAACAAGCTCTTGAATACGCTATCGAAATCCAAAACTCTCAATCTTTCAGACCATTCATATTCCTTGCTAACGGCGATGATATTTTCTTTTGGGATAGCGAACATTGTGCCGAAAGGCATGTTGCCGGATTTTATTCGTTAGCTAATCTTGAACGATTACTACATTTGAAGAGAAACTGCAAACCATTAAACACTGTTCAGATAAAAGAAAGTATTGTAAACCGCAGTTATCAGATTGAAGCTATACGCAGAGTTGGCGAAACACTAGAGATTAAAAAGAAGCGCAAGGCATTGCTGGTAGTGGCAACCGGTACCGGAAAGACTCGCACTACTATGGCATTAATTGACGTGCTGCTAAGAGCAAACTATGCCCAAAAGATATTATTCTTAGCTGATAGAGATAGTTTGGTTGAGCAAGCTTTAACAGATGGCTTTAAAACTCACCTACCACATGAATCTCGCGGAAGAATTAGAACTTATGATATTCCTACAGAAGCCAGAGTATTCGTCTCAACACTACAGACACTTGAGATTTGCTATAATCAATTTACTCCGGCAGAGTTTGATGTAATAATAGCAGATGAATGTCACCGCTCCATCTATAACAAGTTTACCGATGTATTAGCTTACTTCGATGCTGTGCAAATAGGATTAACAGCTACTCCGGCAGAAATGATTGAGCGGGATACATTTAAGTTCTTTGATTGCGAAGGAAAGACTCCAACATTTCTTTACACGTTCGATGAAGCTGTTCAAGATGAATATTTAGTTGACTACAATGTTTACTCTGCTCAAACTAGATTCCAACGCAGAGGTATTAAAGGAGTTGATCTAACCGAGGAAGAAAAAGAAAGTCTGAGAGAAAAAGGAATTGATCCGGACAATTTAGATTTTGAAGGTACCGACTTAGAACGAAAAGTAACCAACAAAGATACTTTGCATGCTCAGTGGGAAGAATTCATGGAGTATGCGTTAACTGATAAAGCCGGGCAGCTTCCGGGTAAATCTATAGTCTTTGCAATTACCCATAAACACGCAATGAGATTAGCTGAGACATTTAACGAAATGTATCCTCACCATGAAGGAAAATTAGTACAAGTAATTGATTCGAAGATGGAGAGAGCAGATAAGCTGCTGAACAAGTTCAAGAAAGAAAGCCTTCCAAGAATCGCTATATCGGTTGATATGCTTGATACCGGTGTGGATATTCCGGAGTTAGTGAATCTGGCATTCATGAAGCCGGTGAACTCGAACATTAAATTCTGGCAAATGATTGGCAGAGGCACAAGAAGTAATGAAGCTTGTAGAAATTTCGATTGGCTGCCTAATGGTAAGAAAGAAAGATTTTTGATTGTTGACTACTGGGAAAATTTTGAAACTATTAGAAAAGATGATACTAACAAACAAATTCCTATTCTGGTTACAATATTTAACAACCGCTTGAACAAACTTTTAATTCTGCTCGGCGATCAGACCAGCGAGGATGCAAAGCGAATAATTTCAGAGTTAAGAAGCCAGATTGCATGTATCCCGTTGGAATCATTCTCTGTTAAGAAAGTTTTCAAAGAAGTAAAAGAAGCATGGGAAGATGATTTCTGGAGCTACATAACTGTAAATAAACTTGAGTTTCTGAAGCTAAAAGTTGCGCCGTTGTTGCGTTTTGTTTCCGGAGTTAATTCCGATGAAGCTTTCTTTACAAACAAAATGGAAAAATGCGGACTATTACTCTTGCAGAGAAGAAATAATGAAGCAACAATTGACGCAATAAAAGAAGATGTATCTCTACTTCCAACTAATCTTTCGCAAGTTGGCGAACATATCATTCATGTAAATGAAGCTTTATCTAGCGAGTTCTGCAAAAACCAAACTCTAGCAAAGATTGATGAAAAGAAAGTTCTTTTAGCACCGCTAATGAAATACAAACGCGAGAAACCTTCTCTCATATTTGAATTGGGACTCGACGATTTTATTGAAGCCCGTAAGTGGGTGATTGTAAGAAAGGATAACGAAAAAGTTTATGTTGAAGAATACCGGAAGCGAGTGGAAGAAAGGATTCTGAAGCTTGCAAATGAGCACCCAACAATACTTAAACTGAAGAATAAAGAAGAAGTTGGAATAGACGCTCTTATTGATCTTGAAAAAACACTAGAACAAGAATTCAACACCGATGAGCTTTCCTTAGATGAACAAAACATGCTAAAAGCCTACGGAATACGTGCCGGTAATTTTGTTGATTTCTTAAAGCACATACTCAATCTGGAGACTCTGCCTACTTACGAAACAATTATTAGAAAGTCTTTCGACTCATTTATCATTGAGCATAATTACAATTCCGATCAATCCCGCTTTTTACGTGCAGTACAGAACTTTTTTATTCAACATCATAAGCTAGAACCGGCAGATCTTTACGAACCACCGTTTACAAACTTTGGTGTGAATGCTGTTGAAAAGTTATTTAGCGAAGAGGAAGTAAAAGAACTGGTTGAGTTGACAAAGAAATTTGTAGCATAATTAAGGAGGGGCAATGAAAAAGAATTTTAATCCAATTATTGAAGTTGAAGATGACGGATTATTCATTCATGATGGGCATATTTGGTCAGAGGATAAATACAAATTAGTTGGTGGTTACTGTGACATTTTTACTCGCGGGATAAGAAGGGTCTGGGATAAATTAGTTTACATAGATTTATTTTCTGGACCGGGTTATTGCCGGATTAAAGAATCTGGAAGAATACTCAAGTCTTCACCATTAATTGCACTTTCTTTGCCTTTCACTTTTGATAAATATATTTTTTGTGATACAGACCAGAATTCAACAGAAGCTCTTGCTAAACGTGTAGCAAAATACCATCCAGAGAAAAGCGTTGTTTGTATTAATGCAGATGTAAATGTCGAAATAGAAAGTGTTAAACAACATATACCTAAGCATGGAAATGGGACTAAAGTACTAACCTTTTGTTTTATTGATCCGTACGATCTAAATATACATTATGATACAATACGTACTCTGACTGAAAACAAATTCATAGATGTACTTATCTTGCAAGCATATTTCATGGATGCAAATCGCAATTATGAGAATTACATAAAAGATGATAATGAAAAAATCTCGAAATATTTAGGTTGTCAAGATTGGAGAGATGATTTTCAAACATCGGAGTATTTTCCAAATGACTTCGTTTCGTATTTAGTTAATGAATATGACAATAAAATGAAAAGTTTGAAATATTTAGAACCTTGCAGAAGTAGCATCAAAATACCACAAAAGAACGTCAAACTTTACTATCTTTCCTTTTACTCAAGACATCCACTTGGTAATGATTTCTTTCAAAAAGTACAAGCTTATTCAACGGATCAACTTAACTTGGGATTTTAGTTATGTCTAAAACAAGAATTGAATGGACCGAGATGTCTTGGAATCCAACAACTGGTTGTAATAAAATATCTGCTGGATGTAAGTTTTGTTATGCTGAAGTTATGGCTCGTCGCTTAAATGCTATGGGATTGCCTAAGTACAAAAACAGTTTCAAATTAACTCTCCACGAGGATGATTTACGAACTCCATACACATGGAAAAAACCACGTATAGTTTTCGTTAATTCTATGAGCGATTTATTTCATAAAGATATTCCACTTGAGTTCATTAAGAAGGTGTTTAAGGTGATGAACGAGAATCCACAACATGTTTTTCAGATATTAACAAAAAGAGCAGACATTTTGTTAAAGTACGAAAAACAACTTAAGTGGACTCACAATATCTGGATGGGTGTTTCTGTCGAAAATGAAAAAGTGATGGATAGAATAGATTTACTTAGCAAGATGCACGCAAGAACAAAATTCTTATCATGTGAACCATTGATTGGTCCTCTTCCAAAACTAAATTTGAAAAATATAGATTGGGTAATTGTCGGTGGTGAAAGTGGTAGATCTCCACGACCAATGGAACCAGAATGGGTGCTAGATATACTTAACAAATGTGAAGAAAGCGGAGTAGAATTTTTCTTTAAGCAATGGGGCGGAAAAAGTAAAAAGAAAACTGGCAGAAAGCTCAATGGAAAATTCTATAATGGAATGCCAAAAGTTGCAATCGAAAAATAATGAATTAACAAAAACCCATGCTAACCTCCTCAAAAAAATAAAATTAACTCTACCCCTAACCCCTTCTCTTACAAGAGAAGGGGAACAAGGGGATGAGTTCGGAAAACTAAATGCTAACCTCCTCAACTATAAAACAAAAAGTAGATTCGCTCTGGGATAAATTCTGGTCCGGTGGAATTTCCAATCCACTTACTGCTATTGAGCAAATGTCCTATCTGATCTTTCTGAAAAGATTGGAAGATAACGATAACGCCGCAGCCGCCTCTGCTAAGAGAAGAAACACAAATCACCAATCACTATTCACTAATCACGACGATTGCCGCTGGTCTTACTGGTCTCAGCTGCCGGGCGAGCAAATGCTAAAGCACGTTCGTGATGTTGTATTTGAGTTCTTACGTAACCTTGGCGGCGAAACAAGCACATTCACCCAGCATATGCAAGACGCTTACTTTATCATTCCAAAAGCTTCGCTTTTGCAAGAAGCTGTTAAAATTGTGGATGATCTTCACCTTAGCGAACAGAATGTTGATGTGCAAGGCGATATGTACGAGTATCTCTTGATGCAGCTTTCTACTGCCGGTAAGAACGGACAGTTTAGAACACCGCGCCATATAATCAGAATGATGGTTAAGCTGGTTAATCCGAAAATTTCCGATAGAATTTGCGATCCGGCTTGCGGTACATCCGGATTTTTGTTTAACGCATATCAGCATATTTTGGAAGAGAACACAAGCAAAGAAGTTCTTGAATATGACGAAGAGGGAATACCTCATCACTTGATTGGTGATAAGATTGCCGATAAGAAACTATTTACATTTCTAAAAACGCACGCACTCACTGGATATGATTTCGATTCTACAATGACACGCATCGGTGCGATGAACTTGATGCTTCACGGCATTGATAATCCTAAAATTCTTTACACGGATACACTTTCCAAACAGTTTAACGAAAAAGAAATTTACGATGTAATTCTTGCCAATCCACCTTTCAAAGGTTCTATTGATGAAACCGATGTAAACAGCCGCTTCAAAATAAAAACCAAGAAGACGGAACTTCTTTTCATAGAATTGATTTACGATCTTCTTGTTATGGGCGGACGGGCAGCCGTAATTGTGCCGGATGGTGTTTTGTTTGGCACAAGCAATGCCCATATTGATCTAAGAAAAATTCTAATTGATAAGTGTAAGCTGGAAGGAATTATCTCTATGCCATCCGGTGTGTTTAAGCCCTACGCCGGTGTATCAACCGCTATTGTGGTATTTCAGAAAGGCGGAATTACAGATAAAGTTTGGTTTTACGATATGCAAGCCGATGGATTTTCTCTTGATGATAAGAGAAACAAAACCGAACTGAATGACATTCCGGATATTCTTGATAGTTGGAAATCCAGATCCAAGTCAAAGCAACCGGATTCGGGGTCAGCTAAATCATTCTTTGTGAAAGTAAAAGACATTAAAGAAAACAAGTATGATCTTTCAATTAGCCGCTATAAAAAGATTGAGTACGAAGAAGTCAATTATGAAAAGCCGGAAGTGATCCTGGCTAATGTCTTAAGGCTGGAAGATGAGATAAGCAGCGATATTAAAGCAATCAAAAATTTCTTATCTTTAAAATAATAGTGAAAGTAAAACGATGAAAAAGTTAAACGAAATAAAAGCATTACTTGATATTAATAAGCTAAGAATTAACGAGAAGTATAATATCAAAAAGATGGGAATTTTTGGTTCGGCTGCAAGAGGAGAAGCAACGGAGCTTAGCGATGTTGATATCTTAGTTGAATTCGAAAAACCAATAGGTTTGGATTTTGTAATTCTTGGCGATGAGCTGGAGGAACTGCTTGGTGTAAAGGTTGATCTTGTAACTCCGGAAGCGATTAAGCCCAAAATGTTCGAATATATTAAAAGAGATTTGGTTTATGTCTGATAGAGACTGGAAATTTTTATTCGAAGATATTATTGACAGCATAAATGCTATTGAAGAATTCACCAAAGGTTTGTCTTATGCTGATTTTGAAAAAAACAGATTAATAACTGATGCTGTTGTTAGGAATATAGAAATAATTGGTGAAGCTTCTAAAAACATACCTACAGAAATTCAGCGGCTATTTACCGACATTCCTTGGCAAAAATTAAGAGGTATTAGAAACCGCATTGTTCATGATTATTTTGACGTTAACAAAAATATTATCTGGCATATTGTTACAACAGAATTAGAACCGATTAAAAAAAACTTCAGCAATCACTTAGAAAAAGATTGAGTGCGAAGAAGTAAACTATGAAAAACCGGGAGTGATTATGGCTAATGTGTTGAAACTGGAAGATGAAATTTCGGAAGATGTAAAAGCTATACAGAATTTCTTATCTTTGAATCAGCTTAAAAACTAAAGGCTATAAAGTGGCTGTTACACAAGATGCGATAAATAAGGCAATTGAAATTTCGAAAGAATACGATGTTTCTAAACTAATTCTTTTTGGTAGCTCGCTGGATGATATGGAGAATGCAAACGACCTAGATCTTGCTTGCGAGAGCTCGCTTGGCTGGAAGTTTTTTGAATTTGCCGCTAAACTTGATAAAGAAATTAATGTAACTGTTGATGTTATCCCGCTCGATAAAGATTCCCGGTTTGCTAATTACATACGCAGAGTTGGAAAAGTGATTTATGAAAAAAGAAAATCTAATTGAAGAAATTGAAATAGAGCTTGAACTAATTGGCAGAGTGGTTGAAGAAACCAATCAGCTAAAAGAAAGGACAGCAACAGAAGACCCGGAAATGCTGATAAGAGCCGCCGCCGGTACTTTCCTAATGAACTTCTACAACGGTATTGAAAATCTTCTCAAGCGTATCCATAAAATTCAGAATGTTGTTATGCCTAAGAGTGAAAGCTGGCACAACGAAATGTTTCAGCGTTTCTGCGATCCTCCGTTGGAAAATTTACCATTGCTTTTTGATGCTGATGTTGAAAAAGAATTAATTCAGTATAAAAAGTTTCGTCACTTGTTTATTCACGGCTATGGTTTTCAGTTGGAATGGTACTTAATGAAAGAGGGGGTTGATAATATGGGCTGGGTGTTTGAAAAAATTAAAGCAAATGTAAATTCTTTCCTCTCGACAATCCGTTAAGATGTTTCCGCTGGAAATTACACCGGAGTTTTTTTATGAATAAAATTCTTTCCGGTTGTTTATACGTAGAACTAGGAGAAATAATCGAACTCAATTACGGGAAGGGCTTGACATTGAATCGGGCATTGAAAACATAATGCAGATGCTCTCAAAGAAATAAACTATTATAACGGATTGTGTGAATTCTAATCCCAGAGCACAAAAATGGTTCGGAAAGAATATTTTTCGGGTTCGATAAATCAAACCCCTACATTTTTTTGTAGGGGCTTCATTATATGAAGCCCGATTTTTTATGTAAATGAATAATAAATAATCGGATGTAATCTAATTAACACAACTGGTTATTATAAGAAATCAAGTTTCATTATGGCGAAATCCAATAACAAAAGTGATGGCATCACGAAGAACAATTATTACTCGCTAATTACAGATATAAGCGGAGTTCTTGAAAACGCACGTAAGTTTTCTGCCCGTGCCGTCAATTCTGTTCTTACTTCAACATATTGGCTGATCGGTAGAAGAATTGTTGAATATGAATATCAAGGCATGGATCGCTCGGAACATTATGGCGATAGTCTCCTTGAAAATATCTCCTCCGATCTTCAAAAGAAGTTTGGTCGTGGTTTTTCCCGGCAAAATATTCAACTCATGAAGCAGTTTTATGAAGTTTACCCATTGGAAAAGATATGCCAGACACCGTCTGGCATATCTTCGGGTGATGCCAACATTTTCCAGACACTGTCCGGAAAATCTTCCGATTCGGCAAACATTTTCCAGACACTGTCTGCACAATCTATTGACTATCTTTTGATTAAGTATGGAGAGAAAGAATATGGCAGTTTCTAAGCCCAACGTGAAAATTCAATTTAAGGGACAAAACAATTATGCTGCATTAATTAATGACATTGGTTTTGTTTTAGAAACTTCTCGTACAATTTCCGTGCGTTCTATAAACGTTCTTCTTACAGCAACTTATTGGGCTATCGGTCGTAAAATTATAAAATATGAACAAAGTGGAAGTGATAGAGCTGATTATGGAGGTAATATTCTCCCTCGTCTATCTTTGGATTTATCCACTAAACTCGGTAAAGGATTTTCAGTTGATAATCTGGAATCAATGCGTCTTTTTTATTTAGCTTATAGTGCCATGTCAATTTCCGAGACACCGTCTCGGAAATTTCAAGTCCCAATTTCCGAGACACCGTCTCGGAATTTAGACTTAAATATACTCGCAGATTCTTTTCCACTTTCCTGGTCACATTATGTAATGCTTGTACGCAGAGTTAAAGATGAACATGCAAGAAAATTCTATGAATCCGAAGCGCTTCGCTGCGGCTGGTCTGTCCGTCAATTGGATAGGCAAATCTCTTCGCAATTTTTTGAAAGAACACTTCTTTCAAGAAACAAAGCTGCAATGCTTAAGAAAAGTGAAAAATCTTTACCGGAAGACATTGTAACGGCGGAAGAAGAAATTAAAGACCCTTTTGTTCTTGAATTCCTTGGTCTGTGGGAAGTGCTGCATAACCCGGATTTTAATTCCATCGAATTCGATGGGTTTAGTAATTCTGACGGATTAAATAACTATTCTACAAATCAGTTCTTTAGTAAAGTCCAAAAACTTGAAGCTGCTTATATGAAAACCGGCTGGCAAATTAAAGCTATGGTTCAACCCCTTCTCTTTTTAAGAGAAGGGCAAGGGATGAGTTCGAAACGAGGCTTTAATGAATAAACTTCCTTCCGGCTGGCAGATTAAATCGTTGGGTGAAGTGACAGAAATTATTGCTGGGCAATCACCTCCATCTTCAACATATAATGAAAGAGAAGAGGGTTTACCATTTTACCAAGGCAAAACTGACTTCGGGGAAAAATATCCTACTGCAAGAATTTGGTGTAGTGATCCAAACAAAATTGCATTGCCAAATGATATTCTTATTTCAGTGAGAGCACCAGTCGGACCAACAAACATTTGTGATACAGAAGCATGTATTGGAAGAGGATTAAGTGCTATTCGTGCTGGGGAAAGTACTAATTATAAATACATTTTATATTTCCTTCGATCAATCGAAAAGAAATTGGCTAATCAAGGACGCGGTTCTACGTTTTCTGCAATCACTCAAACTGAGTTGAAAGAAATAAAGGTTCCTCTTCCACCTCTCCCAATCCAAAAACAAATTGCTGAAATTTTGGAAAAAGCAGACCAAGCAAAACAAAAACGCAAAGAAGCTAACCGGCTAACAGAGCAGTTTCTACAATCAGCGTTTATAGAAATGTTCGGCGATCCGGTGAAGAACACTTATCATTATCCAGTCTTAGCGTTGGATCAGGTATGTAAAAAACTAACGGATGGTACTCACAATTCACCAAAGAATTATGAAATTGGAAAGTATAAATACATAACCGCTAAGAATATTAAAAAATATGGAATTGATTTATCAGATATAACTTATGTTGGTGAAGAAGATCATAAAAATATTTATGCACGCTGTAATCCAGAATATGGAGATATCCTTTTTATCAAGGATGGTGCTACAACTGGGATAGCCCAAGTGAATACTTTGAAAGAAGAATTTAGTATGCTGTCTAGTTTAGCATTGTTCAAGCTTAATAAGGCCATGATTAATTCGTTTTACTTACGAGACTATCTAAATAATGATTTTGTCTATAAGGGGATTCGTAATTCTATGGGTGGTGCAGCTATAACTAGATTAACAATACAAAAGCTTAAACGGATTGAAATAATCGTTCCACCAATATCTCACCAAGAACAATACGCTAATCTAGTTCGAAAAACAGAAGCGCTCAAAGAAAAACAGAAACAAACGGAGATAGAATTAGATAATTTATTCAACAGTTTAATGCAAAAAGCATTTAGGGGAGAGCTGGTATAAAACACCTAATCTTCAAATATTAAAAACCGGGGTTGTAGAACAATTCTATTGCCATTCCACTTCAGCTACAACAATCTTCACAAGCTGCTAGCGTATTAAACTTTTACTCCAAAAAATAACAAACAACAAATTAGTTAAAAGGAGAAGTGCTATGGCAGAGATTTATGAAGAAGTTTTAGGCAGCGCAGTTACTCTTAAGCCTATAATCGAAGCGCTAAATGACAAGGAACACAAAAAAGTTGTACTCCTAATTTTGCATGACAAAGATGAAAGCAAAACCAGCTTTGAGAAAGCTAAACCAATAATTGAAAATAAGTATGCAAAGAGAGCAATACTGCTCTGGCTGAAATCTGTTGATAAATTGCCGGAGTTCTTGAAAAGTGAACTTGAACCGCTTGCTGATATTATTCTTGTTGGTTTAAAAGCCACAAGGGTGATTGCTGGGGCTCTCAAAACAGATGATACTCTGGATGAAATTAGGATTGATAAGCTAATTATAAAAGCAATTCCCAAATCAACAAAAAGAAAGAGCTAAAGATGAAGATAAAAATGAAAGTCCGTTACATCCTTATGCTTTTGGGAATGACAACAGTATCCTTTGCTCAAGTATCCGATATACTAACTTCTTCCATTCGAGTATATGAAGCCAAGAGACCAAAAAAGCTTTACTCGTCCATCAAGCAAAACGAAGTTGACATCAACGGAATCATTGCGATCAAATTTGACCAAGAGAAAATTTCTGCCGCATTGGCAAATATTCCGGGAAAAGCAAATGCTGAAGCTGAAGAGTATTCGGCTAGAATTAAACAGCTGCGGTCTCTTCTTTCTTTAGTACAAGACTTCACTGCTAAAGGGAAAAAGCTTTTTGCCGAAGGGGACATGAATGATGAGGAATGGGAAGATTATGCGGCAGCCGGCTTAAATTTCTATGACGAATTTGAACCATATATTGCATCGCTTCCGAATAGTAAGGAAGTAACTGCGGATTATAATAAGCTGGTTGCATACCCGGTTGAGGCTTCTCAATATGTTAACCGGTTAATTATGGAAGAGTTAAAAAAGTTGAACGAACTGAGTCTTAAAGTTAAGGTAGGTGAGAAAAAATTTTCATTACAAATTACCGGCAAATATCTGTCAAAGGATGGAGAAAGAATGTTAAATATTCCCGGTTATTTTGATGCTGACACTGATAATCCGACCGAATACCAAAAAGTTAAGTTCAATTTTTCCAAAGAAGAAAAAGATGCTATTCGTGAACAAGAAGAGGCATACCGAAAACTAATTCAATTAAAGGATGACTTTGAATCGGTCAAAAAAGAATTTGTTGTTGAAATCAGTACACTCGTAGAATCTCTTAGGAACATAAAAGACGCCGGCGCAAATATTTTGAAATATGATTTTAGCCATTTCCCGGTAGAAAGTGTGCTAAATAATTTCTGGACCGGGTTGCCCGCCCAGCAAAAAGATAAGCTAAAGAATATTTATAACTCTTCAATTGCTTTGTCAAAAGAAATTAGCATTCTAAGCTTATCACTTAAAAAAAATCTGCTGGAATTTGAAAATATCTTAAGCGATCTAAAAAGCGGCAATTCCAAAACTTCCAGCGATGCAATGTTTTTAATTCTTGGTGGGATTGATGATATTATCAATCAAATTGGGTCAACAGCAAAAATAATCGTCAGTGTAAAAGAAAAATCTACCCAATTAGGAGAAATGATTAACACTCTTACAGCAAAAGATTTTGAAGCTATTTCAGCCAATGCAGTAAAAACATTAGGTGAATTACCCGAAGTCGCCAACTTCTTTTCAAGCTTGAGTTCTTTCAAGGGAAATTTGAGTTCTATTGTTGACCTTTCCAAGAAGACCGCAGATAAATATTTGGGCCCTCTGCTAAAGCAAATTCAAACTGAAGATTATAAAGAAGCCTTGCAAAAACAGATAGCTTTAACTATGAATCTTTCACCAGAGCTTCTCAAAAATATTCAAGTCCGCAATCAAGATGAATTGATGAATACAAGCATTAATCTGCTGGACTATCAGAACCGTAATAATGGAGATTATATAAAACTAAGAATCTTAATTAAAGACGATTTGGCTATAGAAGCCGACGAGCAATACACAATCAAAATAAACAGTTTTGAATGGAACAGCACGTTATACACCGGCTTAATATTTGTTAAGAAAAACACCGAACGGGAATTCTATCCGACAGTAAGCGTAAGCTGGATGCTAAAATATTGGGGTCGTCAAGAACTAAGTTCTAGGGAGTTTTTGAATTCCTTTGGAATCGGGTTTCATACAACAACTTTGGTGATTGATAATAATAAAACTCAGATTGGAGTAGGTCCATCGTTCCATGTCTTTAATAATTTAATTCAAGTTGGCTTTGGGTGGAATCTGGGTGCAAATGCGAGTCCATACTATTTTGCCGGAATTGGGCTGATTGATCTTTTAAACAAGGTGAAATAAGCGGATTACTTTTTCTGCTAGGAGGCCGTTTCAAAATATATTACTAACTGAAGTTACGCACTTTGTGATTTCTTGGTGCTTTTGTGACTTGGTGGCAAAGGAAAATATAAGAAATCGAGCCACTAGGGCACAAAGTCACCAAGTTTCACTAAGAAAACTTCATAAAGTTCAGCTCTTGCGTAACT
>JAZDFQ010000045.1:0-253183 GCA_043807765.1 Ignavibacteriota bacterium
GCAAGAGCGTTGTAAACTGCTGCTGCGCCGCTGTTTGAGTTAACTGAAAAAGACATTTGGTACCTCCATGTATTGTGTTTTTGTTTGCCAAGCATCCTTGCTTGACCTTTGTTTTTGTGAGATTATTTATCTCACTTTAATTATCGGAAGAAGCAAAAAAAAGTTTAGTGTTATTTATTGGTGAAATTTAAGTGAAGTAAGTGATCCAAACATTTAAGACAGTAAAAACCGAACTTTACCTTAAAAGAGTGAATTATTCGATCGCAATCTTTACAAAAATCACATAACAGCAACACATTTTAGCAGGAAAAAATTTAAGATAACTAAGAAATTATACCATTAGGACATTTAGGAAGCTCAGATGCTTATTGAGAAAGCTTTTTTTTTAGCTTGTTAATTCTATCTACTACTTCCGGCACGTTGCTGTAATTATTCTCCAGAAGAGTAACAATGGGGATAATTTTTTCTGTTAGCTCGTTCTTAAAATAAAACGAAATAAGGTAGAATAAGATAGTCGGGTCATACTGGTTGTTTTCTATGGTTGTTTCAAGAAGTTGAATTGCTTCTGCAGATCTTCCCAACTCATCAAAAAGTTTTGCTAATACTTTACTAATCTCAATTGAAGTGGGGAATTTATTTAGCAATTCATTAGATAGCTTAAGTGCCTGTTGCCTATCGGCGTTATTAGTTATCACTAGCAAAAGAAAGTTCAGAGTGTTTTTGTTTGCCATGTCTATAAACATTTTTTCTTCACTCATGTTAAGGGAACTACTATTAAGCAATTTCTGCAAGACTGATAATTTCAGAGCACCTTGTTTATATTCCTTTTTATTATAGAACGAAGACAACTCTCTATAATAATAGTTAAATGAAATTGCATTATTATTTTGAAGAGCCATTATAAGTCCAAAATAAATCACCTCTTCCGGATCCAAGATGATGGTCACTTTAGAGTGACCTTTTCCCGAAATAATCTTCTGGTTTAATTGATGAGCAGTTTTGCAATTCAGATCAGCATTAGAATAATCTCCCCTTCTCAATGAAATTTTGGAAGCAAGTAAATTAGAAAATGGTTGGCTGGCATCCAGCTTCAAAGACATTTGAATATACTTTTCCGCGTCTGCTGCATTATTCTCTGAGTGATTTATCAACGAGAGAGCCGAATAACACTGCGCTCTTAACGAAGCTTCCAACTCGGCACTTCCTCCGGCAATTCCAAAATATTTTCGGGCGTTTTCTATATCATCAAGAACATTATATGATTGTGCTATTTGGAATGCATCATAGGCGGATTGTTTTATTCTGTATTCTTCTTCTAATAAGGAAAGATTTCTTTGTGCCTTTTTCCGCTTCTCATCGATAGAAACGTCATACCCAATGTGATGTATAAGCACATTTGAGCTAAGTATGCGGTAACTATTCTCTATTAAAGATGATTCTATTTGCTCGTGTACTTTTCCATGGAATGCTAAACCCGGGGAATTGAAAAATAGACGAGTATACTGTAAAGAATTATCGCGGCTTCCTTCCGAATCACTGCTTTTGACAGTACAGTAGTACGCAGCTAATGAATTATTGGAGATGATCTTTCTCAACTCAGCAACTGAACTATTATCAAGACGTTCATCAGCATCAAGATAAAGAATCCAATCACCAGTTGATTTACCCAATGCAAAATTTCTTGCAACCGAGAAATCATTTACCCAACCGAAATTATATATTTTTGCATCATACTCTTCGGCTATTTTTATGGTATCATCTGTAGAGCCGGTATCTACCAAAATAATCTCATCTGCTACATCTTTTACAGAGTTAAGACACTCTCGTAAATACTTCTCTTCATTTTTTACAATCATTGAAAGTGTCAGCTTTGGCACTTTTACCTCTACTCAGAATGTTTCTTCTAGCAATTTATTTCATGGTTTTTAATATTTTCTTGTGAAGCAACTTGCTTAAGTCCTACAACGGAACACTTGTCAACATCAAAAGCTTTCTCTTTAAGGTTCTCACTCTTGTCATCACGTCAGGAATGTGTGAAAAATATTTTTCTAACTGCAGCACTAGGGGCTTTATTTTTTCATCCTTTCCTTGTTTTAGATAGAACGATATTAAATAGAAGAATACTGTTGCATCTGTTTTATTGCCATCAATAATACTTTCCATAACCCTAACGGCTTCATCAACTTTCCCAAACTCTTCCAGTATTCTCGCATATAGTTTCATAATTTCTACCGAATCGGAATATCTAGTTAATAGTTGTTCTACTATTGCCATTACTTGTTGTTTGTAGGGATTCACTCCCAGCATATGAACATAAAAACTAAGATTGTTTTTATTTACCAATTTCAGAATAATTTTCGCTTCCTCGCTGGAAAGTGAGGAGCTGCCAAAAACCTTCTGTACTGCAGCTGAAATTGCAGACTCCTCCATCCCCGTTTGTAATGCAAATAAAGCAAAGAGTTCTTTCTGATAAAATCCATAATTTAAATTATTTCTTGAGCGGAGTGAAAGTATTAATCCATAATAAATAATTTTTTCGGGATCTAACGCAACTGATAGTGTTGAATCAATTGCTTTCATCTGCAAGGCTTGGTTCAATATATACGCTCGCTTACATCTATCTTCTGCAATTATCAATTCCCCCTTATGTAACAAGATCTCTGATGCTAAGAAAAAAGTGAAAGGCTGTTTATCATCAATCTTGGTTGCATGGATTATAAACTTTTCTGCTTCTTGAATTTTTCGGCTCTTAAAGGATATCTTTGCCAAAGATGAATAACTAAACGCACGGTAATGCTTATCTAATTTTGGCGATTCGCTTGCAATTCTGAAAAACAGACTTGCATTTTCATCATTGTCCAACATCAAATATGTTTGAGCTAGTTGAAAAGCATAATAAGCAGCCTTTGTTGCTTCGTACTCCTTAAGTAACAACGACAAATTTCTTTCTGCTTTCGTTTTTCTATCCCCACTGCTATTATATTCACCGTGATTGTTAATAATTATTTGAGACGACATTATTTTGTAATCGTTCCCAGTAAGTGAGGGTACTATTTGTTCATATACTCTCCCGCTAAATTTTATGTGCCGTGAATTTGCGAATAAGCGTACATCTCTAACGGAATTGTCACTATTCTCTTCTTGAATAAAGCTTTTCACCGTACAGTAATAACCGGCAGCATCATTGCTGCCAATTATTTTTTTTAATTCACTTTTAGATTTATCCGACAACTGTTCATCGGCATCAAGACATAGAACCCAAGTACCGGTAGTTTTACCGAGAGCAAAATTACGTGCAGCAGAAAAGTCATTAGCCCATTCAAAATTGTAAATCTTAGCACCATATTCTTCGGCAATCTTAATAGTATCATCTGTCGAACCGGTATCGACCAAAACGATCTCGTCAGCTACATCTTTCACAGAATCAAGGCAACTTCGCAAATAACGCTCTTCATTCTTTACAATCATACACAAAGATAAAACCGGCATCTATACCTCGAGAAAAAGTGAATTGTGGTTGATTTCAAGCCCAAGTAAAGAGTTAACATTTACAAGAGATTCAACCGCTTTTTGATTATTCGTATCATTCTTAACTGCCCATTCAAACATTGTTTTTGAATTTTCATATAATTCTTGCGCAAAGAATACTTCACCAAGTCCGACACATGCTGCAGAAGAGTTGGGAATAATTTCCAGCTCTTCAGCAAAATATTTTTGCGCTAATTCCAGATTACCATTCGCCAAGGAAAGATTTCCGGCAAGATCGAGCAAGTCATGATACTCAACTTGTTGTTTTCTATGTTCAACTTTGTGGAAATGTTCCAGTGCGTTCTGAAGTGATTCAAAAGCAAGATCCAATTCGTTATCAGCAAGCAAAATACGAGCGCGTTCAAAATGTTCATCAAATTTGTTTTTGCTTATCGGGTAATATGTTTGATGAGGTTTAATTTCTTTTCTTTGAATCCATAATTCATCTGGAGTGACACCCCACTTAGAAATAAATTTCTGCTTGTTTATTTCAAGTCGTTCAGCATATTTTTTTTCGCCATCGGCTTTAAAACTTTTCGAACCGTAGTGATGAATGAATACATTTTTAGCTATAACAGTTTTGAAACCAGCTATTTGCGCGCGAAGGCAAAAATCATCATCTTCATAATTTCCTGGTGTAAATCGTTCATCTAGTCCGCCAATTTTTCCGATCGCTTCTTTTTTAATAAGTGTACATAAAAATGCTATACGCGGGAATTGTAATACTTCTCCTTTATTTTTCTCCGAGACAACTGCGGCATACTTATGCATCTCATCTATTGTATTATACTTTGCATTATCATCTTTTTGCAATCCGCTCACTTCGTTGCTGATTGGACCAACTAAACCGATTCTAGAGTCAGATTCGGCTACTTCGATCATTCGATCAAGCCAGCCTTCCGTTAAAACGATATCATTATTTACAATAACTATATAATTGCCATTACACTCAAGTATTCCTTGGTTAATTGCAGCCGGAAATCCCAGATTCACCTTGTTAAGTATTACTCTTATGTTGCTATTGTTCTTAGAAAGATGGGTAAGATATGAAGCAGTATCGTCAGAGCTGCCATTGTCTATTACTACTAATTCATAATCAATAGATGTATTTTTTTGTAATGAGGAAACAAATTCTTTTGTATAGTCTAGCGCGTTATAAGTTAATGTTAAAATTGATACGGCAACTTTCTTTGATATTGACTTCTCCGAAGGGTCCAAAACCTTTTTTTCCTCTTTTGAGTATTTAGTATTCAATGTTTTGAAACGTTGCTCATAATCGTTCAGCAATGGATCATCCGGAATAAGTTTTTTCATTTCATTCAATAAATTAATAGCTTCTTCATATCTGGATGATTCAACCAAAGAAATCATTGTTTTTTTGTTCATCTCAAGTAACTGAGTGTAAGTAATTGGCAAATCATATTTAACAGCAATGTTTTGCTGCATTTTCATTTCTGCGAATGATTTAATTTCTGTTTTCCATTTTTCATAAAATCTTTTAGCTGCGATGTTGCTTAATTTATAACGTAACGCTTCATCAGGAGTTGATTTCCCTTCAAAATGAATAACTACTGATCTAGGTTCATAGTAAATTTTTCTTCCTTCCTTAAGAGTTTTAAAGCATAGGTCGAGATCCTCAAAATACATTGAGTACTCTTCATCAAATCCATTTAGTGAAGTAAACAAGGTGCTGGGAATAAAAAGGCATGCACCCGTAATAGACTCTACAAAACCAGCTTGATTAACAAGCGGATCATCTTCTTTCATTCCAATAAAACGGTGCACCGGCCATAATGGGTATTCCGGGTGAACATTAAATAAATATTCAACTCCACAATGCTGAATAGTTCTATCAGGATATAGTAACTTAGAGCCCACAATACCAACGCTTTCGTCCATTTTCAATCTTTGAATTCCAAACAAAAGCCAATCTTCTTGGGGAACAGTATCGTTATTTAGGAAAACTATAAATTCACCTTCAGCATTTGTAGCGCCAATGTTGCAAGCGCCGGCAAAACGCCTATTGACCGGATTGTTAATAACTTTTAAATCATGATATTCATCGCAGGCAAGATCTAAAAATTTCTTTGTTTCATCACTTGATGCATTATTAACGACAATTACTTCAAAATCATCAATACCATTTTTAATAGAATAAAGAGTTTCCAAACATTTTTGAGTATACTCTACTTTATTGTAAACTGGAATTATTATTGAGGCTGTATATGTACCATGATTTTTCTTTTTTGATTTTATCAAAGAATAATCATTTAAGTCAGTTTTTTTTGTTGCTTTTACTTCAGGTTTCCTCACTATAAACCTAATCTCCTCACCCTGTCCATTCATTTCAATTTTTTTAATTATTTCCGGGATCATTCCATGATGAGATGGACGGTAATGTGTTTTCAAAACATTTGCTAGCTCAGTTCGATTGTAATCTCCCGAAGCAGTATAAATTTTCTCAACTACAAATCCGGCATTTTCAAGGTGCTTTTTAACTGTAGCGGGTGAATAATGTACATAATGATAAAATGGATCGAGCCATTCCCATGAATCGCCCATAAAGAATGAACATAACGATTCTACGTTTGGAACAATTCCACAAAAAAGTCCACCCGGAATAAGCAAGTCATAAATTTTCTCTACTGCCATTTTGGGTTCCGGTAAATGTTCTAATACGTGATTAAGTGTAATCACATTGAACGATTCTTTTTCGAGCGGTGTATCCAGAAATTGATCGCTGGTGGCATTGATATGCAATTTAGTTTTTGCAAAATCGGCACCCTTCTTAGTGATTTCAATTCCTCGCGGAGTGAATCCATATGTTTGAGCATTATCAAGAAATGCTCCCCAGCCACAACCGATATCCAGCAAATTGCCTTCAGCTTTAGTGTACTGAAGTATTTCTTTAATCCAGTAATCTCTCCTCAGCAAGCTGTTTTTAATTTCATTCTGATCCTTAGGCAAAAACATTTGAGGCGCGTCAGTATTGTATGATTGATATAGAAGCTCCATGGCTTCTTTCTTAAGCCGGGTTCTTAGATAAACAGTTCCGCAATTTGAACACTTTACGATGTCCGATGCCTTTCTATAAACAATTGCACGAGAACTTGTACAATACGGGCATAGTATTTTTTCATAATTATCCTCCCGAGTCATTACATCAGCATTTTTTGTCTCGGTTTGTTTTTTAGTTTTATCTTTTTTCATACTGGAATCCATTCTGATATTTAATACCCGATATATTGATAAATAGTTACTTAGACATTAACCAGTTCGAGAGAAGCTTTTTTTTCTTTCAAAATGGTATTTAAACTAATTGCCAATTGATTTTTTGGTTCAATTTCTAAAACATGTAAAGTTAATTTCTCTGCTGAAGTATAATCTTCTAACGTTAGCTGAAGTTTTGCGACCGACATTAATAAATCCGTATTATTTGGATCTAGAACTATTAATTGCCTGTAAATATGAATTGCTTCTTTATAGTTACCGATTTCCGAATGAAGGTCTGCAAGAATTTTTATAAGCTGAATGTTGCCCGGTTCTAAAGAAATTGCTTTTAACATACTATCTATTGCTGCTTCAGATTCACCCAATTGTTTTAGAGCTACTGCATATCCGGCAAGAGAGATTGTATGTTTTGGCAAAAGTTTCATTGCTTCGGTAAAACAAAGTTTTGCTTCTTCATAATTAGCTTCGTTCAAGTATATATTCGCTTGGTTAAAAAACGAAACACCTCTTAATACATCTAATGCACTTACAATTGAATTGCCTAAATTTATCATACCGCTAATTTGTAATAGCCTACGGTCATATTCAGAAATGTCTTCAACGTCTGAGGAACTAATGCCATTTTCGAAAGCAGTTTTAATGAACATGACTGCATTTTCATTACCAATCAGATCAAGTATACGTCCAAGTGTCATTAATGTTTTTGTCTGATCTTGAAGCAAGAATAAATTTTGATAAGTAGCAGTTACTTTATCTTTCAGATTATGCTCATGGCAAAGATCCGCGTAACAAACACTTGCTAAAATGTTTTCTTTATTAAAAGCAATGGCTTGGTCATAATGAAACATAGCCATATCAATCTGTTCTTTGATACGGTAAATGATACCAAGTAGTAAATGAATTTCCGATAAATTCCTATCATAACTGAAACGATTTGCAGCATAACCGCTTTGATTTGTTGCGGACATCTCAACGAAATTATGATAACCCTTTGCTTCGATAGAAATATATTTGAGTAAAGCCATATTGCAATAACTCTCAGCGCTATCTAAATCTCCGCTTGATATTGCCATTCTTGCAAGGTTTGCTAAAGAATTAGTAACAGCATTGCTGGTTGCTTCTAAATAGCCATGCCCGTGTTTCATATCAGGCTCAAGATGGTTTCCCTCAGCCCACTCATTCCATGCGTTGATAAATACAACACGTTTATCATTTTCCCTTTCAAGTACACGGTCCATTTCATGCATTAACCACTTTTGGTATTCTTGCGGTGTAGAGTTGTTAAGAATCCAAGCGCCAATTTTTGCTCTGCGCGCTGTATTATCCCATGATGGAACAACACACGCAAATCCGGGATCTTCTTTTGTTACTTCAGATGCCATTATTGGCCACGCTTTATCATAATCAACAACAATTGCTTGAGTATTAGCAAATTCAACTCCACCCAAACTAGCAATCGACTGCCATTTATTAAATTTATTTATATCTCCTGTCCCGGGTTGAAAAACAAGTTCGGCGTCGAATCCTTGACTCAACCAATAATTGTTTGGGTACTTTTCAAATCCTGTTCTCATAGCAACCAAATAAATTCCACCTATTCCGGAACGTTTTGCTAGTTCGCGCCAGACTTCTATTACTTTTTCTAATTCTGGAATTGCAGATGGTCTATAAATCATAAAGACCGGTTTGTTATCAATCCTTATATAGCGCTTATCGAGAAATGCCCGATACAGCCACTTGAAATGATTGACCGCGTCATCTTCACCTCCATAGACTTGCTCTTGCAGCATTTCAGCTTCTCTGCCATCCCATCGCTTCGTCCAATTCTCATTTGCCCAAGCAAGGCAAAATGGTAAATCCGGTTTTCCAGATTTCAACACTTCGTTGAATGGTCTTTCTAATAATCTTCTTCCATTAAACCAATAATGGTAATAGCAAAATCCTTCAAGACCATATTGCTTTGCCAATTCAGCTTGTGCTATTCTTGATTCATCTAATCGTAAATCATAAAATCCAAGATCGGAAGGAAGATGGGGCTGATAATGCCCGGGGAAAAGCGGCTTAGCTTTACTAACATTTGTCCATTCCGTAAAACCTTTCCCCCACCAGCTATCATTTTCCGAAAACGGATGAAACTGCGGTAAATAAAGCGATATCAATCGGAATGGATTCTGATTAAGAAAATCCTTCACCAAATTTTTATCTGAATTACACTCAAATGGTGTAGCAAAATAATCTGGTTCCCTTTTTTTCTCTTTTTGTAACGAAACTATTTCTAAAGCTTTTTCTATTGCAAAGAGTACTTTACTAACTGGGATTTCGGATGCAGGACCATGAGCGGAATATACAAGTTCGGAATTTATTCCAGCTGAATAATTGCCGCTATACGGAGTATATTTTTTAAAGGCCCGGTATTCACCTAATAAAATAATTCCATAAGTATTAACCGCATTAGCAGCGTGTGCAATTGCGCTGTCAATACCAATAAATACTTTTGCACGGTTGACTACTTCAGCCGTTTGAAGTATTGAAAGTCTTCCACAAAGATTGATTGTGTATAATGTCTTATCCTGAGATAAAACCGAACGATGTCCTACTTCAACGATTTGCAGATTCCATTTTTTCTTGATCTTGTGAGCAAGCTCGATCCAATTTTCATCTTTCCAGTCGCGAGTATATTCATTTGACAGACAATGAAAAACGATATAGTCTTTTGGAAGTCCAATAAGATCAACGCCCTGCCTTTCAGAATCTCTGATATAAACTTGCGGTGCATCGGTTAGTATCGGTAATCCGGCGTTCTGGCAGAAGGCGGAGAGTAGATTTCCATGATCGTAGTAATTTTCAAGAGTTATATCAACTCTACCTTCTACTTTTTCTAAAGGAACATTACATGTTGGACAGACTCTATTTTGAATATGAAGATCAATCACTTCTTGAAAGAGACCGCTATTCTTTAAGAATATCCACTCCGTCAAACAACTAACAGTATAGGCTTCGTTTATATGCGGATTAGAATCAATCAAGTCCTTATAACCCGGCTTGGTAACCCAAACAATATACGCATCCGGAAAAATGTTACGAACATAACGGGAGACCGGCTCACACGCAATAATATCTCCTATATGCTCAACCAGACCTATTGCAACAATGTTTTTAGGTAAAGGTTTTATTTGGTTCGAAAGTATCACGCTTTCCTTAACAACTTGTTTTTTCTTTTTTTGCTGCTTAGGAGTGAACTTAGCTATACAGAATCCAAATTTTTCTTTTGATGATACAATCAATTCGAATCTTGAATCCGATTGTATTGATAGAAAGCTTTTGTGATGTTTTATATGATATACATCATCCAGAGCAATATAACATTCACTTTCGATCTGGTTAATCAAATATTGAAACTCAATAAATCCCATATGTCCCGCGCTGTCAAGCAGAACGAAGTCGGGCTTGTAATCATATTCCTTTAAACACTTGCCCAATAAATCATCTGGAGTATCTTTAAAATCAGTTTCCTTATAATAAAGGTCAGCTCGTTCTTGCTCATAGTGATCAATATAAATTCCTTGGTATTCAATATTATCAACCGTCGTATTTTTTATCTCTTCAAGTGTTGGAAGTATTGTACGAGGCACAGATAAGCCGGAATTTAGATATACTTGCTTAATCAAACCGCTATCTACAAAATAGTTGAAAGCATGAGAGCAGTAATCCGGGTTTACTTCTATTGTATGAAATATTGTATCGGTCAACCCGAGATCTTTCAGACTGTTGGCAATAATGGTAGTTGTTCCCGTGCCAAGATGAGTACCTGTTTCAATAATCTTTTTGGGTTTTATTTTTTGAAATAGTTCATTGATAGCTTTCGCAAATTCCGACTCATTTCCTATATCCATTAAAACAGAGCCATCACCGTGTGCTTTAGTAATTTTTAATTCCGGATTCTCTTTCTTCATATTATTTCTCTCTTCAAGATTTTTAATTGCACTGATAACTCGATTTGTTGATTTACCATCTTGATACTTGCCGAATATTTCGTTTGAATATTTTATTTGATTCTTCAAGAACAACTGTTCATGCTCTTCAAACAAAGAACTTAGTGACTCTACAAATTCATCTTCATTCGAAAATTCTTTACCTACATTTCTTAATTTGTTCCCCATTGCTTCCGGGTCATAATTATCTATATCTGGCTTAGATGAACTTGTATATAGAAGAATAGGTCTACCAAGAGCCATAAATTCGAAAATTGCTGTTGAAGCATCGCTAATCATAACGTCAGTTTGATCGAATAAAGTTGGAAGCGATATTTTAGGATCGTTAATAAACTCTACATTACCATATGCTAAAGATTGTTGCCAATCATTAATCCAGCGTTTATATAAATCGGCAAATTGCAGAAGGTACTTGTGATCGTATGTTAAAATGTTTGGATGAGGACGAAGTACAATTTTGGATTCCGGAAAAACTTTTCTAATTAATTGAATAAGTTTTCCTTCAAAAAATTTTGCTGCACTTGTATCTGGATTCCATGTTGGAGCAAATAGAAAAGTAGGAGAAGTAGTATTTAGCTTTCTACTAGGAACATTAAAAACGCCATCTACCCAAGCATTTCCAGTGAGCAGAAACTTTTTGCGGGGTTTTATCCCTCCACGGGCAAAGTCTTTCTGATCCCATTCACTCCCACAGATATAATCAGCTTGTTCATATTCTTGCGGCGGTTTAACATATTTAAAACCAGCGCCATGGCGCAATGCTACTAAAGCGCAATTAGTTTTATCACAGTAATTACGGAAAAGTGAAATTTCATGTTCGGCGGTAACGACAATTACATCCGGATTCCATGCTTCAATTTCTTCAGCATCGAAACTGATAAGATTAGCTTCAAATTCTTTGGCTATTGGTTCTAGAACTCTTAGCTGAAATGGAACTGTGGCATACAATGCAATTTTTATTTTATGATTTATGGCTTTACCCATTGAAATAACCTCTTTGGTAATAATTCATAATTTACTACGTTCATTAACAGCCACCTACTATGAATCATATTCTATACCGGCTTATGAACTGATTTAACCGGAAGAAACGACTTTCCCGGTTTAATATTTTTTATACTCAAGCTAGGCCACCTATAAGGAGGTTTAAAACCCAGATGGCTCTTCTCCTTATCAAAAAAATTTTGTACATCAAATTGTTTCGATCTGATTGAGATTTCGCTTAATGAGATCTTATATTGCTCCAGCAAATGTTTAAGATATTTTACGATATCAATATTGAAATCCATCAAGCGTACACAGACGGCATCAACTGCAATAAAATCTTCTCCTGAGATAATAACCTTCGATTCAACTTTATTGGGGAAATGTGGGCCATCTGTATCTCCCCCGATAATTCCATCAACTACCGAGAATGTCTTTAATTGCCAACCTTTTTTTCTTCTGAGTCCCGTGCAATCTTTAATAACCGCATTAAAAACATCAACAGTCATTCGCCATGTGGTTTCATTGCCTTCCCAGGCTCCACGAAGCATTCTTTCCTTTTGGTAATCGGTATCAATTATTTTATTGTACAGCCTTCCAATCCACTTCTTATTAAAAAAGTTTCGCAGAAAGAAATAAACTCTACTTGGAAATAAATCCAGAAATAAATGCTGCAAGTACAACTTAAAATAGTCCCTAATTTTTTGTGGTGATGGATATTCATCTCCACCAAAGAGTGGATAACCAATGCACCAGTGAACTAAAGCATTTTTCTCTGCGATCGTACCTATCAACCCTTTTATGTTAAGAGTTGCACCAACTTTTGCATGGGATTTTAATTTCGGAATTGAGATATACACGTTGGCGCTTAATATTGAATTTGAAACAACGTAAGTGTGTTTGTTAAATAAGTGTTGTTTAATAGTTTCAAATCTGTCTGTATAAGTTCCTCTGAAAAGAATTGTAGATCGGTTAGTTAGAAGAGATTCTTTTCCAACAGTTAATTTACTTGCATTAAGCGGATCACCTGGTAAACCAACGCGGCCCTCTTTAAAACCATAATATTTTAGATCAGGTACATGCCAATATCTTAAGTCAACAATTTCACAGATCAATTCATTCTTATTATAAAGATTTGAAAGCTCATCCAAATGACATTTTTCTTTAATGATTTCAAATTTAGCATCCGCATGGGGATTGTCTCCAATAAGAATTTTCCCTTTCCCCTGAAGGGCAATAACCACATAATCACAAACTGCTCTTATTACTGAAGGATGTGTAATAACCGTCCATAGTTCATCAGTAAAGCGGTGTTTATGATCAACAAAGTTTGGCTTTACAAAAACTGTATCACCAGTTTTAATTATGTGTCCTAAAGGATTCCAATTTGGTTTTCCATAGTTCTCTTTATCATAACCTAGTAAATAAAAGTTTTCCCTTACGGCCGTATAAACTTCATTAGGATCATTTGAAATATCCTCAAATCTATATTCCGGATACCTGGCGTCTGGATTAAAGGGTGGTTCTGCCGGGTACAATGATGATGTTTTAGTGATAGCTACATTCATTTAGGGTTTTCAAATAAATTCAAAAATCTTTCTAGACAATAGATGATCCATTTTTGATCACCAGTGAACTTATTAATATCAATGTTATCTAGAAACTCCGGTCGGCTTGGTCCTTCCCAATTTGCAAGCCATTGATCCATTGGTCTCGCGAATGGAATTTTTTCTGGAATGGAATAATTTGGGAATCTACTCTCAAAAACTTTTCGTAGGATATATTTAGATTCTCCGCGTCGAATTCTTTCAATATCCAAAGGTGCATCAAGAAATAAAGATTCATAAGGTGTGATAACCTTACAACCGGCTGTTTCAAGTGCATTATTGAATGTCTGGACAATTCCTATCCCGTGCACTGTTTTTAGAAATGCGGATACTTCAATACCAGCATCTTTTTTATATGATCTATAGACTTCGTCAACATCTTCAAAATTTTTCAATACATCAGAAGGTTCAACAAAAGTATATCGTTTCTTGAACTCTTCATAAGTCCAATCCTTAGAAAGTAATTTATCCATTCCACCAAACGTACTATCTGCTCCATTCCCAACTATTAGTTGATCAATTCCATCTTGTTTAGCTGTTAACGCGGCTTTATATAAAGCCACTTCAATAGCATGCAGAGGAGACTTTTTCCTTTTCATTAGAAGATCTGAATACTTTAAATAGTCTTCCCAGAAAACATCTATAACCTTATGTGATAAATTCATTTTATCTGCAAACATACGAGCCCCCTCACTTTCATCAACCGCTCCTTCAGCAATAAATCTAATAGTGTAAGCTTTAGTACCGGCAGGCAAAAATGAAGCGAGAATTGCAGAATCAATTCCGGCACTAAGTAGAATCCCGGTATTTTTAGTAATGCTTAATTGATTCCTAAAATGGTTTATTATTTCTTCAGCGGAAGCAACACCTGTCTGATCTTTCTTACTTAGCTTTGGCAATACTGGCGAGACACCCTCTTTCCAACTCAGTCCATCCTTCACAACATAGCGGAAAGCAAGAAACGAGCTAAGACAGAATGAATTATACATTAGCCTTCTCCGTTTGAACTAATTGATGCATTTCTATCCGGTCCCGTTCTTCTATCAAAATTTTATTTATAAGAGTTGAGGATGTTCCTTTTGTATAAGGGAAGTAAATAATTCTAACTCCAAATTCGTTAAACTGCTTTTCATATTCTTCCCATTTCTCTGTATGAAACCAATCATCACCAACAAACATTATATCAAATTTCAGTTTTTGCCAAACCTCAAATTTGTCCATGGATTCTTGGGGTATCACCGCATCAACAAATTTTATATTTCTTACAATTTCAAATCTTTCATTAAAGGGAATTACTGTTCTTTTATTTTTGTATTTAAGCATCAGTTCATCAGTTGTTACACCAACTATTAATTTATCGCAAATTGCTTTTGCATTTTTTAATAGGTTCAAATGACCAATATGGAATAGATCAAAAACACCCGTTGCATATCCAAGTACCATTATTTTTCCTTCTTCAAGGTTAATGTGGTGGATAATAATCTATTTTTATACCAGCGAAATTGCTTTCATATGCATGATTTATAGCAATTCGTGGTGAGTCATTAGCTATTTGGCCAATATTAGCCAAACAACTTATACTTGAAATTCTAGTAGGGTGGCGGTTTATGTTAGCTACTGGTCGTTAGTTTTTTGCCCAAATTAGTTCTTTATGGAATTGGATATCTTGATGGTAGTAATTCAAGTTGAAAGGCTTTTAACTGAGGATCTTAACTAAATCGGCAGTCAATTCGTTTATCTTTTCATTTGCTACACGAATTAACTCTTTTTCCGAAACGCTTCTTTGTTCTTTTATTTCTTCTACTCGTTTTTTATGAGATTGAATGCTACTATTCATATTCTCAATCATAATTTTTTCTTTATGGCTGGATAAGTCTTTCAAATCTGCAATAGTGCGTTCCTTTTCCAAGCGAAGAAAATTTAGCTTCCGCTGCAACTTGGATTTTACATCGAATCTCTCCATAATAATTACACCTGTCATACCAATCGCAATTACAATACCTACTAGAAAACTGATGGCGCCCCATTTAGCTCCAGAGATCAATACCTGGGCGAAGATTGAGTTAAATTCAGCAGTGTTATCAACAGCACGATTTGAGTAACCGGCCATTCCTCCAATAAAGAAAACAACAAAAGCAATGATAGTGTTATATGTCATGTTATTTGAAAGCGCAATGCGGGGATTGTATCGGTCAATATTAGGTAATTCTTCAATTCTTTTTTCTAAGGCTTTTGCTTCATTGCCATAATTTTCTTCAACACTCTTAATTGATGCAGCGAGTTGTTCTTTTGACTTTATTTTAAAGCTTTCAAGTTCTTCTATTAAATGCTTCTCAGCACTAAGATTATCTTTTATGGCTAAATCGTAAGAAGCTAGTCCGCTTTTAACATCAGTATAAAATTTTTCTTTCACTTTAGTTACAATACTATCGACAATAGAGTTAAGCTTTTTTCGAAACTCGGGGTAAGCGGCTAGTAACAAAGTGCTTCTCGAGTTTGAATAACCGGGTATAATTTTTTCTACAAAGGCAAAAGTCTTTTTTATTTCATCATCATAGAACTCATCTAGTTTCTTCTTCTTTATCAGCTCTAGATTGGTTTTGCATTTTTCAAGCAGATTATCATCCTCTGCTCTATGTTCATTTAGAATTATCTGTATCGAATCATGCGCTTTCGAAAATTCTTTATCATAAAAGATATTGAAGATGAAAGCGTTCTTAAAAAAGTAATTAAACATGCCGGCGTTGTTGGTCTTAAGAGCTATGCTTAATCTTTGAATATCATACTCCAGCACTTCCCGCAAATAATAAATTGCTAAATCTTCATTACCTAACTGTACTTCGGTTAGTGCTGCATAAATCTTAGCCGTACATCCTTGGGGCTTAACTTCTAGTGCATCCTTAAAAGCAAGGTTGGCGCTTTCATAATTATTTTCTTTTAGATGCACAAAACCGATATATAATTTCAGAATATATTTTACTTCAAATTTAGTTTGCTCATTGAATCGAAGCGTGTTTACAAGGTCGAAAGTATTAGAAAACATTTCCAGAGCTTTGCCGGCATTATAATAGGTACTCTGATAACTTAAAATTATTCCCTTCAAAATCATTTTGAAGAAGTTATGTTTATTAATATCACGTTCGATGAAATTGATTGTGGTAGTAGAATAATATTCTTTTTCGCTCTTTAGTTTTGTTGTAGCCCACTTGGAATAATTGTCTTTGATCTGTTTATGAAGCTCGATGTATGCAACTCCCTTAAAACTGAATTTCATGAATTCTTCAATCTGTGTTAATAGTGAGGATTCAAAAACCCAGAAAAGAGGAGCTTCGGTATAAGAGATGAAAATTTCTTTTATTTCCGGCGGAAGATCTAAAGAAAAAAACCGAATGCTTTCTTTGATTAAAGTTATCGGATCACTTTCACTTCGGGAAACAATTTGGAAATGGTCTTTCCCAAGTTTAACAAACTTGGATAGCTGCATTTCGCTGCCAATTCCTGTTTTACCATATTTTTCTGTAACTACGTTCATGGCAGCAGCTATGCCGAAAGAGGAAATGAAACGGTGATTTTGGTGCCTTTATTTTTTTCACTTACAATATCAAATTTTCCACCCATTAGCAGAGTAAGCTTATAAGCTATTGTTAAACCTAACCCGGCTCCTTCAAAAGGACGAGTATAACCTTCAATCTCTTGTGTGAATGGTTTTAGAAGCCTTTCAATCTGCGACGGTTCAATTCCTACTCCGGTATCAGAAACAGTAAGCTGAACAATTCCATCATGAACCTTTGTCCCGAGGTACACATAACCTTCGTTAGTATACTTAAGTGAATTATCTATGAGTGTGTATACAATTTTCTCAAATTTTACCCAATCAACTTCTATAACACAGCTTTCTTCTGTTAAATCAAGAATGAATTGGAGGTTGTCTTTACGCGTATCATTCAACAGTTTTTCTTGAATATTTCTTACAACATGGTTGCAGTTTAGATCAACCTTATCAAGCTCAATTTCGCCGCTCTCTATCTGTGATACTTCAATTATATTAGTGAATAAATTTAGTGCGCGTCCCAACACCTCTTTCATTGATACCATCAACTCGCGAATCATTTCCATGTCTTGAGTTTCGATGCTTTCATCAATAATTTCAGAAAAGCCGACAACAGCATTAAACGGTGTTCTAATTTCGTGAGACATATTAGCGAGAAAATCGGATTTCATTTTGTTAAGCTGCATTTCTTTATGGTAAGCTTTTTTTAATTGCTGTCTATATAAAACTTCTTCGGTAATATCTTTCAAAGTGATGATGAAATAATTGGAGCTCTTTTCCCTCTCCGGTATGGAAGTAATCTTGCAATTATATTCCCGCTGATCCAGATACTTGAAATTAAACTCGAAATATGAATCTCTTCTGGCAACCAGTTGACTAATAGCAGTATAAATTCCGTCGGATAATTCTTCCGGTATGAAATCTTCTATTTTAAGAGAGTAAATTTTGTTTTTATCCAATCCGAATATTTTGCAGAAATTGTCATTCGCATTTTCGAACAAGGCAGATGAGCCAACTTTTTCAACAATTAGAAGCAAGTCTGAAATGTTATCAATAATCAGCTTTTGCTTCTTTTCAGATCTCTCAATAACTCTGGTCTGATTGATGTGTTCCGTTAAATTATTCGCAATAAGTATATAATTTGGACTTTGAAGATCAACTTCAAATACCGGGTTGAGTATAAACTCCCAATATTCAACCGGGTATTTCTTATGCAGACAGATTAGTTTTTTCCAGACACGCTTATTTAAGAGCGATAAAAGAAGTTCATCGGATTCTTTTTGTGTAAGCAGATCGCTTACTATTTCTAAGAGGTCTTTATTATAAATATTTTCTATTTCTTTTGTGAGAACGATTTCGAAAGATTTTGATACATAAGTAACTTTTCTATTCTCATCAAGAATCATTAAAGGCAGTTTACCATGGTCTAAGGCATTGTGAAGTGAAGTAATTTTATTTTCGAGTTTATTCCTCTGATCGAGAGATTCGATAACCAAAACAAAGTATTGATTTTGCTTAATTATTACCCGCTCAATTCTTACAAAGTAATTCTTTACAGCATTTTCAGAATCGTTGGAAAGTGTAATATCAACCGAAATATTTTTGTATCGGCTTTCATGAAACCCTTTTACCAAATAAACAAATTCCGGATTGGAGTTCATCCCGGAAATATCATCCCCGACTTCTAAGTGAAAAGTGGAGTTGAAGGATTCGTTTCGGTACACAATCTTCAGATCAAGATCTACTATGATCAGAGGATTGTTATTAGGCAATTCGGTGTAACTCTTAAAATCGAGTTCTGAATCCACCGGCATCAAGCGCTGATTTTTTGTGTATACCATAATTACAGTTTCGTTATCTGAACTTTACGCAAGAGCAACCCTTCATTTCGATTTTGTGCACCGGCAGTAAAATTATATTTGATAGAAAGATATTTTTCTAAGAACACGACCAAGCAAGAATTCAAGTAATTGAATTCGGGTGTTAACAAATCTTTTCGCTGAGAAAATTTATTCTTTACTTCTATCGTATCAGCATTCAAATTGTATGTCAATTCTTCCATCTCTATAAAATCGTCCAATAGAGATCTAAGCACCGGCAATTCTGTTCTGGAGCCAGGCAACTCTCTGTTATCCGAGACAGATATTATTAACTGGACAAATGCTTCGTAACGACTCGTTAGTTGCTCAACTTTTTTTCTGATTTCATATTCCAGACTGTGCGATACTAAAATTTCCGGCTGGCCTATGTGTGCCGTGAATTCGAATCCGTCAAATTCAAAAGCAATGACATATTTTTCTTTTTCATTTTTAAGTTTTTTCAGCCGCCAATGAATACTGGATAAAAAAGCTGTTGCCGGAGATAAGGAAATCGTATCGGAAAGAGTTGACTGCAGTGTAGATAAAAAAGCAGCACTCCTTTGATAATGGCCGGATTTAGAAGCTGAGTTCTTATAGTCCGAGCCGGGGGTAATATTTATAATTCGTTCTAACATGCCTAAATCTCCGATTTATTATCGGAGAAAAAGGCAGAAACTTGAATCAGTTGGTCTTAATCATGTTGTTATCTTCAAAATAACTTATTGTCTCGGCATTTTGAAGATGGATTAGTTCATCGACAAATTTGCGAATTCTTGAAATAGAAGCATTAATATTGCCTAAATCTTCACCCATTTTCTTTTTCTCCGGCTCTGTAAGTTCGTTCTCAATATTTTTAAGAGAAAGAACCAAACTACTAAGCGGATTATTGATTTTATGGCCAATTGTGCATGCCATTTCAATCACAGCTCTAGAGTGTTCAATGTTTCGCAATTCAGATTGAAGATTGAAGATTCGGATTCCGGATCTTATTCGCGCTAGTAATTCTTGATTTTCTACAGGCTTAACCAAGAAATCATCTGCGCCAACATCTAAACCCATAATCCTATCTTTCAGAGAGGAGCGTGCGGTAAGTATTATAAAATATGTCAACTTAAATTTATCGTCCCCTTTTAATATGTTGCATAGGGCCAATCCATCCAAAATCGGCATTGTCCAATCTGCAACAATTACTTTAGGAACGAAATTTTTTAAAACCTCAAGCGCGTCTTGCCCATTAACGGCAGTAACAACTTCATAGTTGTTTCTGGAAAGCAGCTTTTCTAGTATAAATCTTGTGTCTTTTTCATCTTCTACGATGAGTACTTTATCTTTCATTTTGGGCAAACACCAGTTGGTTTATTTTTTGAACAAGTTGATTGTAATCTGTAATTGGTTTTATAAGATAATCATCAGCCATGCTTTCCTCAAGCATGTTATTACCCATGCTGGAAACCGGATAAGCCGTAATTAAAAGAATCGGTATATGCAGTAGCGGGTAATTCATCTTAATATATTTAGAGAAATGGATTCCGTCTATTTTAGCGCCGTTCAAATAAGTATTTCTAAGATTCACATCCATAATTATCAGATCTACATCGCCGCTTACAATTTCTTCCAAAACTTTCATTCCATCTTCAACAATAACTACATGTCCGCCAATTTTCTTGAAAAACAACCGGTAGAAATCTTGCAAAAACGAATCATCTTCAATAATTAATACTCTTCCCATATAAACACCTATTTCGCTTCTTTGAATTTAACAGTAATACTAATTCTTCGGTTCACAAAACTGAACGGATCGGCAGTATCTCTTAATTTAGTATCGGCAAAACCTATAACACCATCAATTTGATTTTCTTTTATTCCGCCAAAGACTAATGCTCTCTTTGCGGAAAGGGCCCTTTCGGCGCTTAGCTCGTAGTTTGTAAATCCGGTACCTTTATTGTTGAATTGATGGGAATCCGTATGTCCTTCAACAGTAATCTTATTTGGCATTTTAGAAATTTCAGCACCTATTTTTGCAATCAATTTTCTAGCGTCTTCTTTTAACACAGACGTGCCTAGTTCAAAAAATACATCGTTCTGGTTATCGGTAAGTTCAACTTTCAGGCCCTCTTTTACCATTTCAATCTTTACTAGATTCGAAAAGCCGCTTAACTTTGTATCATTTTCCAATTCAGCCATCAGTTTTTCTTGCATTCTTTTGAACTCTTCCTTCTGAATTTCTCTAACTTTTTCTTCTTCAGTTAAAGAAAGGTTGGGAATTTGCGAGGGACCAGCTCCTTTTCCGTCAATTAAACTTTTACTCTTAGAAGAAAATCCAACCGGATCTTTGAAATAACCAGCCACGGCCTCTTTAACTTCTTGAGATTGACCAAGAATCCAAAGTACGATAAAAAGAGCCATCATAGCTGTCACAAAATCCGCGTATGCAACTTTCCAAGCGCCGCCATGGTGACCGCCATGTTTATGTATCTTCTTTACAATAATTGGGGTTTCGTTAGAGCCTTCCACTATTTCTTTCCTCTTAGCGAATTTTCAAGTTCTGCAAATGTTGGTCTTTGATCTAAAAAGATTGATCTTCTAGCAATCTCTGCTGCAACAAAGGGAGGATTACCTTTTGCGTAAGCTAGTATGTAAGCTTTCACTATTTGCAAATCTTGAATATTTTCTTCG
Organism: Ignavibacteriota bacterium; assembly: GCA_043807765.1. Lineage (GTDB taxonomy): Bacteria > Bacteroidota > Ignavibacteria > Ignavibacteriales > Melioribacteraceae > Stygiobacter. Next base: position 21,428 of record JAZDFQ010000045.1, read on the forward strand.
AGAGTATGAGCAATATTTGCAGCCAACGGGCCAACAAAGCCGTAAGATAAAAGCACCCCTAGAAAAGTACCTACTAAAGCGGAAGCTACGTGATGCCCCACAACTTCGGGTCCATCATTGATAGAACTCATCGTTACTATAATTCCCAATACCGCGGCAACTATACCTAAACCGGGAAGCGCATCGCCTACACGACCAAGTCCTTCATAGACCGGTTTATTTTCTTTTTCAAAAGTTTCAATTTCGGCGTCCATCAAGCCTTCTAATTCATGCGGAGGAACCGAACCGGCTAGCATTACTTTCATTGTATCGCAAAAGAAACTTTTGCGGTAGCTGTCATGGATAAACTTATCGGCTTTCTTTAAGATGTCACTCTTTTCCGGTGCTTCAATATGTTTTTCTATAGCAAGCAATCCTTCTCTTTGCGCAATAAGAAACAAATCTGTAAACGCTTTTAACATTTGCATGTAGTCTTGCTTGGTATTACCGTGACTTCCAAAAGATTTTGTAATTGCAGCCATAATCTTTTTGATAAGAGAAAGCGGGGAAGAGATCAACAAACTTCCTATCGCGGCCCCCGCAATGGTAATAAACTCATTAATCTGCAATAATGTAAGCAGATTACCCTTAACCATTGTAAAGCCCACCACCACTGATGCAAGAACAATTACAGCTCCAATAATTACAAACATTTAAACCTCTACTTAACTAGACTGGTTTCTATTTCATTTAAACTTTTCAAAAGTGATTCGCATTTATTTCCGATTTCTTGCCAAGTACTTTGCGGAGCTAGGACAACTCCTTCAATTTCGCGGCAGAGTTCCGAAAGATTTGTATAGCCGACAGTTCCGCTAGATCCTTTCAGCTCGTGAATAATAAGTTTAAGAAGCTCTTTATTCTTATTTGCCAATGATTGAGAAATCGTCTCTCTTTTCTGAACTATCGTATTCACAAAGTATTTCTTTAATTCTCTATTCATCTGATCTTTTTCGTAAGATGAAAACTGAGCCAGTTTTTTTGCCCCGGCTAAAAAAGTGCTGCCTAGTACTTCGTTAATTGCTTTAACCAAAGCCTCTTTTGTAAGAGGTTTGGAAACTATTTTGTCCGCTCCGGCTTCCATTGCAGCAAGTACATTAGATTTATCCGTATGCCCGCTAATTATTATAACGGGAATGTGGCGTAGGTCGTCAAGAACCTTAAGCACACGCAGAAGCCTAATACCATCAAGGTTCGGCATCATCAAATCAAGAAAGATAAGCTGAGGCTTGATTTCCACTGCGCTTTGTAAGCCCTCAAGTCCATCGTTGCAAGTAAGAACTTCTACATCGTATTCAGAAAGAAACTTTTTAAGAGAATTACGAATGACGTCGGCATCATCAATCACAAGAATTTTCACTTTTTCATTTTCGAGATTCATGCTTACACTTTTTTGATTTTAAATTTTTGAAGATCGACAGCAGGCTGATTACTTACTTTAGCTGCTTGGAGTGTACTTTCTTTAATTTTTTCATACACTTCACCGCGCAAGATCTGAATACTTTTAGGTGCATCGATTCCTATCTTTACTTGATTATCGGAGGTTGATATGATTTTGATAACTATATCAGAACCAATTTTTATCTCTTCGTTAATTTTTCTTGTTAAGACTAGCATATGCCCTACTCGGTAAATAAGTTGTAGTAAACCGGATATTTATCCGTATCAATTATTTGTTGGAATCCTATCTTCTCGTCTTGATTGATATAAACCGGAGCTTTTAAGTTCACAGTTATTTTAAGAGGGTCTGGATTCATCAACACAATACCAAAAGCTTCATAGCTCTCGAATTGCAAAAATTCTTCGTCAATTGCCCGTACTCCGAACAATGGGAAGCCCAACTCGGGGTTTTCAACTGAATTGAGCCAGTAGAATATACTATCATCCGGTTTAATAAAGACGAATTTTTTTAGTTCCTCAAAACCAAAGATACCGTCTTTAAATGTTATTATTTTGTCTTCGGCAAATTCAATCTCGCCAAAATGGAAAGTCATGATTTTCATATTAACTCACTTTAGAATTACTAAATCTACTCTTCTGTTTTTTGCTCTGGCCTCCGGTGTATCATTTGTATCTCTCGGGCGGTATTCACCATATCCTACAATTGAAGCTTTATCCGGGTCCAGTCCTTCATCGTTAATTAAATAATATGCTGTGCTAAGTGCACGATCAACAGACAAATGCCAATTTGACGGATAGCGTGCTGTATAAATTGGAGTATTGTCTGTGTGTCCTTCTATTCTTATATCATTAGGAATCGATTTCAGTACAGTTGCAAGTCCTTTAAGTACATTTTTTGATGCTTCATTAAGAGTAGCTTCGCCCGGAGGAAATAAAACATCATCCAAAATATGAACTATAATTCCACGTTCTGTTTCTTCAAGCTGAATTGCCCGGGAATAATCCGATTCCGTAATTAATTTACTTAATTGTTCGCTTAAATTGTCTTTAGGTCCGGCAACAACTTTAGAATCCGGCTTGGAAGGAACAACGGATTCGTTACCTAAAAAATTTCCAAAAGCTGCGGCAATTCCTTTATATTTTCCCGCATCAATTACAGAACTGGCATATAAAATAATAAACAATCCCAATAGTAGTGTAATGAGATCAGCATAAGTAATTAGATACCTATCCTTTTCACCTTCATTATGAAGCATAGCATCCTCGGCATCTAAGCTGCTAATTTTTCTTGTTGCTCTTTTTGCGGAAGCATTCCTATCAATCTTGCTTTCATTATTGAAGGTATCTCTCCGCTCTGTAGAGTAAGAACTGCTTCCAAAGAAAGTTCCATCATGTTTTTCTCCTCGGAATGACATCTCTTTAACCTATCTCCTATTGGTAACCAAATTAAGTTTGCGCTAAACACTCCCCAAAGTGTGGCTATAAAAGCTGTAGCTATATTTTTTATTAATAAATCGGGTGAACCGCCGGCATTAGCTAAGGTCATAATCAAACTAATTACCGTCCCGATGATTCCCATTGTTGGTGCGTATCCACCCATTTTTACAAAAATGTTTATGTTAGAAAAATGTCTCTCCTGCATTGTTTTCATTTCAAGTTGAGCTAATAGTTGAAGGGAATCGGGGTCTGTTCCATCCAAAACAAACTTTGTCATTTTTCGGGGGAACAAATCGTCAAACTTTTTAAGATCTTTTTCTATTGTAAGTAGGCCTTCTTTTCTTGCCTTGATTGAAAGCTCAACAAAAGTTGTAATGATTTTAGAAATATCATAAGTCTTAGGGAAGTAAGCCAACTTTATTAGTCTTGGAATAGTAACAAACTTATCAAATCCAAAGCCCATTATTATTGCAGCAAAGGTTCCGCCAAACACAATAAATATTGCCGAAAGAATAAACAATGCTTGAAACGATCCGCCTTCTATAAAGAAGGTGCCGAATACAGCTGAAATTCCAAGGATAAATCCTATAAACGTCCCGTTCTTTTTCATCATATTAGATTTAATGCCGAATCTGATAACGCATAGTTAGAAAGTAGTTTAGAAGAAATCTGAAGTAAATAATCTTGCTGCTGAAGCTCTAAAGATAGTTTGGCAATATCAATCTCCTGAACCTTTGCAAGCATGTCTGTGTAACTATCCGATTGACTGCTTAAAACCGTTTTTATGTTTTCTAATCTGTTGATTTTTTCTCCAGCTAGTGATTGCACATCAAGAATTTTCTGGTAAGCATTAGTCAAAGCAGTTTTTTGCGCTTCCGTTGGAGGATTACCAGCCTCGAGAGAAGTAATTACATCGTTAATCGATTCAAACATTCCACTCTCTAAAATTTCTGATCCCGGAATATTCATTGCTTCTTTAATGTTACCGGAGAGTCTAACTTTTACTTCGCCGGAATGATCAAGAGCTGAAATCACTGCCTTTCCATTAACATCAATTGTTACTGGTTCTGCTGTATAGTTAGTTCCTCCAAACAAATATCTATCGCCGCTCTTTGCACATACATTCTGAACTATTGCAGAAAGTGAATTCTTAATTGATTGGGCTATAGTCGGATAGCTATCTGAGATAACAGGATTACCGGCATTAGTTGCGGCAACCATAAGATTTTGAAACTCAGTTGTAACTTGATCCAAAGAATTGAGGCTTGAATCAAAAAAGTTTTGCGCACTCTGTGCATTCTTGGCGTATGCCTTTGTTTTTCTTATTTGAGAATCCAACTTAATTGATTCTAACGATCCGGAAACATCATCTGACAAAGTTTGAATACTGCTATTAGTAGCAAGCTGAGTAGTAATTTTTAGTTTCCGTTCCGATGTTTTATCGTAGTTAACTAAGTATCTATCCGTTAATAAACCTTCTGTAACTCTCATAACTTACTCACTATACCATATTTAAAATTGTTTGTAAAAGTTCATCTGCTATTTGTATTAGCTTGGAAGCGGCCTCGTAAGAACGTTGATATTTCATCACATTAGTCATCTCTTCTTCAATCGAAACACCCGAATAGGACATTTTTTGCGCTTCCAAATTTTGAGTTATTAACCCACCGGATTCAATAGCGTTGTCGGCCGAAACTTTGTCCATGCCTATTACACCCAAAATTTCAGTATACCTATCGGTAAAGGTTGATTCTCCTAACTCTGAGAACTTTGTATTGGAGAGTGTTGCAATTTGTGTTGCTATATCACCATTTCCATCGTTTCCAGCTACTGAAGAGGCAGCAATATTTTTAGAACTTGTTAGGATTGATGTATTCAAAGTCATTTTGCCATCAACAAATGCATTTACAATAGATCCATCGGCTGCTAATTCTCCGAAAAATGGAATACCGGTACTAGAACTTCCTCCGTAAAGTAAAGTACTTCCTTGCATGTGAACTTCATTAACTTTATCAACAAATGTTTGAGCAAGTTGTTCGTAAGAAGTCTTATAATCATTTATCTTGTTAGAATAAATATCTGCATTTGCAAAAAACTCTCCTCCGTTAACAACTGCAATCGAAGTATCGTTATCCTTCTGAGTTAATCTCATCTGACCGTTAATAATTGAAAGCTTGAACTGGTTATATGAGGACTGATCTGCACCGTAAACACCCCCAACATTAACTTGAACTGCGCCATATGAATTTTTAGAAACGGAAATGTTTACCAAGTTAGCAAGATTATCAATTAATTTATCCCTCTGATCCATCAACGCGCTTGATTCCGCTCCGCGAACTTCCGATTCATAAACTTTTTGATTCAGTTCGTGAATATCTTTTAGGTATCCGTTTATTTCTTCAACCTGAACAGTTGCCTCTTTCTGAATTGAATATTGTATTTCATTAAATCCTTCTATTTGGTCTTGGAACCTTTCGCTAAGCTGCTGACTCTTTTGAATAACATTCGATCTTTGTTGAAGGGAAGTTGGATCCGTCGATAATTCATCCCATGCACTAAAAAATTCAGTGAAGTAAGTTGATAGACCATTTTCCGACGGCTCACCAATGATTGCTTCCATCTTCGCTAATATTTCGGAACGTTTTGTACTATCGGAATAAGCTGATTGATACTTCCTTAGCTGACTGTCAAGAATTTCATCGCGTATACGTAGTACATCTTGAACCTTAACGCCGGCGCCTTGTCCATTGTTTACCGATTCGGATGCTAGTACTACTTTTTGTCGTGTGTAATCTTTACTTCCCGCGTTAGATATATTTTGAGAAGCAATATCAATTGCGCTTTGATACGCACCCATAGTACTAACCGATAAATCTAGTAACCTACCTATACCCATATCAAACTCTCTTGTTTACAATTGCACGTTTGTTTGGACCAACAAGCATCATCATAGTTTCTTTAATCATATTGCGGGAAAATTCAATTACATCTTTCAACTGAGAATTTGTGCTTTTTATTTTAAGCGCCTTCTCTTTTAAAGACACTCTCACCTTATTCAATTCTTTTAGATCATTTCCAAAATGTGTGCTGCCTTGATTGATTAGATTTTCGACAGAGTTATCTCGAACGTCCAAATTCATACTTTTTGCTAATTCCTTAACAACTTTGCCGCGTGCAGTTTCTTCTCGCTCTACATCCATAAGAATTTTCTGCTCATTATTAATTGCCGTTTCAAGAGTGGGGTAATCGTTCTTAATAATAGCTTGTTTCTGCATATCTAATACGTCTATAAGTAGGCTCAAATTTGCATCTTGTGTTTTCAAGGATGCTAATAATAATTTCGTGCTCATTGTTCACTCTCTTTAAAATGATCTAAGTAACCAAGTACTTTATTTATGTAATTCTTTGTTTCATCAAAAGGTGGAACGCCTTTGTACTTTTCTACATTTTGGGGACCGGCATTATAAGCAGCCAAGGCGAGCTTCACATCACCACTATATTGTCGAAGCATTTGAGCAAAATATTTAGTGCCGCCCATTATATTTTCTCGTGGATTAAAGACATTGCGCACGCCCATATCCGAAGCTGTAGAATCGATCAACTGCATCAAACCCTTCGCTTTTGCGCTGGAAACAGCTTTATTGTTAGCCGCGGATTCAGTCATAATTATTGATTTGATAATATTCTTATCCACACCATATGAATTTGAAGCTTCGTCTATGTGCTTTTCGTAGCTGCTTAATCTATCTACTGCAGAATTACTTGGCTGAACCTTAGTCGATTCAGATGGAACTGTTGTGTTATGAATTCTAACCGGGCTGATTCTTTCCGTAATTTTAGTACGCATTGCTGCCGGCAATTCTTCTCCGGTTATTTTCTTGTAAAGCATTTCTGCAACGCCAAGACTTTTTGTGTCAGACATTTTAGTAGATATTTCTTGTTCAAACATTGTATCGAACATATCGTTGCCGTATCCTTCACCTTCACCAAACATTCCGCCATTAGTAGTATTCATACTCTTCAACATCATAGAGGTCAATAAGCCTTCAAACTGTTTTGTAGCGGAAGCAATTTTCTCTTTCTGCTTCTGGTCATACCGAGAGTTTGTCTCGAGTGGTTTCGATAGATGTTTATCGTTCCCTATTTTTAAGGTGATCTCGTTCATCTTACATCACGATTAATTCTGCCATTAGAGCGCCGGCTTCCTTCAATGCTTGGAAGATTGCTATTATATCTCTTGGCGATACTTTAAGTGAATTAAGTGCTGCGGCTACTTCCTGAACATTGCTAGCACCTTGAATTGCAACTGTACTTGTTGAATCTTGAGTTACAGTAGGAATTTGATTGTTCATTGCAACTGTTCTGCCTTGCGAAAATGCATTAGGCTGAGAAATAATCGGAAAATTTCTGATGTTAATATTTAAGCTGCCGTGAGTAATTGTAACCGGCTGAATTTTAACACTCTGTCCGGAAACGATAGTACCGGTTCTTTCATTTAAAACTACACGAGCAATATCATCAACTATTACTGTTAAATTTTCCAACTCGGAGTAAAAGCTGATTAAGTTATTCTGTCTGTCTTGTGGAATTGTAACTTTAACTTCAGCACCATCTTGAGCTTTTGCTGCATCTGCACCAAACTTTGTGTTGAGTGCATTGGCAATATTTTGAGCTGTAGTAAAATCCGGTTCTTTTAGGAATACTGAAACTTCGCTGGTTTCAAAATTGCTTATAGTAATTGCTTCTTTCAACGATCCGCCGCGCGGCACCCTTCCGGCAAGTGTATGATTCTTAGAAACTCTGCTTCCGCTGGAGGTACTGATATCATATCCGCCTACGGAAACTGAACCTTGTGCAAAACCATAAACTTGTCCGCTTATTCCGGAAAGCGGGGTCATCAGCAAAGTTCCACCTTGCAAACTTGTAGCATCACCAAGCGATGAAACAACAACATCAAACTCAGCACCGGCTTTTAAGCTACCGTTAAGTGTTGCAGTTACAATTACTGCGGCTACGTTTTTAGTTTTTAAATCTATTTGCGGAACAGTAATACCAAAACGTTTTAGCATACTTGTTACGGACTGAATTGTAAACGAAGAACGGTAGCTGTCGCCTGTTCCGGCTAAACCAACTGTTAAACCATAACCAATAATCTGTTCTGTAGTTTTACCATTTATGTAAGCAACATCCTTAATACGTTGGGCCAATGTCAAATTGGCTATCATAATAAAAAGTGTTAAGTATGTAAAAATTCTTTTTTTCATTTTATCACCTAAAAAAGCCAGTGGAACAATTTTGTTATCCAGCCGGGTTTCTGTGAATTCTGAATCATTCCGCTTCCTTCAAAAGAGATTTCAGCTTCGGAAATGTTGTGCGAATACACTGAGTTGTCTGCATTAATATCTGACTGACGAATAACGCCTTTAATATTTACTATTTGTTCTTCACCATTAATTACAATTTTTTTGCTGCCGCGAATAATCATATTTCCGTTTGCTAAAACAGAATCGACAACAGCGCTGATTTTTGTTCTAATGCTTCCGGTAGTTTGTGTAGAGCCGCTGCCTTGGAAATCGTTTTTTGTTCCAAGGCTAACATCGGCATTAGGAATACTGGTTGTACCAACAGCACCCGAAGCAGAGAACCCGATATCGCTAGATCTTCCGGCAGAGGTTTCAGAATTATTTGATGCTTGAGTTGACTCAATAACCACTATTGTAACAGCATCGCCAATTTGAGCAGCTTTGTTATCGGAAAACAGCGAGTACTGAGAGTTGCGTCTCATGTTCTGTCCAAACATTGCAGAAGAGAGACAAGCCATCGCGATCAGTAAACTTGTTCGTTTCATTTTATTCTACCAACATTAAGTTGTATTTATCAATTACTTTTGCTTTGAAAATCTTACTATTTGCTTGAACACTTATTACATCGCCAGCGTTTGCATCTTGTCTGGTTACTGCATCTATCGAAACATCAACACCATTTTTCCCGGCGTGAACAATTACTTTTTCACCTTTATAAATGATTGGGATTAGTTCAACAAGTTCGTGAGTTAACACTGTGCCTTCTTTAATCAAAACTCTGCTTCTTAACGTTGTTAATTCCGCTTCATTAACTATGGCGGCAGCGAGTGAAGAGACGTCCTGTAATTTCGAATCAAACCAAGAGAGAGAGAGAGATTCGTTGGGATTTATTTTTTGTGCTGAAACAAAAACTGTCTTGTACAATTTTAGTTTTACAGTTAACAATGATGTGCTGGCATTGTTTTTTGCATCATAAACTTTAACAGGTACATAAGCATAATTTTTAACTAGTCTGAAAGACTTATCATTATTAATTTCAATTTTCTTGTAGCCGCTAAGAGTTGGAACAATCTGATATTCAAATTTTTCATACGAGCTTAACTTGCTCTGCAAATAGGATTTCAATTCATCTTCAAACGGTTTAGCTTGAACTGAAACGAATCCAAGTAATATGAGAAAAAGAATCTTCACTTTAGATTATCCTCTCTTAAGGTTGTTTGCCATAGTCATCATTTCTTCAACTGTCTTAACTGTTTTCGAATTGATTTCGTAAGCTCGTTGTGCAGCAATCATCGAGATCATTTCTTCAACAATGTCAACATTAGATGCTTCAAGATAACCTTGATGAATTTCGCCAAAACCTTGATCTCCTCCGGTTCCTAAAATTGGCTGGCCCGATGCTTGAGTTTCTCCGTACAAATTGTCACCCAATGCAGTTAATCCGCCATTATTCATGAAGCGAGCTAGTTCAATGCTGCCAAGCGAAACAGAAGTTCCACCAGCTTCTATAGCTGCAACACTTCCATCTTTATTTACTGTTATCGATTGAACATCGCTATTAAGTGTAAAGCCCGGTTCTAAAACGTTTCCGCCGCTGGTAACAATTTTTCCATCTGCATTAATTTTGAAAGAACCATCTCTGGTATAAGCAAATGAGCCGTCGGCTCTTCTAACCTGAAAAAATCCTTCGCCCTGAATGGCTAAATCGAATTGGTTGTTTGTTACGGTTATATCTCCCTGTGTAAATAGTTTGGTTGATGCTGAAGGCTTAACACCATTACCAATTTGAATTTTGGATGTATTTGTTTCTTCAACTCCCGGAGTTGAGGAAGTAAGCGGATTGATATGTACTTCTTGATACATAAGATCCTGGAAATCGGCTTTATTCTTTTTAAAACCTGTTGTGTTAATATTTGCAATATTGTTCGAAACAACTTCTATATTAATCTGTTGAGCGTACATTCCGCTTGCTGCTGTTCTTAATGCTCTGGTTGACATTTTTTATTCTCCTAAATTTTTAGACTTTACCAATCTCGTTAGCTTGGCCGAGAGAGGTATCGAGCGCGGCAATTACTTTCTGAGCAGTTTCATATTCTTTATTTATCGAAATCATAGATTCCATTTCCAAAATCGGATTGGTGTTTGATTCTTCTAAGAATCCTTGCGAAATCTGAAAGCTTCCTTCTTCTGCCGTTTTATATTCAGTATCGTTCAACAAAAAGTTAGTACCGCCGCCGCGCATTAAGTCTTCACCTTTTTCAACATTTACAATCAATAACGAATCGATAGTGCGTTCACCAATTTTAATTTCGCCGCCTTTTGTTATGTTGATAGTAGGATCTTTTTCAAGTAAAGATTCTTCAATAGAGATTTCTCCATTTTGGCCAATTACTTTTTGTCCGTTAGAATTTACAAGAAATCCTTCATCGCTTAATTTAAAACGACCGTCGCGTGTCAGCTCAAGTTGTCCATCTTCACCTTTAACTGTGAAAAAGCCGTTACCGGAAATTGCAAGATCAAGAGGATTAGAAGTTTGCAACACATCTCCTTGTTCTTGACTTGTTACCTTACGAACAGACACATCGCCATATTGATTTAGAATTTCTGTAAACGGCACCTCCCGTTTGTAACCGGTTGTACCCAGGTTTGCAAGGTTATTGGCAATAACATCAATATTTTTCATTCTGTGATCTAAACTTCTGCCGGCTGTGTAAATACCTTTTATCATATCATCCTCACATTTTTCCAACTTCGTATAATCTCAATCGTGCAGCTAATAATAACTCACCCTTTGCAAGATTAAGCTGCTTTGCTTTTTTATCTATCTGTTTATCGGCTTGTTTGAATATGTCAAGATTGTCTTTAAGCATTTTTCTTGTTTTTGCAAGTTTTGGGTCTAATTTTGAGCCGCCTACTTTTTCATCACGCATCAATCCAATTTTCTGCTTCAAAACTTTTTTTGATGACCGGGTGAAAGACACAATTACCCTCCTTGTCATTACAAATCCAACAATGAAGAAAGAAGCCAATGCAAAAACTGTATATTGCCATGGTTGAGCCATAATGAGTGTTGTAAATGGATTCGCCTTTGCTTGCTTTGTTTTATTTATTTCTTTTTTAACTGCCTTTGAAACAACAATCTCTTTCTTTGTTTGTGTAGCAACCGTTTTTGGATATAATATTTCTAAAATCTCTTTTTCTCTGGCGGCAGCAATTTGTTTTTCAACTATTGCGTGGAGATCGATTGAATCTACCGGTGTGAAAGCGATTGTATCTGCAGCGACTTGAGCTATGCAGAGTGATGAAATAAACACAAATAAAGCTGTTGTCTTTTTCATACGGCTAATTTTCTTTTTAGTGGAAATAATAAATGAATTATTGTTCCCTTTAATGGTAATGAGTTAAACTCTGTTGTCCCTTCATTTTTTTTCATCAATTCATTTATCAGCTTAACTGTAACATTAATCTTGGAATCGTTATCTGCCAACCCTTCTATCTGTTCGGTTGTAAAAACGGACAGTACTATTCTTTCCTTTATATATTTGGTCTGAATGATGAATGCACCGCCCTTTTGAGATGAAGCTTTCAACAAAGAGAATACACTTGTGAGTATCTGTTTAATTTCGTTTGGATTGGAAAGTATAGGAGGAATGTTGTCCTCAAGGTCTAATTCGCAATCAATGCCAAGATTTTGCAGAGTAGCATTAATTACATTTCTAAATTCTTTTACAATCTTATTTAAATTGCATGACTGAGAAGATTGTGCTTTGGGTTTATTTAATCCGGCAAACTTTGTTAATCTGTTTGTTAGTTCGCTAACCTTACTTACTTGTTTTTTTATGTTGTCGGTTATTTCTTTATCAACTTTAGGATAATCGCTTTCAATCATTTCGGAAAGCGATAGGATAACTTGCAATGGTTCACCTAATTCTTCCATTAAACCTTCTGCCAAATTACCTATTGCGTTTACATCAAAATCGTTTTGAACTTTTGATTGATATACATGTAATTCTTGATATAGTTTATTTATTGAATGTTTCTGGCGAAGCGAAATAATCATTGGAACAATTATTCCTAGAATGATTTGTATAGAATTGTTTTCCAGCGAATTGTCGGAAACTTTTGATGCTGAAGTATATAATGAAAGAACGCCGTAACCGGATTTAGAATCGTAGATTGGAAACAGCATCTGGTTGAGCTTTGAACCATTAATAGTATAGGCGTTTAAATCCGGAATGATAGTCGGCTTTCTTGATTCAAAAATCCATTCAAGAATTCCATCTTTTAACGCTTTGTTAACAGAGTTAATGTGAGCCGGGTTAGCGTTTTTGTTTAACGGAACCAAATTTCTGTTTGAATCTGTGAACAGGAATATTTCAACTTCCTTGGATTGTAAAATTCTCTTTACAAACTCTTGAGTTAACAAATGAATTTCAGCTAGTCCTTGAATGTGCTGAACCTTTTTCTGAAATGCCGATAAACTTTGAACAAAGAACGAATACTTCTCCATTTGATTTAAATTATTCTTGTGGCCCTCAAAGCTGAGCAACTTTAAATCACCTTTCGCTTCAGAATTCTTAGTGAAATACTGAAGCGACTTGTGAAAAGATTCGTACCGTTCGGTTCTTTCTTTAATTAATCTCATATCAAGTACTTTAAGGATTCCACTTGTGCTTGCAACGGTTCTCTATAGCTTTCAATAAAGTGCGCAAGCTCTGTTAAGTCTTTTACATGTAGAGTCGAGAATACATGATGTTCTAGCTCAAGATTTGTATCCATTCTTAACTCGCCCATCTTCAACATTTGAGTCATATAATCTGCGAGATGTATAATAGAAGCGAGCGTTGGTGCTTGCTGAGATAAGGATGGCTGATGATGGAATTTCACTATGTCTGTAATTAATTCTGGAATGTTCCAGTATTTCAGAAGTGATTCGCCGATTTCGCCGTGTGTTAAACCAAGAACTTGCATTTCTGCGTCGTTGAATGAAACACCTTGTGCAACTTGATCGTGTATGGCAACAAAATCGGAATGCATGAATCTATGAACTACGGAAATACCAAGATCATGAAGCAGACCGGCAATGAAAGCTTCGCCATGTTTTTCAAGTCCTAAATCCATTGCTAGTTTTTTAGAAATTGTTGCTGTTAAGTAAGAATGCATCCAGAAAACTTTTTGATCCAAATATTGATCGCTCTTGTTTTTCATAGATTCCATTAATGAAAGAGCAGAAACAATATTTCTTATTTCATCGTAACCAAGAATCATGATAGCAAATTCAATTGAAGAGACACGTTTCGTTAATCCGTAAAACGGTGAGTTTGCAATAGTTAATATCTTTAAAACAACACTTTGGTCTTTTGAAATTGCTTTAGACAGAGTGTGCGGACTAGTATTAAAATCATTTAATAATTGAAGTACTTCTTGCAAGATTTTTGGAAGCGGTGCAAGCGTGTTCACCTTCTTCAATATTAATTCTGTTCTTTCCCGCCTCTGGTTCAAATCTGTTAATACTGTTTCCATAATTTCTCACATTATTTTATTGTTTTCTGTTAATGATTCTAAATGACTTATGAACAACGGTTCATACGTCTGCATGAATGTGTCTAAGTATTCTTTATTGCCAAAACCAAGTATGTCTATTACGTTTTCATCAAAAGCAAAATTGTCATCCCAATTAAAAGCGCCTACATTCATTTGTTGCGTCATGTAATCTGCCAAATGAACCAAAGAAGCAAGCACTTTTCCGCTTTCTGCTAACGATGGCTGATGATGAAACAGTACGGATTCGATTATGTAAGGAGGGAAATTCCATTTTTCCAAAAGGAATTCCGCAATATCTTGATGGGTAAAGCCGAGCACTTCTAATTCTGCATTGAAATGACCCAACTGTTGTTCTTCAACTAAGGCAACAATTTTTTCAAAATCTTTAGGCATGTAACGCTGCAAAACAACTAATCCCAAATCATGTAATAATCCGGCTGTAAAAACTTCGCCCGACTTTGGATAACGTAAATCATCTGCAATTCTTTTAGCTGCGGTAGCGGTTAATAGGGAATGCATCCAGTAAGCGTGGTGATCCCAATTAGATGTACTTCTACTTTTGAATGCTTCAACAAGTGAAAGAGCGACAAGAATGTTTCTCATGTGTTCAAAACCGATTATCACAACAGCAAACTCAATTGTAGAAACTCTTCTTGGCAAACCATACAAAGGTGAGTTTGCAACAGCAAGAATTTTAGTAACAATTGCTTGATCTCTCGAAATTACTTTGCAGAGATCGGCTGCACTTGTTCTATCGTTGTCCAGCAATATTGATACTTCAGTTATTATCTGAGGAACAGATGGCAACGTTCCAATATTTGAGAGGTGTTTTTTGATTCTCTCTTTAGCTTCAGTGTTCTTAATATCAAGCATTATATTCGGCCAATCTTAGTTTTAAGGAATTAAGAATTCTAGAATGAATCTGTGAAACTCTGGAAACAGTGATGCTTAAAACCTGAGCAATTTCTTTATAGTTAAGATCTTCGTAGTAATACAAGCTAAGAATTGTTCTTTCGCGTTCGTTCAATTCTTTAATCATATCGAGCAATCTTTGTTTTAAATCTTTCTTTTCTAAGATGAAGTCAGGCTTTTCGGCATCGCTCGGAAGCATTTCATAAAGCTGCATTCCATCGTCTTCACCAACAGATTGATTAACAGATAAAGTAGATGTGGGAAACATTGTGGTTGCATCGGGCTCGAGTACAGGTTCGAACTTATCACTGTACTTTCTCAGCTCGTCGTAAATTTTACCGCGGATGCGTTGTATAGCGTATGTTTCGAACTTTGTACCATAGTCCGGATCAAATCTATCAATCGCTTCGCTCAACCCCTCAATTCCAAATTGGAAATAATCGCGCCGATCCAGTAAAGCACTCTGGATCAAATTGGTTCTGTGTATAACATAGTGAACTAAATTCACATAGGTTAACACGATCTGTTTCTTCAATTCAGGAGATGGTTTTTCCTTATACGAGGCCCAAAGTATTGCATTACTCATGATCTTTATTTCCTGCTAAATTATCTGATAGGTCTCCTAATTTGCTGAGTGAGTTGTTATTGATCGCTTTTATTAATCCAATAACAATTAAGCTCAACATTGTTGTAACTAGGATGAAAATTGCAAAGGAATTCAGCAATACTTTTTCTATTGCCAGCCCACGTTGTGTGAAAAAGATAATCGAGAAGAAGAATACCAAAAGTCCAAACTGTAATACTATCTTGTTCATCGCTTCCCTTGCTTTTTTCTATTGGAATTGCAAACCTTATACCACTGCTACTTGGGGCCAAGTGAGGTCAAAAGCTTCAAAAAATGATAATTTTAAGGGTTTTCGAGTTAGATTATCTGTCGGCTATGGTTATTATTAGCCACTTGAGCGATAGTAAGGAATTTCTTTGTGATAGAATTGATTTCTCTTGAAGGCTGACATTCTGGACTGATTTCCGCGAGCAGTTCTTGATGCACAATGGATTTATGAACTGCCGAATCAAAACTGATTGAGCCGATGAAATTCGTGTCGTCGCCTAGGAAGTGTTTAGATGCAACAGCCAAATTTGCATAAGCAGTTTGTGCGTCATCTTCATCTACGCACTTATTAACTACTACAAGTTTTTCGCCGCAGTAACTTTCCGTGTTCAACAACTTTACAATTACATAAGCATCCATAACTGCTGTTGGTTCCGGCGATGTCACTATAATCGTGTAGTCGGATCGAACCAATTGATAGAGTGTTAAGTCAACTGCCCCGGCGGAAGAATCTAGAATTATGAAATCGTAATTATCACCAATTTTATTAAGTGAAATAAATAAGTAATCAAGTACTTCTTTACTTACGCGCGGATAATCTTGCCGTCCGGAATCGCCATAAATAAGATCGAGATTACTATTATAGCCGGAAACAATTTCCCGCAAAGATTTTTTCTGTTCGAAGAATTCCGAGATTACATCTTGGGTTGCATGGTTAAGTAGAATGTTTAGGTTGGAAAAATTCAGATCAAGATCTACAAGTAAAGCTTTTTTGCCTAAGCGGGCAAGTGTGAAAGCAAAGTTTGCGGCAAAGAATGTCTTACCTGTTCCTCCCTTGCCGGAGCAGATAGAAACAATCTTGGAAGCAGAAAACTGTTTACCCTTTTCTTCAAGCTCCCTAAGCTGTATAAGCCGTGATGCCTGTCCATTCATTTGTAAAGTTTGCCGCTGTATATCAAGTTTGCAAGAAATGCCGGATTTACAGAAAGAATATCATCCGGAATTACCTGTCCGTTTGTTAAAAACATTACCGGTGTATTGTGTGTAACAGCCAGATTCATAATGTTGCCGTAAACTACGGCCTCATCAATCTTGGAAAAAATTACGGAAGTATATTTTAACGGTCTGAATTTCTCTGCCACATCATTCAGCGTGCGTGCAGAGCTTGTAGAATTAGCTACCAAAATAGTTTCATCAACTTGAGCAGCATCCAGATATTTTCTGATTTCTTCCAGATTCTCTTTGGCTTTCTGGCTTCTGCCAACAGTATCAATGAAAATCAAATCCTTTCCCTTAAACTTCTTTACAAGTTTAGGAATGTCCTCTGCTTCGTATGCAACGGCCATTTCAATATCGCTTATCTCGGAAAATATTCTAAGCTGATCAATTGCACCAAGTCTGTAAGTATCAATAGAAATTAATCCAACTTTCAGCTTATGAATAATTTTTGAGATAACAGCCAGTTTTGCTATGCAAGTTGTTTTACCAACTCCGGTTGGACCGACTAGCGCAATCTTAGTGGTTTTATTTTTGCTTACTTTGAATGTAGTAGTAGGAATCATTGAAGCCAAAGTAGATAGTAAATAATTATCCAAGTTAGAATCTTCAATAAAGTTTGCGGAGTCTCTTAAATGTTTGGTTATAGACTTAATGATAGTCTTTGATACTTCGCGTTGTTCAAGTGTATTTGCAATTTCATCTATCTCTTTTTCAAATTGTCTGCTTGGAGCTGCTTTTTCAGCTTTAGCTTTTCTCTCATCTAATACAGCCTTAGTTTCTGCGCGTGGATTAATTTTTCTAGTAAGTTTTTCCAACTCAGCTTGAAAATTATCAATACTATCAAATTCTTCTCTGGATGCTTTTGCTGGTTTTGCCTGAACCGGCTGATCAATACCGGCAGTAATTTCATACATCTTTTTCATGCCATAGCGTTTATCATTTTCTATAACACGTGTACCAAGAATTAAAGCTTCCCCGCCTAACTCATTTTTCATTTGCTGTGTAGCTTCTTTAAGAGATGCGGCTACATACTTTTTAATTTGCATTAGAAACCTCGATCTTTCCAATAAACTCAAGTTCTACATTAGCCGGAAGCTCCGAATATGAAAGGATTGACCATTCCGGAAAACTGCTGTTTATTAATCTATAAAAATATGGCCGAATAGTTGCTGAAGTAATTAATATCGAGGGATAGCCTAGAGAATTAAATTTTTCCGATGTTGCTCTAAGTTGTGTATTCAATTCGCGAAGTATCGCCGGTGGCAAGCCAAGTGTTACAATATTATCCTTTTGTGCTTGCAATGATTTCGTAATTGCGCTTTCAAGCACTTCGCTCAATGCAGCCGCATGAATTATGCCGTTATGATCTTTATAAATATTTGCGATTGTCTCTCCAATTGTATGGCGTACATACTCGGTAAGTACATCCACGTTCTTTGTTGTTTTTGAGTAGTCTATTAACGCTTCTAAAATCTGAACAAAATCCTTTATTGGAATATTTTCTTTTAGAAGGTTTTGCAGAATTTTTTGAATTGTTCCAAGATTTAGTACATCCGGATTTATTTCTTCTACAACGGCCGGATATTCTTTCTTTATATTCTCGAGCAGTTGTTTAACATCCTGACGGGTTAAGATTTTTTCAAAATTTCTCTTTAAGACTTCTTGCAAATGAGTTGTAATAACAGAAATACAATCAACAACGGTGTAACCCAACATGTCTGCTTTTTCTTTTTCATCTGTTGAAATCCATAGGCTGGGTAGACCGAAAGCTGGGTCGGTAGTAGGCAATCCATTTATAGTTTCGCTGGAAGTTCCGGGGTTCATTGCCAGCATTCTATCCGGATAAACTTCGAAACTGGAAACAACATTGCCTTTAATTTTAATAATGTATTCGTTAGGTGAAAGCTGAAGATTATCCCGAACACGTACCGGAGGTATTAGCACTCCGTAATCCAAGGCAATTAGTTTTCTAGTTGAAGAAATTTTCTGAAACAGATTGCCGCCTTGTTTTTCGTCAACTAAGCTTATTAAACCATAACCAATTTCTACTTCAATCGGATCGACTTGCAAATACTGCTCAACTTTTTCTTCAGTAATCGGTTCCGGCGATGATGATTCAACAGATTCAATGACCGGAGCAGCTTTTAATTTATTTTTCTTTGTTATATACGAAACCGTTCCCATTACAATGCTTAAGAATACAAATGGAATCGTTGGCATTCCGGGAATTAGAGCAAACATAAATGAAGCTCCGGAAGCAGTTCCAAGCACACGGGGATTTGAAAACAATTGCGTTTTCATTTGAAAATCCAGCGAACTTCCGCTTGCACTTCTTGTTACAACTAAACCGGCTGCTGTAGAAATAATTAACGCCGGAATCTGAGAGACAAGACCATCACCAATTGTTAATATTGTGTAGCTCTGAATCGCATCCGTAAAACTCATTCCCCTTTGAGCTATACCTATAATGAATCCGCCAATAATATTTACACCGGCTATGATTAAACCGGCAACTGCATCTCCTTTAACAAACTTGCTCGCTCCATCCATAGCACCGTAAAATTCAGCTTCGCGAGAAATTGTTTCTCTTCTCTTTCTAGCATCAGCTTCTGTAATCAAGCCGGTGTTTAGATCGGCATCGATAGCCATTTGCTTACCGGGCATAGCATCTAATGTAAAACGTGCCGCAACTTCAGAAATTCTTCCAGAACCTTTTACTATAACAATAAATTGAATAACTACTAAAATGATAAATACAATGAATCCGACTACATAATTTCCACCAACTACGAAGGTACCGAACGATTCAATAACCTTTCCGGCATAACCTTCAATCAGAATTAAACGGGTTGAGCTGATATTTAATCCAAGACGAAACAGAGTTAGCACAAGCAGCAATCCCGGGAAAATCGAAATGTCCAAGGGTGAAGTAATGTAGAGAGAAACGATCATCACCAAAACAGAAAGTGTAATATTAAGCGCCAGCAAGAAATCCAAAATTCCAGCCGGAAGCGGAATTAGCATTAATCCCAACATTAGGATTAAACCAAACGCCAGAATTACATCGCTATTTTTTCCAATGCTATTCATCACTATACAATACTTCTTCTTTTTTTCAGATTTTTCATTTGATAAATGTAAGCTAGAATTTGAGCGACGGCTTTAAATAGTTTGGCCGGAATTTCATCTCCAATTTCGCAACTTTTATATAACGCACGCGCAAGTTGTACGTCTTCATGCAAAGGAACATTATTCTCTACTGCAATTTTTTTAATTTTCAGAGCTAATTCATCCATACCTTTTGCTACTACTTTTGGTGCGCCGTCTTTACTCATCTCGTACTTAACAGCAACAGCAAAGTGAGTAGGGTTTGTAATAACAACATCTGCGCTTGGCACATCCTTCATCATTCTTCTAAATGCCATTTTAAACATCTGCTTACGAATTCTCTGTTTTATTTCCGGATCACCATCGGCTTGTTTATGTTCATCTTTAACTTCTTGCTTTGTCATCATCATTTCTTTTTTAAACTTGATACGCTGAAAAATAAAATCAGCTCCGGCAATAAGAGAGTAGAACAATGCAATCTTCCAAATAAGCGAAAAAGAAGCATTCACCATAAACGCTACAGTGTCTTCAACACTCAAATCGGCTAGTTGAAAAGAATCCTCGACAAGTTTGGATAGAATAGAGTAAGTGAATACCGCAATAATTACCAGCTTCATAACCGATTTGAGAACTTCTACAAATGAACGGGATGAAAACAACATATTTTTGGCATTGGCAAATACATTGAAACGGCTAAGTTTCGGCATAAACACTTTGCCGGAAAATTTGAAACCGACCTGTGCAATGTTGCTTATAAGTGAAACAACCATAATTACAAGAATAACCGGAGCGGTCATCGAAAAGAAAAACAATGCCCACTTAAGAAAATATGTTTGCAACATTGTTTTGCTTAAATCGAGAGAATCTAATGATGAAAACAGATCAATAGTAAATTCGGAAAATTTTTCGCCCAGCGAATTTTTAGTAATAAAAAGCATAATCAGCCCGGAAGCAAAAACTGCTAAGGAGTTGATTTCCACACTTTTGGCAACCCGGCCTTCGTCTCTGGCATCGCTAAGTTTCTTCGAGGTTGGTTCTTCGGTTTTATCGGTTCCGTCATCGGCCATACTAAGCACTCATCGCATTTAACATTTGTGTAAGCTGGTTTTCATACCCGCTTAATAATCCTTTAATTACATATATATAAAGAGGGACAAGGACCGACAAGAAAACGAATCCCAATCCGATTTTTAACGGTTGCGTTACATACATTATTTGTATCTGAGGAATTACTCTTGCAATAATTCCTTCTGCAATATGTATTAGTAAAAATGAAACAACTATTGGAGCCGCTATCTTCATTGCAATTGTAAACACCGCAAACGAATATTTAATGATCAAGTCTATGAATGGTTCCGTTATTACATATTTAGCTACCGGAACAATTTTAAAGGAAGCAACTGTTGCGCCTATTAAATAATGATGCCCGTTGATTACTAAAAAAACCATCATGGCTCCGTAAAAAATTACTTCGCCAACAACGTTATTGCTTAATCCATGAGTTGGGTCCAAAACTTCCGACATTGATAAGCCCATATCAAAACCTATCATATGCCCGGCATAAGAAATTGCATAGAAAACAAAATTTAGCACAGTGCCAATTATTGTCCCGGTAAGAATTTCTTTAATTGCATCCAGAAATATTGAAACGAGATTAATATCTATAACTATTTTGCTTTGATCAATAGTTAAGAACGTCATATAAGCGACAATAAATGCGATAAAAATTTTTGCAACAGTTGGAATCGAAGAATGGCCTAGAACCGGGGCGGCAATCATCATTGAAAGGATCCGCAAAAACATGAGCATAACAATTATGAAATCCCCGATCAGAATTTCTTTCATTACAATACACTCTGAAACATTGTAAACATGCGTATTGTTACTGTAACCATTTTGTCAATAATCCATGGTAGTAAGAATATTATAACAGCTACGGTAGCAACTAGTTTGGGTACGAAAGTCAACGTCATTTCTTGAATGGATGTTGCGGCTTGAAAAATTGAAATAAATACACCCACAATAAGAGAAACACCAAGGATTGGCAGTAAAATAATAAATGTTGTAAAGAAAACATCTTTCAATACTTCTATAATAATTTCTTCTGTCATCAGTGAAAGCTCCTTACAAGAGAGGATACAATCAGATTCCAGCCATCCACTAGAATAAATAATAAAATTTTGAATGGAAGAGAAATCATCATTGGAGGCATCATCATCATACCCATAGACATTAGAATACTAGAGATTATCATATCAACCATAATAAACGGGATAAAAAGGAAGAAACCCATAATAAAACCAGCGCGCATTTCGCTTAATACAAATGCAGGAATTAAAATGTAAGTAGCGACCTCGTTTCTTGTTGCAGGTCTAGCTTGTTGAGAAAGACCGATAAATAATTCTAAATCTTCTTCGCGAACATTTTTAAACATAAACTGACGAATCGGCTCTATACCCTTATCGTAAGCCTGGCTGGTTGTAAGTTTGTTATCCATTAATGGTTTTAATGCTTCGTCGTTTACCTTATTCCAAGTTGGCGCCATAATAAAAAATGTAACGAAGAGCGCCACTCCAGCCAGGAGCTGAGACGGCGGCATCTGCTGCGTACCCAGGGCGCTCTTCAAAAAATGAAACACAATTATGATTCGTAAATATGATGTAGTCATTATCACAATTGAGGGAGCCAAAGAAAGGATCGTCATCATCAAAAGGATTTGGAGAGTTACGGAAACGTCCCCGCCATCTTTTGCAGTGCCAACATCTAGGTTGATTTTGGGAAACGGGATTGTCTGTTGTGCTTGCTGTGCTTGAGTTTGAACAGTTAGCACTAGTAATAACAATAATACTATGGCTAATAATTTCTTACTCATTTCATACCCAAATTCTGTTTAAGTATTTCTACAAAGTTGCCTTTGGATTCCGAATCGCCTTCAACTCCATCGGAAAACTCTGCATACTCAAATTCTTTTAGCACAGAGATGTTGTTCTCGCTAATTCCCAACACTAGAAGCTTATCTTTAATTCTAACAAGGGATAAATATTTTTTGGGGAGAATCAGTTGATTGTGAACAACATCGATGTGAAGGTTTTTAATTTTTTTGCCAGACATAGAAAATGAATATTTTCTCACTAATAGAAGTACGCCGTATAACATCCCGAGTACGGCTAATAGTGGAATTATTGATTTGACGATATCAAAAAATGACATTATAAAATATCCTTTACTCTATTTGCCGGATCTACAAGGTTTGTGATTCTTATTCCAAAATGTTTGTCTATAACAACTACTTCACCTTCTGCAATTTTTTTATTATTGACGAATACATCCACCGGCTCGCTGGCAAGCTTATCCAGTTCTATAACGTATCCACGCTCAAGCTCTAAGATGTCTTTAATCTGCATTTGTGTTCTTCCAAGTTCAATGTAAATATTCATTGGAAGGTCTTTGAGGAAATGAAGTTTATCGTTGTACACGCCGCCGGTTTGAGTTGAATCGTCAAACTCTTCGAACTGCGCCATTGCACTAACGGCTTTCTGATTTAATTCATTGTCGTTCATTTCATTTAAATCATTGTTTTCCATCTTAAAACCTCAAAAGGATTTATGTTCTTCTAATAATTTCTTAGTTACTTTAATTGCTTTTTTGTTATTTGAAACACCGACACGGCCCAAAAACAAAATCTGATTTCCGGTTCTAACTTTTTGATCGTCGCTAATTTTTGTGTCCAAGCGAATTATGTCTCCATTCTGCATATCCAGCAATTCCCGGACAGAAAGCTTTGAAGTGCCGAGCTCAACTTTAATAGGTAAAGCTGTTCTTGATAAATGATGAGAAACTACATCGCGTGCGGTTTGGCCAAAGTGTTTAATTGCGCGGATAGATGAAAGCTTCTGGGAAGATAATCTTGCAAGAATGTTATCGAAAGCAAAAGTTGCAAAGCAAATGTTCATTAAAAAAGATTGTTCGCCGATTAGAATCTCAAATGAAATTAAAAGAACAGATTCACTCTGAGATGTAATCTGAGCAAAATCTATATCCGGCTCAAAACGCTCAATAACGAAATCCATGCTGTCAATTGTCTGCCATCCCTTTTTTAAGTCTTGCATAATGCGCTCAACAACAACGCGTAACACTTTTTGTTCAATCGGAGTGATCACTTTATTTTGCTTGGAGCCAAGCCCATTTCCTCCAAGCAATTTATCAACCAGCGAAAGAGCTAAATCATTATTTAGCTCAAGAATTCCTTTTACGTCGGTATCTTTAATATCAAAAGTAAATAAACAAGCCGGGTTGGAAACAGAAAGAACATATTCCGAATAGTAGATTTGATCAACCGAAGTAACGTTGATGTTAACTATTGACTGCAGCTTCGTAACAAGAAAAGAACTGAAACTTTCGGCAAAGTTTTCGAAAATACTTCTTAGAACGCGAAGTTGATTTTTCGAAATTCTGTTGGGTAATCGAAAATCGAAAAGAATAGCTTCTTTATCCGAAGAAGATTCTATCTTCTGTTCCGATCCGCTCTTAATATTATTAAGCAGCGCATCTATTTCCTGTTGCGAAAGTATCTCTGCCATGGTTACTGTATAATATATTTACTGAAATAAATAGTGTTGATTTTTACTTCCGGCATTGTCTTGTGTAACCTGCTTGTAATTTCTGTTCTCAGAGTATCTCTGTATGCCATGTTGCTAAGTTGTGTAAGGTCTTTACTGCTCATTACAGAAAGAACCGCATCTTTAAGCAATACATCTTTAACTTCAAGTTCTTTCTTATTTTCTTCTGTGGGCACATCGAAGCCTAAAGATACCATTACCAATCTTCTTCCATCGGTGCCAACGGGATTAACTATTTGATCTTGTATCTCATGTATGAATTTGCCTAACTCAGATGGTTTTTCTTCTTTAACTACTTCTGTAGAATCTTTTTTACCGGCTTCATTTCCATCTGCACCAGCTTCGCTAGCATGCATCTTATTCAACAAAAAATTTGCCGTAATGAAATAAACCGCAACTAACTGTATTATAAATAGCGGAAGACCAAACAGCAAAATTTTAATATTAAATCCCTTTTTCTCTTTGACAACAGAAGTCTCGATTGCCGGTGCGCCTAAGTTATCCTCTTTTTCCATTTCTCACTTCAATTTGATTTACGCTAACATTTTTTCAATTGTTATGCCATGCAAAAAGAGGCCTAAATTGTACTTTTAACAAATTGAGCAATTTAGAAATGGCTAATATTATGCAAGTGGAGATGCCGGGATAGCCCTCAAGTTCTAATAATTTTACTGTGAATGAAGGTTTCGTATTTAAAAGGAAAGAGGCCGTGATCAAAGAAAATTTTGAATTTTGATCACAGCCCTTTTTAGGTTTGCACTGAAGAACCTAGAATATTATCTGATTAAGTTGGTAATTTCTTGCAACAAGCTATCGGCAGTTGTAATTACACGCGCATTTGCTTGGAAACCTCTCTGAGAAACAATCATTCTCGTGAACTCTTCCGAAAGATCAACGTTGGATTGTTCTAACGCACCGGATTGAATTGTTGTGTTTGTTTCTTCACCCAAAGAGTTAATTCGTGGCTCACCACTATTTGCATATGCCGAATACATGTTATCACCGGTGCTTATAAGACCATTCAAATTGTTAAATGTAGCACACATAATTTGTGCTAAAGTTTGTGAACTTCCGTTTGAGAAAATACCAACAATGTTGCCATACTGATCTATATTCAAATTTGATAAAGTCGCAGCCGGAGAACCATTTTGTGAAAGTGCACTTATAACAGAACTAGCTGAAGTCTGCGTTACACCGCCAAAGCCACTGCCGAAGTTCAAATCCATTGTTACTGTATTAGCGCCACCCGATGGATCAAAAGAAAACGTAGGATCGTTAGGGGAAATTTTAGCTGGATCTAATGTTCCATCTGCATTAAACTCAATAGTACCTACTTGAACTGCTTCTTTTCCATCAACTGTACTCGTTCCTGGAACTGATGTACTCCATTTCCAAACATTATCACTAATTTTTGTGTACTTAAGTGTAACTTGATGAGAAGTACCTAATGAATCGTAAACTGTTACTGAGCCGCTTACAACATTCGGCACTCTGTTGTTATCTGCGGATGCGCTAAATGTATTTGTACTTGCATTTTGAGTTAGTATTGTTCCATCGAACGTAAAATTAATATCGTTTCCGGTAACAAGTACGTTGTTGTTAGTACCGTCAAACATTGCTTGTGATGCTGCATCAAGTCTCATTGTACCGGTTCCGTCATCTTCAAATGTTAAACCAACCATTGTTCCATTATCCAGCTCAGTTCCTTCAGAATCTGTTAAGCTCCAACTATATGTATAAACATCATCAGCGGTTTTTTCATAGTTAGATGTAAAGTTAAAACTCTCACCATATTCATTATACACAGTTACGTTATAATCTGTAGTACTTTCGCCTACGGCCAATGCAGCTGAATTAATGTTTCCTCTTTGAACAACTTCCTCTGTTCTTGTTATCTCGCTATTGCTTTTTAAATTTCCGCCCCAATTAATTTCGGAAGTATCAACAGCCGTTAGCTTCATGTTAGTATTTATTACAATGTCTTCTAAATTATTGCCTGGAGGTATAACTCCTTCTGTACTGGCCACTTTACCTTGAACTATTGCGCCATTCTGCGGGCTAACTAATTTTCCATCTGCATCAAAAACAAAAGCACCAGCACGTGAATAGAATTTCTGACCGTTGTTTTTCAATACGAACATGCCCTGTCCTTGTAAAGCTAAGTCTGTTGTAATACCGGTTCTTTCAAATGTTCCTTGGTTCCAGTTTCTATCTATAGAGTTGATTTTTGCGCCGAGACCAATTTGATATGAGTTTGTACCGCCGGTTGTTTCTGTTGGGTTTGTGCCGGCTTTTACAAATTGATTAAAAGTATCGCTGAATGTTACGCGTGAGCCTTTGAAGCCAATTGTGTTAACGTTGGAGATGTTATTACCAATAACGTCCATCATTGATTGATGATTACGTAAACCGGAAACGCCTGCGAAAAGAGATGTTAAGAGTGCCATGTTGATCCTCCTTGGATTGATCCGGCTTCAGTCGGTCGGCCAGATCTGGAGCGTCCTTGGAAGGTCCCGCTCCGTTGTATTATTATTTGTTAATTATATTGCAAATACTACACTATCAATATTTGTAAAAACGTTTTCGTTAGAATTTGCTACATCTATTGCTGTTACTACTGTTTTGTTTGGAATATTTATTATGAATGCTGTTTTATCCATCATGATTAACGAATCTTTGCTTCCTTTAGATTCAGCTTTGTAAACTGCATCTTGAATTTTGCCTAGCTCAGTTTCGCTTAGTTGTATATTTCTTGATTCGAGACGTTTAAGAGCATGACTTGAAAACTTTACTTTCTCTAGTTCTTCTTTGAAAATCGCATCAAACTGATTAGCCGCTTCTCTACCCGTTCTGCGGGTTGAAATCTCTTCATTTCCTACAATTGGAATAAATGGTACGGAGATTCCATTAATCTCAGCCATTATTTTCTCCATTTGTTGAGTTTAGAATTTCAAGAATCTCGGAAATAGAATACTCAGCGCCGTCAATCTTAAGAACAGTTCCGTTTTCTGTAAAACGAACACCATCTATAACGCCGGCTTTGAAAGTATCTATTGTCAATTGATCACCATTCATGTTTTTTGCATCTACTTCAAATGTATATTTACCATTAGGTAATTTGTCACCATTATTATCGGAACAATCCCAAGAAAGTTTATTAGTTCCTTCATCAATTGAAGCATTTTCTATTTGTTTTATGAATGCTCCTTTCTCATTGTAAATTTTAATTGTGGCAGACTTAACATTTGCCGGCAAAGTGTAACCTAATGTGATGCTATCCTGTCCGGTTACTTGCAATTCGTTTCCACTTACTTTTGCTTCTTTACCAATCAATGTAGCAACCATTGTGTTATTAACCGATTCAGCAAGAGCTAGATTAGTGTTCATACTTGCTGTTATAGAGGAATTAAGATTGGTTAATTGCTCTAGTGATGAGAATTCAGCTAGCTGTGAAGCATAAGCAGTTCCGTCCATTGGATTAAGCGGATCTTGATTCTTCAACTGCGAAATCATCAGTTTCAAAAAATCATCTTTACCAAGTGCACTTTTATTTGCGGAAACAGTTGATGTTTGATTTGTTGTTGTGTTGTTTACAGTGCTAACCATTTCATAATTCCTTATGCTGTAAATTCGTAAGTATTATAACCCATATGTTTCTTAGCTTGTAGCAATGTTGTTTCTTCAATTACTTCTTCTTTATCTTCGCGTCCGGAAGGTTTTTTCTTCTGTGTAAAAACTCTCTGATTTTTCTGATCATCCGATAGACTAACATTAACATTTGTTAATGGTATTCCGGCAGACTGCATATTCTGTTTTAGCTGTTCAATGTTTGATTGAACGAACTGTTTTACTTGTTCATTCTCAACTTCAATTTTTGTAATAATCTGATTCTCGATCATATCAACAGTCAGTTTAACTTTACCAAGATTTTCCGGTGTTAATTGTAAAGTCAAAGTTTGTCTTTCACCTTGTTGAATCAGTTTAGAAAATTCCGGAAGTATTTCTTGTTGCTTAACAGTCTTAAACTGTTCGTGTGCTGGTTTTGGATCACTTTGTAATTTCAAATTCTCAGCACTAAAGCTTTTCTCCGATCCGTTAACTTGGTTTAGATTATTTTTAAATGTTTCCGAAGAATTTGATTTAGCGTTTTCTTTATCAGTGTTTTGATTCAACTGTTGATCGGCAGATGAATGCTTTATTTCCTTTGCTTCGCTTACCGAAATATTTTTTGTATCTGCTTCTATCTTTGTTTCTGCTACTTTTTCTTTAACCGTGGTGTTCTCAACAGTAGCAGCTATAACAAATTGTTCACCCTTTTCAATCTTTTTTGTATTCGTTTTTGAAACTGTTACAATTTGCTTATCAGCCGCATCAGCATTGTCTTTTAATTCTGTTGTATTAGTTTCTTTACTTACATTTTGCGAAGATTTATTTTTTATCTCACTCGCTTCTTGGGGACTTTTATCGATTCTAACACTTGCTTTAGCTGCAACTTTTACCAACAACTTGCCTTCAGATGACACTTCAAGATTACTTTCATTCAGCTGTGTTTGAGAGCTAACTTTCTGATCCTTGGGGTTATTCGTAGTATTCTTAACTTCAATTTCCTGAACTTTACTCTCTTCTTCTGCTGGAAGCAGTTTTTCAGTTTTAGTTGCAAGAAATTCTTCTTTAGAAATTAATTTTGGTCTTCTATTTGAATTCTTCACAATATTTTTCTGAGTTATTTCTTTCGGAACTATTTCAGATTTTCCATCGGTTCTTTTTTCTTGATTCTTATTACTTGTTTTCATTTCCTTCGCATCAGAAATCACCGGTTCTGATTTTAGCGATTCCTTAACCGAATGTGTTGGTTTTTCAGTTTGCTGTGTTTCTTTGCTTTCATTTTTCTCAGTAACTTCTTTCAGAACTGTTTCGGATTTTCCCTCGGTTCTTATTTCTTGATTCTTATTACTTATTTTCATTTCCTTAGCTTCAGCAATCACCGGTTCTGATTTTAACGATTCCTTAACCGAAGGTGTCGGTTTTTCGGTTTGCTGTGTTTCTTTGATTTCAGTTTTCTCAGAAACTTCTTTCAGAACTGTTTCGGATTTTCCATCGGTTCTTATTTCTTGATTCTTATTACTTGTTTTCATTTCCTTCGCTTCAGCAATCACCGGTTCTGATTTTAACGATTCCTTAACCGAAGGTGTCGGTTTTTCAGTTTGCTGTGTTTCTTTGATTTCAGTTTTCTCAGAAACTTCTTTTTGAACTGTTTCGGATTTTCCCTCGGTTCTTATTTCTTGATTCTTATTACTTGTTTTCATTTCCTTCGCTTCGGCAATCACCGGTTCTGGCTTTAGTGATTCCTTAGCTGAAAGTACCGGCTTTTCAGTAGTCTGTGTCTCTTGGCTCTCTATTTTCTTGGCTTTTACATCTGAAGACACAACCTCTTTTACGTTAGAAATAGTTGGTTTCTCGGCATTAAGTTTGGCTGCATTATCAAGCGGCGTCTCTACATCAACTGAATCATCAAAAATGTTAAGTTTTGCTTGAGAAGTCTCAACTTCTTCTTTGATTTCCGCTTGACCAACTACAACATTATTAAGTTGCTTTGTATCCGGCTTTATCTGAGATTGTTTTAAATATTCTGTTTCCTTGTTCACAATAAGAGGGGCAACTTTCTCGCTCACAAATGGTTCATATTTTACCTTTGAGGTAACATCTTTTGGATCAGAAATTTTTTCATTTAAGCTTGGATTCTTAATATCATCATTCAGTATTAGTTTTATTTCTGCGTCAACTTCTTTTTCTAAGCTTGGTGAAAAGGTAATAGTTTTTGTTTCACCCGAATCAATCGCATTTTTTTGATTTACACTACCACTTTTTACTTCTGTAGTAAAGAGATTTTTTACATCAGCCTCTAGTGCTGGCTTTGAAGTAGCTTTGCCATCACTTTCTACTTTAAAGGAAGCGGGAACATCTTTCGTTTCTTTTGCATCAACAATTGGAGTTTCGATAATAACTGATTTTACTGGCTGATCCGGCTCTTCACTTACAATATTAGGTGTTGTTAGGGATTGCTTTGTAAATTTTATTTCACTCATTTCACTGCGCGAAGCAAATCCCTTGAAGATGGATCTTTCTTCTTCGGTTAAACCATCCATTAAATAACTCAGTGCAGTAGAAGAGGTCTTCTGATTCTGCACTGATTTATCGGCTGAAATTACAAGATTTTGTTCGCTAGAAACATTTTCAGAGTTTGGCAAAACAACTTTTGTGGTTGGCTTATTTTTATCAACTTGTTGAGTTTCTAAAGGCGTATTCTTTCCTACGATCTTCGTCTCTTTTGCAGTTGAATTTTCAGCTGTTGGTAAACTAACAACATTTTCTTCGCCCACAGTAGCCTTCAAAGCTTTTTCCGGCTCAGACGCAGCTACCGAAGGTTTCACTTCAGATACTTGTTGCAAAGTTTTGAAAAGTTCGTAATTGGAACTGTTGGCTGAAAACTTGAAAGTATTTATTTCATCAACCGCTATTAATTTGCCTTGTGTAGTCACTTCAGTAGAATCAGATTCTTGATTAGAATCTAAGTTAAGAGAAATTAATTGTGATTTTGGCTCAACAAAGACTTGCGGTGCTTCAATTTTAATTATCTCTGCTTTATAAAATACTTTTGCAATGGGTTCGCTGTTCTTTTCATCAACATCAAAATATTCCGAACTTTCTTCAACTAACTCATTCTCTAATAATTCAACTTCTTCGCTTTCAGCTTTGATTTCCGGGACACTTACCGGCGCGTTCGGAATTATTCCTTCATTTACCATTAGTTTATTTACAAAACTGAATTCATTGTTAATGTTTCTGCTTGTGGAATTCTCATCAACTTTGATAGGACTAATGGTAATAGATAACTTGTTTGAACCATTCTTATAAGAAATAGATAACGGCTTTGTTAGTTCGCTGAAATCATTTGTGTTTGTAAGTGGAATCAACGAAAAGCTGGATTTATCAATGAAATCTCCACTCAACTCAATCAGCTTATCTTCCGGAAGAACAAATTGAAGTTTCTCAATTAATGCGTTATCAACCTTATGGTGCGTTCCGGATACATTAATCTCTCCATTTTGAGATACGAGAGAATTAATAAATTGTCCGATGGATTCAAACTCTTCCGATGAAACTTTGATAACATTTTCTGATGAAGCATATATTTCTAAAGTTGAATCAATCTTATTCGCATCTAATTCACCAGTTGCTAGCGGCGAGTTTTCTTGTTCGCAAACTTTAATGATGTCGGAAAATAGAAAAGCATTAGAACCGGCTTTTTTAGAGCCAATTGCTAATGTTGGTTCGGTATCAGTAAGCTTATCTATTATGAAATTGCTAAAATTCATCAATTCACGCTTATTATTCTTGTCACAACTTCAGGTTTCAATTCAGCCAATATTTCAGCTGCTTTCTTCTTCTTCATTTTAAGAATGATATCTCTGGCGATATTATCGGAGTAACCCAGAATTACTTTAGCGGCTTTCTTCGAGTCCATAACCTCATAGAGCTTAACTGTTTCGGCAACCCAGCTCTTATAAATTGAGTCCCGGTTAACAACAGATCTCATATTTGTTTTAGGAACCATCGGATTTTCAGTAACCGGTGCAGATTCTGGTTTTGCCTTTGCAGCTACTTTTTCCTTGGAATTATTAATTGTGGCTAACGTACCATTACTTGATGTCGAGTTATTTACAGTTGAATTTGACTCAATCGCAACAGTTGAATCTGACGCAATCACAGTAGAATCCGTCACTACCATTGATGAGTCACTTTTAAGGGAATCTGCAGCAGCAACACCGGGCTTACCTTTCGGTTGTTTTGCATGTGGGGAACTAAAATCAAACTCGAACATACTGTTAAACTGTCCGTTGAAATAAAATAAGGCTCCCGTTACAAGTCCAAAAGCGAATAAAAATATTACGCTATAAACTAATGTATTCTTCACGACTGTTCCCCGTTGTAATTTCTTAGAGCTACTTCGTTAAGTGCTTTCAATTCGTTTTTCCGTTCATCAATTAGAAAATTCTGTAAATCATTTTCTTTAATAATTTCCAGCGATTTTATTTCTCTTTTCTTTTCAATAAGCTCAAGCTGTTTTTCATCTTTTTTACGGTTAAGCATATTTATTTTTTTTTCAATCGCCTCTACTTGATGTCTCAGATGCGATTCATACATCTTCATACTCTTAAAATCCGCAACTGTCGAGGATTTCTCCATCGACTGAATTGAAATTCTCTTTAGCTCATTACCTATGTGTTTCATTTCAAACATTAAATCGTCAATCTCTTTGTTAATTCGGGAAATTTCCTCTTGAATTTTTTTTTCAAGCATTTCCTTCACTTTCATAATCGATTGAAACTTGAAAACGTACTTAGCCATTTTCTCTCTATACTATCGGAGCTTCTATTATTTGGTTTAGCCTTTCAACCGATTGATCATATTTGGCTTGTTCAAATACATCTTGCTTCAAATAACTCCGCAACTGATTTATTTTGGATAATGCATGATCGATGTGAGGATTGCTTCCTTTAGAATAAGCGCCGATGTTTATCAAATCTTCGGCTTCTCTGTAGGTAGCAAGTATTTCGTTAAACTTCATTGCTCTTTGGTAATGATCGCGGTCAATAATATCCGACATTACTCTGCTTACACTTTGCAAAGTATCTATGGCCGGATATTGACCTTTGTTTGCAAGCTTTCTCGAAAGCACAATGTGTCCGTCTAATATCGAGCGGACTGCGTCGGCGATTGGCTCTGTCATATCATCTCCATCAACAAGTACAGTATACAAACCGGTAATGGAACCTTTATCTGTTGTTCCGGCACGTTCCAATAATTTTGGAAGCAGTGCAAACACAGATGGTGTATAACCTTTTGTAGTTGGTGGTTCGCCAACTGTTAGCCCGACTTCTCTTTGTGCCATAGCAAAACGGGTAACGGAATCCATCATCAGCATTACATCCATACCAAGCTCGCGGAAATATTCTGCTATTGTTGTGGCAACGTATGCGCCTTTCATTCTTATTAAAGGAGATTTATCGCTTGTTGCACACACTACTACAGATCTTGCTAAACCCTCTTCGCCTAAATCTCTTTCTATAAATTCTCTAACTTCTCTTCCACGTTCTCCAATCAAAGCAATAACGTTTACATCGGCGCTCGTGTTTCTTGCAATCATACCAAGAGTAACACTTTTGCCAACGCCGCTGCCGGCAAAAATTCCAACGCGCTGCCCTTTACCAATTGAAAGCAATCCATCTATAGCTCTAATTCCGGTTTGAATTGGAGCCGCAATTCTTTTTCTTTCAAGAGGATTTGGAGGTTCGCGGTGTGCGTCTCTAAACGAATGGTAAGATATTTCACCTTTTCCATCTATCGGATTTCCTAAACCATCAATAACGCGTCCTAGTAATTCTTTGCCAACACCAACAGTAAAACTTTTACCGGAAGCTTTAATCTCGCATGCCGGAGAAATGTTATGAATCTCTCCAATTGCAATTGATAAAACCTTTCCATTCTTAAATCCTACAACTTCCGCTTTACAAATCTCGCTTCCGTTTTGATCAACTATGGTGCATATTTCTCCTAAAACTGCGTTAGGGCCTACAGACACAATAACCAGCCCGATTACATCTATAACTTTTCCATTAACACGAATAGATTCGGATTTGTCTATAATGCCTTTGTATTTATCAAAAAGTTGATCATGGATATACATTTTACTTTAGACTCTCTTCAAGTTTTCTTTTTAGTTCTGTAAGCTGAGTCGAAATTCTTGCATCAACATTTCCAATTTCCGTTTCAATTAAGCAGCCACCTTTTTCAATGCGGTCGTCTCCCTCAATTTTTATTTTATTGAATGAGCTGGTATTCAGCATATTTTTGCTATCGGCATTTAATTCTTCTACGTCATGCGGATTTAATTTTAGTCTTACTTCGTTTGCGCCAATAATTTTATTTAAAGCAACTTTCACGTTTTCATTTATAACTGTTTTTTCTTCAATTTCTTTATGAACGATTTTTTTTGCTATTTCATACGCTGTTTCAATTACAAGACTTTCAAAAGCTTTTTCCATTTCCAGTAGATTTTCATCATACTGCTGAAGGATATTATACACTTCTTCATATTTGCGGATTAGCTTATTGGAATAGTCTTGTTCGAGGTCTCTTCTGGTTTTCTCTTGTCCTTCTCGGAAACCCAGTCTGTAGTAATCATCCAGTTGCCGTTTAAGCAAATCCGGTTCGGTCTCTTCTGTAAAGTTGGAATTACCAATTCCGGCAACTTTCAAAGTCGATTTGCTTGAACGCCCGCTGAATTTAATTACATCAGACATAAACTTCTTCCGGTCCTCCTCTCAAGTTCAAGGATATTTCGCCTTGTTCTTCAAGCGCTTTAATTACATCAATAATTCTAGCTTGAGCGCCTTCAACTTCTTTCAGTTTAACCATACCCATGTATTGTAATTCTTCTTTGAGAAGATCAGCAGCACGTTCGGACATGTTTTTGAATATTTTATCGCGCAATTTGTCTTCTGCAGTTTTGAGTGAAAGCGCAAGATCTTTTCTATCAACTTCTCTAAGAATTTTCTGTATGTCTTTATCGTTGATGTTAACAATTTCGTCGAAGATGAACATGAGGCGTTTAACTTCGTAAGAAGTTTCCGCGTCCATATCTTCAAGCTTGGTAAGAATCTCTTTTGCCATTCCAACATTAGCTCTGTTAAGTATAGCAGCTAAACATTTTGCGCCGCCAAGTTTACCAACCGATTGGCTCATAGATGCGCCGGCAATTTCATCTACCACATGTTCAATTTGCTTTAATGTTTGAGGCGCAATTTTTCCAAGTGTCGCAATTCTAAATGCAACATCAACACGAAGTTCTTCCGGTATTTCTTTTAATGCATTGGCAGTTTGGTCGGGAGCTAACTGAGAAAGAATTAGCGCCATAGTTTGCGGATGTTCTTTATTCAAAAAGTTAACAAGCTGTGCAGGCTCTGCTTTCTTTAGCACATCAAAACCTTTAAGCGTTGTTAACCGTTTAATTTTATCTATAATTTCTGAAGCTTTACTCGGGCCATGTGTTTTTTCTAGAACCGCTTGGGCATAGTCTAACCCGCCTTCAAGCACATACTCGCGGGCAGTAACCATGTTATAAAAATCAAAAATTACGGTATCTACAGTCTTTGAAGAAACGTTTTTTACTTTGGAAATCTCGGCGGTTATCAACTCAACATCGGTCGAGTCCAAATGCTTCAAAACAGATGATGCCGCTTCAACATTTAAAGCAACCATCAGCATTGCTGCCTTTTGCAGTCCGTTTACTTCCTCTTTGGTATCTACTAAAGCTAGTTTATTATTAGGCTTCATCTTCATGCATCCAAGCGTTTATTAGTTTTGCTGCGTCCATTGGATTTTTTGTTACATAGTTTACAATTCTTTCCTGCTGGTTTTTCTTTGCTAAAGCGTCTTCGGAAATTTCATCTTCAATATCACCCATTGGTAATAACATTTTTTTCTTTTTAGGGGCGCTTAACTGCTGCGTTACGCCACCGCTTTTGGAATCACTTCGTCCTTGCTGAGCACCCATGGATTCCGAAGCCAGTGCATAATTGCTGCCGCTTACTGTTCCAATTACTATTCTCTCATTTTTTAATTTTTTCATCAAACTCTTCAATACGAAAAGCGAAGAAACTATAGCTACTAAAATGAAAACTAGGTTTATATATTCGTTGGCATCCGGCAGTGCGGAAATTCCGGCTTCTTCAGTAACTGTCTCATCAACTTTTGTTTCGAAAGGTATATTCACAATTGAGAATTGATCGTTGCGTGTTACATCAATACCAACTGCATTTTTAATTAACTCTTCCAATTTCTTTATTTGATCGGCGGGTCTTGGGTCGAAAACTATTGTTGTCTTTCCATCTTTTTTTACCTCGCGAGGTATATCGTTAATAACTGCCGCTACACTCAATCTTTTAATATTGCCGCTTCCTTGAACAACATTTTCTACCGTCTTACTTATTTCATAGTTTGTTACATTATTTTCGTTCACGGCAGAAGTAGTATCATTTTGCTGGCGGCCATTGTTGGCGGTCTTAGCAACTCCTTCACTTACAACTACTTGAGATTCCGGATCGAACTGTGTCATAGTTTTTTCAACTTGATCAAAATTCAAGTCTGCAGTTACTTCAACAACTGCATTTCCAAACCCAAGAACATTATCAAGTATCGATTGAGCTTTTTGAACAAGATGACCCTCAACGGATTTTTTAATTTCGTACTGTTTAGCTGATGCAAATGCTATAGGACCTTCTTCTGCATCATTATTAAGTATCCTTCCCTTAGTATCGATTATGGAAACCTTTGCCGGTTGTAACCCTTCTACACTTCCGCATAGCAAGTTTACAATAGCTTGTATGTTCTCTTTTGATGGAGTTGAATTGCTTCTTAATTTTATTACAACAGATGCAGTCGGCTGCTTTTCTTCTTCTCTAAAAATCGTTTTCTTGGGCATAACAACATGAACGCGAGCCCACGCAATTCCTTCTTGCTGTTGTATTGTTCTAGCAATTTCTCCTTCAAGCGCCCGCTTAAAATTAAGATTCTGCATGAACTCGGACATTCCCATTGTTGTCTTATCAAAAATTTCATAACCAATAACTCCGGAACTTGGAATTCCTTTTCCGGCAAGGGTTAAGCGAAGTTCATATACTTTTTCTCGCTGAACTTTAATTGACTGTCCGTTGTCTTCAAGCTTGAATAGAATTTTCTGGGCGTTCAAATGTTCTACAACTTTACCCGCATCTTCTTGAGAAAGGCCGGAGTATAAAGTGGAATAAGTTGGCTCATTTAGAATGAACATTAAAACAGCTAATAAGGCAACGGTTGTTACAACACCAACTCCAAGCATAATTTTTTGCTTGGGATTCAACTTGCCTAATATTCCCGCAAAAGCTTGTAATGGATTCGTATTCATATTAAACAGGTATCCTTGTTAATTCTTTGAACATATCAACTGCTTTATTTCTTATTTCCATCAACAGTTCAAGATTTGTTTTAGCTTTTTCACCGGCAATCATTACTTCGTGTAACTCGATGCCTTTGCCGCCAACAAAATCTTGCACAGCACTTTGAGAATCGAGCTGAGATTTATTTACATCGCCTATAAAACCGTTTAATGTTTCTCCAAAGCCTTCAACGCCAACAGAGTTTTTCTTTGCTGCCGGTTCAAGGGATTTTGGTATTAAACTTCCAAATCCTTCTATTTGCATTTTATCCTCTCCTATCAAAAAGTGAACCTACGTGCACTCCGGAAACTTTTCCCTTTGCATCGTATAGTTGGTAACCAAGCACTTCATCTTTCTGAGCCGGATAGAGATTTGCGAAGAACTTCTTTTCTTCAACCGAAATGCTTTCCGATTTCTGTTTTTGAATGGCTTCGGCTCTTGCTGCATGCGCTTTGAAATATGCCGGTGAATAATTGCCGATGTTATTTGTAGAAACTTTCATCTATTAGATCTCCATAGAATCTTTTGCCATTTGCTTGGCAGAGTTTAACGCTTGTAAGTTTGATTCATAACTTCTGGATGCCGCTATCATATCTACCATTTCGTTTATAACATTTACATTAGACATTTCAACGTAACCATCTTTATCTGCGTTTGGATGTTCCGGCATATAAACAATATCTCCCGGTTTAGTATCTATTTCTTCCTTCATTTCAACCTGGCCTTGATCCGCAGAAATACTGAGCTCTTGAGGCATGTTCATCTTAAGCATGTGGTTTGGATTGCTTGTATTAAGCTTAAAAGCTTGTCCTTCAATCTCTAGATTGGAAGCAAAATTATTTTTAGCTTCTTCCACTTTAAGAGTTTTTCTTTTGTATGGTTCACCATTTTCCGTGCGCACGTTATCGCTGTTAGCAATGTTCTGCGCAATTACATCCATTTTTTTTCTCTGAATACTCATACCGCGAGCGCTGTAGTTTAAACCAAATAAGCTTCCGCCAATTTTCATATTCTGCCTCCGCCGCCTTTTATTACATTTTGAATTCCTCTATAGTATTCACCCACTTTTTTCGAAGCGAATTTGAAGCGAAGAGTATTTTCCGCAAGCTCGCTCATCTCCCGCTCAATGTTTACATTGTTAGAACCGGATGTCATTTCTTCACTTTCATCATTTATATATTCAAATTTTCCGCTGTCGGCTGAGGGATCTTGCAATGTTGTCATGTGTCTGCTGTTAGAAACTTTCATCATTGAATTGGAGCTTTCGTTCAGCACTTCTTTGAACACTACATCTTGACGCTTGTATCCTTCCGTTGCTATGTTGGAAATATTTTTCGCTATAACACGGTTTTTCTCGGAACAGTAGTCTAAGAGATTTGATAAAAGTTTTACTGAGGATGCCATTTCAACCTTTTTAGCTTTTTGAAGACTGTTTCCAAATCAATGCCAGCAAAAAGATTGAATTTTGTGTGAAAAGCGGGTTCTTACATTTTAAGGGTGGTGAATAATAGCCAATTGATAAATCGTGCTCAGTTAAAGCCTTATTCGGATTTTAATACGCTATTTTATTTTTCTGCGGATTCAAGCTCTGTAGCCGACCTTTCGCTACCTAGACTTATATTTCTTCCGTAAAGTTTGACCGTGATAACGGGGAACTACAACTATATATACAACAACTGTGAAGTTTTATTCCAAGAAATATTTTTTATGTGATGGAATAAAAGAGTCGGTTTATGTGTATATAGTAATGAAAAGTAATTTTTATGGTATTTGTGAATAATTTGCTGATCAATACATATTCCGATTTAGAGCTTGTGGATATGGTGCGTGATAAAAATGATCGGGCAGCATTTAACGAGATTGTTGGGAGAAATAAATCACGTATTGGTTATACGGTTTTCGGATTTCTGGGCAAGAGTCAAGAAGCGGAAGATATTGGGCAAGAGGTATTTATCAGATTCTTAAACAATATTAATAACTACAACGGTAATTACTCGTTAAGTAATTATTTAGTAAAAATTGCAATCAATCTTTCACTTAATGAGTTAAGGCGACGGAAAATTAAAAGATTGTTTTCATTTGACAGAATGCAAGAAGATGGAATTGAACTTGCCAATTCAAGCAAAGTTGATCCTATTAATGAAGATAAATTAATTATTGAAGCGGCACTCTCAAGGTTAAGTGACAAGCATCGAGCTGTAGTAGTTTTAAGACTCATTGATGAATACTCCACAGAAGAAACGGCCAAGTTGTTAAATATTCCGGTTGGTACTGTGCTGTCACGTTTAGCACGTGCACAAGAAAAACTAAGAATATTATTAAAGTAAAAAGAGAGAAATATGAGCGAAAATAATTTTAAGAACCTGCTAAATAAATTTTTAGATTCCAGACTAACTGAAGATGAAAAAATAAGTTTTGTGGAATGCCTGAATAAAGACCCGAAGCTTGAAATTCTGCAAAAAGAACTATCTGAGATAAGAAGGAAAATTAAATCTTTAGGTAAGCAAGAATTTTCTGCTAGATTTGAAAATGAACTTCTAAGAAAATCTAATCAACATTTCCTAAAAAATACCGAAAAGGTATTTATTTCTGACATTATTTCAGCGGTTTTTAAGAAAGTATGCCTATCGGCAACACTCATCTTGGTATTAATAAGCTTATACAATGTTAATGCCGGAAATATTAATTTATTGAAAAACATATTTAGTAAATCTGTGCCTGACATGGAATATGTCTTTGATACAACATTAAAAACAAACTTGGTGAACTTAAAATGAAAGCGTATCTAAAAACATATCTAAAAACGATTTTGTTTTTTCTTGTTACTTTAATTGTAGGTATAGGAATCGGTTTCCAAATAAGCGAAATAATTGTACAGAAACAACACGAACAATTTGAGGAATATTTTCAACCGAATGGATTTGTGAAATTCTACGAAGAAATCATAAAACCAGACAAGAGACAGAAAGAATTAATTAAGCCATTGCTTTTGAAATATCACGGAAAAATTACATCAATTTTTATGGGTGGTTTTAAGAATATTGATGTGCTTAAAGATTCACTTAGGTTGGAACTAAAACACTTTATAACTAAAGAACAACTGCAAATATTTGATGAGAAAATGAAAGAACATAAAGAAAAATAATTCACAATGAATATCTTGGTTTAATAACCAAGTAAATATGACTAAAGGTCCCTATATGAAGAATTTTAGATTAAGCTGCACTTGGAAGATTCAACTTTTAACGCTTCTATTCTTGTTTTCAACAATCTCTGTGCAAGCTCTTCAGCAAGCTGCAAGCGAGAATGTAAAAACACAAAGCGAAAGTGTACTCAAGAATGAAACTCAGCCCGATGTTTATATGACAAAGAATATTGATCCGGCAGCGTTGATAAAAATTTATAAAGCGTTAGGAAGAGAACTTAATGGTAGGGTTGCAATAAAAATCAGTACCGGAGAACCGGGAGGGCACAATTATCTTTCGCCCGAACTAATAAAGGATTTAGTTCAATCTGTAAATGGTACTATTGTTGAATGCAACACAGCTTATCCGGGAAAACGATACACAACCGAAGATCATAAGAAAGCTGCAGCAGATCATGGTTTTACTGCGATAGCAGCTGTAGATATTATGGATGAAGACAGTTCCATAGCCTTACCTTTTCCTCAAGGGAAAAATATTAATGAAGATTTAGTTGGTTCGCATTTCAAAAACTATGATTCATTTATTATCCTATCTCATTTTAAGGGGCATGCAATGGGTGGATTTGGAGGCGCTTTCAAGAACATGTCGATTGGTATAGCCTCTGCCAGCGGTAAAATGTGGATTCACACGGCTGGTTTAACAAATAAATTAAGTGACTTTGCAAAAGCATTTACAACTCCACAGAATAAATTCTTAGAATCCATGGCGGAAGCTGCCGGGGCTGTAATGAATAGTCTAGGAAATAAAATATTATACATTAATGTTATGAACAAATTATCCATTGATTGTGACTGCTCTTCAAATCCAGCCGCGCCAACAATGGAAGATATTGGAATTTTAGCTTCTTTTGATCCGGTTGCATTGGATCAAGCATGTGTTGATCTTGTTTACAAGGCTCATGACGGTCATGACTTAATAAAACGGATGGAAGAAAAAAACGCAATTCATACTATAGAACATGCGGCAGAGCTAGGTCTTGGGAAGAGGAGTTATAAACTTATTGATATTGGAAAGTAAGTCGTTAGTTTGTGCAAAATGAATACTCAAATTGTAATACTTAAAAACAATCGGAGCTCTTATGAAAAAATTAATTTTCAGTATGTTTTTTCTCTTTGTGTGCGCACAATTATCTTATGCACAGCAGACGAGTGCAAATTCATCCACTATAAGCAGAACACCATCGGAACAAGAAATCATTAGTCTCTCCAAAGATAAGTGGCAGTGGATGGCAGATAAAAATGTAGACAAATTAGAGCCTCTCTTTCATGAAAAATCAGTGTTTGTTCATATGGGAGGATTCTGGGGAAAGGAACAAGAAATCAATATCATTAAAAGCGGCGGAATCTGGTACAAGAAAGCGGATATCCATGATGTGTCGGTGAATATAATTGATAATACTGCAATTCTTTTAAATAGAATTACACTGCTTGCAGTTGTTGGAGGCAATGAAGTAACAAATCCTTTTGAAGTTACGGAAATTTATGTACATCAAAAAGATAGTTGGAAATTAGCATCTTTGTCATTCACGAGGCTGCTTTCCCCGCCTACTAATTAATAAAGTTTCGCTTTGTCGCTAATCATTACGCGACAGATTTTTTTACCAACGTTTACCTCATCGTAGTAGAGACGCAATTAATTGCGTCTCTACAATTATTATTTCTAACAATAGCTATTTTTTGCTTACGCCGGTTGTACTTCCTTTTATTTTTTTGCTTTCGTAAATACGTTCTGTTCGAACGTCTGATTTTTCTTTGAGACGGCTCAGCGAGCCGTCTCTACATTACTTTACCGGTTCCGGTGTTTTAACTTCTTCCGTTTTATGAGAAGCACCTAAATCCTTAATGTTTCTTGCGGCAAAATATTGGTCGTAAAACAAAGGCTGACTTTTTTTAACAAGCTCTATCATTGTATCTAACTGATGCTCATAAAAAACCGCCTATATGGGGGGTAGTTTGTATTGAAGCGTGAACCTTAATCCTAGCTGCTAATTCCTTTTATTCAGAGTAATCTAAGATGATGGATTTTGTCTGTCCGCAAGAACAAACAAACTTTATTTCCTTCAAATTATCGTGAGCGTCTTTCTTTAGAATAATTCTAATTCCATCCGCTTCGCTATCTTCAAAAGAAATTTTGGATAAACCTTTTATTTCAACTGCATCTGCTTTAATTAGGTTGCCGGTTGTTGCGTTATTCTTTGCGAATATATCTTTAAATGTTGCATCTTCAAATTGACTAGTCATTTGACACCACTTTATTTATCATTTCCGGAATTTTTTCGGCGGGCAAAACAACATCCGCCAGCCCACCGTCTACTATTGCTTTTGGCATTCCATACACAACGCAAGATTCTTCATCTTGCGCTATTGCATATCCGCCTATTGATTTTAACTGCTTTACAGCTTCATATCCATCTTTCCCCATTCCCGTCATAATTACGCCAAGAGTATATTTGCCGTAAACTCCAACAACCGAACCCATCATTACATCAACAGAAGGACGGTGAAGAGTGCCGGTCGGTTCCGTAGAAATATCAATAACCGGAGAAGTTGATGAACCGCGAAGCTTCATATGAAATCCGCCCGGAGCTATATATATGTAACCGTTCTTAACCGGCTCACCATGCTCGGCTTCTTTAACTTCAAGCTTGCACTGGCCGTTTAATCTATCCGCCAATGATTTAGTAAACTTTGGCGGCATGTGCTGAACAATAAATATCGGCACTTGCACTTTTTCCGAAATAAGAGGAAGAACTTTTTGCAGTGTGAATGGTCCGCCGGTAGATATTCCTAATGCAATTGCTCTGTAACCGGCCTTTGGTAAATCTCTCAAAAATCCGGTAACGCGCGGACGAACAGTTGGAGTTGGCGAAATAGCTTTTATTCTATCTAAACGAGCTTTAAGAAGTCTTGTACGGGAAATTGCTTTTACTTTGGAAATTAAATCTTCTTTAATTTTAGAAATGTTGACGCTTACGTAGGACATTTCTTTGGGTATAAAATCTACCGCACCCATTTCCAACGCTTTTAATGTAGCAGTAGCTCCTTCTGTTGTAATGGAGCTTATCATTAAAACAGAAGTCGGGCATTCAGCCATAATTCGTTTCAATGCCGTTAGACCATCCATTACCGGCATTTCAATATCCAGTGTAATTACATCCGGCTTAAGTTTGTTGGCTAACTCAACACCTTCCAAACCGTTATGAGCTGTACCAACAACCGCAATATCGGGATCGCTTTCCAGCATTATAGAGAGCGACTTCCGCATGAAAGCGGAATCATCAATAATTAATACTGCAATTTTATCTCTCAAGCGTTTGCTTCCAGCTTATTAAATAGTTCGTGAATATCTAAAATCATTACAACAGTTCCATCACCCATAATTGTTGAGCCCGCAATTCCATCAATTTTTCCAAGATAGCTGCCAAGTGTTTTAATAACAACTTCTTGCTGACCAATAAGATCATCAACTTTAATTCCGTAGCGTTTTTCTGCAATACCAACTTCTACCACATATTGCCATCCGTCTCTCTCTTCCTTTTTTCCTTCCAGTCTTCCTTTTAATAATTCCTTAAGCGAAACTAGAGGCAAAATGGAATCTCTTACCTGTATAACTTCTTTTCCTTTTATAGAATATATTTGCTCGTTGTTTACCCTAATAACTTCTATAACAGAACCGAGTGGAATTACAATCATTTCTTGATAAGCTTTAATAATCATTCCGGAAATGATAGCCAACGTTAAAGGCAGCTTAATTGTAATTTTTGTCCCTTTACCGAGTTCTGAATCGATATTTATAATGCCGCGTAATTTGGAAACATTTGTTTTAACAACATCCATTCCCACACCGCGCCCCGATACGTTCGATACTTTTTCAGCAGTAGAAAAACCCGGCAAGAAAATCAGATTAATTGCTTCTTGGCGTGTAAGTTCTTT
Organism: Ignavibacteriota bacterium; assembly: GCA_043807765.1. Taxonomy (GTDB): domain Bacteria; phylum Bacteroidota; class Ignavibacteria; order Ignavibacteriales; family Melioribacteraceae; genus Stygiobacter. The sequence goes on from JAZDFQ010000045.1 coordinate 65,794, forward strand.
CGCCTTGTCGCGTGTAATTAATCCTTTGTTTACAGCCTTTTCCTTCAATACTTCTATATCTAAACCCTTGCCGTCGTCTTCAATCGAAATAACAATATTGTTTCCAAGCTGTTCTGCCGCAAGAGTTACTGTTCCTTTAGGACTCTTACCGGCTTTAACTCTTACATCCGGTGTTTCAACGCCATGGTCTACAGAGTTACGGATTAAGTGAACAAGCGGATCGTTGATTTCTTCAATCAAGTTTTTATCAACTTCTGTTTCTTCACCTTTGATAACAAGCTCTACATCCTTGTTAAGATCGCGTGTAAGGTCGCGGACTAATCTCGGATAGCGGTTAAAGATCTTTGCAATCTTTATCATTCGTAACTTCATTGCAACTAATTGCAGCTCGGTAGTCATCAAATCGATCTGCTTAGTTACTTCGCCAAAATCGCGAGTGAATTTATTGCCTTCGTTATCAACAGAAAAGTGAGAATTAACTTGCGAAAGTCTATTACGTCCCAACACAAGTTCCGATACTATATCGAGAAGTGCATCTAGCCTATCAACGTCAACTCTAATTGTATTCTCTTTAACCGGAGCGGCAGCGGCTTTTTCTATGCTCTCTATTTTTCTCTCTTCTTGCTTAGGTTTTTCCGGCTGGGAACTTTCTATGGCGGCGGTCTTTGTTTCTTCTACTTCAATTCTTTGCTCTATTTCTAGCGGAACTTCTTTTGGCGCAGAGGCTTCGTTGCTACCTCCACCTTCAATTTCTTTAATCAATTCTTCCAGTATGTTGCAAACATTCTCAATCTGTACGTTTTCATTTTGATCAACTTCTATCTTTTTCAGAAGCTCTTTAATAGTATCGAATGCAAGAATAATTCCATCCATCAAGCTTTCGCTCAGAACGGCTTCACCTTTTCTCAGCTTATTTAAAATATCTTCACATTTGTGAGTTACGTCGGGCAAAGATTCTAATCCAAGAAACCCCGAAGTACCTTTAATTGTATGGAAAGAACGAAAAATTTGATTGAGTAATTCTTTATCGTCCGGTTTCTTTTCAAGCTCAAGAAGATCAACATCAAGTTTTTCGAGAATTTCTTTAGTCTCAACAATAAAGCTCTCAACAATCTCTTTCATTTCCGGATCAATGAGAGTCGGGTTTTTCTCTTGGTCGCTCATTTTTTTGAAAATAGCTCGTCTATTTCTTTTTGTGATGGTTGAGTTGCATTGTCTGCTACAAGTGAATCTACAAGTGCTTGAGAGTTATGGTCTCTATCGTATCTTGCATCGGCGTTGAAAGCTGATTCGACTTTGGTTTCTACTTTCTTTTCGACTGCTATTTCTTTTTCATTTTCATTTCCTATATCAAATAACAATGATGAAAGCTTTGTTTGAATACCATTCATTAGATGATTTGCCGAAGCTAATTGCTGAGCCGTAATATCCTGTACTTGTAATGATATTGTAATGTTCATTAGCCCAACTTGAATTTTATCGGCCAAGCTAATAACTGCGGAATAGTCTTCATGAATAACTTCCGGATTTAATCCATTAGCAACCAAGTCTTTTACATCCGGATCATCGGGATATTTTTCTGTTAGTCGTTGAATCGATTTCTTCTGACTATCTAGTCTTGTTCTTAATGATTCCAGTTTTGAGATAATTGTTATTAAATCGCTTGAAGCGCCATCAACAACATCAAGAATCTCTGTTACAGCAACTTCGGTTGCATTGGTAACACTATTTATCTGAAGAGCTGCTTTTGGAAGTTTACTTGTACTGTCCAATATTGAGTTATTAACGTTTTCGAGAAGCGGAATTGTGGCTTTCATGAAATCGACAATTTTTTCAATTGTAGGAATCAGTTTTTGCCCATACTCAAAAAATGAATTTACATCACTTAATTTTTCGTAAAGGCTCTGCATATTCTGTACTTGATCCATGTTTACCTCTAGGCAACTGGAGTTGCGATTATTTGTTCAATTTTCTCTCTGAGCACTTGTGGGGTAAACGGTTTAACAATGTAATTGTTTACTTTTGCTTGCAGAGCTTCAACTATATCTTCCTTCATTCCGCGAGTTGTAACCATTAAAATCGGGATGGTTTCATACTTTGAATTAGCACGTACGGCCTTCACAAGATCTAATCCGGTTAAGTCCGGCATGTTCCAATCAGTAATAATGAAATTTATTCCATCATCGGCTTGAAGTTTGCTAAGGGCCTCTCTGCCGTCGCCGGCTTCAACAAAAGCATCATGCCCAATTTGTTTAAGTGAATTAAGGACAATTCTGCGCATTGTTACTGAATCGTCTACAACTAAGAATTTAAGTGCCATTATCATGCCTCTAGTTTAAATATTTTGATACTTCGTAAGCGACTCGTTTGGGATCGAAAGGTTTTACGAGATACGAGTTGGCTCCACATTCCAGACCCCTTTGAATGTCTTCCGTTGCTCCAAGAGAGGAAAGAACAATTATTGGTAATTCTTTATATGCAGAGTTATTTCGGATCGAAGTTATAAGTTCAAATCCATCCACGTTGGGCATATTTAGATCTGTAATAACTAAATCAACTTTGTGACTGGGAAGAATTTCTATTGCTTCCATACCATCAGCACAAGAAATAATTTCGTATCCTTTAACAGAGAGCGCAACCGAAACAAACTTTCTAATTGTCGGCGAGTCATCTGCTACAAGTATTACTTTCTTCATAAACTACTCCTTCTTATATCCAACAGTGTTGGGAAAACTAACTAATCTAAATGCTTTTGAGATTCCGTGAAGCGTTTCGGAATAACCGATAAACAAGTAACCGCCTTTGTTCAATGAATTATAAAGATTTGATACAACCTTGATCTTACTAGCCTGATCGAAATAAATTAAAACATTAGCACAGAAGACTACATCAAAATTGTAATACATCTTCATTGCGGATTCATCATACAAATTCAAAATTTTGAATGATGCCATTTTTTTAATTTCGGGAACTACTTCAAACGAACCGTTAGGTCCCGGTTTGAAATATTTCTTAAGGTAATAAGGCGGTGTGTTGCGGATTGAATAATCCCGATAGATGCCTGCATTAGCAGTTTCTACCACTGCGGTATTTATATCGGTTCCCATAACTTCCAATTCAAAATTTGGATAGCGTGGTTTTATCAAATCTTGGAATATCATCGAAATGGAATACGCTTCTTCGCCGGAAGAACTGGCTGCGCTCCATATTCTTATTTTATTTCTGCCAACTGCTTGTTTTGCCGCAATTACTTCCGGTAATATTTGAGAAGCTAGTGCATCAAGTTGAGGTTGATTTCTAAAGAAAAAAGTCTCGTTAATGGTAATTGCTTCATAAAAATATTTTTTCTCTGCTATGCCCGCAGCGCCAAATTTCAGCAAATCAAAATATTCTTCAAAAGTTTTTAATCCGAGGAAACTCATTCTTCTTTGCAAGCGACTTTCCAGAAAATATTTCTTGTTATCCTGGAAGAATATTCCGCAATTTTCATAGATATACTTGCGTATACTGTCAAACAGTGTTACAGACATTAACAACTGTTTAGAACCTAGTCCACTTAAGTTTTGAGTCAACCCCTGCGTGTTTAAATTCAGTGTTGGATTCATGTCTCTCAATTTGAATTTGCGGAAACGTTATTGTTTTTAGAATTATAAACAAATGATGCTCTGTCACGAACCATTTCATCCTCATCATTTGCTAATTTTTGTAGCGGAGCTTCAACTACTTCCAACGGAAATTGTTCGATAAGCTCAACTAATCTTATTCTGTTCCATGTGTTTTCATCTACCACCATGGAATCCACAAACAGCAAAGCCGTTTCCGGATCTATTGTAAATAAGATTTCCATAGAAGCTCTTCGTACTTCTTCATCGGGATCGTTTAATAAGCCGCTCATTGCCTGGGTAATTCCGCGCAACTCTAGCATAGGTACGTTAATCGGGATCTGATATTCGTTTACGTAAACAATTGTTTGTTGAAAAACATTGAGTACGTTGCGAATGTTTTTAGGCTTGCTGTTTATTACTCGCGCAATTTCGAAATAGATGTATTCACAAGTTCCAAATAGTTTGGTCTTTATCATTTCGTCCAACTCGTAATCTTCGCCAAGCAAATTCAAGCTGGTAAATAAAATATCCTTGTCATCAAACGTTTCTATCATGTTGAACGCAATCTTCTTATGCTCAAGCGTACCTTCGGAAATTGTGTACATCAACAAACTTTTCATTCTATTGTCATACGGAATATCAAGGTTATATCTGTCTTTCAACTGTGAGATCGAGGTAATTAAAGGAAGAATAAGCGTACCGGTAACTGTGTTTACTTGTTCGAGCAAAAAGAAAAATGTTTCCATATCGCCAAGATTGCCTAAGCTTTCCAAAATGGAATACTGAGTAATATCATCTTCAACCGGAAATTTTGATACCAAAAAATCTAACGCAGCTCTTGAACCAATTTTACCAAGCGCTTCAACTGTAGTTGGTTTGAATAACTCGTTGCGGTCGTAAAATAGCATCAATACATCTACAGAAGATTCATAGTGTAAATTGCCGAGAGCTTCAATACAAGCTAGAATTACATTATCATTTTCAGATTCGCTTAAAATGCCCATTACATAAAGTGCAGCACGCTGATCTCCAATTAAGCCCATAATATCGATCAAGAATTTTAAAGTGTCATCATCATTCTGATGTTCGAACTGTATCATAGCATCAACAGAGTTTGAACCAAGTTTAAGAAGAACTTCGCCGGCTAAATTTCTAACCGAGATATCTGGCGAGGGAACAAATTGTACTACGTGAGATGCAAATTGAGGGAGCGCCAAATTAATCATCTGCATACTTGCTGCATTTCGAACACCTTTATCAGCATCATTCAGCAAATCTGAAATTGCTTTAATGCATTTATCGTCTAAATCGGATTCTGCTAACGAATAAAGAAGTTCGATCTTCTCTTCCGGGGTTCCATTTTCAAGTATTTCTAAGTTGCTTTTACCTTCAGACATAAGCCGATCCATTATTTTATCGAAATATTCAATTACTATGCCCGTTGCTCTTTCACTCAATTCCAACCAGAAAGCGATTTGTTTACGGTTTCTTGAATAATATTAGCCATATGTAAACAATCATCCATTTTCCACACTTCCAAAGTGAGTAATATCTAACATTTCAAGAGTCTTATTAGGCTTCTTATTATCGGGTCACTATTCGAAAAAATTAGGTTCAATTCGATTTTTTTTAAGAAAAGTATTAGAGAGAGAAGGTTCCGCAGCGCCACACAATTTGTAACGCATGAGAATTATTAGAAAAGTTGTGGGAGTTAATAAGGAAAGTTAGCCGATACTCTTTGTAACTTCGATACCAAGCTGCTCCATTCTATATCTAAGTTTCGATCTCGATAATCCAAGAACTTTTGCGGCCTTTACCTGGTTACCGTTTGTGATTTTAAGCGTTTTTAATATGAGTGCTTTTAACACTACATCAATCTTAACACCTTTAGGAGGAATTTGAAGTATGAATTTATCTTCTTCAGTTTCTATTGCATCTTTTCCATCCAACAAGAAGGCAAAATGTCCGTCTGTCAATTCATCTTCATCAGCAAGAAGCAGCACACGTTCCATAACATTGCGCAGCTCTCTAATATTGCCTTTCCAATTGTAATTTTTAAGAAGTTCTAAACCGGCAGCATCAATACCTTGAATGTTCTTACCAAATTTTTTGGAAAACTCATTCAGAAACGAATAGGCAATTAGGATAATGTCTTCTTTTCTTTCTCTAAGTGGTGGTATTGTAATCTTAGCAACGTTTAATCTGTAATAAAGATCTTCACGAAAAGAACCGCGGGAAACTTCCTCTTCCAAATTTCTATTTGTCGCAGCAAGAACTCTAACATTAACAGAAACTTCTTTTTCTCCTCCAAGTCTGTAAAATTTTCTTTCTTGCAAAACGCGCAATAATTTTACTTGAAGATCTAAACCCAGCTCGCCGATTTCATCCAGAAGAATTGTTCCACCGTCGGCAAGTTCAAATTTGCCCAGCTTTGTTTTTGTTGAAGCTCCGGTAAACGCACCTTTTTCATGTCCAAAAAGTTCGCTTTCAGCTAAATCTTTTGGAATTGTTGCGCAGTTAATTGTAATGAAGGGAGCCAACGCTCTTGGGCTTTGCTGATGAATAAATTTAGCAAATACTTCTTTTCCGGTTCCGCTTTCACCTTCTAGAAGCATTGTGGTATCTGTGCTTGCTGCAAGTTTTTCAACCGAAGAGACAATTCGCTGAATTTTTGAGCTCTTTCCAAAATATTCTTTAGTAAGTTCGTTTTCTTCAAGAAGCGAGTGTAGCTTTGTTACTTCCGATTTTAATTTCAGATTTTCAATGGCTTTATCAAGAACAAATTTCAACTGTTCCAGATCAATAGGCTTAAGTAGAAAATCGAACGCACCGCTTTTAATTGCGGTTACAGCCATCTTAACATCAGCGTAACCCGTAATCATTATCACCGGAATTGATGCGAATTTTTTCTTCAAATTTTTTAGAACATCAATACCGTTATGGGTTGTTAGATAAATATCCAGCAAAATAATATCCGGTTGAAATTCGGCAACAATTCTTTCCGCTTCTCCGGCACGTAAACATGTTTCTACATTAAAGTTAAGTTTTGTAAGAACTTTTTTTAGCGACGCAGCAACTAAATCATCATCATCTATAATTAAAATCTTCGGAATCATTTAACGCCTTAAAAGTTTGTTAGTACAGAAATTTTAACGAAAAAGTTGTCCCTTCTCCAAAAGCTGAATCAAAAACCAGTTCGGAATTCATTTCTTCAGAAAGCCTTTTACAAACACCAAGTCCAATTCCATGTCCTTTAGATTTTGTAGTGAAGTATTCTCCGATGATTTTTTCTTTATCAGAATCCTTTATTCCACATCCAAAATCTTGTACTTGCCATATTATTTTTTGTTTATGGCTTTCATTCGCTCGAAAGATCCTTATAATAATTTGACCTTTTTCATTTGACGCTTCAATTGCATTATTTAATAAATTAAGGAAAACTTGCATCATCTTATTTTTGTTAACATTTAACTTTGGCAACTCAGACTCAATGTTCTTTTCAATAAGAACACCTTTCATTCTGGCGCTAATCGATATTATCTTCAAGCATCTGTCGGTTATCTGCTCTATATCAACTTCGTGAACTTTGGCAGTTGGTTTGCGAGTAAAATCAAGAACATCTTCTATTAAAAAAGTAACCTGATCGAACGCATCTAAAGATTCAGCTACAATTTCTTTAATATCTGCCGGTAAATCATCCTTGGCCATATTCATATAATCCAAATTTAGCTTAATAGCCGAAAGTGGATTACGAATTTCGTGAACCAAATTGGCCGTAAGCTTACCAAGTAGGATTAATTTGTTAGCTTGTATAAAATCTTCGGTTAATTGCATATTAAAAAATGATTCTTTTGAATAAAGCTAACGATTCTTTACTGAATTGGCAATAATTAAGCGGAAGTAAATTTTTTAAAGAGAAAAAAATGCCGGAATGATATCACTCCGGCATTTTTATTTGGGTGTGTTAATTTCTATGACCGGAGGATAATGAATGTCTTACAGATTGCTCGCTGCTGCCGCCTTTTAGTGTAAATCTGTTTGTCATGTCTTGTAGGCTGATAGTTAGGCGGCTTAAATCTTCCGCAGCCTTAGCAATTTGATGAATTCCGGCTGCCGATTCTCTGGTTACGGAATTTATTCCTTCTATACTCTTGCTTATTTCTTCGGCAGCGGATGTTTGTTCTTCACTTGCTGCGGCTACTTGAGTGATTATATCCAGTACTTTATCAGCTCCGTCAATTATTTCCTTCAACGAATCTCCGGCTCTTTGAGCTAGGATTTTTCCCTTCTCTACTTCTTGCTTACCTTCTTTCATTGAGCCAACAGCATCGGAAGTATCTTTTTGAATTTGTTTTATCATTGCGGCAATTTCTTTAGTTGCTTTTGTTGTACGCTCTGCAAGTTTGCGTACCTCGTCTGCCACAACTGCAAAACCTCTTCCTTGTTCACCGGCGCGCGCCGCTTCTATTGCAGCATTCAAAGCTAACAGATTTGTTTGATCTGCAATATCTTCAATCACTTGAACGATTTCGCCAATTTGATTGCTGCTGTTACCAAGTGTTTCTACCGTTCCGGCCGATTTATTTACAACATCTGCAATTCTTACCATTCCTTTAATTGTTTCGTCAACTACTTTTCCACCTTCAACAGCTTTGGATCCGGCCAGTTTCGCATTCTCTGCCGCCATTGAGGTATTCTTTGTAGTTTCATAAATCGTCCGTGTCATTTCTTCAACTGCGGAGGCAACTTCTGCTGTTTGCGATGATTGCTCTTGAGAACCCGCAGCCATTTCTTCCGTTGATGATGAAATTTGTGTGCTGGCACTTGCCGTAGCTTGAACAGCTTGTCTCACTTCTGTAAGTACGGATGATAAAGAATCTCCCAATTGATTAATGCTAGTTAGCATAATCTTGTGATCGCCCTTATATTCACCTTCCATCTTAACAGAAAAATCTCCGCTTGCCATTCTTGCCAAAACTACAGAGCCTTCATTAATAGGAATTAGAACTTCATCAAGCGTGGAGTTAATTCCGGTTACAATTTCTTTGAAGCCACCGGCATATTTTTCTGAGTTGCCTCTGGCTTTAAGTTTTCCTTCTTGAGCGGCTTGTGTTAGCTGGTTTAACTCATCAATTAAATTCTTAAGTGTGTCTTTAAGTTTTTGCATGCTTTTAGAAAGAACATCTTTATCTGAACTTTGGTTTATAACCACATTCATATCGCCAAGTGCAATTTTATCTGCTACTCCAGCTTTCTCATTTATATTAACAACCATTTCATGAAAAGATTTCTGAAGGCTTCCAAATTCATCTTCTCTCGTCACGTCTATCTTAAAATCTGTGTCTCCCCTAGCAACCCGTTGTGCAGCTTCTTGCAAACCCATAATTGGACGAGTAATTAACTTGGACATGAAATAACCAATAAAAATGGCTACAACAAAAGCCAAAGCCAATCCTAGTATAATTGAATTGAATAGCGCCGAGACTTCTCCTAGTACATCATCTACATAAATACCGCTACCAACAATCCAACCCCATTCTTTTAGTAATTGCACATACGATATTTTGGGCTGTGGTTCTGTATGCCCCGGTTTCTCCCACATATAATCAACAAAGCCGGCGCCTTTTGCCTGGGCAACTTTTACCATTTCTCTGAACAAGAAAACACCGTTTGGGTCTTTGTTCTCGGAAATATTAGTTCCATCTAGCTGGGGTTTGATTGGATGCATTATCATCTTCGGCTCAAGATCATTAATCCAAAAATATTCGGATTTGTTATACCGAAGAGTTTTAACGGCTTCAATTGCTTTTTGCTTTGCTTCTTCGCTTGAAAGTGTGCCGTTAGCTTCCATCGCAATATAGTTTTTAATAACTGCTACAGAGACTTCCACTATGTGTCTAGTTGCCTCACGCTTCTCATTAAATAAATGAGTTTCAATTTTTGGAAGCAGATAGGCAAACAAGAATAAAACTATTGGTAAGAGAGAAAGCACTACAAGTGCTAATAGTTTGTAAACGATCCCCCAATCCTTTAGCTTTTTGATTTTCATGGCAGATCCCTTTTGTTTTAGAAAAATAAATACATACCCAACAATCCCCTTATGTTTGTAATATCTTTTGTGTTGTTAACTTTTGCGAATTTATCAACTGTTCCATATGAAGCTACAGTTATTTCTACTTCGGCGGCGATTCTAAATTTTCCGTAATTAAATAGCATTCTTGGTGAAACACGAAATAGTTTTTCAATATTGCTTACCCGAGTAAATAATGCTCCGCTAAGTTCGTTTTCACTACCTAGGTTTTTTGTATAACCAATAAATATTCCGGGCTGAATTTCTGTTCCAATACTTAAATCTGTCCATAAAGAGTAAGCTCGTAATACTTCATATTCTTCAACACCGGTAATTGCATTAGCAGATTTAATTGCATAACCGCCAAGCATCATTAAATCGGTGTTGTTTGCACCATTGATATATTCAACTAACCAGTTGAATGTTCCACTCTTGATTTTCAAATAGCCTAGCAAAGAATAGCTTGAAACTGTTTCTTCTGTTTTTAATTTTTTAGTTGTTTCAAGCCTAGGTGTAAGTGTTTTATAATCAACTCCGGCACCGGCTATTACACTTTCACTTTTGTATTGAAGCTGCGCATGTGAATTTGGGATAACCGAGTTTCGCAAATATGTAGAGCTAAAGCCAGCCGGACCGTTGCTTGTAAAATCGCGCTGACTGCAGAGAGCTAAAATAAGATTGAATTTATCGAATGATTGGGTAAGTCGAATTTGCGGACTACGTGAAAACGGTTGGAAAGGAACTCCGGTGTTAAACGAAACCACTTGCGGAAAAACATCTGCAACAAACATTGGATGCCATGTTTGGCCAAAAAGTAATGTTGTAGAGTTCCAAGATAAAGTAACGTAAGCATGACGAAGCCTGAATCCGTTTACATCCGCATCTGAAGTTCCAAAAAATTCTCCCTCAATCATGCCTCCGGTTTTAGCGCCCAGGGCTTCCGGGCCGGTAATCTTTGCATTCAACCTTGTTTGTATAGAAAGTGAATTAAAGTTGGACTTATCGTTAATATCTTGCCCGTTGAGATCAAGGCTTTCATTAGCCGGGTATAAAAGAAAATGCCCTTCCCGAATACTAACAACTTGGCGGGAATCAAATATAAAATCCGATTTAACAAAACCGGATAGTTTTATCACATCCCCAATTTGTTGTGTGTAGGCCCTACTTAAAAACAGTATGGCCAATAAGAAGAAAATTTTCTTCATTGATCCTCCTAAATTAGTTCTGCTGCCTATTGGTATTGTACTATCGTATACTCTTGAAATTGATTAAGTCTTGTTATGGTTTAAACCATATTTCAAAAAAAGGGAAATGTGAATGTTGTAGAGATTACTATACATTAATTAAAAAGATGTACTTAATCTTCTAAGCTTCGAGTATATGGAAGGTGTTTATTGTGTTTCAGTTTTGCATAAAATTACTATTAGTTAATGCTGTAAATCCTCCTATTCCATTGTTGCTAAGTTTGAATCTCGTAATCATTTCTTGTAAAGAAACCGTTAGATTACTTAAGTCTTCAGCTGCTCTAGCTATTTGAGAAATTCCAGTGCTAGTCTCGCGAGTTACGTTATTGATACCTTCAATATTTCTGCTAATCATTTCGGAAGAAGTAGATTGCTCTTCGCTTGCTGCGGCCACTTGTACCGCTGTATCACGAACTTTTTCGGCGCCACTTATAATCTCGACTAAAACAGTACCGGCTTCATTTGCAAAGCGTTTGCCTTTTTCAACTTCCTTTGTACCTTCTTTAATAGAATTAACTGCTTCGTGAGTATCTTTTTGAATTTCTTTAATCATTCCGGCAATTTCTTTAGTTGCTTTTCCCGTTCTTTCAGCTAATTTTCTAACTTCATCGGCAACAACTGCAAAACCACGGCCTTGTTCTCCGGCACGCGCTGCTTCTATGGCTGCATTGAGAGCCAGCAGATTTGTTTGATCTGCTATATCGTTAATAACCTGTACAATTTCTCCAATCTTATCGCTATTCTTTCCTAACGCAAAAACAGTCTCGGCCGATTTTTCAACCACTTCACTAATTCTTTCCATGCCCAGTATTGTTTGTTTTACTACTTTGCCGCCATGCATAGCTTTATCGCCAGCTTCTTTAGCAGTTTCTGCCGCATAGCTTGCATTCTTAGTGTTATCCATAATTGTTCGGGTCATTTCCTCTATAGAAGTTGCTACTTCAGCTGTTTGAGATGATTGTTCTTCTGCACCCGCAGCCATTTCTTCCGAACTTGATGATATTTGATTTGCTGCGCTGGCCGTGGCTGAAATTGCTTCGCCTACTTCCGATAATGCATTTACCAACGAATCTGCAACTCCATTAATACTGTCTTTTATAAGCTTTAGATCCCCTTCATATTTTCCTTCTACTCTTTTAGTAAAGTCGCCGGATGCCATAATTGCCAGAACATCGGCTCCTTCTTTGATAGGAACGATAATCGAATCGAGCGTTGTGTTTAAGCCTTCAATTAGTTTTTTGTATCCACCGCTAAATTTTTTGGAATCGCCTCTATATATTAAATCTCCACGACTTGTAGCAGTTACCAGCGAATTAATTTCACCAGTCAGCATTTCTAGAGAATCAACTTCTTCATTAAAGCAGACAGCAAGTTCATCATTATTAGAAGCCGGCGTTACTTTTACAAACACACCGTGAGAAATATTTTGCGCTGCATGAATTTTTTCTCTTTGAGCATCACGTAACTCAATCAACATTTCTTGCATTTCTCCAAATTCATCTTTGCTCTTAATTTCTATTTCGGCATTGTAATCGCCTAAAGAAAAGCACTTAATCAATTTCTTAAATTCCAATATTGGCTTTGTTATTGCGGGCGCTACTTTGAACAAAGAGACAAATGTGATGATAGCACCTATTCCCATTCCGAGTATAATTATCCAACGTGCGCCGGAAAGTTCGCTTGCAATTTTAGAATTTAAATCGGTGCCGTATGTATTGAGATAAACTTCTACTTGAGAAAAATGATTGGATATTCTTGCTGCAATTTCCTCCCCGGAAGTTGTTGATATTACAGAGGCCATTTCATGATCATTCATTAATCCGGCACTAATAACTGCATCAATCACACCATTCTTATATTCTTTCCAAACCTTGTTTGTAGCTATAATTTCGTTTTTTAGTTTGCCATCAATTTCCATCTTTTCCAACCGGGCAAACAAAGTATCAATTGATTTCTTCCTTCCCTCGATGAATTTAATGTTCTCCTGAGAAGATGCTTCAAATCCAACTATAGCAAACTTCATTCCCGCGTATTGAATGCTCTTAAAGTTTAGTATCAGATCTTTGATTTCGTTTTTGGGATTAAAGTAGGCTTCATTCAACTCTTGTTTCTGTTCTTCAACACGAAACATTTCGAATAACGCTGTGCATGCAATAATTGTAGAGGCGGCTGCAATGCCAAATACTGCAAGCTGGATTTTCTGTACAAGCCTTAGATTCTTGAAATTTATTTTTTTCACACCCTCTTCTCTTGCGAGTTATAAGCTATTTGTTTTTTTGAACAACGTGGAAATAATATTCAACAACACTTCCCTATTTTCAAACACTCATAAGAAAAAACTAAGCGCTTGCCTTTAGAGCCTATTATCAAAACAATTCAAATGCGCTTCATTATGCAACGAAGCGCATCAAAAATAATTTACAATTTGAAAAACCATCCGTTTTCTTTTGGCACATGACTATTTATGGAAGTTTGAAAACTATAGCTAAAGCTAATTTAGCTTTTACATTGGCGCCAAGATTTTGACCTGGAGTAAATTTTGTTTTCTTGATTGCACGGATAGCTTCTTCATCACAGCCATTGCCAAGACCTTTTACAATTTTTACATCATCAACGTCACCGGATTGATTGATTAAAACGAGGCAATATACTTTACCTTCTGTTTTGCTTTTCAAAGCAGATTCCGGATAGTTGATTTTTTTAATAATAGCATCACTTCCGCCAATCGGCGCGGGGGCTTTTTCGATGCCAATCTCATATTCTTCATCCCCCGGAAATAGATTGGTAGCCGTAGCATTTGAATTTATCAGTGAGAATAAAAATGCTAATGCTACTATAGAGTAGATGGTTTTGATACTAAAGAACTTCATTCTGGTTGACCTTATATTTTTATTATTAACTAGGTAGTTTAAAATGAATGGCTAGTGCCAATTTTGTTTTTACGTTTATACCTTTATCCTGACCGGGAGAGAATTTGGATCTTTTTACCGCTCGTGAAGCCTCTTCATCACATCCTCCGCCAATTCCCTTTATTACTTTAACTTCGTCTACATCTCCAGATTCATTGATATAAGCAAGAACATATACTTTACCTTCTGTTCTCGTTCTCATTGCTAGTTCGGGATAAGACGCCTTTTTCATTATCGCTTCTAAGCCACCAATAGGAGATGGTGCTTTTTCTACTGCAATGAAATATTCTTCTTCGCCAGGCAATAGCTTTTCCCCTTTGGCTTCTGTTACTACAATAAAAAAAAGAACAATTGCTACTACTGCATAAAAAACGGTTCTAAAATCGAATGAGTTCTTCATTTGTACCTCCTTGTAAATTAGAAATCCTTTTAACACTCAATCTTTGGTCTTTTGGGTCTTTTTGGTCTTATTATCGATATTAGTTTTATTTTTTAAAGAATACTTTTATTTTGAACAATTCTTTTCAAAAAAAGACCATTTTAAGCATATTTTAGTCTCTAATTATTGAGATACCTTGTTTCCATTTTGGTTAAATAGTTGTTATTTCTTCCGGGAGAACCGGATTTTGTTTCGTTCTCACTTATTTTAAATCTGCCTACTAATTCTTGCAGATTAATCGTTAGTCTGGATAAATCCTCAGAAGCGCGGGCAATTTGACCGATCCCGGCGGAACTTTCTTGTGTAACATTAGATAACGCTTCAATGTTTTTGCTTATTTGTTCGGCAGCACTGCTTTGTTCTTCACTTGCTGCTGCAACTTGCATTGCCATATCAACAACAACCTCAGCTCCATCAATTATTTCTTTGAGTGATTGCCCGGCTTGATCTGCTAAGAGTTTTCCATGCTCAACTTCTTTTGTTCCTTCTTCCATAGAAGCAACAGCGCCAACTGTACCTTCTTGAATTTGCTTAATCATAGCAGCAATTTCTTTAGTTGCTTTGGTAGTTCTCTCGGCAAGTTTTCTAACTTCATCTGCTACAACCGCAAAACCACGTCCTTGCTCACCGGCGCGTGCTGCTTCTATTGCCGCATTTAACGCAAGCAGATTTGTTTGATCGGCTATATCATCAATTACTTGAACAATTTCTCCAATCTGCTGACTGCTTCTTCCTAATGCATGAACTGTTTCCGCGGATTTTTTAACAACTTCAGCAACTCTATTCATTCCTTCAATAGTCTCATTTACTACCCGACCCCCTTCTTTTGCAATAATACCGGAGTTCTTAGCAGCTTCGGCAGCACTGGATGAATTGCGCGTAGTTTCTAAAATTGTTTTCGTCATTTGCTCTACAGAGCTTGCTATTTCGGCAGCTTGACTGCTCTGTTCTTGTGTACCGGCTGCCATTTCTTCCGAGGATGAAGAAATCTGGTTACTGGCACTAGCCGTTGCATGAACTGCCGATGATACTTCAGCAATCATCTCTTTCATTTTTTTAACTGACTGATTGAAATATTCGAACATTTGACCAATGCTATCGTCTTTAATCTCACATTCAATATGTACCGTTAAGTCTCCATCAGAAAACTGCTTTATTGCTTCCAGCATTCTTTTAGTTGATCGGCTTAAGTACGATTCTAATTTCTTCTGTTCAGTAATTGCAGTCACGGTCTCTATTGCACCAATTAGTTCGCCATTGCTGCCAACTAACGGAGCCCCAGTGTAAATAACCGGGATTTCATTTCCTTGCGGCCGTGCAATTGTTTCTTCTGTAACATTTTTATTCTGTTTCATTGCTTGTTTAACAGCACAGAATTCTGTACGGCAATGTTCAGTCTTAAATTGATCGTAACATTTTTGACCTACTAGCACCTTTTGATTCTTGCCGACAACCTCTGATCCAACTTTGTTCATATACTGAATGTTAAAGTCCTTATCTAACGCCATAATTGGAGAAGGAATGTTTTCCAAATATTGAAACAGTAATTGTACTTTTTCTTTCATTGTAATGAATGTTTTAGTAAGCGTCCCCAATTCATCATCGCTTGTTATATCAAGCTTTACATCGTAATCACCCTCCACCATTTTAGTTGCAGCATTTGTTAAATTTTTGAGCGGTGTATCAACATATTTCCTTATAAAGATTAATCCGCTTACAAGAGTTACAACAATCGTTAGAAAGGCAAGAATAATGGCAATCCAGCGTTGGCCGGCTAAATCCGAATATGCTTCTTCTAATGAATACCTAACACTTACAATTGCAAGAGGTTCACCCGTTGATGAGTTATGGCAGCTATTACATGTTTCATCAGAAAGGATTGGTTCTATTGTTCGCAATACAGAAAAATTATGAAAAGTTTCTGAAAGAGTAAGCGCTTTTTTCGAATTGAGGACAGCTAGTTCATCCTTATCCATTTTGGATTCAGATTCAGCTGTAATTTTATTTGTAGGAGTTACCCTCAGTTCAGCAAGGTTCTTGGTTGTTTTAACTTTTTCTATGTATGGTTCAACATCGGTTGCACCCTGTGCCATAGCGAAGGATATTGAGTTAATAATTACTTGACTTAGATTGTGATTTTCTTGACCCGCAGCATCTAGCTTAGAACTTTTTTGATTTGTAACTAAGATGATTAGCATTAAAGCCAGAGTTAGGGATAACGACGCGGCAACAATTGCGGCTACTTTTTTTGAAATTGAACGATACATCTCTTCCCCTATTTAATTAGCAATTACTATTTAAATGAATACAAAGTCTATTACATCGTAATTATCGGGTAAAACGTTTTTGTTTTTAATTGGGAAGTTGGGAACGGCAACTATTTGTTGTTAGGGTTGTTGGTTATCTGGAGTAAACAAAAAAAGGGAGACTTACCGTCTCCCTAATTCATTTTAATTATTAATAAGCTTTCCGCTGGAGTGGGCAGCCAGCTGGTTATAATTAGATCCATAGAGTTGATTGGAGCTATCACCAATTTTAAATCTTGAGATAAGTTCTTGAAGATTAATTGTCAGTCTATTTAAGTCTTCAGACGCTCTTGCAATTTGCTGTATGCCTGTTGCGCTTTCGTTTGTAACATGATTTATTGCTTCCAGATTTTTACTTATTTGTTCTGCAGCGCTGGATTGCTCTTCGCTTGCAGCAGCAACTTGAGTAACAATATCAACTACTTCTTGTGCGCCTGTTATAATTTGAGCAAGAGATTTTCCGGCTTCATCGGCTAGTTCTCTTCCTTTATCAACTTCCAATGTTCCGGAAGTCATTGATATCACTGCTTCGGAAGTGTCTTGCTGTATTTGTTTAATCATTGTAGCAATTTCTTTTGTTGCCTTAGTGGTACGTTCAGCAAGTTTACGTACTTCATCCGCAACAACTGCAAATCCTCTTCCTTGTTCACCGGCACGTGCCGCTTCAATTGCAGCGTTCAATGCAAGTAAATTTGTTTGGTCGGCAATATCATCAATTACTTGAACAATTTCGCCAATCTGATCGCTGCTCTTTCCAAGTTGCTGAACTGTTTCGGCAGATTGTTTTACAACTGAAGCAATCCGGTTCATTCCTTGAATTGTTTCGTTAACAACCTTACCGCCTTCCTTAGCAATAGTTCCGGCATGTTTAGCTGTTTGAGATGCATTGGATGCATTCTGGGTAGTATCCATAATTGTTTTAGTCATTTCATCTACAGCGCTTGCAACTTCGGAAGTTTGCGAGCTTTGCTCTTGAGCACCGGCGGCCATTTCTTCTGCTGAAGAAGATATTTGGCTGCTTGCACTGGCGGTTGCTTGGATTGCTGCGCTTACATCGCTTAACGCATTATTAAAGGAATTTCCTAAGTGATTGATGTTATCTTTGATTATTTGATAATCTCCGCTGTAAGTTCCAACCATTCTAGCCGTAAGATCACCTTCCGCCATTTTGTTTAGAACTTCGCTGGATTCTTGAAGCGGTGCAACAACGGCATCCAGAGTTTCGTTAACACCAGTAATTATTTCTTTGTAACCACCGGAATACTTACTTGCGTTGCCTCTAGTGGAAAGTTTTCCTTCAACAGCAGCTTTGCTTAATGCTACTGTCTCTGCCTCAAGTCCTCTGAGCGATTCAACGACTTTCTGCATAGATTTGGAAAGCGCATCTTCATCCGATCTTACATTTATTTGAACAGTTAAATCACCCGCGGCAAGTTTTTCTGCGGCTGCAACTTTTTCTTTTATTCCTTCAATCATCAGCCCAAATGATTTCTGAAGAGTTCCAACTTCATCTTTTGTCTTAGATTCTATGGAAATATCTACATCTCCAAGTGCCAGTTTATCGGCAGTCTCTGCTAATTTTTTTAGAGGAGCGCCAATTTTATTGGCTAACCAAAATCCAAAACCTAACGATAGCAGTATCCCGATAGCAGTAAAAACAATTAATTTAGATCTATCCGCCGATCCTTCACTCTCGATAGAAAGATTAGTTTCTTCTGCATATTTTTGGTTTAATAGAGTTAATTCTTCAACTGATGCTTGAACTTTTCCGTAATAAGTTTCAATATCGCCGCCCAGCATAACTTTAACCTCATCCATAGCCCCCATCGACATGAAACTCATTGCCGCATCTAAGTTGGATTTATATGCCTTATAGTTTTCTTCAATTTTTTTAACATGCGTTTTTTCTTCGTCGGTCAAATTTCCGCTGGTATATTCCTTCCATGATTTATCGACCTGTGCAAGCGCAATTTTTACTTTTTCTAAGTGGTCTTGTGCGTCTTGAGGTGTAGGAGCGTTAACAACTTTTTCAGCATTCAATGTTGCAAATATGAGCTGAGACTCAACATGAGAGACTCGTTCAATCGAAAGAAGTCTGTTTTGATATAAATCTTCTGCACCAGCTTCAGCATCTATCAATCCACCCCAACCTACATAAGCAACTACAAGAGTAATAAATGAAGCCAGAGAAATGCCAGCCAATAATTTAAATCGAATGTTTTTGTTCAAGAACCAATTCATTTGTTTCCTCATCATTTTAGGTTAATAAAATTCCGCTACACCTTACGATGCAGCATATTAGAATTCTATTTTATTCTATTATGAAACCGCTTGTAAATTCACATGTTCTTCCGAGTTGAGAACCTTTTCAAGATCAATCAGGATAAGCAACCTATCTTCAAGTTTACCAACTGCCCGTATGAATTCAGAATCCACGCCAGTTACAATTTCCGGCGGTGCTTCTGTAATGTTCATCGGAATTCTTAGTACTTCCTTCACTGCATCAACAATAAACCCGACTGTCTTACCAACAATTTCTACAACAATAATTCTAGTGTCTTTATCATGTTCTTTCTTTTCTAATTTTAATCTTGTCCTTAAATCGATTATTGGAATCACTCTTCCACGAAGATTAATCACGCCTTCAACAAATTCCGGTGCGTTTGGCACTTTTGTTATCTGTGTCATTTTATTAATTTCTTGAACATTCAAAATGTCAACTCCAAACTCTTCGTTTGCAATCTTAAAGCTGACCAACTGGAGTAGTTCGTTTGATTCGTTTTTCGCTTGAGCTACTGTACTCATATTCTCTCCACTCTTTGATAAATTTTTACATTAGTATAATCGAAATGAGTCTTAGAAAGTTTAGATTAATAATTTTAAAATGAATTTGAACAGAATTTTGAAGTTGATACGCGCTGATTTAGGAGGTTCTCGCGCGCGATCAAATCTTGTTCTGATAATAAGGAATAGGCTTGAATAGTAAGAGTAATCCCTTTGCAATAATTTTAAACACAGCAAGATTTGCTCTCTTTAGTGTATTAATTTCTTTAGTCAGTTTTATCGTTTTTTTATTACGAGTAATACTAACGTGGCATAATCCACCTTTTGTATTTACGCTAACAAGTATCATCATTTACTCCAAATTCTAATAAGAAGAAACAAATTCTATTCCATTCTCAAATCAATTATCGAAAGCATTTTTGAAAATTTCAATGGCTAATATTATGCATGGTCTTAAAATTGTGCAGTTTATTTCAGCTAGTTATAATAAACCAAAAGTTGAATGCTGCTTTTCTCTGTTTTTGAACCCAATTGCCGCCTTTTATCAAGAAGCGAATCTATCTATTACTTATAACGACAACGCTAAGTGGCATTCGATTTGCGCATCTAGAACCTAACTTATAAAAAGTGGAGTACTCCTTTGTCATCCTCACTTAAAACCAGCAAGAAAGCCTACCGGATTTTTCCGGTAGAAATGTCTCTTCGAGAAAGCTTACCTAAAAAATATGTTTGGATTCGTTCGATGATTGTTTTTTATGCGTTGCTATTTATGATTGTAGTGATGGGTTCGACCTTTTCGATTGGAATTGTGCAGATTTCCAATGTTCTGTTCTTTGGAACAACCGCATTTATGCTTGTAATATTTTTTGCTTTTGTATTTACTAAAAAGAAAGAGGCTAACAAAGAACAAGTTCTAAAGTGCGAATCTATAATCGCGGCCTTTCAACAAGTAGCAGAAGCAGAGTTTATATCAGATTCCTCTTGCAGAATTATTAATGCAAATTTGGCTGGACTCAAACTACTTGGTTACTCAGAACAAGAGTTGTTAAATAAGTCTTTGCAAGACTTCGTTGTGGAAACAAACACAGAACAACCATTTAGGTCGGGAGGAGAAACTACTCTTTACCGGACAGAATGCATCTTCCTTCGTAAAGATCAGACTCGATTACTAGCTGAGATAACAAAACAATTTTTAGAAGATGGAGAAATCTTAGAAATAGTAAGAGATATAAGCGAAGCAAAAGCCACATTACAAAGAAACGAAGATTTAATAGAAGAATTGAAGTACGAAAGAGATTTAATGGAAGAACAATCCGCAGAATTAGTAAATCTGAGTTCGCAATTAGAAGAGTCGGAGCGTATTCAGAAAGAATTAAATGCTGAAAAAGACAAATTCTTTTCGATAATAGCACATGATCTTAAAAGCCCATTCGCCGGAATCATGGGATATTCGACATTACTTGTAGAAGAATTCGAATTACTGGACAAACAAGAAATGAAAGAGTTTATTACTTCGCTGGATACATTATCTAAAAATACTTTTAAACTAATTGAGAACTTACTGGACTGGTCACGGCTTCAAACCGGAAAGATGAAGTGCCATCCGGTAAAGACTCAACTGTATGAAAGCATTCTATATGCTGCAAGTCTAGTTTCTGCAAATGCCGAAAGAAAAGAAATAAAAATTCATAACGAAGTTCTTGAAGATCCGTTCGTAAATGCAGATGAGAGAATGTTAAACTCTATTCTAGAAAATTTGTTGAGTAACGCGATAAAGTTTACACCGCGCGGAGGTGAGATTTCAATTTCATCTAAGCAGGTAAATGTATTCCATGAAATTGCAATTAAGGACACCGGCGTAGGCATGAGTCCGGAAGTGCTGGAAAAGATTTTCCGGATTGACGCAAATTATACAACTCTTGGAACAGAACATGAGAAAGGAACCGGACTTGGAGTAATTCTCTGCAAAGAAATGATTGAACGCCAAGGTGGCACCATAAAAGTTGAAAGCGAACTTAAGATAGGAACAAAATTCAGTTTCATTCTGCCAATGTGGGTTGAACCAGACGAAGAAACAAACTAACAACTATAAATTAATGCATGCATATTTTGAACATATCGAACTTAGCAACACATATTCACTCGATAACTTTGGTTTTGGAGTTTTTCGGGTAGACAAATTGGGCAATTTAGTATTTGTTAACAAATACATGCTTCAACTTCTTGGCTTCGAGAGTATTGCCGATCTCCAGAATGGTATAAAGGGCTCATACGCTCTTAAAATGTGCTTCGATCCTCAGAGACTAAACTCATTTATTAAAGATTCACAAAAAACATTTTATGAATATAAATGGACAACGAAGAACAATCAGAAAAAACTGTTTAGAGAGTTTGGGCACGAAGTGACCACAGATTCCGATTCTATTTATTACGATTGTGTTGTAGAAGATGTTTCTGATAAAAGTTTAATAGAACGACTTTTCCAAGATATTAAATCAAGCGACTACTCTGTTCTAAAAGCGATACCCGATTATATTTTGATAGTTTCAAAGAATGGGGAGATTGTTGAATCCAAAAACAATTTCCATCAATTATTTTCTAAAAAAAATAGTTCTACAATTCTTACTCTTGATGAAATTTTTGAACCTGCCGTAGCCGATAAAACAGTACAATTCATAAACGAAGTTTTGGAAACCGGCGAAACTAAATCTTTCGACTTTGAATACAATTTGCTTGGGACCCAGAAGTTTTTTGAAGCCAGATTTGCAATACGCAGTTATGATGAAGCTCTTATGATTTTGAGAGACGTGACTCAGCAAAAAATTGCCGAACAGCAAGTATTAAAATTCACTGAGGAGCTTAAGCAACTTAATGCAACAAAGGACAAATTTTTCTCTATTATCGGTCACGATTTACGCGCTCCTATAAATGGACTTATGAATTACTCTGAAATCTTAAACGAAGAATGTGATGTACTTTCTAAAGAAGAAATTAAAGAATTTGCCGGATACATTGGCGAAATTGCGAGAACTACAAATTCATTGTTAAACAATTTGCTGGAATGGTCTAGAATACAAAGCGGAAAAATTGCATTTGAGCCAAATGAAACACACCTTTATTTAATAGTAGATAAGATTTTCAGACTTCTAAGTGCAATGGCATTAAGCAAGCAAATTAAACTAATCAACAACATTCAAACCGACCTTCTGTGCTACGCAGATGAAAACATGCTACAATCAATAATTTTGAATATAACAAGTAACGCAATAAAGTTTACTAATCTCGGCGGTCAAATATGTGTTAGTTCAACAAAATTTGATGAGTATGTAAAAATCTCGATAACAGATAACGGCGTTGGAATAACTGAAGAAAACATTAAATTATTACTTGATAGTAATATTACTTTGACAACACCCGGAACAGCAAAAGAAAAAGGAACCGGGCTGGGGTTGATGTTAAGCAAAGAGTTTGTAAAGCTGCACAACGGGAACATATGGGCAGAAAGTGAGTTGGGAAAAGGAAGCACATTCAGTTTTACTTTAAGAAATAATAATTCTATAAAAGCATAAAGGATTTTCAGTGCTAAATTTTTTAATTATAGAAGACGATGAAGCAGCAAGAGCTCTGTTAAAAGCTATTCTCAAAAAGAATTTTGCATGTGTTGTTATTGAAGCTGAAAATGGCGAGACTGCGTTGAATATTTTGAAATCTGAAACACCAAGCATTATACTGCTGGATATTACGATGCCAATTATGGATGGAAATGAACTGCTAAGCTTGCTCAAGTCAAATCCCCTCTTGCGGAATATTCCGGTGGTTGTTATTACCGCCATGAATGATAAAGAAATGGTTGCGTCCCTTTTAGAAAAGGGAATTTGTGATTATCTATTAAAACCAATCGAGGTAAATGAAACTGTAAAGCGGATAAATCGTATCATCGCGAGAATGATTAGCAGAAAGAATTCAACAAATTTAGATGCTGGTCTTAAAGGTAATTTTGGCTCGCCCAGATTACTTCTTGTAGAAAACGATAATAAGGCCAGAGAGCTATTTCATAAGCTGCTTGACGATAAATTTATTATTCAAGATTCGAAAAACGGGACTGAAGCCTTTTCTATTTTTACAAGGTTTTCCCCGCGCTATATTGTAGTGAGCGATAAGATTGGATTGCTGGATAAAAGAATTATAACACAAAAGATTCGCGAGATTGCCCACGAAGACGAAACATCTATTTTCTTGATCGTTACAGATCTAAAAGCTGTTTCGTTAAAAGTTTTTGCTTTTGATGGAATAATAAAAAAAACAGATGATTCTGAACAGTTTAAGAAGGAAGTACTAAATAAAATACTTGGCGATGAAGTATCCATTGCAGCCGAATCTTAAGAGAGATTAAATGAAATCGAGTAAGAAAGGCGAGACAAAAAAAATAAATGTGCCGGCAAAAAGTGCGGTAAATTTAAAAAAGAAATCTTTTCAGAAAAGCGAAGGTTTACTGGAAGCTTTCTTTACTCAGTCTCTTGACGGTTTCTTCTTGATGGAAATGGCGAGTCCTTTGGATTGGGAAAAATCCACCAATAGAGATTTAGCTTTGCTGCAATTTTATAATGATCAAAAAGTAACGAGAGTAAACCAAGCATTTTTAGAACAGTATGAAGCAAAGGAATCTGAAATTGTTGGACTATCCCCGGCCGATTTTTTTATTCACAATCCGCAGCACGGAATGGAAGTCTGCCAAAAAATCCTCGAATTAGGGCATACAACAATTATTACTGATGAAAGGAAAACCAATGGCTCCCAGATTTGGATCGAGGGCAATTATTTTCTCTTTAAGAACGAGAAGAATCATATCACCGGGTTGTTTGGTATTCAAAGAGATATTACCGAGAAACTGCGAATAGAGCAAGAACTTGTTTCCAAAGAAACTTATTATAGATCCTTATTCCACGATAATCCCCATCACATGTTTATTTATAATTTAGAAACTCTTCGGTTTATTTCTGTGAACAAGTCTGCCCAAAGATTCTATGGTTATTCTCAAAAAGAATTCCGTACCATGACAATAAAAGATATTTCCCCTAGAGAAGAATGGGACAGAATTGATAGGATAGCAAAGAAAGCCCTTGCGGATAACTTACCAACTTTTACAAAAGATTGGCGGCATATAAAAAAAGATGGTTCAATAATTTATGTTGATATCCGCGCCCAGAACATTATATACAAAGGAATAACGGCGCGAATAGAGGTAACTACAGACGTTACGGAATCACACCACTTTCAAGATATTTTAAAAAGTAGCGAAGAAAGCTTTAAAGGTTTGTTCAATTCTGTACAGAATGCTATCTATATTCAAGATCAAATGGGACGCTTTCTTGATGTTAATCAAGGAGCCGAAACCATGTATGGTTACAATAGATCGGAGTTTATTGGTAATACTCCCGAGTTCCTCTCGGCACCGGGATTGAATGACTTACAACAAATTAGCAAATACTTAGAAGCTACTTATTCCGGGAAAGGTCCTTCATCATTCGAGTTTTGGGGACAAAGGAAGAATGGGGAAATCTTTCCGAAACATGTTACCGTAAGCAAAGGAACTTACTTCGGGCAAGAAGTACTTATTGCCGTTTCCACTGATATGACTGGACAAAAGTCTGTTGAACAATCTCTTGCTGTATCTGAAAATAACTTTAAAACACTTTTCAAAAACATTTATGATGCCGTGATTTTGCATGATATTAACGGCAATATAATTGAAGCTAACGAACGGGCTCTTGAACTATACGAAACATCTTACCACCAGATAACCCATTCCAACATAAAGGATTTGAGCGCAGATACAGCAGATCAAATAACCAGGCTGGAAGATATTTGGAAAAGTGTTTCGAAAGGCTCCAACTTAGTTTTAGAATGGAAAGCCAAAAGACCAATCAGCGGATCCTCATTCGACGTTGAGATTTCACTAAGAAAAAGTGTTTGGACGAACAAAGAAGTTATTATTTCGATAGTAAGAGATGTTACTGAACGTAAAAAAGTTGAGTTGAATTTACGTGAACGGGAAGAAAGTTACAGAGAACTTTTCAACACAATAAGTGATGCTATTTATATTTTAGATGAAAATGGTTACTTCGTTAATATTAATAACGGCGCAGAGAAGATGTATGGCTATACCCGAGAAGAGTTGGTGAATAAAACGCCGGCATATCTTTCCCCTAAAGGGATGAATGATTTGGCCAAGGTTGATGAATATCTTACAGAGACATTTAGAACCGGGAAAGTAAATCAATTTGATTTTTACGGCTTACGCAAAAACGGAGAAATTTTTCCCAAAAGCGTAATCATCAACCGAGGAAGATATAATGGTAAAGATGTTATAATTGCCATCGGAAGAGACATTTCCGACAGAAACAAAGCCGAAAAAAAACTTAAGGAAAGTGAAGAGCGATTTAGAAATATTTACGAAAGTGCCCCAATAGGAATATTCAGAACTACACCTGATGGCAAAATTCTCATTGCTAATCCCGCGTTAATAAAAATGCTCGGTTATTCTTCATTCGAAGAATTATCCTCACTCGATATTGGAAATCAAATATATGCATCCGGTTATTCCAGAAAAGAGTTTGTTAAAGATTTGGAGAAAAACGGAAAATTAATTGGCGTTGAATTTTCAATGAAGCGGAAAGATGAATCGTTAATTCACATTAGAGAAAACGCAAATGTTGTTCGCGATACCAATGGGAATATTTTATACTACGAGGGGACCATAGAAGACATTACGGAGGGTAAATGGGCAGAGCAAAAATTAATTGCTTCCGAACAACAACTGCGCGAAACTAATTTAATGAAGGATAAGTTTTTATCAATCATCGCACACGATTTACGCTCGCCATTCCAAGGCCTGTTGGGCATTACATCCATATTAATAGATGAAGAGGATTTATCAATAGAGGAAAGAATTTTGTATGAAAAGAAACTACACAATGGACTTAAAATGCAATTTGCTTTACTGGACGATCTTCTAGCATGGAGCCGCTTGCAACGCGGAGTAATGGAATATAAACCGGAAGAAAATAATCCTAAAGATGACATCGAAGAAATTCTTGTTCCATTCAAGACGGCAATTGAGAAAAAAAATATTATACTCTCCTTTGTGTGCGATAAAAGCATCTACGCTTTTTACGATAGGAATATGTTTAGCACTATAGTTAGAAACTTGGTTTCAAATGCAATAAAATTTACTACGGATGAGGGTTCGATTTTTATTCGCGCATTAACTACGGATAAAGACTTGATTATTTCTGTGAATGATAGCGGAATTGGTATCGAGAAAGAAGATTTAAGCAAATTGTTCCGTATCGACTCTCATTTTGTAAGAAGAGGAACTCGCGACGAAGGAGGTTCCGGCCTCGGTTTAGTGCTTTGTAAAGAGTTTGTTGAAAAGCATGATGGTAAATTTTGGGTGGAAAGTACAGTTAATGTAGGCAGCACTTTTAGCTTTAGTATTCCTAAAAAATAGAAAAGAATTAGTAATGAGAAAAAAAACGGCCACGTCTTCAAAAGTAAAAGATAAGATTAAGGCAAAAACTAAAAGCCCTGTTGGCAAAAAAACAAACGCCTTCTCCGGCACAAAGAAGGCGAAGAGCAACCCAAATTTTAAGAATTCACCAAAAGATAAATCTAATACAGCTTTATTGGCAGAACGATTCAAGATTCTCTCCGAAATTACTTCTGATTTTGTTTTTTGTGTTATCATAAACCCGGATAATTCAAAAAAACTAGATTGGGTTTCCGAAGGATTCAAAGAGAAAACGGGTTTCCGGTTTCAGAATTTATTAAAGAAGAGCGTTTGGAAAAAATATTTTCACAAAGATGATCTCGCAATTATTTCAGAAGTAAATAGATCTATTTATCAAAACAAATCCGTAACTGTTGAATTCAGACTTATAAACACCAATGGAGACATTTCTTGGCATCTCGGAACATTCAAACCGGTTTACGATAAAAAAGAAAAACGAGTAGTAAAGTATTACGGTGCTACACGAGACGTAACGGAAAAAAAGAAAATCGAGCTTGACCTACTTGAGTTTAATAATCAATTAGAACATAGGATTGAAGAAAGAACAGCCCAGCTAGATAATGCAGTACAAAATTTAAAGCACGAAGTGAGCATTAGAACGGCTGCTGAAAACCAAGTAAGAGAAAACGAACGGATTCTTGGTGATATTGCAAAAAATCTTGACAAGAAACTTCGCGAATCTGAGTACAAGCATTTGTGGAATATCTTTGAACATTCCGAAATAGCCGCTGCCACATTAGCTCAGAACGGTTTGTGCCTTAACTATAACAAAGCTGCCGAAAATCTTTTGGGTTTTACTCACGAAGAACTTCCAAATGTTGAAGAATGGCTCAAAAAATTATTTCCGCAAGAAGTACAAAGAGCAAAAGTTCGTAAAGCAACATACGACGCGATGGATAAGAACATGCAATCGCAGCATTTCGCGACTGATGTAACTGTTAAATCCGGAGAGGTAAAGCATTTAATTGTCCAGATATCAAATATTCTTCATGAAGGCTGCCCAATTGGTGTTCAACTAGGACAATTCATTGATATAACTGAGCAAAAGAAATCGCAAAAATTAATTGACCAAATAGCAGAAGGAATCTCCAACAAGACCGGACAAGAGTTTTTTAATTCATTGGTAGAAAATTTAGCTAAAGCTGTAGATGCAGATATAGCATTCATTGATTTTGCCGCCAACGTAGATAATTCCCGGCTAGAAACTATAGCAGCATATGACTCGGGCCAAATAATTGAAAATTTTTCATATGAACTTTCCGGAACACCATGCGAAAATGTTTACGCTAAGGACTTTCGTATTTATCCAAGTCAAGTTGCCAAGATGTTCCCCAATGATCTTATTCTTAAAGAGAATTTAATAGAAGGTTATGCCGGAGCTCCATTGTTTGCAACCGATGGTAAACCGCTTGGATTACTGGCAGTAATGAGTAAAAAACCTTTTGTAAGATATTCCTACATTAAAAAGCTGTTGGTAATATTTTCTGCGCGTGCCGCAACGGAAATAGAAAGACAGAAAATTTATGAGGCACTGGCAGATTCGGAGAATAGATTTAGAATTATCAGCGAGCAAACCGGCGACATAATTTATGATTTCGATTTAGAGAAAAACGTAATACACCGTGACGGCGCAATTGAAAGTATTCTGGGATATGAAAAGGAAGAATACCAAAAGCTAACTAGGGAGGAGTGGAGAGCACTAATTCATCCCGACGATTTAGAAGCATTTCTTTTAAAAGAGGAAGAAGCACTTAGCCATTCCTTCAACATCCAGCACATTTTCCGCTTTAAGCATAAGAACGGATACTATGTTACCTTGGAAGAAAACGGTGTTACACTGAGGGGAGCCTCTGGAAAGACTATACGGTATCTTGGCCGCTTAAGAGATATTACTAATGAGCGAGCACGCGAGAAGTATATAGAATTGCAAGCAAATTTGTTGAATGGTGCTAGTGATTCGATATTTTTAGTAGATAGTAGAGCAAACATTATATACATTAATCAACGTGCTTGCGAAATGCTGGGATATGAGAAGCATGAACTTCTTCATCAAAACATCCAGATAATTTCCCCTCATACTTCCGATCAAGACAACATCAACCGGATTAACTTACTTAACGATATTGGAAGTTTGGTTTTCGAAACAGTTCATCAACGTAAAGATGGAGCTATCTTTCCGGTTGAGGTTAACTCGAAGAAAATTATTATTGATGGTGAATCATTTTATTTAAGTGCCGATAGAGATATCACTAAAAGAAAAGAAGCCGAAGCAGAAATAATTGAAAGCGAAAAAAAATACAGACAGCTTTACGAATCAGAATCTGATGCAATAGTATTAATCGATAACGAAACCGGAAACATACTTGAAGCAAACAGCGCTACAGAACTTATGTACGGTTATAGCAAAGCTGAACTGCTGCAAATGCGCAACACCGACTTATCGGGTGAGCCAGCTCAAACTAGAAAAGTCACAACTTCTACTCCAATAGCACCAAACACTGTCGTTAACATTCCTTTAAGAATTCATAAAAAGAAGGATGGAACACTATTTTCGGTAGAAATAACGGGAAGGTTTTTTAATTACCATGATAGAGCCGTTCATATTGCAGCGATCCGGGATATAACCAAGCGAATTGAGACAGAAAAAGCTTATAAAATTTGGAGCGAAAAAAACGCCAAAGCGCTGGAAATGGCTAAGCTTGGTCATTGGGAATACAAAATTTCGACCGGAAAATTTTTATTTAACGATCATTATTATTCAATACATAAAACAACAGTTGATTCTGTTGGTAGTTATGAAATGAACGCTCAAGAGTTCGCGCAAAGATTCGTTCATCCGGAAGATTATAATCTTGTTACTACCGCAATTCAAAAAGCGATAGAGTCTTCAGATGAAAATTTCGAATATGAATTCGATGCAAGAATTTTACTTGGTGATGGTAATTGGCGGTGGATTACAATTTGGTTTAAAACCGAAAAAGATGAGGCCGGAAAGACAATTAAATTGCATGGTGTTACTCAAGATATTCATGACTGGAAGATTGCGGAGGAAACGCGCGCGCAGCAACAATATTTAATTGATCAAATGTTGGAAAACGTTCCGGATTTAATTTACTTCAAGGATTTGAATAGCAAATTTATATCAGTTAGCAAGTCCTACCTAAAGCGTTTTAACTTTACTTCCCTAAGCCAGATAATTGGAAAAGGTGATTTCGATATTTACGATGAAGAACACGCACAAGATACATTTAACGATGAACAAAGAATAATTAAAACCGGCATTCCTATTCTTGGCAAAGACGAGAAAGAGTTTTTTGATAAAGAAGAACACTGGGCCTATACAACAAAAATGCCTTGGAGAAATTCTAAAGGCGAAATTATGGGCACTTTTGGAATTACTAGAGACATTACTGCAAAGAAAAAAGCTGAGTCCGACCTAAAATCTACACTTGAAAAATATAAAGTATTGTTTAACGTGTTTCCACTTGGAATAACTGTATCAGATAAAAATGGAAAAATAATAGAATCAAACGAGGCTTCTGAACGATTGTTTGGAGTAACGCAAGAGGAGCTAAAACAAAAGACTATAGATGCCGAAAACTGGAAAATCATTAGCAAGGATGGCTCTCTGATGCCGCGAGAAGAGTTTGCCAGCGTGCGTGCATTACGGGAAAAAAAGATTGTTAGCGATGTTGAAATGGGTATTGTTAAATATAACAATGAAGTTACGTGGATAAGCGTTACAGCGGCACCACTTCCAACAGAAGATGGAGGTGTGGTTATCGCCTACAGAGATGTAACTCAAAAAATAATTGCTCAGGATGCATTAAGAGAAAGTGAAGAGCGCTACAGAAAACTTATAGACTCCTCTCCATTTGCACTTTTTGTTCACCAAAATGGAAAAGTACTATTTGCAAATGAAGCGTGCGTTAAAATGTTTAGAGCCGAGAGCCCTTCAGATATAATCGGTAAAAACCTTTACGACTACATGCACCCGGATTATTTGAATATTACTAAAACAAGGCTAAAAGCAGTTAACGAACAACATGTTTCTGCTTCGCTAATGGAATTAAAATATTACTGCCATGATAAAACTCTTATTGACGTTGAAGCATCAGCAATTCCAATAACATATTACGGAGAGCAAGCAATTTTAGTTGTTGCTCACGATATAACAGAGAAAAAAAACGCACAAGCAAAACTATTTGAGAGCGAAATTAGACTTCGATTTCTTATAGAGACTTCGCCAATTATAGTTTTTGGCCTCGACAAAAACGGCATCTTCACACTTTCCGAAGGCAACGGCTTGAAACTGATTGGCTTGAAACCGAGCGACGTCGTTGGAAAATCTGCATTAGACGTATATAAGGAACATGCTGAAATAACTAAAGCGCTCAAGAATGCACTAAAGGGAATTGAAACAAGAGAGATATCGACTATTGGAGAAATTGTTTTCGATATTTCCTACACACCACTTTTTAATAAAGAGGGAAGAGTTGAAGGAGTATCCGGAATTGCTTACGATGTTACCTCGCAAAAGAGATTTGAAGAAGAGCTGATTAAAGCTGCAAGACAATGGCAAACAACTTTCGACTCAGTATCAGACGCTGTTTGGCTTGTTGATCTTAACTCGGTTGTAATTAGAGCAAACATGACCACCGAGAAGATTCTTGGAAAACCTATAGATCAGGTAATAGGCAAACACTGTTTTGAAATTGTACATGGCAGCACAAAACCGATTAATGAATGTCCGGTACAAAGAATGAAAATTTCACTTCAACGTGAAAGTATGGAATATCAGCTGGGCAATAATTGGTTCCTAGTTACTGCCGACCCAATTTTTAACGAAGCTGGTCGCCTTAACGGGGCAGTTCATTCAATAAGCGATATTACTGAGCGCAAAGAAACGCAGAAACAAATACAGGAAAGTGAAGAACGATACCGCAAAATAGTGGAACTTTCTCCCGAAGCGATCTTTGTTCATCGCAATGGAGAGTTTCTATTTGCCAACCGTGCAACTCTTGAATTGGTAGGCGTTCCAAGTTTTGAATTATTAAAAAGCAAAAAACTGGTAGATTATCTTCATCCGGATTCTATAGATCTTGTACAGCAAAGAATGTCGATTTTGCATGAAGGCAGAGCCGAGCAAATACCTTATGCCGAGTACAAAATAATTAAAAACGATGGGACGCTTGCTTACATAGAGTCAACTGCATCGGCTATTGATTTTTTCGGGGTACGCGCCATTCAATCAGTTGCGCGTGATGTTACTGACAGAAAGCTATCTGAAAGACAGCTTAAGGAAAGTCAGGAAAGATTCCGTCACGTTGTTGAGTATTCTCCTAACGCGATAATAATTCATCAGAACGGAAAAATTGCTTACGCTAATCCAATGGCGATTACATTAATTGGTGCTAACTCTATACACGATATAATGGATAGGAATGTACTGGACTTTATGCATCCGGATTACAAAACCTTTGCAATAGAAAGGATTAAATCAGCAGCAATTTCTATGAAGCCTCTTCCGCCAGCTGAAGAAAGAATTCTTCGCATGGATGGTACAGTTTTAGACGTTGAAATAGTCTCAGTTCCATTTTATCTCAATAATTCTCTCGCCTATCAATTGATAATTAGGGATATAACAGAAATAAAATCGAAGACCGAAGAACTGCGCAAGCTTTCTAGAGCAGTTGAACAAAACTCGGCGTCTGTAATTATTACTAATTATCACGGAATTATTGAATACGTTAATCCAAAATTTATAGAAACAACCGGCTATGTAATCGAAGAAGTGATCGGCCAGACACCAAGAATTCTGAAATCCGGCACGCAAAGCGAATCATTTTACAAAGAAATGTGGGCAACCATTCTTTCCGGAAACGAATGGAGAGGTGAATTCCAGAACAAGAAAAAAACGGGTGAGCTCTATTGGGAATTCACAACTATCTCGCCAATAAAAAACAGCACCGGTAAAATCACTCACTTTGTTGCAATTAAAGAAGACACTACCGAGCGCAAAAAAATTGACGATGAAATGCAAATTGTGAAAGAGGAAGCCGAACACGCTTACAAAGTAAAATTCTCGCTGCTTGCAAATATGTCTCACGAGTTAAGAACACCATTAAATGGTATACTTGGTTTTTCACAGTTGCTTAAAGATTACATTGCTGAAGAAGAAGGCAAAGAGATGCTCGAAAAAATTATCAAATCCACTCAGCGATTATCGAGCACGTTCACCGAAATACTTTCGCTAACTGAGCTTGAAATGGGTGACATAACACTGAAAAACTCTCTTATTGATCTTGCGTTCTTCTGTAAGGAATTAAGATTGTTATTTATTGATAGAGCTGAAGCAAAGAATCTAACAATAGAAGTTGATCAGACAGCAGAAGCACAATCTACTTATTGCGATGAAGGCTGGCTGCTTCGAATTGCAACTCACTTAATAGAAAACGCAATAAAGTTTACATCAAAAGGTGGAATTACAATCCAGCTTGCGAACCCAATAGTTAAAGAAGAAGCAGAGTATGCTGTTATCAATATTATTGATACCGGAATCGGCATTAAAAAAGAAGAGCAAAAAACTCTATTCAAAGAATTCAGACAGATTAGCGAAGGAGTTCGTAGAGACTTTGAGGGATTGGGGCTTGGTTTAAGTTTAGCAAAGCGAATGTCGCATAATTTAAACGGATTTATAACATTCGAAAGCGAATATGAAGTTGGTTCAACTTTTACAATTCATGTTCCAATTCTGCACGAAATTCCTCAAGAAAAAGAAATGCCCGAACCTGTCATGATAAATAAAAATGCTAATGCCGATTCTGCTAATCAAATTATGAAGATTCTTTTGGTTGAAGATAATCCATTAAATATAGAAGTTGTTGAGCGTTTCCTCGCCAAAACCGGAGAAGTTACTGCTGTTCGCGATGGAAACTCTGCTGTCAAAGCCGCTCAAAAAGTCATGTTCGATTTACTTTTGGTAGATATTAGCTTGGGACATGGAATGGATGGAATGGAAGTTCTTAAACAAATTCGGTTGATGGAAACATACGCTAAAATTCCAGCCATAGCACTAACCGGATATGTTTCGGAAACTAATAGAAGAAGATTCCAAGCTGCCGGATTTAACGGATTTTTAGGCAAGCCTTTCGAAAAGAAAGATTTGTTAAACTACATTTCTAAAATGTTTAAGGAAAGTGACTAAACTAGAAAGTGCCTAAGTACAAGAGTGACTGAGTAGCTGAGTTCCTAAGTAACTAAGCAAAAAAAATGATTAGTTAAAATTTGTATTTAATTCTGGAATAAGCTTTCTTAGCTCCGGCACTTTGGCTCTCATGAACTTAGGCACATTTTCAGTCTATCACTCTACAAAATTTTCTTGCGAATCAGAACTTAAGCCAATAAGTTTAAGACACTAATATTCTATTTATAAATATTCTATAGGTTCTTTATGAGCTTAAGTCTTATCGCAAAATCGATCAAAGCTTCACCAACACTAGCCCTTAACGAAAAAGCTGCAATCTTAAGAGAGAAGGGGGATCCGGTAATTCATCTTGGCGGAGGTGAACCAAAAAGCAGAGCTCCTATGGATGCTCTTCTTTCAGCAGTGAATATGTTAAACAGCGGCGAAGTTCGTTACGCGCCGGCTGATGGAATTCCGGAATTAAAAAAATCAATCATACGCTATACTGAAGAATACTACCACAGAAAAGTTAATCCGGAAAATGTTATTGCAAGCAGCGGTGCTAAGCAATCAATTATGGTTGCGTTGCAAGCTATTCTAAATCCGCAAGAAGAAGTTTTATTCCCCGCTCCTTATTGGGTTAGTTATCCCGATATGGCAAAGCTTGTCGGCGCAATTCCGGTTCCGGTATTACCCGAAGATGGAACTTTCTATCCCCGCTTAAAAGACATTGAAATGCGTGTAGGCACATACACAAAAGCAATTATCATCAATAGTCCAAACAATCCTTCCGGAGCTATGTATTCGGAAGATTTCATTTCTGACATCGTAGACTTCTGCGAACGCAAAGGAATTTATTTAATCATGGATGATATTTATCATCGCTTAGTTTTTGATGGACGTAAACCAATTAGCGCTTACGACTATACTAAGAAATCTGTTGAAGAATCAAAACTTCTAATCATCAACGGCGTTTCTAAACAATATGCTATGACTGGATTCAGAATTGGCTGGGCGGTTGGGAACAAAAAATTAATTGAAGCAATGGCTAATATTCAAGGACATCAAACTTCCGGCCCATCCGTTCTTCTACAGAAAGCCGCAGTTGGCGCGCTAAACGGAATCCAATCCGGTGTTGAAGGTTTACGTGTTACACTTGAAAACAATCGTAATGTTTTGGTTGAACAACTTCGCTCATTTGAAGGTGTTAAAGTTACCGTACCGGATGGAACGTTCTATCTTTTTGCAGATTTCTCCGCTTACGAAAAAGATTCACAGAAACTTTCTCAATACTTAATTGATAAAGTTATGGTGCTGACAGTTCCAGGCAAAGAATTTGGTTTGGATGGTCACTTGCGCATTAGCTATTGCGGAACGATTAAAGATATTACGGAAGGAATTGAAAGAATGAAATGGGCACTTGATCCCAACTCACCTAACGAACTTTATATTGGCGACCGCAAATTAGTGAGGGATTGGTCATGAGCAAATATCTAGAATTTTTTACACCGGCAACAAAGCAAGCAATGGAGCTAGCCTCAGATTTCAGATTGAAGAATCAAGGCATCACGAATCTTGACCGTGTGTATTGGAATCTTCCTCACGAAGCTCTATACGAAGAAATAATTTTTAGAAATGAAGGAAAGCTTGCAAAAGAAGGTGCGTTAATAGTTAATACAGGCAAACATACAGCCCGCGCCGCTTCCGATAAATTTATTGTTCAAGAAGAATCCACTAAGAAAGATATTTGGTGGGGAAACTATAATCGTCCATACGCACACGAAAAATGGTCTCAGCTTGTTGGAAGATTTCACGCATGGGCTCAAGGCGAAGAATTGTTTGTTCAGGATTGCTACGCCGGCGCAGATCCGGATTATAAAATGCCGGTTCGCATTATTACGGAAAAAGCTTGGCATAGTTTATTTGCTAGAAATATGTTTATTACAACTCCAAACAAAGAAGAATTAAAAAACTTTATCCCGGAGTTTACAGTAATTGCCGTACCGGGATTCAAGCTCGATCCAATTGCTGATGGCACAAGAAGCGATACCGGAATTATTCTAAACTTCGATCAGCGAACAGCAATAATTGCAAATACACTTTACGCCGGCGAAATCAAAAAATCAGTATTCACTGTATTGAATTTCTTGCTTACGTATCAAGACGTACTGCCAATGCACTGTTCCGCTAACGTTGGCGATAGCGGCGATGTTGCTCTCTTCTTCGGATTAAGCGGTACCGGTAAAACAACTTTATCCGCAGATCCAAAACGCAAACTTATCGGTGATGATGAACATGGCTGGAGCTCTCAAGGTGTATTTAACTTTGAAGCCGGATGTTATGCTAAAGTAATTCGTCTTTCTTCAGATCATGAGCCGCAAATATTTGCAACCACCAAGCGCTTCGGAACAATATTAGAGAATGTTGTTTTCGATCCGGTAACAAGAAGTATTGATCTTGATGATGATTCCATAACAGAAAATACCCGCGCTTCTTATCCAATCGAGTTCATTCCTAATGTTATTAAAGAAGGATATGTTCGCACTCATCCTAAGAATGTAATTTTCTTAACGTGCGATGCTTCCGGCGTTATGCCACCAATCGCTCGTTTAAACCCGGAACAAGCTCAGTATCATTTCATCAGCGGATACACTTCTAAAATTGCCGGAACGGAGATTGGTTTAGGTATTGAACCGCAAATAACTTTTTCTGCATGTTTCGGCGGACCTTTTATGGTGCGTCATCCATTCGATTATTCCGAAATGCTGAAGCAAAGAATTCTGAAGAATGACGCTAATGTATGGCTTGTAAATACCGGTTGGGTTGGCGGAAGATTTGGTGTCGGCAAACGAATCAGCATCCGCCATACGCGCAATCTTCTCAACGCGGCTTTGGATGGTAAACTAGATGATGTTAAATACAGAAAAGATAAATTGTTTGGCTACGAAGTTCCGATGACTTGTCCCGATGTTCAGGAAGACGTTTTGTATCCGGAAGCTTCTTGGGGCAACAAAGATGAATACTGGAAGAAGTATGATGCATTAGCCGCACGCTTCAACGAGAATTTTAAACTGTTTGAGAAAGGTTGTTCTCAAGAAGTAATTAACGCCGGACCAAAGCGCTTATCTGTTGTAAAGTAATTTATTTTAAGCGGGATAGATAATTCTATCCCGCTTTTTAGGAGCTAATATGAAAAAGTATTTGGGTTTGATTACGGTAATTTTTCTTTCGGTTTGTTTATTCAGTTCATGTAACAAAGAGGGTGAAACGTTGCTTGATCTTGAGGAAACTGTTCCGCCGGTAATTGCCACAAATTCTACTGCCGAATCTTTTAGTTACAGTATAGTCGCAAAGGACTACACTAAAAAAGATGTATACAATCTTCAAGTAGTTTCTGATTCAATTAAAATTTCTTTCGCCACAGCTTCCATAACAAGCGGCAGTATTGATATTCTGGTTGAATTAAAGGATGGAACAAAATTAGTTTCAAGATATATTTCCGGAGTATTGGCAGCAAACGATTATAAGAAAATTAAAAGCCCTCTTTCCAAAGTAACGTTGAACTATTCTACCTTTACCGGCCAGTTTGCTCTAAACCTAAACAACGCTTTTTAACTTTCTACTCAAAAAAAATCTTCCTAAAAACAAAGAACCCCGCTCTTATGGCGGGGTTCTTTGTCATAGCAAGATGTAATTTATTATCTATAGAACATATATCTATTGTCAACTATGTCCGAAGTCTTCTTAAGTTGTTCAAGCCATTGAGATAGATAGATGTTTTTCTTGTTCTGAACTAATTCTTTTTTGATTCCTTCTTTAGCAGCTGCGTAAGCATTCTGATCGAACATGCTTCTTGTTTTAACTTTGATCAAGAATGAATTTGTTCTTCCCTTAACCGGCTGAGTCCACTTATTCAAATCCGCCTTATAAGAAGCTTCACTGAAAGCAAATTCGCGTCCTAATGTACCAATTGTTCCGGCAGTTGTGAATTCATTCGTTGTATCAACTACAGCAGAAGCAAAAACTGTCTTTGCTGCATTTCCATCACCGTTATCGCCAATCTGATTTCTGATTTGCTTAGCAATTGCCATTGCTTTTTCAAGTTTCTTCTGAGAAGTAACAGCGCTCTTAATAATATCTTTTACTTCTTCAAACGGTTTCATGCCCGGTTTAATTTCTTCCGCAACCATTGCTACCGCATAACCGGCCGGAAATTTATATACATCACTGATATCGCCGGTACTGCTTTCGAATGCCCATTTTACTAGTGCACGATTAATACCTAAACCGGCAATAGCTGCAGCTTCCTCGTTGAAAGGAGGAGTATCCATAACTTCATACTTCATGACTTTTGCTTCCGAATCGAATCCGTTTTCTTTGGCTACGTATGCAAAATCGGCAGCGTCTTGATAAACTTTTTCTGATGTAGTAGCGGAAATTTGAATTTTGTTTACAATTTTTTCTACTACAAAATCTTGGCTCGATCTTCCGGTTACTTTAATAATATGATAACCAAATTGAGTTTTAATCGGCTTCTGAACAACACCAATCTTTCCGCCAAAACATGCATCTTCAAATGGTTTAACCATTTGACCTTTTCCAAACCATCCAAGATCTCCACCTTGCGGTGCGCTTCCGTCTTGAGATTTAGTTCTTGCTACTGAAGCAAAGTCAGCTCCTTTAGCAACTTCATCGTAAATAGCATCAATTTTTTTCTTGTCTTCAGCATCGTTTCCGGTTAAACGAACAAGAATATGGGAAGCTCTTACTTGTTCTGTCTTTGCGCTGGTTTTGTTTACTAATTTGTAAACAACATAACCTTCAAAAGTAGCAACCGGTCCAATAATATCTCCCGGATTTCCTCTAACTAAGAGATCACGTGCTTCGGTTGGTAAAGAAGCTAAACCAACTGTATCTTTTCTGTATGGCTGTTCCGAATAACTTTGTACATAACTCTTGAAAGATGCAGTATCACCTTTTAATTTCTTAACTACTTCATCTAAACTATTTTTTATCATTGATGAATCGCCTTCGGAAGCTTGACGGCGGAACATTATATACTTAATCTTTCTCTGGTTTACTACTTTATAGTCTTCAGCGTGTTCATCATAATATTTTTTCAAGTCGGCATCGGCAACTTTAATTTCAGAATCCGGAACTAAGCTTGCATCTATCTTAACATAGTCAGCCTTCATCTTAATATTCTGCTTTACAAACTGATCATAAGCTTCTGATTCTGTAGCTCCAATTGAAGCAAACAAATAGTTCTGTAGTTTCTGTTGTGTCAGCTGCTGTTTGATCTGCTGTTCAACACCAATAACAATCTGCTTATTACGCGGATCGCGCATTGCCGTTTCGTAAGCTTGGCGGTTAAAAACACCGGTTGAATCTGTAAATTGTCTCTTGAGCATTTCGGGAGGATTAGATCCAAGAATTGCATCTCTTACTTCTAAATCAGAAACTTCAATACCGAACTCTTTAATTTTTTTATCAATCAATTTTAGGGTAACCATTTGGTCCCATACTTGATCTCTGAAGTAATCCATTTGCTCTTCATTTATTTGCTGCCCGGTCGACTGCTCTTGATTTTTTCTAGCTTGTTCAACCATCGCAGAATAATCTTGATAACTGATATCTTCTCCGTCAACCGATCCAACATTCTGAGCTTGCCCTCTGGCAAAATCTAACACTCTGGAATCTGAGAGAACCATGAAAAGAACGAACAAACCACCAACTGTGAGCATAAACCATGGAGCCATACTCCTCATTTTGAGCATCATACCCATAAAAAACAACCTCCGCTTTAGAAATACCTAAAATTTTAGGCGCTAAATTTAGACTAACACCGTCTTAAATGCAATTTATATAGATGGATAAATTATTATTTCAGAAGGTCTTTGGGCTTCATTTTATACCGATTTTAATCAAAAATTCATTTGCTTGGCTTAACTCTCTAACCTAACTTTGGCGCGAACTTTTTAGGATTTTCATATGCCAACCTTTTTTAACTCATGGCTTCCATTCATTTACCTATACGTAGGCGGAGGTTTGTTTTTTCTAGCCGGAATGGTTTTGATTAGAAAAGCCAAGTCCATTGATATGCGACTTAAAAAAGACAGATTCTGGTGGAAAGTGATGATTGCTGGGTATATCTACTACGCAGTAATACATGCTATTTTAATTATTGCTGCACTTTATTTGTGAGAGGATTATGGATCAAGCACTAAACATCGGTAGTCAATTAGATTGGATTGTATTGGTTATTTATATGATAGCCATGTTGTTATTTGGAACTTACTTTGCCAAATACAATAAGGATACTAACGACTTTTTCTTTGGCGGAAGAAGATTTACCTGGTGGTTGATTGCTATGTCAATAGTTGCAACCGGAATCAGCAGCCACAGTTTTGTTAAATACTCTGCAATGGGCTTTAAGTACGGCTTTTCATCATCAATGTCTTATATGAATGATTGGTTCTTCGTTCCATTTTTTTTATTTGGATGGCTTCCAATTATTGTTTACTCAAGAATCCGCTCTATTCCCGAATATTTTGAACGCCGCTTTTCTCCTTCAGCAAGATTTTTTGTTACGATTTTACAGTTGATGTATCTGGTTGGCTATGTAGGCATTGGTTTTCTAACTATGGGAAAAGCTATTATGCCTTTAATGCCGGAATCTTTTACAATTTTGGGAGTAGAAATTCATGTAACGCTTATGGGATTAATTTGGGTTACAGCTTTTGTAACCGGAGTTTACATTACGTTTGGCGGTCAAACAGCCGTTATCTTTACTGACCTTGTACAGGGATTGATGCTGCTTTTTGCCGGATTTTTAATATTCATTCTTGGTGTAAATTATCTTGGGGGTTGGGGACCATTTTGGGATTTTCTTCCGCAATCTTGGAAACTACCTTTTGCGGGATTTAATTCTCCAGCGGAGTTTAATTCCATTGGTGCGTTTTGGGAAGACGCAATAGCCGGTTCGGTCGGCTTCCTTTTCATGAACATGGGTTTGATTATGCGTTTCATGGCAACCAAAAATGTTCACGAGGGAAGAAAGGCCGCAACAGTAAATATTTTATTCATGCTTCCAATTTCTGCAATTGTGGTTGGCGGCGGAGGCTGGGTTGCTAAAGCAATCTCAGTTCAGAACCCGAGTGCTTTGCCTGCTAATGTTAGCCCGGATGGAATCTTCGTTTACATTTCTCATATTTTGGTTGGACCTGGAGTTTTTGGATTTGTTATTGCAGCAATTGCAGCCGCGTTAATGTCAACTGTTAGCGGTTTGTTAAACGCAACGGCGGCAATCTGGGTTAACGATGTTGATAAGCCAATTAGAATTTGGCTTAAAAAAGTAAAACGCGATGATCCAACCGATGAAGCTAGAGCAATGAACGTAGCCAGAATAGCTACAGTAGCATTTACATTGTTAGGAATTTTTGCGGTATATGCTTTCAATTCATTTCCAACGGTTTACCAAGCACATGCATTTTTCCATGCTACACTTACGCCGCCATTAATGATTGCAATATTCTTTGGCGCATTTTGGAAAAAATTTACTCCGGCCGGATTGATTACTACTGTAATTGGAGGTATATCGCTCATGCTCTTGGGCAATAGATTTCCAAGTGAATTAATTGGACCTATTGCTCATGGAACTCCGTTCGATCCGAAACATCCTTACACATATATGGCAGCGCTTTATAACTTAATTGTCTGTACAGGTATTGCTATTATAATAACACTGCTTCAACATCAATTAAAGCATTACGCTCATATTGTAAAGAAAATGACAAATCCGTCAGTTATCATGTACACACTTATTGCTTTCAGTGCCGTAGTTACTGGTTATGATATACTCAACGCAATATTGAAGCTTAATTTTGCACCTCTTGGTTTGTTACTGCCTCTAACTTTAGTAATGAGTTTAATTGTTGCTTTCATTACTACCTACTATGTTAAGTATGATGCCGAGGCTCAGACAGCTGGTTTAACAGTTTGGTCTATTCACAAATCCAAAGAGTGGTTTAAGGGCGGTAAACTTAATGAACGTGAAGGAGAGAAAGTAAAGGTTACTTTCAAAATAGTTGAAAGTGAAAAAGACGAACTTAGATTTTCGAAAAAAGATATGCATAAAATGGCCGCCGAACCTGGCGATTTAGTTTATATAACCGATATAAGAAAATGGCTTGGTGGATTAAAATCTTGCCACTCTGTTTATGGTGCGCCACATGAAGAAGATGGAGTTGTATACTTAAGCAATCTTCATCTTGGTAAAGGCTTATTCGTAAAAGACAAGGTTTTAGAAGCAGAAAAAGAGATGTAGGTTAGAAGAGACTAATGAGAAAATAAGAAATCAGAAGTCGGAATTAAGAAGCGGGAAGTAAAAAAATACTTCTCGCTTTTTTTATGCCTTCGCGTCTTAGCGCCTCTGCGAGAAAGTTTCTCTTTTATCTTAACCAAGATATTATCTCGCAAAGGCGCCAAGAACTTCAACTGAATTTTTTGTTCATTATTTCTTATGTTGTATTCCATCTCACCATCAGATAAGGAAATAGTATGGCTGATTCTGTTAAAGCACAAACCACTGAACTTAAGCGGGAGTTTAATCTTCTCGATACAACAATGATCAGCGTAGGCAGCATGATCGGCTCCGGAATATTTCTAGTTCCGGCAAGCATTGCATTATTTGTTCATTCTCCATCTTGGTCAATTGCAGCTTGGATAATCGGCGGAATTGTTAGTTTGTTCGGCGCGTTATCAATTGCCGAACTTGGAACAATGTATCCAAATGCCGGCGGATTGTATGTTTATCTAAAGGAAGCTTACGGGCCATTGTGGGGATTCCTATACGGCTGGTCGGCATTTGCTGTTATTAGAACAGCATCAATCTCTGCCGTAGCGGTTGGTTTTGCAACATATCTCGGCTACTTTGTTCCTCTCTCAACTTTAGGAATAAATAGTGTCGCTATCATTTCGATTTTAGTTTTAACAATGATTAATAGTCTTGGCGTTAAATCCGGAGCTATTGTTCAAAATGTTTTAACGCTTATTAAAATTGGAACTCTAGCAATAGTAGCAGTTCTTGGAATTTTTTATGGATCGATTGCAAATTTTGCTTCCGGCAGTTTAGGAGAAATTCCGCTCGCCAACATGGCGGGCCCTTTTGGCTTAGCATTAGTAGCCGTGCTTTGGGCGTATGATGGATGGATTCAAACTACTTTTGTTGCCGGGGAAGTTAAGGAACCGCAGAAGAACATTCCTCGCGCGTTAATAATTTCGACTGTACTGGTTATTGTTATTTATGTTACTGTGAATCTCGCCTATATGTCAACATTATCAATCGATAAAATTTCTCAATCAACTTTAGTTCTTTCCGATATGATGACAGTTGTTGTTGGAACCACCGGCGCGGCTTTAGCGGCAATCGCAGTAATCATATCAACACTGGGATGCAACAACGGATTAGTTTTAGCTCCGGCGAGAATTTATTACGCAATGTCACGCGAAAATTTATTCTTTAAACGTTTGGCGCTTGTGCATCCAAAATTTGGAACACCTGTGCAATCTTTAGTTTTACAAGGTATTTGGGCAAGCCTCTTAGTACTAACCGGAACGTTTGAACAGTTAATCACTTATGTGGTTTTCGCTTCTTGGATTTTTTATGCAATGGCTGCTGCTGCTGTTATTCTTCTTAGAAAAAATAAACCGGACCTCGCCCGTCCATACAAAGCTTGGGGTTACCCTTACACACCAATAATTTTTATAATCTTTTCAACTTATTTGGTTGTTAATACTTTAATTGAAAACCCGCGCGATTCCTTTATTGGACTTGGTTTAGTTTTGATTGGCTTGCCTGCATTCCATTATTGGAACTCAAAATTGAAAAAGAATTAGCGAGTTTTTTTATTTTTTTACTAAAGCCCAATTTAAAGTTGGGCTTTTTTATTTAAGGAGAACCATTAGTACCGTAAAAATCCACATAGAAATGTTTAATTTTGCCATGAAGGTTTAAGAAGAAACAAACATGGCTTTATTTAGTACAACAATTTGTTAACTCACTGATAAAGGTTATTAATATGTTCAATTACGGTTTTATGGAATTGCTTACACACGGAGGTTTTACTTTAGTTATTCTAATTATGTGTTCAATCCTCTCTTTGAAATTAATTGTAGAAAAATGGATTACGCTTAAGGCATTGGACCCGAAGAATCTGGAAGAGCTTTCACTTAAAGTAAAAGAAGCGATCAGCGAGAAAAATTTTAAGATGGCTCTTCATGTTTGCAAAGTTGGTAATGTAAAGAGAATGGGTTTCAATATTCCGGCTCCTCTAGCAGCAGTTTTTCTATATATGCTTAATAATTCAAGTTATAAAAAAGAGGAGCTTATGGATCTTTCTTTTTCGAAGATGGATCAAGAATTAGTTAAGCTGGAAAAAGGTGTTAGCATTCTTGGAACGTTAGGAAACATTTCTCCTTTCATCGGTTTGTTTGGAACTGTGCTCGGAATTATTCGTTCATTCGAAGGACTTTCTGTTAATGAAGCCTCAAGCTACTTAACTGTAATGAGCGGAATTTCGGAAGCTTTGATTTCTACTGCTGCCGGTATTTTAGTGGCTGTTCCGTCAGTAATTTTTTATAACTCTTTCATGAAGCGGATTAAGCAGAGCATTCCCGCTATGGAAACAGAAATTAAAGAAGTCCTTTATCTA
The DNA here is from genome assembly GCA_043807765.1 of Ignavibacteriota bacterium. GTDB lineage: Bacteria > Bacteroidota > Ignavibacteria > Ignavibacteriales > Melioribacteraceae > Stygiobacter. Next base: position 110,619 of record JAZDFQ010000045.1, read on the forward strand.
CTTAAGAATGGAGCCGCATAATGCGCCGCTACAGAATTGACGAAAAAGAATTTTCGGAAATAAATATTACGCCGTTTACCGATGTGGTTCTTGTGCTTCTATTAATTTTTATGATTGCCAGTCCGTTTCTTGTTGTTGGCGCATTAAAAGTAAAACTGCCGGAAGCATCAACAGCGGAATCGGTAAACGATAAAAACGTTGAAGTGTTTCTTGATTCAGCTAATAAACTTTATATGAATGGTCGTTACTTAACTATGCAAGAACTTATGATTCAGATTCAGATGAAAATTCAGAGCAATCCAACTCAAGGAGTTGTAATCAAAGCAGACAAAGAAGTTTTCCACGGAAATTTTATAAAGCTCTTGGATGAATTGAAAAAAATCGGCGTAACAAAATTTTTGATTGGCGCTACAAAGAAGAATGACTAAGAATTGATCTCTAAAAAATTAAATATCGAAAAAACTTCTACGCTAATCTCAATCGGATTTCACGCATTAGTGCTTGCAATCTTTTTACTTTTAAGCGCAATGAGTTCGCAAGACGATTTAGTCGAAATCCGATTCGGTGAACCGGGCGGCGGTTCCGGCGGCTTCGGTCCAATGGATAAAGAGTTTTCTATGATGGATGTTGGAAGTACAGTTAACGAACCCGCTATTGAGGAAAAAGATAAAGACAAACAAGATGTTGACGTTCCGGAAGTAACCACTAAGACTAACGACAATGAAGATAAAATTGCTTCCACTACAACAGAAAAGCCGGAAAAAATTAAACCGGCAAAAGTTTCTGATGTAGTTAGGCCAACAGCCGGCAACAATCCGGATGGTAAAGGAATTGGAAACGGACGAGGCACAGGAAGCGGAATTGGCAACGGCAACGGAAATGGTTTTGGCGATGGTCTTGGCGACGGATTTGGAATTGATTGGGGAGGACGCATTAGAAAAATTTATAATTACATAATTCCAAAATATCCCGAAGGTGTTTACAAAGAAATTGATGTTAAACTTCGCTTCTCTATTTTGGCGGATGGAAGTGTTGGCAATATTACAGTTTTGAAAAAAGCCGACAGCCGTTTAGAACAAGTTTCTATTGAAGCATTAAAACTCTGGCGCTTTGAACCGATTAGCGGATCGCAACCGAAAACTTCTCAATCAGTTGTTATCACTTTTCCATTCAGATTGGAATAGCTCTATTCCGGTTTCGGAAATTTCTCTTTCAACTTAGCTTCAACTATTTCCGGAACAAATCCGGAAACATCGCCATGAAACGCCGCTAAATTTCTAACGATAGTAGAGTTCAAGTAGGTATATCTTGCATGAGGCATTAGCAGAATAGTTGATATATCTTCGGCAAGTTTTCTATTCATCAACGCCATTTGGAATTCATATTCGAAATCGCTCACAGCACGCAAACCACGAATAATACCAACAGCGCCAAGCGCACGCGCGTGATCAACAACCAAGCCGTTGAATGAATCCACTTTTACTGTCGGGAATTCTTTCATAACTTCGGTAAGCATCTCAACTCTTTCTTCCACGGAGAAAACTTGTGTCTTGGTAGGATTCTTTGCAACCGTTACAACAATTTCATCAAACAAATCAACCGCACGTTTTACTATATCAATATGTCCGTTTGTTACCGGATCGAATGTTCCGGGATAAATTACCTTCTTCATATCAATTCCAATTTTTGTGTGCTGTGAAATATAATACTTTTACAAAAATCACATCAACTGATGTTACGCATGAGTTCACCTTCATGAATTTTACTTAGTTAAAGTTAGTGACTTCGTGCTTTTGTGGCTTAATTTCTTGCCTTTTCTTTTGCCACCAAGCCACAAAGACACTAAGAAATTATAATATGCATAACTTCAGACAATTAAAGAAATATTAATTCTCGGAAGCACTTTTTTCAAACTGGTATATTAAACTGTCGCCTATTTTTTTAAACGCTTCAATTCCAAACGCTTCTTCATCTTCCTTTTTTGTTTGGATTGATCGCTCGACTATAACAAGACCATCTTCATTCAAGTAGTTTCTTTCCAGAAGATTTTTCATCGCATTATGAATATCATACTTGAAGAATGGCGGATCGGCTAAAATTAAATCGTAGGTATCATGTTCACTCATCTTAGAAAACTTTACAGCTTCCATCCGGAATATTTTGCAGTCTTCTTTCGCATCAAGAGAAACAATATTCTCCTCCAGCATTTTAGAAACATGAAAATCTTTTTCGATGAAGTGAACCTTGCCTGCACCACGGCTTAATGCTTCAAGACCAAGCGAACCGGAACCGGCGTATATATCGCAGACTTTTATTCCATCAAAATCCATTGAATGAACGAGATAATTAAAAAGTGATTCTTTAGTTTTATCCGTTGTTGGACGAACAAGATTTGACTTTGGAAATTTTACTGTTCTCCCCTTAAATTTTCCGGCTATTATTCTCATTAGATTATTCGGATTGCAATTCCGGCTGCAGCAGTAAATGAATTGAATTTTATTTTATAAAATGGATTGTTCTGAATTATTTCATCAGCTTTTAAGCGCTCAAACGGATTAACTTTCTTTAACGGCAAACCAAAAAAGTTTTTAGTCTTGTGTTCAAACTCTTCAGTAATATCTTGTCCGTAAAGCAGAACTCTCTTAAAATCATTTAGCGAAAGATTAAAATCTTCCATCTTCTTTATAGTTTCCGTAAGCTCAACAAATATATTATTCGAAGAAGGATCAAGGATTTTGAAATAGAAAGGATGAACTCCGTCCATTGCAGAAACAGAAGAATACTTTTGATCGATATAAATGCTTAAAGAAATCTCATTATCAATGATCGGTTTTTCCAAATAAAGGAATGCATTTGAAGCTAAGTGAACATTATCGATAAACTTGAGCTGCAAACTATTTTTTTCGCAAAATTTGTTTAGCGTAAAGACATGTCTTCGGTCAATTGCAATTACAATTGCTTTTCTTTCTTTAATTATTGCGCTCTTATTAATTTCTATATGCTGAAGAAAAAAGTCCTCGCTGTTACAATCGGGATAAAGAACCGAAAGCTCCCAGCGGAAATGCTCGATTAAATCCTTCTTAACGAGAGAGTCATCGAAAGGAATTTCGAATATCTTGAAAAAATTGTTCGGTAACGAGAACGAAACATTTTTAGATTGGATTTGCTTGCGCTTATTTAATTTATCTATTGAGCTTTGTAGTACTCCAATTAATTTATCTTCGGAAAGATCTGGCGAGAAGTGTTCTACGTGGTAAATTTGGTCAACTGTTTCAAGATAAAACGAATCATCGCGGGAGTTGATTTCCACAACTTGCATCTTTGCATCTGTAAGATTTATTCCCGCATGATTGTTAAACACAGTTCCTCTTTTCTTACTCGAATTTAATATACTCTCGAATCTTAGCTAGTTTGGTGCTGCCTATTCCTTTTATTCTCAAGAGTTGTTCAGCCTTAGCAAAATTACCTTTTTCTTTTCTGAAAGCAATTATGTTTTGAGCAGTTTTTAATCCAATTCCCGGAAGCGACGTAAGCTCTGCAATTTCGGCTGCATTTATGTTGATAGCTTTAGGCGAACTTTTCTTCTTAGGAATTTCGGCATTACCCGTTTTGCTTGTTCCAAAAGCCAAAAGTCCTTTTTTAGAAGTAACTTTTTTTTCTAGTGTATCAACAGTAACCGGATCTTCCAAATCAACATTGCCAACTGCTGCATTAAACAAACTATCTTGCAAAGAATAATCAAACTCAAGATAGCTTGAGTCGTTACTAGCGTCCTTAAACTGCTTTACTAGCAAGCCCAGGAGAAAAGCACAGAGCAAAAAAAGAATTATTTTTATTTCAGTTTTTGTAAAACCAATTTTGAACGAAATTTCTTCAATCCACTTTCGCATTTTCCCCCCGTGATAGATAAATGGGATGTTTTTGAAATGAAAGAATTAATTCCAGCAAGCCGTTTTAATTATTAACGGATGCGGTTTCTATTTGACCTCGTCAGCAATAAAAGAACATTAAAAAATTTATTTACCCGGCTGCATGTTGGGCATCTTTTCCAATTCTTTAAGCATCTCTTTCTCTTTAGTAGAAACATTCTTCGGTACATGTATATTGATTCTCACAAGCTGATCTCCGGCACCATGACTGTTGAGATGTTGAATTCCTTTTTCACGCATCTTTAAGTATTTCCCGGCTGGAGTTCCGGCTTCAATCTTCAACTTGGCCTTTCCGTTCAAAGTTGGAACTTCAACCTCAGTTCCAAGAACCGCTTCAGTATAACTGATATATAAATCATAAATAACATTATCGCCATCCCGAGTAAAATAAATGTGCGGAATTTCTTCGAAGATTACAATAATATCTCCGGCTGGTCCCCCTTGCTTGCCGGCATTTCCTTCACCGCGAAGCGTCATGTAATTACCATCCATTACACCGGCCGGCACAGAAATTTTAATTGTGGATTCATCTTGAGATCTGCCATCACCTTTGCAAGTTGTGCAAGGCTCGCCAATAATTTTTCCGGTTCCATTACAATTGTTGCAAGGAGCAATATTTACAAACTGCCCAAAAATTGAACGGGATACTTGTCTAATTTCTCCGGTCCCGTTACAAGCCGAGCATGTTTTAAATGCCGAAGAACTCTTAGCACCGGTTCCACTGCAAGTTGTACACTTATTATATTTTTTAATTTTTACTTTCTTCGTTGTTCCGGCAGCAATTTCCTCAAGAGAAAGTTTTAGCGTGATTTTTAAATCAGCACCGGGCTGGCCTTGACTTCGCTGACGTGATCTTCCACTGGAACCACCTCCGAAGAATTCATCAAAAATTGATGAGCCGCCGAACGCTCCGCCGAATATATCGGAGAAATTACTGAATATATCATTTACGTTTTGATAACTATGGAAATCTTCGCCGCCACGCAATCCGCTATGTCCGTAACGATCATACTTTGCTTTTTTATCAGCGTTGCTCAATACTTCGTAAGCTTCCGCTGCTTCCTTAAATTTTTCTTCCGCTTCTTTATCGCCTTGATTACGGTCCGGATGAAACTGCATTGCAAGTTTTCTATAAGCTTTCTTCAGTTCATCGGCAGAAGCATTTTTTCCAACACCTAAAATTTCATAATAATCGCGCTTAGCCATTATTTCTTACCCTTCTTGATTTGAATTTTCATTTTCCGGCGAAGCTAATTCCGCGCTTACAATAACTTTAGCGTGACGAATAACTTTATCTTTATAAAGATAGCCCGGCTCAATCACATCTAACACAGTATGCGGAGCTACACCTTCAACCGGCTGCTGCATTAATGCTTCGTGAAAATGAACATCGAACGGCTCTCCTTTTGCTTCAATCTTTTTTACGCCTTGAGTATCAAGTGTTTTGTTAAACTTATCAAATACCAGCTGCAAACCTTTTTTTGTCGATTCAAAACTATTAGCATCATCAATATGAGAAAGCGAGCGTTCGAGATCATCGTAAACCGAAAGCACACTTTTAATAAACGGCTCTGCGGCGTATTTCAAAAGATTCATCTGGTCGTTTTCATTTCTGCGCTTGTAATTTTCAAACTCGGCAACTTTTCTCAATAACGAGTCTTTCAACTCAGCCGTTTGCTTTTCCAATTCACTAATTTTTTCTTTTGCGGCTTTCAGTTCTGACTCCTTTTGTTCTAATTCACTAAGTTGAACTTGTGCAGGCTCTTTATCAGCTTCAACTCTTTCTATTGGTATTGAATTATCTTCTTGGTTTGTTAAATCGTTTTGGTCTTTCATTTCTTCCATTGTTTGTTAAATCTCCGTAAATAAAGTTTATCTCTGTTTCGTAAGTTCTTGCCCAAGTTGCTCTGCAATGTAAACAACAGCGGCAATAATTTTAGAATAATCCATTCGCTTTGGCCCCATTATTCCAAGTGTTCCTGTAAGTCCGCCAACTTGATATTCTTTTGTAATCATGCTGTATTCGGTTAATTTTTCATCTATATTTTCTTGCCCGATGCGTATTGCAAGATCGTTCTCTTGCGAGCTTTTGTTACTATCTAGAACATGAATAATAATATCTTTGTTCTCAACCAGCTCAATCACGCTCTGAAATTTTTCATGATCCACAAACTCCGGCTGATTAAGCATGTTCTTGGTTCCGGCAATAATTGTTTTTTCCGTACTGGCATCTGTAAAAATTTTATCTACGCTGTCCAGAAAAACACGAATGATCGGCCGGTAAGCTTCTGTTGAAACGTCTTTAACTCTTTCTTCTAGCGAGCTACGAATTTCCGAGAAGCGCAAACCGCAAAGCCGTTCGTTCAATAATTGCTGGATGGAAACAATCTGAGCCTCATTAACTTCGGCGTCTATTTCCAAAGTGATTGTGCGAATCATTCCGGACTGAACGCTTACTACCACCAAAATTCTTGTGGATGAAAGTTGGACAATTTGAATCTTCTCCAGAACCGCTTGCTCAAATTTTGGATAAGTTACCATAGCTAGCTGATTTGTAAGATCACTTAAAATTGCAGAAGTAACTCGCAGCAGATCCTCGGTTTCCGATTGACCCGAAATCAGATTCATATCAACAATTTGCTTTGCTTTTGCATCTATTAGCGGCGGATCCATTAGTGAATCCACATACATTCTGTAGCCTTTATCAGTTGGAGTTCTTCCCGCAGAAGTATGCGGATGACCTAGTAGACCTAGTTCTTCCAAATCCGCCATTACATTGCGGATGGAAGCCGGCGAAAGTCCCAAATCAAATTTTTTGGAAACATTACGCGAGCCAACCGGATTTGCGGTAAGAATAAACTGATGAATCACAAACCGCAGAATCGCCTTTTCTCTGTCTTTTAACTGATAATCTGGCATATATCCTTTATTGCAACGGCGCAAAGTTATTAAAAAGCGGGAAAAGTTGCTTTGAAGAGATTGGAGATCAAAGGGAAAAGTGAAACGTGAAGGAAAGAATGAAAAACGTGAAAAATGAAATGCAAGTATCGAAGTTTATTTCTTTCTATAAATTTCTTTACGGTGGCCAATGTGTAGAATAATTATTTTATCATCGCTCACATCAAAAATAATTCAATAATCTCCCACACGAAACCGAAAGCTGCCGATATAGTAATTTGTCAATTTTTTCCGCATGATCAAAAGGACTAACAGAAAACTATTCAAGCGATTTTTTTTTTCAAATCCTCACACGCCGGTCTAAACTTTGAACATCCTTAAATGCCCTTTTTGTATAAATAAGTTCAAATTTCACTTTGCGTTAAATACCTCATCGTGAGTGTAAACACGTCCCTTTTTAAAATCTGTACGCGCTTCATCAATGCGTTTAAGATACTCCGGACTCGTGGCAGCAAGAATATCTTCTACAAATGTTTTCTTTTCACTTTTCTTCATTCGCATTATAGCTTCAATAATCTGAGTGGGAGTGATATCTATTGCAACAGAAAATTTATTTTCCATCTGTATTTCTTTTTTTGTTTGCATTAAAAATTTTTGCTTCTTCCGAAATTGCTTCGCCGTTAGCTTTTTTCTTCCAGCCAAAGTTTTAATAAATCTTTCGCCTCTTGCTCTGCGCCTTCAATGCCCAAACCATGAGTTGTTAAATCAAGGCTGGGGATGTGGGCATAATAATATCCCGGCGGAAAGCTAGCGTCTTTTATTTTTTCACAAACAATTGCATATGTTGTTTTAGAACCTTTCATAAGTGCTTATTATGGCAACTCATTTTTAATCTTTGCAGTTACCGGCTTCAACCCAAAAGTACCTCTTATTTGAGTTCAGTATTTTTTTCTGTTCCGGCTGCAAATACTCTTTGTAACGAGACTCCTCCTGCGGCAGATTCAATTGCTTTTAGGGCAATTGTCTGAACTTGCTGCCCGGATTCATTTACTTTTAGTACAAGCTGCTTTATTTGTTCAGTCTGTTCTTTGATTTTATTCTCAAGTGATTGGACAAGCTGTTTATGCAAATTTCGTTCTCCTTCTATTTCTTTCTGGCTAAGTTCGGATTGATGTCTAAACTTAAACTCAATTTTTTCTATAACGGATTTTTCGGTTTCTTTAACAGCATTTTCCAATTCCTTAGAAAAGTTTTCAACTTTAGCCTTAAGCTCTGCTAATTCTTTTTCTTTTGATGCAACGATTTTCTCACGTTCGGTTAATTCTTTTTCGACGGTTGTTCTTTTATCAACAAGCTCTTTTTCAAGGAGCTCTTTTTGCTCTGAATATGTGTCTGAATCCTTTTTCCTCTTAAGTTGAAGATTATAATTATAGTCATCTTCTTCTCTTTGCCGTTCCTTTTTTAATAGAACATCTCTTTCTTTTCTGGAGTTTTCATAATTATCTTGTTCTAGTTTCCACTGCAATTTTTTCTGTAACAATTCTTCTTCGAACGATGTTTTTTTATTCTCCATTTCGGTCTTAAAGTTCGCATCCTTTTCTTTCTGTGCTAAAAACATTGCCGAAAGAGTATCCGCAACAACTTTTATTTCGTATATATCTTCAAGATATTTTTGCTCAATCTCAATCGCCCTCTTTATTCCTTCTAATTTTTTATACTCCGAAGAAAGATTATCGCCTACTTCATCCAAAGCATTTATTATCTCAATTTTTGTCTGTCCAACGCTGTTAACTATTTTTTCAAGTGAATTCTCGGAAGCCTGTTTAACAATTTTTTGTTCTTCTTCTTTTTTCTTTTCAGATTTTCTATCCTCGTGTTTTTGCTCTTTTAATTTTGCAAGAGCTTCATCATATGCTTGTAAGATTTGACTCTTAGTGCTTTTTTCAGTTACCTGCGCTAACATATTTTACCTCTCAAAATTTTTGCAAATAAATTTAGCTAAAACAGTTCCCGAATAGCAATGAGTTTGCATATAGAAGATGGAAAACGTGAGAAGTCAAAGGGGAGAAGTGAAACGTGGAAAGTGAGACGTATAGTAAAGGTTTTTCTCACGTCTCACCTCTTCCGTTTTACGGCTTCTCTCACTTCAGCAGTACAATTTTTTTTGTTTCTCTAAACTGCCCGGCTTGTAAACGGTAAAAATAAACTCCGGAGGATAATTGATAATCTTGTTTAAACCCTTTATTGCAACTGCGTAAAGTTATTAAACTGCGGAAAATTTTGCAGATTAGATGCTGCCCGGGTTTTTTGCTTTGCATAATGCAAAGATTATAAACGCAAAGTTTCAGATTCAAGTTGCTGGTATTTAAGATGGGCTGGCTTTCTATATAAGAACAACGCAATAGCTGCGTTATATTATTTTAGTTTACTAAAAAGTTCCTTTCAAAAAAATCTTAAATATTCATTCTCAATCCCTTGCTCTTTATTTCATCAAGAACAAAAGGAGAGTTTTCAAAATCCTTAATGGTATATGGGTGCGTTTCAATTCTTCGTTCCACTTTAATAGCCAGCGGAATCAAACGTTTGTTATCCTCAAAACGAAAGCCGGAAAAATCATCTGATACAACGGCAACATCAATGTCCGACCATTGTAGATCTTCTTTATCCGAAGTAAAAGACCCAAACAAATAAACCGCATCTACCTTGATGTTATTCAATTTCAATAGAGCGGCAAACTCTTTTACTTTTTCTATTGCGTATTCGCGATTGTACTTTTTATCCATTCCCGTATTCTTTCAATTCTTTTTAATTCATCGTTAACAAAAACTGTTGTGCTGCGTTTTGCAAATTCATTCTTATAATCCGGATAACGCGCTTGAATATTAAATTCATTTATGATTTTCAAATCGGTTACAGTTTCATCGTTTAGTTCTAGGTTACACTTTTCAGCAATCAAAACCAAATCATGTTTATACGGCGGAGTTTGGTCGAAAATCTTTACGTAAAGTGCTTTCAGTAATTTTTCGGAAGATAAATGCCCTAAAAATAAAGCCATGTATTTCCGTTCATTTTTTGCAGCAATTTCTTTTGCGGAAAGCCAATCTTCTTCCGAACTATCCAACCAATACGTAACATGTTTTCCCTTATCCATCTTCTAGTAACTCTTTAATCAGAAATTTCATGCTTTATTTTCGCATTTATACTAATTCTTTCAATGCTAAAAGCCAAGTCGCAAATTCTTTCTTCTGTTCTCTACTTGAACAAAAATTACATGCCGTTAAAAACAAACTGTGCCGCTTGAGGAATAGTTATAGGCACGAAGTAATCTGCCGGAAACAAGTAATCCTCACCGGACTCATCTATTATTCTAATTAGATTTTTTTCTTTAGCGAAAGCATCTTCAACAACTTCGTATATTTTTCTAAGCTCAAGCGATGCTTCGTTTTCCTTATTTTTAACACAAACTACAAACTGTGTATTCATTATTGCCTCAACAATCTTTTTATTTTGAAATTTTTTCTACCAACCCCATTTGCTTCATACCAGTGTATTTCAGCTTTCTCAACTGTTCCATCTTGCAACCGCACATAAGAAGTTCCTTTTAACTTTCTCCATCTTCCTTCACCAAATTTCTTTTTAATCTTTCAATTTCTCTGATACCGTTTTCAACAGCAATAATTTCTATTTCTTCAATCTCATTAATTATTTCGAAATACAATTTAACTCCTTTGAAACAGCTATCGAGTAAGTTTTCATATTTAAACTAATTCTTTCAATGCTAAAAGCCAAGTCGCAAATTCTTTCCGGTTTATCTTATATTTGCCTAGAAATTATGAGGTAATTGTGTCAAACACTTATAAAAATGCCGGTGTTAATATTGAAGCCGGTGAAGAAACTGTTGAAAGAATTAAATCTCTCGCAAAATCTACTTTTAATAAAAATGTTCTCTCCGGCATCGGGCATTTTGGCGCGTTCTATCAAGTTGATTTGAATGCGTGGAAAAATCCGGTGCTTGTTTCCAGTGTTGATGGAGTTGGCACAAAACTTAAAATCGCTTTTGCAATGGACAAGCATGATACAATTGGGCAAGACTTAGTAAATCATTGTGTTGATGACATTGCTGTCTGCGGCGCGGTGCCCCAATATTTTATGGATTATATGGCTTTCGGAAAATTGAATCCAGATAAAGCAGAGCAGATCATAAAAGGATTTTCAATTGCATGCAAAGAAAATGGCGTAGCGTTAATCGGCGGCGAAACAGCAGAAATGCCCGGCCTTTATTCTGAAGAAGAATATGATATTTCCGGAACTATTGTTGGACTTGTAGAGCGCGACAAAGTAATTGATGGGAAAAATGTTGCCAAAGGAGATGTGTTGATTGGTTTTGGTTCCACTGGACTGCATACAAATGGATATTCGCTTGCAAGAAAAGTTTTGTTGGAAAAATATTCTGTTAATGATAAACCGGATTTACTAAATCAATCTCTTGGCGAAGAATTGCTAAGTGTTCATAAATCTTATTTGAAGTTGATTACTGGGTTAAAAGAAAATATTTCTATAAACGCTTTTTCACATATCACCGGCGGCGGAATTATCGGCAACACCAAGCGTGTTGTTCCTAAAGATTTGCAAATTAAAATGGATTGGAATTCTTGGGATGTTCTCCCTATCTTCAAACTGATTCAAGAAGTCGGCAAAATCTCTGATGAAGAAATGCGCCACGTATTTAATATCGGCATAGGCTTAATTGCAATTGTTGATGCTAAAGATGCTGATAAAGTTTTGGGAGTCGCCTCTTCAATAGGCGAAAAAGGAATTGTTGTTGGAGAGATAGCTTAATCAAGAAATAAGAATCCAATCTTGATCTTGTTCATACTCTTGATCTTAATCGGTTTTACAGCTATTTAAAGAAGATCAAGATTAAGATCACGAGCAAGAACAAGAAATAAAAGATTAGAAAGAAAGGCTATATGTTTATTGATACACACGCACATTTATTTTACCCCAATTTTGAAGACGATCTCGATCAGGTAATTGAGCGCGCTAAAAATGCCGGTGTAGATTACATAATCGTTCCCGGAACTGATCTTGCTACATCGATCAAAGCAGTTGAACTCGCTGAAAAATATGATTGCATTTATGCTGCCGTTGGAGTTCATCCGCACGATTCCAAAGATTGGGATAATTCAATCATTCCCAAACTCGAAGAGCTGGCTAAGAAAAATAAAGTAGTAGCAATTGGCGAAATTGGTTTGGATTACTACTACGATTTCTCTCCCAAGGAAAAACAAATTTCTGCTTTCAAAGATCTGATTAAACTAGCGCTTAAACTAAAACTTCCTATCATAGTTCACAACCGCGATGCAAATGAAGATGTGATGAACATTATTCGTTCTTATAAAAATTCCGGATTGCGAGCACAGTTTCATTGCTTTGCCGGTTCTGTTGAAGACGCACGTGAGCTGATAGAAATGCATCATTACATTTCTTTTCCCGGTAATGTTACTTTTAAGAAGATGGAAAGCATCCGTACAGTCTTAAGCCGCGTAGCAATAGAAAATCTTTTGCTCGAAACCGATTCGCCGTTTATGACTCCCGTTCCACACAGAGGTGAGCGCAACGAACCGGCGTTAATTAAATTTGTTGCTAAAAAATTCGCCGAGGTTCATCATCTAACTATTGAAGATGTCGGCAGAACAACATCAGCAAACGTTCATAAACTTTTTGGCATTGGAATGAAACCGGAATTACATTTTACTTATCAGATTGGACAATCGCTTTACATCAACGTAACAAACAGATGTAACGCTGATTGCATTTTCTGCGACCGCAAAGGTGAGGCAATTATAAACGGCTATAGTTTGAAGATGACAAAATCTCAAGAGCCGGAAGCAGAGATTTACATTAAAGAAATTGGTGACCCAACTCGCTTCAAAGAAATTGTTTTTTGCGGTTACGGCGAACCGACTATACGATGGGATGTTGTTAAGCAAGTTGCAAAGTATATAAAAGAGAACGGCGGCAAAACAAGAATGAATACGGACGGTCACGGAAATTTTATTAATAAGCGCGATATAACTCATGAACTGAAAGATACGATTGACACTGTTTCCATCAGCTTAAACTCTACCGATCCGAAACAATACGCAAAGCTAATGCGTGTTGATCCTTCTATGCACGAGGAGATGCTGGACTTTGCAAAGAAAGCGAAAAACTTTACGCACGTTGTATTATCAATAGTTGGATTAAACGAAGTTGATAAAGAAGCGGCAAAGAAATTTGTTACTGAAGAAGTGGGAGTTGATTTCAGAGAACGTGAATACTTTTGAAAGAGGCGGTAATGAAAAACAAAATCTTCTTGCTCATAATCTTGTTCTTGATCTTAATCTCTCTTGAAGGCTGTTCTACATTTATTTCACCAGAAAAAACAGCAGCAAACAGAATAGACAGCCTTCTTATCAATCCTCTTTTTACAACCGCACAAGCTGGAATTTCTGTTATCGATTTGAAAAGCAAGCAGCCGGTATTTCAGCAGAATGAGAAAAAACTTTTCCGTCCGGCGTCAAATCAAAAACTGCTAACTACGTCTGCTGCGTTAGTTTTTCTGGGAACCGATTACAAATTTTCAACTTTCCTCTATCACACCGGAGAAATTATAGACTCTGCTTGCAATGGCGATGTTTACTATGTCGGCGGATTTGATCCGGAATTTTCATCAACAAACTTGGATTCACTTACTCGAGAATTGAAAAAGTTTGGCATCAAACAGATTAACGGAAATCTTTACGCGGATGTTTCTTCTATGGATTCACTCTTCTGGGGTGAGGGCTGGATGTGGAATGATGATCCGGCTACTTACATTCCCTATTTATCTCCTCTAACAATTAATAAGAATACTGTAAAAGTTTATTTCGAACCAGGACAAATTGGAAATCCCGCACAAATAAAACTTTTTCCTCAAACAAGTTTCTTCACAATTGAAAACGGCTCGACAACAATAGATTCCGGCAAAGCCAATTTTATAATTGACCGCGATTGGTTAAGAAGAAGAAATACAATTTTTGTTGGCGGCACAATTCAAAAATCTGCCAAGCAAGATTCTGCGGAATTTAATGTATTCGATCCGGCCTTTTATTTTTTAACCCTTGCAAAAGAAAGTTTAGAGAGAAACGGGATTTCTCTTGTTGGCACGATTGATACATTAACACTTCCACAAAATGCCAAAAAAATTTTTGCGTTTGAAAGAAACATCAAGCCGGTTGTCACATATACAAACAAAGTTAGCGACAACCTCAACGCCGAACTTATTCTTCGCGCTCTTTCAAGAAACGCTTCGCTTAGCAAAGCTTCATTACAAAACGGCAAGAAATTAATTGACAGCTTAATAACTCTCAGCGGTGCTAATCCAAAAGGTTACAGAGTAACTGATGGTTCCGGTTTATCATACTATAATCTAACAACGGCTGAATTGCTCTCTAAAGTACTAGTTTACATGTATGGACAAGACAAAGTTACTTTCGATGCTTTCTTTTCTTCACTTCCAATCGGAGGCGTAGATGGAACATTATCAAACCGATATAAAAATTCGCAAGCCAAGGGAAATGTATTTGCTAAAACCGGAACAATAAGCGGTGTTGCATCTTTATCCGGCTACATAAAAACTAAAAAAGAAAACTGGCTCGCATTTTCAGTTTTAATTCAAAACTATATCGGCAGTGCTTCTGAAGCCAGAAAAATTCAAGACAAACTTTGCGAAATATTATTTGAAGAATTATGAAAACTTACAAAGAAATTAAAGTTACAACCGTACCATTTGATGTGGAAACAGTAAGCGGAATGCTATGGCAGCTTGATCTAGACGGCATTAATGAGTTTGATGACTATCTAACAGTTTTCATCAGTGAGACGAAAGAGACAACTCGCGAAGATGTTGAAGAAATTCTACAACATCTTGTTAATGAAAAACTAATAGAGTCTTTTAATACGGAAGAACAGACCTTAGAAGAGAAGAATTGGAATGAAGAGTATGAAAAGAATGTACGCGTTGTTGAAGTGACTGATAAAATTGTTATCAAGCCTTCATTTAAGGAATACTCTCCGAAACCGGATCAGTTAATCATTACAATTGATCCCAAAATGTCTTTTGGAACCGGAGAACATGCAACTACAAAACTTGTTTTGCAGCATCTGGAGAGAAATGTAGCCGGTGGAGAAAAAGTTTTAGATATTGGTTCCGGCACCGGAGTCTTGGGTATTGCATCTGTATTGCTTGGCGCAAAGAACGCGCTTTGTATAGATAACGACGAATGGTGTTTGATGAATGGTGTGGAAAACGTAAAAGCAAACAATTTAGAGAGTAGAATTGAAGTTCGCCAATGCGAATTGAAAGATGTATCAGAAAGCAAGTTCGATTTAATAGTTGCAAATATTAACAAGCATATTTTAATAGACTTAGTCGATCTCATCAGTATAAAAATGAAAAAGACCGGAACGTTAATACTTTCCGGTCTTTTAGATATAGATGAAACTGATATTATCGGCTTATATAATTCAAAGGGATTTAAGCTTTCAGATCAATCCGGTTTAGATGAGTGGATCGCTCTGGTTTTCAAATCCAAATGATTATTGATGAAGCTTGTTCAGCATACGAGTTAGTTCTTTTTGTTCGTGGTCACTTAAAGAACTTATTACTGATGCCATGCTTTCTGCGTAAGCCGGTAATATTGACTCAATTTTAGCTCTCCCCTGAGTGGTAAG
Organism: Ignavibacteriota bacterium; assembly: GCA_043807765.1. Classification (GTDB taxonomy): domain Bacteria; phylum Bacteroidota; class Ignavibacteria; order Ignavibacteriales; family Melioribacteraceae; genus Stygiobacter. The sequence continues at coordinate 126,203 of JAZDFQ010000045.1, forward strand.
ATCAGCATGAATAACACGCCTATCTTCCTTAGAAGGAATTCTTTTAACAAATCCCTCCTTCTCAAGATTATCCACAACACATGTAATATTAGCACCGGTAACCATCATTTCTTCGCTGATTTTTTTCAGCGGAACGGGGCCCAGCTTGTGTAAAATCTCCAACACTCCAAATTGAGGTGTTGTTAATTTTTGCTCAAACATCTGTTTGGACTGTACTTTACGGACTTTATCGTAAGCTTTTGAAAGCTTCTCCCATAAGTCCAAGGCTGCTTGTTTTTTGTCTGCCATTCAACGCACCTTTCTTTTGTTTTTGTTACGCCTAACCGTAACGCTTTTACAACCTCGGATATAAAATATACTATTTGGTTATAAAAAAAAAGTTAATATTCTTTACATATTGATTATCGAAAACTATTCGATTTAGTTAATATCCGTTCATTTTGAAATTTTTCTTGTCTAATTCGTATTATATTTACAATAAAAACGAAGAATTGTTTGAGCACATTTTTAGAAGAAATTAGTTTATTTATTAAACAACAGCAGAATGCGGATAGTTCTCTAATCCGCTTCGCCCATAAACTTGAGACTGTTAATCTTGAAACGCTGTTTGAGACGTTAAAGTCTTCAAATACTCCCTTGTTTTATTATTCTAAGCCAATTGAAGATAAGTCTTTTCTAGGCATTGGAAGGCTTGAAACTTCTGATTCCGAACAGTTCATTAATTCGATCTCGAAAAACAATTCAAATCCTAACAACTCAATAGCGTCAGTCAATTTTGATTCAGATTTGTTTAATAGCCTTCCCCTTGTCTTAGGAAGCGAAAAATTTCCTCTCGAGGAAAGTGAAAATCTTTGGAATGATTTTGAAGACTCAAACTGGTTCATCCCGAAAATACTAGTAACAGTTAACAACGTAAATGCTTATTTGATTTTCCAGTTCTTTGGTGATAATCCGGAATTGTCACTACTCGAATTAGTGCTGGAAAAAATATCAAATGCTGAAAGAGTTGCTATTCAGCATTCTATAATGTATAAGATTATTTCTTCGACCGATATAAGTGAATGGAGGGCAGCCATTGAGAAAGCACTACTCGAGATTTCTCACCAGAACATTCAAAAGATTGTTCTTGCAAGAAGAATTCAACTTGCTATTAATGGCAATTTCAACTTTTCGAAAGCACTTTCGGCATTAAAGGGGAAATATCCCGAATGCATTACTTTCGCCTATAAAGAAAAAAACTCGATATTCTTTGGCGCTACTCCGGAAAGACTATTCTCAATCAAGAAAAATAATATTGAAACCGAAGCGCTTGCCGGTTCTATAGCCCGAGGAATTACTCCAGACGAGGATTTTGAGAAGCAAATTCTACTTCTGAATAATAAAAAAGATATCAATGAGCATAACAATGTTCTTAGCTTTATTCTAACAAATCTTAAAGATTACTGTGAAGCAATATATTACGACACACAGCCGCAAGTCAAAAAATTAAGCAACATTCAACATCTTCAAACTGAAATCAGATCAACACTTAAAAGTGGAATTGATGTTTTAGAACTTCAAAAAAAGCTGCATCCAACACCGGCGGTTTGTGGTTTGCCTCAGAAAAAAGCTTTGGAATTGATAAAAGAATTAGAATATTTTGATAGAGGATTGTATGCTGGTGTGATTGGATGGTTTAACGAGAGAAGTGAGAGTGAATTTTCAGTAGGTATTAGAAGTGCTTTATTAAAAAACAATATACTCACAGCTTTTGCCGGTTGCGGAATTGTTGACGGCTCGAATCCGGCATTAGAGTTTCAAGAAACAGAATTAAAATTCAAACCAATATTGTCATTACTCGAAAATGAAATTACAAATTAACCGAAATATTGTCTGGAGCGATGTATTTACAAATCGTTTAGCAGAGCTTGGCGTTAAGCACGTTTGTATCTCTCCCGGCTCAAGAAGTACACCGCTTACTTTAGCCTTTTCATCAAATAAACTTTTCACAATTTATCCGATAGTTGATGAACGGAGTTCCGCATTTTTTGCTTTAGGGTTAGCTAAGAAAACCAAGTCTCCGGTTGCAATACTTACAACTTCCGGAACTGCTGTTGCTGAATTATATCCCGCAATAATTGAAGCGTTCTACCAAAGAATACCTTTAATAATTTGTACTGCGGATAGACCAAGAAAATTACGCGGCACCGGCGCCAACCAAACTATTAATCAGTATAACATATACAAAAACCATATTCGTTGGTTTAAAGACATTGGCTTACCCGATTTAGAAAGTTTGGCAGCTGTAAGAGAATTTGCTGAAGATGCTGTACGAGTTTCTTTTTTTGAAGATAGAGGTCCAGTTCATTTGAATTTCCAATTCGAGAAACCTTTTGAGCCAAAATCGCATACAGATACTGTAGATGTAAAATTACTTGAAAAAATTTACGCTCACTCGGCATTCGAATTGAAAGAGCCGGCAACAAAGAAAATTGATTTTTCAAAACTGGCAAAAAAGTTCTACGGCAAAAGAGGCTTGATATTAGTAGGCTACAATAACTTTGGGGTTGATTTTCCAAAGCAAGTAATGCGTTTTGCGGAAAAATTTGGCTTTCCTATTTACGCTGATGGATCCTCTTCGCTTCGGTTTGGCACACACAAGAAAGATAATCTGATTGAAAACTTTACAGCATTTGTTAGAGGGAAAGATTTCCAGCAAAACTTCGATCCGGAAATCATTATTCAATTTGGAAGCGCGCCAACAGCAAATGTTCTCTTAGAATTTTTCAAGAACTCAAAAGCGGAAAAATTTTTGTGCAACGAGTATGGTGATTTGAACGATCCGTCTATTACCGCAAAAACTATTTATAAAATGAATCCCGAAAACTTTTGCGAAGCCATTACAACCGCAGTTTCTTCACAACAAAATATTTCATCACAATGGCTGGATGACTGGCGCGCAATGAATTTAATTGCCGGTACACTCAAGAACAGCCTGGTGGATGAATTTTCATTTCCGTTCGAGGGAAGGATTCCGGCTGAAGTAATAACAGAATTACCGGATAAAGCGAATCTCTTTATTTCCAATTCCTTGCCAATACGCGATACAGATTTTTTTGCATCGCCGCTTAATAAACGTTTAGCTATTTTTACAAACAGAGGCGCAAGCGGAATCGATGGAATCAACTCAACCGCTTTAGGAATTGCAAAAGTTTCGAAAGAACCCACATATCTAATTGTTGGCGACCTTGCCTTTTTCCACGATATGAATGGTTTGCACAACTCTCTGAAGTTCAATATTCCTATTACTATAATTTTAGTTAATAATAGCGGCGGCGGAATTTTTGAATCGCTTCCGATTTCCGATTACCGCGATGTAATGAAGAATAATTTTTTGACACCACTTTCCATCGGCTTCAAAAAATTTGTAGAGGCTTATTCCGGTAAGTTTGTAAGTATTAAAAACTGGAATCATTTACGCAAGGAACTTAAATTATTATCGGTAAGTAGAAAGATTACCGTTCTCGAAGTGAAAACCGACGCTAGAAAATCTAAACTACTAAGACAAAAGTATTGGAGCGCGGTTGCGAAACAAATAGATTTATACATAAATGAAATTAAAGCTAAACGGAATTCAGTTTAACATTCTCTTTGATGAGTCAATGCACCATAGAGATAGGATTCCCATGCTGTTTTTACATGGTTTTACCGGCTGTGCCTACGATTGGAATTTCGTTTTAACAAAGCTACCCCCCAACTACTTCCCTTTTGCTATCGATTTAATCGGTCATGGCGAAACCGATTCACCCGAAGATGAAAATGAATATACTTGCACTGCTATAGTCCGTCACATCAGTTCTATACTTGATCATTTTGGATTTGAGAGAATTGTTATAGCCGGTTATTCAATGGGAGGAAGAGCCGCTCTTTCTTACTCACTTAAAAATCCTCAAAGAATTATTGCCGGAATTTTTGAAAGCGCAACTGCCGGGATTGAAGATATTGAAGCAAAGAAAGACCGCGTAGAACATGATTTTCTTCTCGCAGATAAAATTAGAAGCGAAGGCGTAGATTCATTTCTTGAATTTTGGTTCAGCTCGCCTCTGTTCAATTCGCTGCAAACAATGAATGATTTTGACGAGTTGAAATATATTAGGGCGCAAAACAATAGTGTTACCGGTTTAGCCAATTCTCTCTCAGCTTTTTCAACAGGATTAATGAACAGCTACTGGAATGATCTACACAGAATTAATTTTCCGGTTTTGTTAATCAGCGGGGAGTCCGATGAAAAATTTACTTCGATAAATCAGAGAATGCTTCCAAAGTTTAAGCAAGCAAAACACAAAATCATTCCCAAGGCCGGGCATAATACTCACTTAGAAAAGCCGGAGCTTTTTACTAATTTAGTCTTGGAATTTTTGAACAAGATTGAAGGAAGTAATGAGCTTCAAATGGATTAAAACCAAAGAATATCAGGATATAGTTTATGAGAAGATGGATGGAATCGCCAAGATAACCATCAATCGTCCCGAAAAACGAAACGCTTTTCGCCCAGAAACCACAAAAGAATTATTTGATGCATTTACAGATGCTCGAGAAGATTCCGAAGTTGGAGTAATTCTTTTAACCGGGGCCGGTCCGTCAAAAGATGGGAAATATGCGTTCTGCTCCGGCGGCGATCAATCTATCCGCGGCAACAAGGGTTATGTAGGAAAAGATGGCGTTCCCCGTTTAAACATTCTCGATGTGCAAAAACAGATTAGAAGTATTCCCAAACCGGTTATAGCTTTAGTTGCCGGTTACGCAATTGGCGGCGGACATGTTCTCCATGTTGTTTGCGATTTATCAATTGCAGCAGACAATGCGGTCTTTGGTCAGACGGGACCGAAAGTAGGAAGCTTTGATGGAGGTTTTGGCGCTAGCTTCCTTGCAAGAGTTGTTGGACAAAAGAAAGCCCGCGAAATTTGGTTTCTGTGCCGTCAATACAATGCCGAAGAAGCAATGCAAATGGGATTAGTGAACAAAGTTGTTCCGGTTGATCAACTTGAAGCCGAAGGAGTTATGTGGGCGAAGGAAATTTTAGAGATGAGTCCCCTTTCAATCCGTTTGCTTAAATCTGCTTTCAACGCTGAACTTGATGGACAGGCTGGAATTCAAGAACTTGCCGGTAACGCAACTTTGCTTTATTACATGAGCGAAGAAGCGCAAGAAGGTAGAAATGCGTATAACGAAAAACGTAAACCCGATTTCAAAAAATTTCCAAGAGTTCCTTAGTTATGGTTCAAGATCAAGCAAATACAATTACAAAATTCGATGCGTGGGTTTTAGCTGTAAGACTAAGAACTTTACCCGCAGCTCTTGTTCCGGTTTTAGTCGGTAGTTCAATTGCTGTTCACGATGATAAGTTTAAACCGCTTGCCGCTATTGTTGCACTTATCTGCGCAATCTTAATTCAGATAGGGACAAACTTTGTAAATGATCTTTATGATTTTCTTCATGGAACAGATAAGAAAGATCGTATTGGACCAAAGCGTGTTATAACATCCGGATTAATTTCTATTCCAGAAATGAAATGGGGAATTATTTTAGTATTTGGATTGAGCTTTGCGCTTGGAATGTATCTTGTCCACCTAGCCGGATGGGAAATACTTTTACTTGGAGTAATATCTATACTTGCCGGCATTGCATATACTGCCGGGCCATTTCCCCTTGCGTATAATGGTCTTGGCGATATCGCTTCATTTTTATTCTTTGGATTAATCGGCACCGTCGGAACTTATTATGTACAAGCAAATGAGATTTCTACTTTTGCGTTCTGGTCATCAATTCCGGTTGGTGCGTTGATTACAAATATTTTAGTTGTAAATAATTACCGGGATCGCGATGAGGATCAATCAAACGGGAAAAACACACTTGCAGTTTTGCTCGGAGAAAACTTTACCAGATTGCAATATGTATTTTTTATGATTGTCTCTTACGCCATTTTATTTGTTGTTTTTTTCACATATAAAAACAGCTATTGGGTTTTCCTTCCGTTGATTTCACTGCCGCTGTCAGTCAAACTTATTAAAATGATTTTTACTTTACGAGGGCGTGAATTAAACAAAACTCTCGAACTTACTGCAAAACTTTCCGCGCTATATGGACTTCTCTTCGCTGCCGGAATTCTAATATGATTATCATAGAAGCTAAATACTTCCCTTTTACTCTAAAGCTTAAAGCTCCATTCGCAAACGCATCAAATATTTTAACAGAAAAAAAAGGATTAATTCTACAGCTAAGTGATAAATATGGTAATATTAGCTACGGTGAATGTTCTCCTTTACCGGGCTTTAGTAACGAAACTCTGGAAGAAGCCGAATCTTCTTTAAAAGAAGTATTGATGTTTCTTAAGAAATCAGAATCAGTTAAAGACTATGAAATACCCAGTTATCTTTCTTCTGTTAAATTTGCTGCCGAGCAGGCATTAATTGATCTCGCTTTCAAGCAAAACTCCGGGTTGATTAAAAGCCTTCCAATCTTTTCTGATTCGAAAATAAAAGTGAACGCTGTATTTGGCTTCGACTCAACGCAAAATATACTTAGCCAAATACAAAAAAAGATTGAACTTGGTTTTGATACTTTTAAGATAAAAGTGGGTCGAGACAATCCATATGATGATTTTGAGCTATTGGGAGCTATTAGAGATACATTTGGTTACGATATTATAATACGGCTTGATGCAAACCAAAAATGGAGCTCCGATGAAGCGATTGAATATCTGGAGCATTTCAAAGATTATGCAATTGAATTTGTTGAAGAGCCATGCGAGTTTAGTTGCAGCACCTTTAGAACAATTGAAGAATCGCATATTCCTATTGCTCTTGATGAATCAATTAAATATTTGTTAGCAGACGAATCAACAGTTACCGGTTGTAAAGCTGATTTTCTGGTAGTTAAGCCCATGATTACGGGTGGAATTTTCTCAACTATACACTTAATTGAATCAGCTAAACAGATGGGAAAAAATGTAATTATTTCATCTTCCTTTGAAAGTGCAATTGGGAAAAGTGCGTTAGTAATGCTTGCCTCACTTACCAATCAATCAGTCGCCCACGGATTAGATTCTTCAGAACTATTCGAGAATGATTTGTGTGCCGATCCGTACAAGATTAAAAACGGGCAGATATTTTTTAACGCCTCCAAATTCCCACCAAAGTTTACTTTAGAATAGTAATGATCACTATTACCAACACGAATCATTGGTTAATAGAACAAGCACAATGTTCGCAAGATAGAATTGCAGTATCAACTTACACTACCACTTTATCTTACCAACAATTTCTTAACCAAGCAATTATGACAGCAGCTTTTCTCCTCACTAAGGGAATACACAAAGGTGATAATGTTTGTATTCTCTCTTCTCATTGCTATGAATTTTGGGTAATCGTTAACGCGTTATGGTTCTTAGGCGCAGTTCCGGTTCCGTTAAGTACTCGAAACACAAAAGAGGAAATTAGCTGGCAAATAAATCATGTCGAAGCTAAACATCTAATTATATTTCATGCGCCGAGCGAAGTAAAAAACGTTAACCAAATTGTGCTCGACGATTTTGATTTTCAAACTAACTCTATAGCTGAAAGAAATATTATACTCTCTTCGTTCTACATTCTATACTCCTCACTCATACTCTTTACTTCCGGCTCAACCGGCAAGCCCAAAGCTGTTGTTCATACATTCAACAGCTTATACGAGAGTGTACGTGCAATGGACTCAATGTTTGATCTGAATAGTAGCGATAGATGGGTTGCATCTCTTCCTTTATACCATATCGGCGGATTCTTGATTTTAGTAAGAGCACTTCTAGCCGGCTGCGACGTTGTTTTCCCGGCCTCGTTAAACCATACCGACATAGTGAACGAAGTGAAAAACAGCAATCCTTCTCACCTCTCATTGGTTTCAACTACCTTGCAGCGAATTCTGGAGGGCAAGTTTAAACCGAATACTAATTTGAAATATGTCTTCCTTGGCGGCGGTCCATTGTCACGCCCAGCTTGTGAAGAAGCAATTGAAGCCGGGTACCCGATTGTAAAAGTTTACGGATCAACTGAAACTTGTTCCATGATAGCAGCACTTAAGCCGAATGAGATCAAACATAAACCGGATTCGGTTGGAAAAACATTATCGGAGAAGATTAATATCAAAGGAGGAAACGAAAGTCGTGAGATATTAATCTCGTCCCCTTCTTTATTCAAAGAATATTATAATGATGACCATGCTACCAAAGCAAAGATTATTGACGGTTGTTACCATACCGGCGATTTTGGTAGCATTGACGAAGATGGATTTCTTTATATCGATTCGCGACGCGAGGATATAATAATTTCCGGCGGAGAAAATGTTAGCGCTAAAGAAGTTGAATCAGAACTACTCTCTATAAACACAATAAAAGATGTTGTTGTCTTCGGAGTGCCGGACACTACTTGGGGACAAAAAGTGTGCGCCGTAATAGTGAGCTCACAATATGATGAATCAATTCTGATTCAATCGCTAAAAGAAAAGCTTGCCGGTTATAAAATTCCAAAACAGTTTTTTAATGTAGGCGAAATCCCCCGCAATGAAATGGGAAAAGTAAAGCGCAACATGCTTATGAAGCTTCTTAACCTTGATGAAGCTTAAGCTGATCTTGAAAATCTTTAGGCAGCTCAATCTTTTCAAATTTCTCTTTTAATACACACACGTGAACGGTTTTAGCCATCGCTGTAAATTGATCATCCAGATAAAAACGATAAGTCAACTCAAACGATGAGCTCTTCAGCAAGCTTACAATAACTTCAATCTTCAATTCGTCGCCGACATGGATTGGACGCACATAGTCAGCCTCCGCATGCATAATCGGCAATATATACTCTCGGTCAAAAAAGAAATTTCTTTCCGGAGAAAGGCTTCTTAAAAAATCTTCATAGGCTGCATGAACATATTTGAAAACACTGGCGTAAAAAATTATTCCCGCCGGATCGGCATCATAGAAATAAACCTTCACTTTTGCTGAAAACATTTGCTCCTCTTATTCTTAATCCAAATTTAAACAACTCTACTCCATTTCACATTACCAATTTTGTGTTTAATTTGAACGCACAAAAATTTAGAATGATGCAAAAAAAGACTACCAACATACTATTATGCGGCATTTTCATATTGCTGCCGTTTATTATTCAAGCTCAAGAGATCAAGCGTGAATTTTATAAGAATGGGAAGGTAAAATCCGAAGGCGTTTATCTAAACGGAATCCGCGATGGTATTTACAAAGAATTTTATGAATCGGGCAAACTCTGGAAAGAGTGGAATTATATTAAAGGCAAGGAAGAAGGCCTTTCCACATGGTATTTTGAAGACGGGACAAAAAGCATGGAGTGGAATTACCGTTTTGGTAAACTTGAGGGAGTTTCAAAATGGTATTACGAATCGGGTGAGCTTTGGTCTGAACCAAACTACGTTAATAATATTCAAGAAGGATTTAGTAAAACCTATTACAAGAGTGGAAAGCTCCAAGCTATTTGGAATTATAGAAATGGAAAGCTTAATGGTCTCTCAAAAATATTCTTTGAGAATGGGAGAGTTGAAGTAGAACGGAATTATGTAGAGGATAAACTTGAGGGAATAAACAAAGTTTATTACGATTACGGTGTTCTTGCTCTTGAGGCAAAGTATTTGAATGATAAGCTTGAAGGCGAATCTTACTTGTATTACCCCGATGGATCAATAAAAGTAATTGACATCTACAAAGGCGGGCAAATTGTTAAGCGTACGCGTTATGGACTGCAAGGTAAATTCGACAAAATTGAAGAAAGTTTTGAAGAATTCCACGACGAGGGTACGTTCAGTAAAGAACTTCACTTTCGTGAAGGAAAACTTGAAGGAACGATTAAAGAGTTCTATCCAAGTGGATTTTTAAAATCTGTAAAAAACTATAAAGCAGATAAGCCTGAAGGCGAAGCTGTTAATTATCATGACAGTGGAACGATAGCAGAAATTGCTAATTACAGAGAAGGTAGGAGAAACGGTTTATCAAAAATTTACGACATAGCCGGGACAAAAATAGCAGAAGAACTATATATCGATGACATCAAGGAAGGAGAAGCAAAGACATTCTTCTCCAGCGGAGAAATTGAATCAGTCGGAAATTATAAAAATAATTTACTTACCGGAACAGTTAAATGGTTTTCGAAAAGCGGCAAGCTTATTCTTGAAGAAGAATATTCAGAAGGACTGCGCAACGGTATTGCCAAATCTTATTTCGAAAATGGTCAAATCTCGGAATTCATGATTTTCAAAAATAACTTACTCAACGGTAAATGTTTTTCATATGATGAAGCGGGCAAAGTTTTAAAAGAAGCTGTGTACAAAGATGGGGAACTTTCAAAATAATCTTGCTGTCAGTTGGATATCTTCTATTTCAAATAACATTTCGGCTATTATTAACAATAACTTAACAGTATGAATTTCCCTTTACCGATTCAAAAAACTAAATTTGAGACCAATAATTCCAAAGAATAATGGCTTCGAAAAAAATTCTTTTCATCTGCGGCTCACTTAATCAAACATCTATGATGCATCAGATATCCCGTTTCTTTGGTGAACACGAATGTTATTTCACTCCCTACTACTCAGACGGATTGATTAATTACGTTGTCGGCAAAGGCTATCTCAACTTTTCAATTCTAAATGGTACTTTCAGAAAAAATACCGAGAAGTATCTCCGCGAAAATAATTTGAAGATGGATTACCGTGGAGTTAGTCACAATTACGATCTCGTTTACACTTGCGCCGATTTAATCTATCCCAAAAACATCCGCGATAAAAAAGTAATTCTTGTGCAAGAAGGAATGACCGATCCGGAAACTCTCATGTTTCACTTAGTCAAATATCTTAAGCTTCCGAGATGGCTTGCAAGTACATCAACGATGGGAATGTCCCATAGATATACTTACTTCTGTGTTGCTTCTGAAGGATATCGTGATTTTTTTATAAAGCGGAAAAATGTTGATCCTAATAAATTAATCATTACAGGTATACCGAATTTTGATAACGTAAAACAATTCTTAAAAAACGATTTTCCACATAAGAATTTTGTTTTAGTATGTACTTCAGATGCCCGCGAGACATATAAGATTGAAAACAGAATAAGATTCATTAAAGATTGCGTTAAGATCGCTGCCGGAAAGCAAGTGATTTTCAAATTGCATCCGAATGAACATTTTGCACGCGCCTCTGAGGAAGTTATAACGCACGCGCCGGGTGCTTTGGTTTTAACCAGCGGCAATACTAATCATATGATTGCAAATTGCGATGTACTTATAACAAAATTCTCCTCGGTTTCATTTGTCGGTTTGGCACTTAACAAAGAAGTACATTCTTATTTTGACATAGAGGAATTAAAAAGACTGCTGCCCTGGCAAAACAATGGAACATCCGCTGAAAGAATTGCTAAAGTTGGTTTACAATTGATTGAAGCACCCTCGCGTAGGGATGAAAAGATTCACGAGAAACACGATTTGAGAACAGCATGAAAGTTGTCACAGTAATTCAAGCTAGAATGTCTTCAACGCGTTTGCCCGGTAAAATAATGCTGCCGGTAATAGGCAAGCCTTTACTGCTTAGAATGATTGAGCGAGTTCAGAAAGCAAAGTTAATTGGTCAACTAGTAATAGCTACTTCGGTTAATTCAGACGATGATGAAATTGAAAAGCTTTGCGCGGAAAATAATCTTGTTTGCTTTCGAGGACATTTGACTGATCTGCTGGACCGACATTATCAAGCCGGAATTAAATACAAAGCCGATGCAGTTGTTAAAATTCCTTCCGATTGCCCGTTGATTGATCCAAACATAATTGACAAAGTAATTCATCATTACATCGACAATGAAGAACTGGATTTTGTAAGCAATTTGCATCCGGCGACTTATCCGGATGGAAATGATGTTGAGATAATGTCGTTCGCTTCATTAGAGTGTGCTTGGAAAGATGCGGTAAAAGAATACGAACGTGAGCACACAACTCCTTTTATTTGGGAAAATGATGATGTATTCAAGATAGGAAATGTTGTTTGGGAAACCGGGTTAGATTATTCTTCCACGCACCGCTGGACAATTGACTTCCCGGAAGATTACGAATTTGTTCGGAAAATTTATGAGGAGCTGTATCCATACAATCCAAAGTTTTCTATAAAAGACATTTTGCATCTGCTTGAACTAAAACCGGAGATAGCGGAATTAAATTCACAGTACCTTGGCAAATATTGGTATGATAATTATCTTGACGAATTAACTAACATTGACGAATACAAAAACAAGCTAAAGAAATGACAAAAGAAAAACTGACTGAGCTGCATGAGACGGCGTTAAAGGTTCGCGAACACATTATAAGAATGAGCGGCAACGGAGGTTGTTTTATTGGCGCATCACTATCATGCGCTGACTTAATACTATATCTCTACAAAGAATTTTTAATTGTTTCGCCTCAGAACCTAAAAGATCCAAACCGGGACTATTTTTTCTTATCTAAAGGCCACGATGTTCCGGCATTATATGGAACTTACGTTGAGCTAGGCTGGCTGGAAGAATCTCGATTGGAAAACCATCTTAAAACAAACGACACTATTTACTGGCATCCGAACAGAAACATTCCCGGCGTAGAATTTCATTCCGGTTCGCTTGGACACAATTTATCCGTTGCTTGCGGTGTTGCTTACGACTGTAAATTAAAAAATCAAACCAACAAAATTGTTGTGGTTGTTGGTGATGGTGAGCTAAACGAAGGCTCGATGTGGGAAGCACTTCTTGTTGCATCAGCTTACAAGTTAGACAACCTTTTGATCGTCGTTGATCGAAATCAATTCCAAGCAAATATGCAGACAGAAGATTTAATACCGCTTCATCCGCTCGATAAAAAATTTGAAGCATTTGGGTGTGCTGTTGCATCTATCGACGGACACAATTTTACCGAACTCGAAAACGCTCTCGCTTCGTTTCCTTTCCAAAAAGAAAAAGTTTCGGTCATAATCGCAGATACAGTTCGCGGGAAAGGCTTGCCAAGTATAGAAAGACGAGCAGATAGATGGTTTGCAAATTTCAAGGATGAAGAAGTGGAACAACTCTTAAAAGAATTACATGGCGAGCATAAAGCTACCCTAACCTCAGAAATTATTATTGCGAGATAACATGACATACGAAGAACTTTTATACGATTTGATTTCGCAAGATGAACGATATTTTGTTCTCACATCGGAAAACCGCGCTGCAATTAGAGATCTACCCGCAAAAATTCAGAAAAATTTTCTCGATACCGGAATTACCGAACAGACTCAAATTGGAATGGCTACCGGTTTAGCATTACGCGGAAGAATTCCGATTACACACGCACTTGCAACATTTTTAACAATGCGCGCTTTTGAGTTTATCCGAACCGATGTAGGAATTGCTAATCTTCCCGTAAAAATTGTTGGAGCTGTTCCCGGTTTTCTCTCTGATGGAAACGGGCCAACTCATCAAGCTATTGAAGATGTTTCCCTTATGCGAGGTATACCGAACATGAATGTTTTTTGTCCGGCCGATGATGATGATATGTTAAGATGTTTGCCTAAAGTGTTTGCAAGCCCTTCCCCATTTTACATAAGATATAACAACACAAAACCCCTTGTTGAACACTCAGATTTTGAAATTGGAAAAGCAGAAACATTTGGCAATGGAACCGACATTGCAATACTAGTTTACGGATTCCTTTTTAACGAAGCATTCAAAGCCAAGAAACTACTCGAAGAACAAGGTAAATCCGTTAGACTGATAAACATCCGCACACCTAAACCGATTGACGAAGAAGCTGTTTTGAAAGCCGTTAAAGAATGCCAGCAAATTGTTACTCTCGAAGATCACTTTATAACTGGCGGACTTTATAGCATAGTTAGTGAATTGTTGTTAAAAAACCGAGTGACTGCAAACGTGTTGCCAATTGCTTTGAAAACTTGGTTTAAGCCGGCTCTACTAAATGATGTTTTAGAATATGAAGGATTTACCGCGGAAAGGATTGCTCAAAAAATAATAGATAAAATTTCTTAGTGAACTTTGCATAACCTTTGTGCTCTTTGCGGTTTTCTTTTACCACAAAGATCGCAATGAAGTCTCAAAGAACACAAAGAAAAACTGGAGAAAAAAATGCCAAACAAAATTTCATTAACTAACGATTTTCCATCCATCCAAAAATCAAACGAACTTTACAATAGAGCAGTTGGATTAATTCCTTCTGTGACTCAAACCCTTGCTAAAGGTCCCACACAATGGGTAAATGGTGTTGCACCTAAGTATTTAGTAAAAGGGAAAGGCTCTCACGTTTGGGATGCTGACGGCAACGAATACATCGATTACATGATGGGCGTTGGACCTCTTTCGCTTGGTTACGCTTATCCCAAAATTGACGAAGCAATTAAAAAACAGCTCGAAGATGGAATTACTTTTTCGATGATGCATCCTTTGGAGGTTGAAGTTGCAGAACTAATTCGAGAGATAATTCCAAACGCAGAAGCTGTTCGTTACAGTAAAACCGGTGCCGATGCTACAAGCGCTGCCGTTCGTCTTGCTCGTGCTTACACCGGAAAAGATAAAATCCTCTGCTGCGGATATCACGGCTGGCATGATTGGTACATTGCTGTCACCGCACGCAATCATGGTATTCCTGAAGTAGTGCAGGCAAACTCATTCACATTCAACTATAACGATATTGATTCACTTAAGAACTCTATTGATGAAAATACTGCCGCTGTAATTTTGGAACCGGTAGTATTTAACGAGCCTAAAGACAACTTTCTGCACAAGGTTGCTGAACTCTGCAAAGAAAAAAATGTGATTTTGATTTTTGATGAAATGTGGACTGGCTTTAGAATGGCACTCGGAGGTGCGCAAGAGTATTTCGGAATTAAAGCCGATCTTGCAACTTACTCTAAAGCAGTTGCTAATGGAATGCCGATTTCTATTCTCGCCGGTAGAAAAGATATAATGCAGCTCGCAGACGAAGACATTTTCTTTTATACAACATTTGGCGGCGAGGCACTTTCACTTGCAGCGACTAAAGCTACAATCGAAGAACTGAAAGAGAAAAACGTTCCTAAATTTTTGGATGAACAAGGGGCTAAACTAAAGAACGGTTATAATTCAATCGCACAAAAGCTTGGATTAGACTTCACAAGAGCAATCGGCTACAACTGGCGCTCAATGGCAACTTTTGATGAGAAAGCCGGCGATCCGCTTCTTCAAAAATCTTTGATGCAGCAAGAAATGATTAAACGCGGTGTGCTTTGGCAAGGATTTTTTAATATGTCTTATTCCCACAGCAACGAAGACGTTGAGTATACACTGAAGGCTTTGGAAGAATCATTATCGGCTTTGAAACAAGCCGTTGAATCAAACAATTTGAAAACTATGCTCAAAGGTGAACCGGTTCAGCCGGTGTTTCGTAAAGTTGATAATTTTAATATGAAACCGGTGAAAAAGCCTTAGGTTTTATTACATAGTTATTTAACTTATAATCAGATATTTTTATTGCGTAAATATTATAGCATTAACTAGCAGAGAATCGGTTGAAAATCTTAAGTCTATTTTTAGTGTTGATTGTTTCATTCATTTCCCAGAATACATTCGCTCAAGATAAAACGACAGAGAAAAAAATTACAATTGATTCCAAGGGAAACAAGGATACGACAGAGGCAGTAATCATTTCGAAAGTTGAAGATATAACCCCAAGATCGAATATGTTAATTATTAATCCACTAAAGTTTTTTCTGTTTTATAATTTGAGCTATTATCGTAAAATCGACAACTCAATTGTACTTGGCGGTGGCTTCCAAATTCCAACAATTAAAGGCATTAATGGATTTGGCTTCAATGCAGAAGTTAGAATTCATCCATCTCAAAAAGCGTTGCGCGGTTTCTATATCGCACCAAATATTTCTTACAACAATCTTACTACCAGCGGTGCCAATTCCGACGCAAACGCCTTTTCTATTGGTGCTTTAGTTGGATGGCAATGGTTTCCGGGAGATGAATTCGCCATGGGATTAGGAATTGGAATCGATCATTATTTTCTATCGAATTCCAAAGATGTGTTTGATTCTTATGACGGAAATGCCCCCGCAATAAGATTTGATATTGGCTACGCATGGTAATTTTGAGCAAACTAATTAGCTTCTCAATTATAACTTTTCATTAATATGGAATTATTTTCCCTTAAAAGTAAAACCGCAATTGTAACCGGCGCACTTGGCTTGATCGGTAAGGAACATTGTATAGCTCTAAGTGAAGCTGGCGCAAATGTAATTGTGGCAGATATTGACAAAGTTAAATGCCAAAACTTTGCTGACTCTTTACGGACAGAATCTATTGGCGTTTCCCTTGATGTAACAAATCCGGATTCGATTAAAAATTTACGCGATACAGTTCTTAGTCAGTTCGGTCATATAGATATTCTAGTAAATAATGCGGCTATAAACGATATGTTCGAAGACCCCAAGGCTGCAACAGAGCAATCCAAGTTTGAAAATTACCCGCTTGAATTATGGCAAAAGTCGCTTGATGTAAACCTAACCGGAGTTTTTCTTTGCTCTCAAATTCTTGGTTATGAAATGGCAAAACAAAAAGCGGGCAGTATAATTAACATAGCTTCTACTTACGGAATCTCCGCACCCGATCAGTCTCTCTATTTAAAAGAAGATGGAACGCAATCATTTTATAAACCGCCGGCTTACTCAGCTACCAAAGGGGCTGTTATAATGTTTACACGCTATCTAGCATCTTATTGGGGAAAAGTTGGCGTTCGAGTTAATACACTTACTCCAGGCGGAGTAGAAAATTCACAAGACGATTTTTTTATTCAGAAGTATTCTTCGAAGACACAGCTTGGCAGAATGGCGCAGCCAACTGATTACAAAGGCGCTTTAATATTTCTAGCTAGCGACGCATCAGGCTACATGACCGGGGCAAATTTAGTAGTTGACGGCGGCTGGACTTCTTGGTAAAATTGCACAAGGCATTTATGAAAAAGAAATTAGACAAAAAACAGCTTCGTAAAAAAGCAGCGAAAATTAAATTAGTTATCGCAGATGTTGACGGTGTTCTGACAGATACCGGAGTTTACTATTCTGCTAAAGGTGAAGAATTAAAGCGCTATTCTATTAGAGATGGAATGGGTGTTGAAAGACTTCGCAAACTTGCTGATGTTGAAACCGGCATCATGACAAGAGAAAACACTGACATTGTTAGAAGCAGAGCAGCTAAACTGAAAATTACAGAGCTTCATATGGGAGTAATGGAAAAAGAAAAAGCGCTGGATGAAATTCTTATAAGAAAAAATCTAAAAGAAGAAGAAGTTGCTTACATGGGAGATGATACCAACGATGTTGAAATTATGAAGCGGGTTGGCTTAAGTTCTTGTCCTGGCGACGCAACCAAATTTGCTAAAGCTGTTGCTGATATAATTGTCGAAAACAAAGGCGGAAACGGAGCTCTGCGCGACTTAGCCGAATTAATTATTGAAGCAAAAACTAAAAAGCAAAAAGGAAAATAACTTGGGGAAAGTACAAATTGGAAGAAGGTTTATTGGCGCTGGGGAACCGGTTTATATTATTGCAGAAATTGGAATAAACCACAACGGTTCTCTAGAAAACGCAAAGAAACTAATTGACGGCGCTGTTAAAGCCGGTTGTGATGCTGTAAAATTTCAGAAACGAACACCGGAGCTTTGCGTCCCTAAGAATCAGTGGAATATTGAAAGAGAAACTCCTTGGGGAAGAATTACATACATTGAATACCGCCGCAGAGTGGAATTTGGCTTTGAGGAATATTTTGAAATTGACGGCTACTGCAAAGAGAAAGGAATTGATTGGTTCGCTTCCCCTTGGGATGAAGAAGCAGTAGAGTTTTTAGAGAAGTTTAAACTGCCGATGTACAAACTTGCATCGGCTTCATTAACAGATTTCAATTTGCTTCAACGACTTAAAAAATCGGGCAGAGCAATAATGCTCTCAACCGGAATGTCAACAATAGACGAAGTGAAAGCAGCTGTTTCTTTTATGAGTTACGAGAATATTCTACTCGCTCAATCCACTTCAACTTATCCATGCGCTTTAGAAGAATTGAACTTGCGCGTAATTCAGACTTACCGCGAATTATTTCCGAACATTCCGATAGGCTATAGCGGTCACGAAACCGGACTTGCGCCAACATTGGCGGCAGTTGCTCTCGGCGCTTCTTTTGTTGAAAGACACATAACATTGGACAGAGCTATGTGGGGAACTGATCAAGCTGCCTCAGTTGAAATTGTTGGACTTCAGCGCTTAGTAAAAGATATTCGTGATATTGAAAAAGCTCTCGGCGACGGTATCAAAAAAGTTTATGAAAGCGAATCGGGCAATCTTCAGAAATTAAGAAGAGTCAAATCAGAAACTGAACACAAATAGTCCTTGCAAACTATGGATCAAAACTTAATCCTCGGTTTACATTTATACGAAATCATTTCTTACACCGTAATTATTTTAGCCGCTGCTTTGTTCATCTTGCTGGAAAGAATCTTTCCTTACAATAAAGGACAGAAAATTCTTCGCCTAGGGTTCTTTAATGACTTCGCGCTCTATACAATTGCTCAAAACTATATTCTTGGTATTATCATCTTCACTTTCATTATTAAATGGATTGATGAAGGCTCCGGTGTATCGAGGCTGCATCTCTTTGCAAACGTTCCAATTTGGCTTCAGCTTGTTTTCTTTACACTCACTCACGATTTATACATTTACTTGATGCATCGCTTTATGCATAGCAATAAATACTTGTGGCGATTGCATGAAGCGCACCATTCACCCAAAGAAGTTGATTGGCTCTCCGGCTCACGCTCTCATGCGTTTGAAATCCTGATTAACCAAACAGTGGAATTTTTGCCGATTGTACTTCTTGGCGCACCGCCGGAAGTAGCCGCGTATAAAGGTGTAATAAGTGCCGTTTGGGGAATGTATATTCACGCAAACATATGCGTTAATACGGGCCGGCTTCAAAAAATTATTAACGGACCGGAGATGCATCGAATCCATCACACAACCGGCAAAGGAAGAAACCGTAATTTTGCAACCAAGCTTGCTTTCTGGGATTGGATGTTTGGAACAGCTTATTTGCCGGAAGAAAAAGCTACTGATTATGGTTTGAAAACATTCTTCCCCGAAAATTTTTTCAAGCAGTTTACTTATGTCTTTAGAAGCTACAAAAAATAATTCTTGGTAAAGACAATCTACTTCATCAACACAAATTTCTTTGTTTCGCTGTAGTTGCCACTTTGTAAACGATAGAAATAGACACCACTTGTTAAACCTTCTCCATTGAACTTGACTTCATAATTTCCAGCAGTCTTTCTTTCATCAACCAAGGTTGCTATTTCTTTGCCAAGCGCATCATAAACTTTCAGTAAAACGAAATCAATTTGGGGAATTTGGTAGCTGATTGTAGTTGTAGGATTGAATGGATTTGGGTAGTTCTGAAACAGCCCAAATTCGGTCGGCAACGTTGAGGCTTCTTCATTTATTCCAACAATGTCACCATTAGTAGTTTTGAAAATTTTCCCATTATCGCACACCAACCAGCCAACTTTTTCATTGATAAAGACAATTTCGGGAATCCAAACTGATTCTGTTGTTAATTGCAGAGAAAAGGTCTTCCCAGTGTCGCTGGTGAAATAAAGCTTATTTTTAATCGAAACCCAAAAACTTTTTGGTTTACCCGGAACAAACTCAATGTCGCTTAAACTTGGAGTAGAAATTGGTTGATTATTTATCTCCCAATTTAATCCGCTGTCTGTAGTGTAATAGATTTTGAAAACTGAACCCGCTAAACCGCATGCAGCTCCAATTTGTCTATCGTAAAGTTTGATGTTCGTGAAATAGGCTGATGATGCCAAATTAATTGTTTGCCATGTTTTACAACTATCAACAGTCTTGAACAAAAATTTATTACCGGTGCTAACTATTGAAATTTTTGTCGCAGAGAATAAACCGAAATTAAGGTCAGCAAAATCCAATAGCTTTTTACCGCCAGAAGCATACATGCCAACTAAATTCAAGTTGTTTGCATCAAGCCAATTTTGACCTCCGTTAGTTGTTTTCAAGAATAATGCTGAAACATTTTTATCACCGTCAAACATAGCAATGCCATTATTTGCATCAAACATCTTGATGTAATTACAAAAAGCCTTTCTTGCATACTCGTACTGAACGACCCAATCTGTCGTACTATTAAGTGCACCTTTGATAATTTTACCATCGTCAGTACAAATCCAAACATTATTTTTATCAACAACTGAGATATCCGTTATAGATGATGAAGTTAAAACGAGGTCTTTAAGACTCTTCTGATTCCATTCGCTTCCTCCATTTACAGTGTAATAAACTACTCTCGCTTGAGCAGCAGCCGCAGTATTTTCATCACATGCATCAAAACTTTGTGTCAAGTTGTTGAGATTAATTTTTTGTACCCATTGTGCTTGCAGAAAAAGAGGGATAAACAAAAAAGTTAGGAATAGTGTTTTCATTATTTTGCCCGCCAAGTCATTTAATTAGACCACCAATAAAATTTACACCTATAGGTAAGAAATATTATTTGAAAAGGAAACATAAAAAAGAGACGCCCATTCGAGCGTCTCCAAAGTAATTTTACAAACCTTGAATTTGCTTGTCTTTCGGGTAACGCACGCTGAAAACTAATTTCTTTGTAATAGATTTACCGGCATCAACATTAACATCCCATTTGAGCTCTCCGGTTTCATTGTTAAATTTTGCACCGGACACTTCAATCATCTTTACTACAATATCCTCTTGCTGCGAAATTGGAATCTGTTCTTCAACAACAAGTTTGACTGAGCCCTTCTTATTGTTCTTAATTTTAATCTCGTAAGCAAATGTTCTTTCAATATCGCTGCTTAAAAATTTATCTTCTGTAAAATCTTTTAACCGCTCACGGCTTACGCTAACGTTTTCATCTCTGCCGAGAGAAACAGCTAAAGTATCTTTCGTAGTTTCCGGATTGATATGTGTTTTACCCACATAAGAATTTTCGAAATAGATGTTGGCTTCACCCGGTAATAAATTAAACTCACTCCAATCTGTTAACAGCGCAACTAAAAAAGCGTTGTTATCAAGTTTTGGAACAGCATAGTATTCGTAATCTGCTTTTATGTTGTAATCTTTAATAGCAACGGAATGCTGTTTGTTATCAGACGGAATTGAATATTTCATTGATGGAGTAAACTCAACAGCAAGCTGAGTTTCAACAGATTCAAAATAATTTGCCATTGATTCCGCTTGTGGGGCAGCGACATCTTGAGCCAAGCTAACCATAGATGCCGACTTCATCATTCCTCCCTTCAATTCACGTAAAGCAACTGGCTGAAAAAAATCTAAATACCAAGGATACAATTCCGGCTTTGTATTGTTGCGATTCGGATTTCTTGTTGAAAGAACAATTTCAACATCGTTCCAATCGAATCCGCTGTTCTGGTAAACGTTTGCAATATAATTTAGTTGAGCCGGTGTGTTAATCTTATCAACGCGAATGTTATACGTAGGAACCCAACCCGCATCGTAAAGAATGTAAGAGAGTTCTAGATCAAATGTTCCGGCAGTTTTTGCTGAAATTGAAACCGCAACTTCGTTCGACGGCTTGTTCAATTGATTATTTCGCTCTGCAAGTTGCTTACTTATCCGCTCAATATTTTTTTGAATCTTTTTTGTGTCAATGGAAACTTGCAGCATTTGAGATTTCAGATCGGCAATTTTCTTTCTGAAGAAATCCGCCATTTTCTGCAACTCATTAACGGAAACACCTATTTTTTCATTACCAATGCTTTTGTTGGCAAGAATTAAATCCAGCTCATATTTAAGAACATCGCTGTCGTTTTGCTTCAAGGCCAAAAATTTGTTGTATAGTTCCAGCGAATCTTCGAGAGCTTTAATATCCGGATGTTTTTCCGGCGAACGCAGATAATCAAATCTCTGAACTACCGAGATAATTATTCCATCACCTTTACCCGAAACATTAATGCTGTTTCGGTCAATGTTTCCGGCAATTCCCGTAACAACGACTTCGTTAATGCCTTTTTCTAGCTTCACTTTGGCATTTTGTTTAAGCTCGGCACCGTGCAGAAAGACTTTAACGCCGGTTAAATTTGGTTTTACTATTATTTCACTTGATGCAAATAGTGATTGCGCAACAACTGCAATTGTTATTATTGCCAGAAATACTCTCTTCATATTGTCTCCATCTGATGTTCTAAATTAAGCAAACTGAATCTTATACATAAACCGACTTTCTTCTGTTCCGCAAAATTATGTGCTAATAATCATCTATATAGCAAGGGATTCCTTTCATAACTAAAGCCCTTTCTTTATTTTTAAAACAAAGTTTGAAAGGGCGATTCCCTTTCTTAATCTATAAGAGAAAGTTTGAATGAAAAAGCTATTAATTGAGCTCCTCAAAAAATATTATACACAGGTTAGTGATAAGTGGATTGATATTTTGATTCCAATTTACAAGGACAAGCTCACCGAAACTCAAATTCAAGCCTTTGTCTACAGTAGCTTAAATACATTCATAGATGTTATACGAAAAACAGATTATAAAGAGGCAGATCAGTTTCTCATTTCCAGCTATAATTTGTTTTCCGCTACAAATTTGAACTTGCTTGAGATCAGCCAGATTTTCAGTCAAGGAAGATTTGCGGTTCTAAACTCTATTGAACTGGAATCTAGCGAAACAGACCCGGTAATTCTGTTGGGTTTTCTTGATGATTTGATTGAACAAATTTACGCCCGCTACGGAATGCTTCATCAAGAAATGAAAATGAAGGAACTGGAACTTGACCGCGACCGTCTCGCCTCAAAATTGGAGTTCGATCAGCAATATCTAAAAAGCATTCTTATTTCATCAGATCAGGCTATAATGGTTGTAGATGAACATGAAAGATTTATAGCTTGGAATAAGGGGGCCGAAAAAATATTTGGCTACCGCGAAGATGAAATTATTGGAAAACC
Organism: Ignavibacteriota bacterium; assembly: GCA_043807765.1. Lineage (GTDB taxonomy): Bacteria > Bacteroidota > Ignavibacteria > Ignavibacteriales > Melioribacteraceae > Stygiobacter. Next base: position 149,270 of record JAZDFQ010000045.1, read on the forward strand.
ATCCTACATTCTCTTTCCCGCCGGCGAAAAATATGTAAAAGAAAGAGACAACATTATTGAAGATGCGCGCAAGATAGGACACACAAGCATAGTAGAAACCGAAAGAATTAAAAAGAATGGCGAGTTTATTACTGTACGTTTAAGTGTTTCCAGATTACCGAGTTCAACCGGCGAATATGTTGGGCGGTCGATCATCATTAAAGATCATACCGAATACAAGCGCTTGCAAGCGCAGATAGATCAATCGGAAAAACTTGCTGTAATTGGACAGATGGCCGCCGGCGTTGCTCATGAAATCGGCAACCCACTTACTTCAATTTCAGCGCTTGTTCAAATTCTGCAGCGCAGAAGTCAAGACGCCTTTATGAGCGAACAGCTTGTAAACATAAAGGAGAATATCGATCGCATTACACGTATTGTAAGAGAGCTGGTTGATTTCAGCCGTCCGCCAAGTTATGTAACAAACTTGCAAGACATTACTGATATAATTAAAACCGCTATTGGTATTGTAAAGTATGATAAACGTGTAAGAAAAGTAAAATTTGAAACAGAGCTTAAAGATTTTCTTCCCAGCGTGAACATTGCGGCAGATCAGATTCTGCAAGTTCTCGTGAATGTTCTAATCAATGCTCTTGATGCAATAGACGGTAACGGTACAATTACGGTAAAATCTTACTACAACGAGGTGAAGATATTTGTTGATATTACAGATGATGGATGCGGTATGGATAGTTTGACTATGGAAAAAATATTCGATCCCTTCTTTACAACTAAAGAAGTTGGCAAAGGAACCGGATTGGGACTCTCGGTCAGTTACGGAATAGTAAATCGATTTGGCGGAGAAATAAAAGTTAGCAGTAAATTAAATGAAGGTAGTACATTTACAATATCGCTTCCACTTGCAGAAAACTAAGGAGAAATAATGTCTTCAAAAATATTAATTGTAGATGATGAAAGACCGATTCGCGATTCGCTTAAAATAATTTTAGATGAAGAGGGTTTTTCTACTACTGTAGCTAGCGATGGCGAAGACGCGCTTCAAAAATTACAAGCTGAAAATTATGATGTGGTTATAACCGATATAAAAATGCCTAAGATGGATGGCATTCAGCTCCTTGATGCTGCATCTAAAGTCTCGCCCGATACTTTTTTTATAATTATGACCGCCTATGCTTCCGTTAAAACAGCAATAGACGCACTTCATCACGGGGCTTACGATTATTTAATTAAACCGGTAGAGTTTGAAGATGTAATTCTTCGGTTAAAGAAACTTATTGAGTTTAAGAATCTTTCTACGGAAAACCGTGCATTACGACAAAGACTTTCGTTTGAAGCCGGATTTGTAAATATGATTGGCAACAGTGAGCCAATGAAAAAAGTTTTTGATGTAATTAGTCAAGTTGCACCGACAAACACAAACGTTTTGATTATGGGTAAAAGCGGAACCGGAAAGGAAATGGTTGCTAAAGCCATTCATCAAAACAGTAAAAGGAAGGATAAAATTTTTCTGCCGATTAACTGCGGAGCTATTTCCGAGAATTTGATCGAGAGCGAATTATTCGGTCACAAAAAAGGATCTTTCACCGGTGCAAGCGAAGAGAAAATGGGCTTATTTAAAGTTGCCGACGGGGGCACTTTGTTTCTTGATGAGATTGCCGAACTCCCGCTTAATCTGCAAGTGAAACTTCTCCGGGCACTGGAAGACAGAGCGTTCATTCCTGTTGGCGGCACTAAACCGGTTAGCACCGATGTAAGAATCATCGCAGCGACGAATCAAGACTTAATGGAAAAAGCAAAAGCCGGCGAATTCCGCGAGGACCTCTTCTACAGATTAAATGTAGTTGAAATTAAACTGCCGACTTTGAACGAACGCAAAGAAGATATTCCGCTGCTCGTTAATCATTTCATAGAAAAATTCTGCAAGGAAATGGGTAAGAAAATTTTAGGCGTTGATAATGAAACGATGAAAATATTTTTATCGCACGAATGGCGCGGCGGCGTTCGCGAATTAGAAAACGTTATCGAACGTGCAGTTATTTTTGCCAATAAAGAAATGATTAATCCCGGCAATCTTGCCGACTATTTAAAAACCAACACCACCCAGCTTGGTGATGTTGATTCTTTGAAGGAAGCTTTACGTAATTTCGAAAAAGATCATATTACTAAGACAATCAAGAAGTATGAATTCAACAAAGAGGAAGTTGCCAAAGCTTTGGAGATTGGTCTTTCCTCGTTATATAGAAAAATGGATGAACTGGGAATTCCAACAAAGACAATTTCGGAAGATTCAAACTAGCTACAATCGGCAAATTGCCGATTGTAGCTTAGCAAATTAAAACTCAAGACTAATTCCAATTGAGGGCAGAAGACCAATTGATGATTGCTGATCAACTTCCCCTTTTCGATAATCCCATCTAATTGTATTTGCTTGTTTGTTATTGTAAATGTTTTGAATATCGAGATACGTAATCAACGTCCAAGTTTCAAAATCCCATCGTCTGTCAATTCTTAAATCAAGCGAATGAAATTCCTTGAAGCGCGCTGTGTTGTAATTAGCCACACTTTGAGTTCCATTATTGTTAAATGGAGTATATGGATTTCCTGTTGCGAAGCGGAATTTTACCGAAGCCTCCCACTTTTTATTAAAAATGTAACCACCTGTTAAGTTCATAATCCATCTTTGATCGTATGTACCGGCTCGCTCAACTCCATCTACTCCGGTAAATCTTGCCTGACTGTATGTTACACTTAGAAGTGCATAGTGTGGAGTATCAGAAGATTTTTTTTGCATAGAAAATTCTATTCCTTGAACATCTCCCCCGCCTTCGCTTACAAGAGGTTCAAATCCGAATGAGCTAAAGTTATCATCACCACCGCCGAAACCCGCGCCGGTATTAGCTAAAACTAAATAAGGGCGAGTTAAACTAGCCGGATAATCAGAGTATTTTTTGTAAAATCCTTCCAGTTTCATCCTGATATCTTCGCGCAAATTTCGTTCGTATCCTAAAACCAACTGATTTACTTGCACTGCCTTTAAGTTATTGTTGCTTGGAATTGCCGCAAGCCATATGTAAGATGGGCTTTGGTGATACACTCCCATGCTCAAATTTAATGTTGCTAGTTCGCTTATCATATAAGAAAAAGATAAACGAGGACTTAAATAAAGTTTGCTTTCAATACCGTCAAAGTAATCTGCGCGGGCGCCAAAACTAAAACGTAATCTTTTAAAGAAAGCATCCGAATACTGCAAATAGGAATTAATTTTTGTGAAATTATTTTTCGTGCTCAACGAACTTAAAGAAAGTTGTTCGCCAAATGATGTAACGAAACTTGGCAGTTTTATGTCCGCCGAAAACTTTATTAGCTTTATTGAAGCTCCAAAGTTCAACTCGGATGTTTCGGAAAGTTTATAAACCAAATCACCTTTAAGTTCGTTTTCCCCTTCGCGGGATTGATTTAAGAAAATCGGATTGAGCAACGAATCTCTCTGTGCGGAATCATAATCGGTAAAGTTTCTTCCTAGCGTAATGTTGAAAAAACCGTTTCCGAAAAGATGACGAAACGAAACCCCGGTTATGTAGCTATTCTGATCGCTTCCTAGAATTCTTGAGTTATCGTATCTATCCTCGGATGTTTCGTTATTAAACTTCACATTATCAAATGCGCCAATGAACAAATAGGAGATTCTATTCTTAGCATCTAAATTGTAAGTAAACTTGGTGAGAGCATCATAGTATTGGGGCACAAAATTGAAACCGGCGGCGTTGAATATAAAATCGAGATAACTTCTTCTCACGGAAAAAATGAGGTTTCCCTTTTCGCCAATTGGTCCTTCAAGATTTAATCCGAATTGTGAAGCAGAAATAGTTCCTTTTCCACCCAACTTATCTTTTCTACCTTCACGCAGATCAATCGTTAACACAGAGGAAAGTTTGTCTCCGTACAGAGAAGAAAATCCTCCGGTTGAGAATGAAGTCTCTCGAACGAAATCTAGGTTAACAAAACTTAACGGTCCGCCGGTAGCACCTTGACTTCCGAAGTGATTGATGTTAGGGACAACAAAGCCATCTACAACATAAAGATTTTCGGAAGGCGCTCCTCCTCTAACAATTAAATCGTTTCGGCCGGCGCTAGCTTGTGCAACACCGGGCAATACGGAAAGCGCCCTCACTACATCTTCAAAACCTCCGGGTGCGCGACGTATTTCCTCGTAGCTAAACGAAGCGATACTCCCAATCTCACTAGGATCTTTTGAGAAAAAATCTGATCGAATAGTTATTCCTTCAAATTCAATAACTGCCTGCGTAAGGTTTACCAATAATTCTGCTGGTTTTGCACTGTTAACTATTACATCCGATTTTACGACTGTATTGTATCCAACAGAGCTTATACGAACTTGATAACTTCCAACCTCAATATTGCTTATTGAGAAATTTCCATCCAAATCAGTCGCACTTCCAAAGGTTGTTCCTACTACAAGTACGTTCACACCCGGAATCGGTTCTTTAGTAGCTTCGTCTACAACTTGACCAATAATTTTTCCCTTAGCAGATTGGGCAAATATATATACTGCTGAAAATAATGTTAGCACTAGTATGAGTCTATGATTTTTCATTTCCCTTCTATAATTTGTTTCGGAAGCAAAACATCGTTTCTTTCAAAATAGTTTCGCTAATTGTAAAAATACAAAAGAAGCTTTTTCGCATAAATTTATTATATTCGTTTTAGTTGAAAGAGAATTTTTGCATGGGCAACGATACAAAAGATTATTCGATATTAAGCCAGTTCTGTAATGGATCAAAGAATTTAGCATTCATTGTAAAGCTGCCCGGTTCATCATCGGGAACGTTTGTTTCTGAGTCAATCTTTAACATTACGGGTTATACTCAAGAAGAAATTAAACAGCTTCCGGAAAATCATTATTCGTTAGTCCATGAAGAAGATTCCTCCGACGTTAAACGCGCGCTAATCGAGTTTGAAAGCAATCCACAGAAAAACAGTACTGAATTAGCATATAGAATCGTTTCGAAAAACGGCGACCTTGTTTGGATAAAAGACAATATTCATCTTGAAAGAGAAAACGACAAGGTTATTCTCAGAAATAGTACTTTAGTAGACATAACTGAGGTTAAGAAAAACGAGTCCGTTCTACAGACTATGTATAACTCTCTTAAAGATTTAAATGTTCAGAAAGATAAATTCATCTCTATAATTTCACACGATCTTCGCGCTCCATTCACAACCCTGCTGGGCTTCTCGGAAATATTGTTGAATGAAGATGATATTTCGGAAGATGAGCGCAATGAATATCTACGCTATATTTACGATGCTTCAAAATCTCAGCTAAATCTTATCAACTGCCTGTTGGACTGGAGTCGCTTACAAACCGGCAGAATTAAAGTTGAGCCGGTCAGATTAAATGTAAAACAGATAATCTCAACCGCCATCGCTCAATATACCGGAGAGGCAGTAAGAAAGAATATAGATGTAAAAATTGATATCGCATCAGACCTTTCTATAAATGCGGACGAAAGATTAATTGGGCAGGCTATCCTTCATTTGGTTAGCAATGCGATCAAGTTTACACCGGAAGGTAAAGATGTTCATATAAGCGCCAGCCGCTTTAAAGAAGGTTTGATTGAGATTGTAGTTCGCGATGAAGGACTAGGAATTTCAGAGGAAAATCAGTCGAAACTTTTTAGAATTGATCAAAAGTTTTCGCTTCAAGGAACTGATGGCGAAAAAGGAAGCGGATTAGGTTTAACACTTGTGAAAGAAATTATTGAAAAGCACAACGGACAAGTTTGGTTTTATTCGCAAGTTGGAGAAGGAAGCGAATTCCATTTTACTGTTCCGGAAGCTAAAAACTTAATATTGCTGGTTGAAGATGATCATTCAACCAGAGAATTATATAAAAAAATGATCGAGCTTACTTTAACCAATTTCGAAGTTCGCTTTGCGGAAAACGGTTATGAAGCAATAAACATCTACCGCGATTTATTACCAACGCTCGTTATTACCGACCACGATATGCCTTTGATGAATGGGATTCAGCTTGTTGAAGCAATTCATAAAAAAGAAGCCAATAAAGCTTTCCCGATTATTGTTATTTCTGCTAAGCTGACTGATGAACTTTCCAAGAAATACTTAAAACTTGGTGTTGAAAAATTGCTTTCAAAACCGGTTGATCAAAAAATTCTTGTTGATTCTATACGAGAATGCTTATACTAACTTCCTTTTTAATTTTACTGTACAGGTAAACTATGCTTCCGGAAATAATTGAGAAGAAGTGGGTTGCTTTTTATACCAAACCACGTCAAGAATTTAAAACTGCACAAAAATTTCAAAGCCTTGATATCGAATGCTATTTGCCTACAATAATAACTTTGCGGCAGTGGAGCGACAGAAAGAAGAAAATTCAAGTCCCACTTTTTAATGGTTATGTATTTGCCAAGGTGTGTAAGAAAGAAAGGCTTACTGCAGTACAACAAGATTCAGTTGTGAAGGTCGTCTCCTTTGACGGGAAACCATCTTACATTCCCGAATGGCAAATTGATAGTCTAAAAAAAATGCTTTTGGAAACACCGGATGTTTTTGTTACAAACGGATTAGAAATCGGCCAGCAAGTTAAAATAACAGAAGGACCATTTGCCGGAATTGATGGCTGCATAAAAGAGATGAACAAAGAGAAATGGCTCTGCATATCTATTGAGCTGCTAAATCGAACTGTTTCAGTTAAACTATCTCTGAATAGCGTAGTCAAAATTATTCAAAACTAATCTTTCCCCTTCTGTTTATTTTTAACCCAAAAAATTCGCTTTGAATTTTTTGCCGGAGACCGCAAGTGCCCTCTAGATACGTATGTTTTACTTGCGGGGTAACCCCGCAAATAGTAACTTTTCATTATAAACTTTAGACTTGTAACGTGACGACACTGAATATAAGTAAGTTACTATTTGCGGCGCGTAGCGCAAAGCCGTCCGTTGACGGATTTGGGTTTAATAAATTAAAAATGGAATAAAAGACCAGCCAAATTATGCTTGATCAAAAAGATTTAAATGAATTATTAATTGGAGATGACTTTACTCTTTTCTTGGTTGTGAATAAGAGCGAAGTTAAAACCAGCAAGAATGGTAAATCCTTCTTAAACCTAGAGTTTAGAGACCGCTCGCTAACACTGCCGGCAAAAGTTTGGGATAATGTAGAATCTTCTTATTTGAAACTGCGCGAAGGTGCAATTGCCAAAGTTGCTGGAATTATTGAAGAGTTTAATGGCGCTCCTCAAATTAAAATTGATAAGTGGCGGGTGGCAACAAGCGAAGATGACGTATCACCGGAAGATTTCTTACCAAAATCTCGGCGCTCACTTTCTCAAATGACTGAAGAGTTTGATTCGGTTATTAACTCAGTTAGTAATCATTTTTTACGCCGCTTACTCCAAAACATTTTTACCGAAGACAATCTTAGAAAATATACTAGAACTCCGGCTGGAAAAGGCTGGCATCATGCCTACATACATGGACTGCTCGAACACACTCTAGAGATAGTCCGAATTTGTGATTTAATGAGTTCAATTCACAAAGAAATCAATAGAGATTTATTAATCAGCGGCGCGTTGCTTCACGATTTTGGAAAAACAGAAGAGCTTACATACGAGACTTCTTTTGATTATTCGGACAAAGGTAAACTTCTCGGTCATATAATGATAGGCGCGCTTGCAGTTGAAAAGACAGCATCGGCTATTGAAAATTTTCCGGTTGAATTAAAAGAGCGGTTAGTTCATCTTGTGCTAAGCCATCAAGGAAAGTTGGAATATGCTTCTCCTGTTGAGCCAAAAACACTTGAAGCAATTGTTCTTTATCAAGCAGATGAATTGAGTGCAAAAGCAAATGCTTACAAATCGGCAATTGAAGCCGAGAAAAACAAAAACAGCAAGTGGACTAAGTATTTACCACTTGCTAACACTTCCTTAATGATAACGGAAGAATTCACAAAAGACTGAAACTAAACTCTCAACAAAAAAGAGGAACCGCAGCATGAAACAAATCTCTAAAGCACTGTTAGCAATTTTCCTCGTGTTAATAATATTTTCGCCAAAAGTTTATTCTCAATCGATAGATAAGCTTGTGGATGAAGTTGATGAATTCTATAAACAATTCAATAATGAAAAGGCATTGGAAGTTTTAAAGAAAGCAGAAAAAGCCGAGCCGAATAATTTTGAAGTTATATGGCGCATGTCTCGCACACTTGTTGATATTGCCGAAAAAATGCCTACTAGTACAAGTCAGCAAGAAGACGCTCAAATTGCAATGTATCAGAAAGCATTGGAGTATGCTGAAAAAGCAGTAAAGACAAATTCTAATAGCTCTCTAGGTTTTCTTCGCCGCGCAATTGCAAATGGAAAGATTGCTCTCTTTAAAGGAGTTTTTTCTGTTGCCGGTGTTGTAAATAGTGTAAGAGCAGATGTTGAAAAAGCTATCGCTTTAAACACTGGCGGTAATTTTATTCAAGGAGTTGCTCATTATGTTCTAGCACGTACACATGCAAAAACAAGCGATAAGTGGAAACCCGCACGTGCTGTTCTAGGGCTAGGCTGGGCAGATAATGAAATTGCAATCGTTGAGTATAAGAAAGCAATCCAGATCTATCCTAATTACATAATGTTTTATGTTGATTATGCTAACTCGCTGATCCGCGAAGATGATTATAAAACAGCACGCGAAATGTTAAACAAAGCGCTTAAAACTCCTATTGCTCATCAAGATGATGAGAAGCGAATTGCCGAAGCCAAGAAAACTCTAAACGATATTAAGGACGAATAGCCCCACCTGCCCTCCCCAACGGGGAGGGATTTTTAATATTATGAAATTCAATACCAAATTTGTAGAAAAGCTAAAAAGCGCAAAGAAGTTAGTGTTCTTTACCGGAGCGGGAATTTCCGCAGAAAGCGGAATAGCAACCTTCCGCGGCGTTGACGGAATCTGGAATAAAATGAAGCCGGAAGAGCTGGCAAGCTTTAGCGCTTTTATGAAAAACCCGAATTTGGTTTGGGAATGGTATCAACAAAGAAGAGATATTCTGCGGAAAGTTGAACCTAATGCCGGACACAAAGCGATTGCAGAACTTGAAAATTATTACGACGTAACAGTTGTTACTCAGAATGTAGATAATCTCCACAAGCGTGCCGGTTCAACTACCATTTATGAACTTCATGGAAACATCGAAAGAAATTTTTGTGTTGATTGCCGCACATTTGTTCCCGAAAGTCATTTCGCTGGAAACAAAGTTCCAGCTTGCGAAAAATGCGGCGGCTTAATTCGTCCGGATGTTGTTTGGTTTGGAGAAAATCTTCCGCAAGATCAATTTAGCGCGGGAGAAACTGCGGCTGAATGGAGCGACATTTGTTTTGTAGTTGGAACGAGTGCAGTTGTTTTTCCAGCAGCTTACATCCCGCAAAGTGCTAAACGCGCCGGATCTTACTTAGTAGAAATAAATATTGAACCTACAGAGTTAAGCCGATTTGTTAATTACTCGATATTTGGTAAAGCCGGAGAAATTCTTCCGCAGATACTTGATCTTGTGAGAGAAAACAACAAGTAGTTTTTTTCAAAGATAATCGAGCGAAACAATATTATCTTTGAATCAATAATTCACTTGTTATTCCGGTTCAGAGTTAATGCTAAAAACTTTCTCATTACTACTTCTCTTCATTTCGACAAATCTCTTCCCGCAAATAAATACTGAGACAAATAGGACATTAGATTCTCTTCAATCAAACATAGAGAAATTACTAGCTAAGAACGATTCCTCAAATGCCGCGTTAGCTTACTATGATCTTGGCAAGTATTATAACCAAGAAGAAAAGTATGAAGAATCAATAAAAACATTACTTACCGCAATTAAAATTGCAGAGTCTTCTAAAGAGATTAGAATAGCCGGACGGATTTATAATTATTTGGCTTCTATCTACAGCCAAACCGGAGAAAGAGAAAAATCTATTAACACGTATGAAAAATCTTATAAATATTTTGAGAAACTCGGGATAACAAAAAACATGGCGGCGGTTCTGCTAAATATGGGAACCGAATTTGTAACAATGGGAAATCTGAAGAAAGCTATTGAGTATGAAATAAAAGCGCTGGAATTGAAAGAGGCATCAAAAGACAGTGCGGAACTGGCGTTCTATCATGTATCTGTAGCTGATCTGTTTTTAACTGTTAAAGATTTTGTTAAGTGGGAACAATACTTACTAAGCGCCAAGAAATTAGCAGAGGTACCCGCATATACTTCATTTTCTACCAATGCCAAAGTGCTAAATGAACTGGGCGAATATTACAGACGCAAAGGTGATGTAAACAAAACAATAGCTACGTTTGAAAAACTTTATGAAATGTGTGCTAAAGAAGATTACGTAAACGGGATGGCTACGGCATTAAGTAATCTAGCTCCAATCTACATTACTAAAGGAGATTATAAACGTGCTGAATCCGCAACAAGAAAAGCGTTACAGCTAAACAGACAAATAGAAAAAGCCTCCGGAATTATTTACGATCTCAATCAGCTTGGTTCTTTAAACAGAGTGCTTAAGAACTACGAAGCGGCAAAAAGCTTCTTATTGGAAGCCGTACGGCTTGCAAAAAAACATAAAAACAATGAAGAGCTAATTAGATCTTATGATGAATTATACCAGGTAAATAAAAACATGGGAAGCAGCACAGAAGCTTTGAAGTACTTAGAGCTGTTTACCATTCAGAAAGATTCGATGCTTAATATTGAGACTACCAAGCAGATATCAGAATTGGAAAAGAAGTATGAATCTGAAAAGAAAGAAGCAAAAATAAAATTGCTGGAGAAAGGAAATGAGATACATAAAATTGAGCTGGCGAGGAGAAACATAATAATTGCCGGAATACTTCTCTTCACCATTCTATCGGCAGCGCTTGGCTACACACTATATAAACAAAAGAAAGCCAAGGCGGATATTGCCGCCATACAAGCCGAACACAAAATGCTTCGTTCGCAAATGAATCCGCATTTTATTTTTAATTCACTAATGGCAATTCAAAATTTTCTTTTTAAGAATGATTCGGCAAAGACAGCCGACTATCTTTCAGACTTCGCAACTTTAACGAGAATGATTCTCGCAAGTTCGCGAAGCGACAAGATTAGCTTAGAAGATGAAATTAAAATGACGGATAGCTACCTCAATTTGCAAAAGATGCGCTTCAACAACAAGTTTGAGTATGATATTCATGTGAGCGAAGATATAGATAGAAAGCAAACGTTTATTCCTCCAATGTTAATACAGCCATTCATCGAAAATGCTGTTGAACATGGTGTTCGTCCGCTTGAAGGAAACGTAGGGAAAATTCAAGTCTCGTTTGAAAAGAATGAAGAGGGACTAATTGTTTCCATTACAGACAACGGGAACGGAATTTCAAAATCCAAAGATGATAAACGCGGCGAACATGTTTCCTATGCAACTGAGATTACAAAGGAAAGAATCAAAACAATAGAGAAGATTTGCAAAGCAAAAATTAATATGGAAATAACGGATTTAAGTGATGCGCAAGGAACGCTGGTAAAATTTGTTTTCCCAAACTCTCTTATTAATACCGGAAATGTTAAAAATGATTAAAGCAATAATTGTAGATGATGAGCAAAGCTCCCGCGAAGCTGTTTCAACTATACTGGAAAACAATTTTCAGAGCATAAAAGTGTTGGCACAAGCTGATTCCGTTAAAACCGGAATTGAGGTAATTAAGAAAAATAAACCGGAATTACTCTTTCTTGATATTGATTTGCCGGACGGAACAAGCTTTGATATTCTCCGCGCGATTGATTATTCCAAAATGAAAGTGATTTTTATTACTGCTTTTCATGATTACGCAATCCAGGCAATCAAATTCAGCGCATTCGATTACATCTTGAAGCCGCTAAAATCCGGCGAATTGATTGCAACCGTTAACCGTGTTATTGAAGAAACGCTTGAATCGAATTATACAGAAAAATTCGACGCGATTTTTTCCAACTTCAATTCCGCCCACCCGGAATTGAAAAAAATAGTACTGAAGACTTCTGATAAAATTCACGTTGTTAATATTAACGATATTATTCACTGCCGGGCGGATAACACTTACACAACATTTTTTCTATTGAACGGAAAGAAGATTATCGTTTCTAAATCAATTAAGAAGTATGAAGAAATGCTTTCCGAACATGGATTTATGCGCGTACACCAATCTCATCTAATTAATCTCAACTATATTCAACATCTCAATAAACAAGAGGGTGGCATTCTGGTTATGAGCGATAACTCGCAAATACCGGTTTCAAATCAGCAAAAGCAAACATTAATTAAATATTTTGAGTCGCTTTAGCTTTTCACATAGCCAAATTCTGTTTTAGACACACCAAATTCAAACGCATCTTACCCGGATTCTAATCCACCCAAATTCTAATTCTGCATAGGATTAATTTTCTTGCAGAAAAATACAACTAACCCTAGGAGTAACAATGAGAAACACAATTCTTTCAATCATCGCAATTCTTTTTTTAGCAGTTGGTATTTCCAGCGCTCAAGGAATTAAAGTAGGCGGCGGTCTTTCTTACGGAAGCGAAATCAGCAGCATCGGTTTACGTGCAGATGGAGTTTATTCTATCAACAAAGATTGGTCTATTGGTGCAACAGGCACATACTATTTACCAAAGAATGACCTTTCATGGTTTGTAATTGATGCAAACGCGCAATACAATTTTGTTAAAGAGGAAGATTTAACTGTTTACGCATTAGCCGGTTTAAACATGACTATGTGGAGTCTTGATTTTCCGGAGAATTCTTACGGAATTGATCTAGATGCTTCCGGCACCGATACAGGCATTAACATTGGCGCCGGTGCGCGCAAAAAAATCGGCAAAATGGAATTATTCGGCGACGTTAAATATGTACTTAGCGGAGCGGGATTCTTCTCTTTAGGAGCAGGAATTCTATTCCCAATTAACTAGAGGGTAAAACCGGCAAGTGTGGATTTAACAAATCGAATTCACTTTGCCGGTTTTTTATTTATGGAGAAAACCTATGAAATTTTTCAAATCACTTCTCTTCTTGATATTAGTCTTTACAACAATTAGCTGTAAAAAAGAATCCCCAACCGAAACCGAAGACAATCCTACCCAGGAAGTAGTTATATCGGATAAGGCAAAACCGGTTGATGATGAGCTGCGCAACAGCATAAAAATTACGGATACAACTTCTTTTACGATGCAGATTCCATCCTCGTTAGTTGCTTCAAAAAAATTAAAAGTAAATGATGTGCTTGTTGATAAACCGTCAACAGCCGCTCGTTACGGTTTTCTAAGAAAGATTACAAGCATTCAGCAAAACGGCAATCAATCAACAATTACAACTACACAAGGAACACTAAAAGATGTAATTGAAAAAGGAAGTATTAGCCTTAAAAAATACTCACTTGGCAAACATAATCTGGCTTCAATACAATTAATTGATGGCGCAAAGCTTATTGATAATCCCACGCTTAATAAAGCCAACTTGATTGGTATTAACTGGGATTACGAAAAAGATATTTACTCTTCCGGCAGTAATAAAGTTACGGTAAGAGGAAATGCCGCGTTTAACTTCGAATTAAATTTCGATTTAACGGTAGATTTTTTTGAGTTACAGTATTTCAAAACATCGCTGGAAGTAAATCAAGCCGTCTCAATGAACTTCAAAGCCAACTTTTCTAAAGATTTATCTAATGTAAAAATTCCTTTTGCTAAAGCATTTTTTAATCCGGTTACTTTTTCAATCGGAATAATTCCCGTTGTGCTAGTGCCGGAAATTACTTTATATCTTGGTGCAGATGGCAGTATATCTGCAAATACAGAAGCTTGGTTTAAGGAATCTTTCACCGGTGAATATGGCATTAAGTACACCGAGGGAAAAGGTTGGAATACAATTAATGCAGACAATTTTACTTTGGAAAAAGAACTTCCTAAAGTTGCCGGTGCAGGTAAATTTTCTGCTTATGTTGGTCCGCAAGCAAGCCTAAAACTTTATGGAGTTGCCGGTCCATATTTAACTTTCGACGCATATACGGAAATTGACAGCAAGCTTAACAACACAAAGCTTGCTTATGATTATTCAATCGGCTTTAGATGCAATGCCGGTGTACAAGTAGAACTCTTTGGCTGGGAATTACTTAACACCTACCGGGAAGTATTTAGCAAAGAACTTTTCCGTTACAACAGTGATAGCGGAAGTACCGGTGATAGTTTTAGACTTACAAATCCAACAAACGACCAAACATATGTTGTTGGAGATTTCATAAATCTCACCACTTTTTATAGCGGAACAAGACCAACTTCAGTTAAATTTTTTGTAGATGATGTTGAAAAGTTTACCGATTCTTTCGAGCCTTACGAATACATACTTTCCACAACTTCATTAAGTGAAGGCGAGCATACAATTAAGGCTGTTGCTGCTTATTCGGCAAAGTCACTTGAATCAACAGCAAAAATTAAATTAGTAAAACCTACTTGGACAAAAATTGATATGAGCAGCGTTCTTGGCAGCTCGGATATTATTCACAAAATTTGTTTTGTAAATGAAACTCTTGGTTTTGCAGTTGGCGGCGGAATTAATCACTCTCTCATTCTAAAAACAAACGACGGCGGAAATACATGGACAAAAGTGCTCTCTTTAACAACTTATGAAGACACGGAAATAACCGATATAGCTTACATTAGTTCCAGCGAGATTTACGCAGTTCGGCATGACAATCTTTTCCTCTCTAAAAACAATGGCAGCGGTTGGGAAATATTCATTCCGCAAGGCGAAATCCATTCCCGTATTGGCGGAACAAAAATGTCTCTTACTTCCGAAGGCTTAATAGTAACCGGATACAGTTCTATGTTTATCAAAGCGGTTTCTTCAAGCGGCGATAAATGGTTTGAAACTTATCCCGGCGGCCCAGAAAATTCAATTGATATTGGAGATGCCATAGCAGTAAAATACCTTAACAACAAAAAAATAATTGTTCTTGATGGGAAAGACTTAAACTCAATTGCTACTCCACGCCCTCATCAAATTCTAATTAGTTACGATGGCGGATACACATGGAAAAAAGTATCACTAAACATTCCTTTTGAATGGGAACCAAGAGATATGTCTTTTGGTGATGAAAACAATGGCTGGATTGTTGGGCATTGTACCACCAACGACCGCGGCTTTGTACTGAAAACAACTAACGGCGGAGAAAGCTGGTCGGTTCTTCATAATCCGAATGATGAGAAATACTTTAGCCTAAATGCTGTGCATTTTCTCGACTATCAAAACGGGTTTACCGGCGGAACGTTAGTTGATCTTGATCAAAATGGTATTAGCTGGCATCAAGGAGTTCTTAGTTCGAACAATAGAGGTACCAATTGGGCAAATACTTCTCTCAAAAATTATGATCAGAACGGAGCCATACACACGCTTTTCTTTTTAAGCAGAACAAAAGGATGGGCGGCTGGCTCACACAAAATACTTTACAAATACAGTTCAAATTAAACTGGAGAAATTATGAACAGAATATTAATTGCATTACTTGCGTTGGTTCTTGTAGCATCAAGCGCAAATGCGCAAATCAGTTTTGATAAGCTGAAAAAGAAAGTACAGAAAGAAGCCGAAAAGAGAGTTGAAAAAAATGTTGATAAGGGAATAGATAAAGCTTTTGATAAAGCTGAAGAAGAAGCCGCAAATGCAGTAACCGGCGATGGTAAAGAAGCTGATGAATCTGCTTCCGTAAAAAAAAATTCCAAGAAAGCAACCAAATCAAATGTTAAAAATGATGCGCCGGAAGAAGAAACTGAAGCTCCGCAAGACGCTAAGCCAATCCAGGTTCAGTGGAACAAATTTGATTTCGTACCCGGTGATGTTGTTATTTTTGAAGACGACTTGAAAGATGAACAAAACGGCGAGTTTCCTTCTAAGTGGGATTTATCAAAAGGCACGATAGAGAACGCAAACGTTGATGGGGAAAACGTAATCATGTTTAAAGAATGCAATATCAACGGCGGCGGCGGTATTGTTCCTTTACTTAAAAACTCCAACGAAGATTATTTACCGGATGAATTTACAATTGAGTTTGATGCATACTACGAAAAACATGGTCACATTTACAGAATACTTTTAGCTGATGCCAAGAATCAAAAGAAACTAGATAAGGAAATGGACTTTGCAAATAAATATGTACGGTTTGAGCAGAACTCAGCCAATGGAAAAAATATTAGCTCAAGTTATTATCCCGGTTTTACAAGCGCGGATACTAAAAACAATCCCGGCTGGAGACACATTTCAATTTCATTCAATAAGCGCGCGCTAAAAGCTTACATTGATGATGCAAGAGTTTTAAATGTGCCGAACTTAGGTTACAATCCAACCGGAATTACTTTGGGATTTCATAATCCTTCCGGGAAGATTGTTGGTTATGTAAAAAATTTCCGCTTAGCAAAAGGCGCAGTTTCGTTGTATGATAAATTTATGACTGACGGTAAAATTGTTACTACCGGAATTAAGTTCGATGTAAACAAAGCGTCCATCAAGCCGGAATCTATGGGAGTAATTAACTCGATTGTTACTTTACTAAATGACAAGCCGGAATTAAAATTTTCCGTGGAAGGACACACCGACAGCGACGGAGATGATAAATCCAACAAGACTCTCTCCGAAGCGCGCGCTAAATCTGTAATGAATAAACTAATCGAACTCGGAATCGATTCTGATAGATTGAAATCAAAAGGGTTCGGCGAATCTAAACCGGTTGCAGATAATAACACTCCGGAAGGAAAAGCCAATAACCGCCGTGTAGAATTTGTAAAATTTTAAGGAGCTAAAAATGAAACGTATTTTATTCTTATTACTTGCAGCAACAATTACATTTGGGCAAAGCACACCAAGCAAAATCGGTAAACTTTCTAAAAGTGATTTTGAAAAGTGGATTAAACCGCTAACTCTTGATGGACATAAATTTGCAATGTTTAGCCACGAATCGGATTCTTACCAAGCCGGATTCTTGAAAGGAACAAAAACTGTTAATGTTATGGCAAGAGAAGATGACGGAAGCTTTAAAGCAGAAATGATGAAACAAATGGGGTACACAGTTTACGAACGGAAAGGACTCAAACATTATTTCGTTGCGTACGCTGAAATGAGCTTAACTACTATTATAATTCCTAAATACAAAATTCAGTTTACTGTTGGCGGACAAGGGAGGCTTTCAAAGGATTACTTAGATAAGCTGATTGACCAGACAAAGATTTACGAGAAGTAAAGTAGCATTGCTATGCTGATTTATGCTTTATAAATAAACAGTCACGCCGAGCGGAGTCGAGGCATAGGTGAAAGAAAAACTCGCCATTTCTCGACCACGCCCCGCAAAAAAACGCGGGGCAAGCTCGAAATGACAATTGAAACATTTTGAACTATTTATTTACAGACTTATCTCTTCTTCCGCATATGTGTTTTCCGTTTCAAAAACTTTCACTTTTACAGATTTAATATTCTTCGGCAAGTTTGTTGCCTTAATTTTACCCAACAGATATAAGCAAATATTTTCTGCAGTAGATTGAAAATCCACAACTACTTTGCGGGAATTAATTTTGTCCAAGAATTCCAGCACCTCTTTATCATTAGCATAAACCATGAATGCGTGGTCGAGTTCATCAATAACCGGTTGAATAATTGTCTTCATATCATAATAATCGAGAACCATTCCGTTTGAATCCGGCTCGCCGCTTATTTCAACCATACATTTATAAGAATGCCCGTGTAGATTTTTACACTTCCCTTCGTGGAAAGGAAGCCTGTGCCCCATTTCCCAATTATATTCTTTCGCAATTTTCATCACACACCTTTGGTTTTAGGATTCCAAATATACTTATGCATTTGTAATTGGAATCTAACATTTAACTTATCTTGTAAAATCCACTCTACCATTGTTGCCGGATTGATAGTTCCGAACACAGTGGAAAACAAAACCGGGCACTTTTCAGTGAGATTATATTTCGCAATAATTTCTTTTGCCCAGTCATAATCTTCCCGCGTTCCAATTACAAACTTTACTTCATCTTTACCTTTTAGATGCTCGATGTTTTCGTAGAGATTCTTTTTCACCATTTTGCTTGAAGGGCATTTTAAGTCCATAATTATCATCACCCGTTTATCTACTTGCTCAATAGGCAAACTTCCACCGGTTTCGAGCATCACTTCAAATCCATCATCGCAAAGCTGTTTCATCAACTCAATGGACTCTTTTTGAAACAGAGGTTCGCCACCGGTAATTTCCACTAAATTGCATTCAAGTTTTTTTACTTCGGAGATGATTTCACCAATCTCCATCTCCTTCCCATCATAAAATGCGTACTCGGAATCGCAGTATGCGCAGCGCAGATTACAATAAGTAAGTCTAACAAAAACGCACGGAAGCCCGGCGTTTGAGCTTTCGCCTTGAATAGATTTATATATTTCATTGATTTTAAGCATTTTTCCAATGTTTCCAGAAAGTAGAGCAAAAATACTAATAGCTATCCGCCTAAAAAAATGGCGCAAGAAGATTTAACTCAAAATGCCGGTTTGTTTGTTTCGAATAGGCAATTCTTCTATATTTACGCACGTTTTTTAACAAATTTAGGTTTATTTAATGGCTCATCACAAATCAGCAAAGAAAAGAATTAAGACAAGCGAAAAAAAGAGAGTTCGTAACAAAGCAGCTCTTTCAAAAGTTAAGACACTTGTTAAAAAAGTTTATTCATTAGAAGACAAAGTTGAAGCCGCCGCAGTTTTGAAAGAAGCAACAAAAGTTCTTGATAAAACAGCTGCTAAGGGAAAGATTCATAAGAATAACGCTGCTAGAAAGAAATCAGCTTTAACAAAACACGTTAATAAATTAGCTGCAAAATAAATTTTTTAGTTTTAGAAAACTAAGGCAACTTACTTGTGTAGGTTGCCTCTTGTTTTTTAAAGATTTGAGATTCTTCCCTTTATTTCAACTTCCGGTTTGTAAAATTTAACTGTTGATCCGTTTTCAATCTTTTTGTTTATCAAGACTGAACATTCTACTACGCAACCATCGCCAATAAAAGTCGAATCAACAACACATTCTCCTTTCAGCAAAACATTGTTTCCAATGTAAGTTGATTTACCGGATTCAGTAGCAATGAGAGAATTGGTTTCAACTGTCACATTTTCGCCGAAGGATGCATTTCCGTTAATACGGACATTTCTTCCCAGCTTTAGATTAAGATTTAGTTTTACTCCGGAGCCAATATAAACGCCTTTTCCAATTTCGATATCAAGAATAACCCCACTCTTATCTTGGCTCAGCAATTCTTCAACAACTTCTTCATGAATAAAGAAATCTCTCGGATCTTCGATTAGTACAATGTCTTTCAGTTTTTCATAAACCAGTTTTTGTGCAATCGCATCCATTTCTTTAAGAACAGATTTGTTGTTAAAACCCATTAGCACATATTGTTCTTTAGGGCTCACGGCTTCAACCGAATAACCATTTCCATTGAACATTCCAATTAGGTCGGTCAGATAAATTTCGTTCTGAACATTGTTGCTTCCAATTTTGTCAATCAGCTCAAAAAGTGGTTTTGCTTTGAAAGCATACACACCGGAATTAAACTCACGGTTATCAATCAATTCTTTTTGAGTGAACTTAAAATTCTTCTTCTTGTACTTGGTTAAGTAGGCTTTCTTCTTGTCCAAATTCAAAATGTCTTTA
The DNA here is from genome assembly GCA_043807765.1 of Ignavibacteriota bacterium. Classification (GTDB taxonomy): domain Bacteria; phylum Bacteroidota; class Ignavibacteria; order Ignavibacteriales; family Melioribacteraceae; genus Stygiobacter. The sequence continues at coordinate 169,042 of JAZDFQ010000045.1, forward strand.
TACTCGATAATCTCAATAACTTTGCCTATGTACTTTGATTTTTCTCCTTTAGCATCTTTATCCTTAACTCTCACAATTCTTCCATAGTAATTTCCTTCAATCTCACCCTCATAAATTCCGGTAAGCACCATCATATCGGCACCGGATTTCTCGAACTCTTGCTTGAAAAATGAAACGGTTTCAGCATCTATCAATCCCATGTCGCCGGGGAAAACATATACTACTCCCTCATAATCGCGAGGAACATTTTCTAATCCAACTTGAAGAGCATGTCCGGTTCCATGCTGCTCTTGCTGATACGCAAACGAAACATCTTTTGCTTTTCCGACTGATTTGATTACATCCTCGGCTTTAATTCCAACTACAAAAATTGTGTTAGAATCAGTGATTCCGTTTTGCCAGGCCGAACAAACTCTGTTAACGGTTGGAACTTCCCAAATCTTGTGTAGCATTTTAGAGGTCTGCGATTTAATCCGTTTTCCGTGCCCCGCAGCCAAAACTACTGCCGTGGATTTATTTTCAGAATTGAAAGGATTTCCAAATTCTTTTACCATATTGTTGATTTTTTGATGATTTACGACTTGTTTCATTAATAATACCCTCGGTTCGTTAAAGCAAATGTAAGAATATTCGATAATATTTTAGGAGCGATCTTGGAATCAACTTTGTGGCTTTATTTTGTTGCTCTATTTTGTTAATTACGCATGCAACAAATTAAGGATTTTGGAATGAGAAGAAATATTTTTTATGCGGTTGTTTTATTTAGCGCGATTTTTTTTAATACGGGAAAAGCGCAGGATAAGGGATTTGGTCTTGGAGTAATGCTCGGCGAGCCGACCGGATTCAGTGCTAAGTATTGGCTCAGTGATGACAAGGCGTTGGATTTTGGACTTGCGTATTCGTTTGTTAAATCGGTAAGCGCTCTTTCTGTTCATTGCGATTATGTTCATCACGATTTTGATTTAATAAAAAGTAACTACCAGATTCCGGTTTATTACGGATTTGGAGCTAGGCTTAGAGTTGGAAATGATGAGAATCATTTAGGTGCAAGAGGAGTTGTTGGTATTGTATACATCGATGATGAACATCCTTTTGATGTCTTTCTGGAATTAGCCCCCGTGTTTAATCTATTTCCTAAGACTTCACTTCAAATTGATCTTTCACTTGGTGCCAGATATTATTTTAAGTAGAATAAATGAAACCTGAACGCAACAACATAACTTTTTTTGATTCACCGGAAAGATTACCCAATGAGGAAATACTTCGGGAAATTCTTAAACTCAAGCAAAATGGGTTGATGAATCAGCTACTGGAAGGATATCCGGAGATGACGGTTATTCTTAATGAGCATAGGCAGATTGTTGCGTTTAATTCAAATGCGTTAGCCGCATTTAGAACAGAAGATTACTTTTCTATAGTTGGAAAGCGTGTTGGCGAAGCAATTAATTGTATTCACAGTAAAGTAACAGAAAGTGGATGCGGAACCTCGCAATTTTGCCGTGAATGCGGGGCCGCAAAAGCTATAAAAACTTCTATTGATAATCACATAAACAGTTCTCAAGAGTGCAGAATAACTACCGATCTGGATGGATGTGAAGTGTCATTAGACTTTCTTGTGCATACTCAGCCAATAATTATTGACGAAAAAAAATACACTCTTTTTACCGTCCAAGATATTTCTCACGAGAAAAGAAGAGAGGCGTTAGAAAAGATTTTTTTTCACGATGTACTAAATACAGCGGGGGCACTAAAAGGATTGACAGAAATTCTACCCGAAATAACCGGCGAGAACGAACGGGGTGAAATACTAAACGCTATATTTACTTCCGCCAAGCAATTAGTACACGAAATTTCTTCTCAAAGAGAATTAAGAGTTGCCGAAGATGGTGAACTTGAACCTCGCTTTGATTCTGTATCCACTTCAGAAATAATGCTAAGTGTTAAAGAGTTATACAACAACCATAAGCTGAACAAATCCAATAATCTTGTTGTTAGAATTAACGACGCTGAAGATATTTTTGTAACCGATCCAACTTTACTCATTAGATCGATCGGCAACTTGGTTAAAAACGCCCTTGAAGCCTCAAATGAAGAGCAGAAAGTTGTTTTACACTCTCAAAAAGAACACGACCAAATTTTCTTTCATGTTAAGAACGAAGCTCTTATTCCCGAACTTGTACAAAACCAATTATTCAAACGTTCGTTCAGTACAAAGCAGAAAAAGGGAAGAGGCCTTGGTTTGTATAGTGTAAAGCTGATTATTGAACAGTTCTTAAAAGGGAAAGTAACCTTTGAATCGAACGAGCAAAGCAGAACAACGTTTACAATATCACTACCCATTGAGCCAATTAAATAGTCATTGTTAATTCTTACAAAAATCGCCTCAATTTATCCAAGACATTCTCCGGTTTGCCTACTTAAATTCTAGGTTTTTTGAAAAACTAACCTTAAAGTTCCAATACTTACTCTATAACCATTCTTCTATGAAGAACCTCTATCAATTATACAATTCCACTGGCCCAGCAAAGACTTTTCATAAAAAAATGTAAACCTATTTTACTTTTTTCTTTTCAGCAGCAGAACCTTATTTTTGAGCCAACCTATTCATGGAGTTAAAATGAATTACCGTTTGTTATCTATGAAATCGCTACAGTTAATTCTTGTTCTATTTATACTATCGTTTGTATTTGGAATGATGACTGCTTCTCCGGAAGAAGGAATGTACCCAATGAGCGAAATTGAAAAAGTTGATTTGCAAAAAGCCGGATTAAAATTAAGTATCAAAGAAGTTTACAATCCTGAAGGAGTAAGTTTAGTTGATGCGCTGGTAAATCTAAGCGGCTGCACAGGCTCATTTATTTCAGAGCAAGGATTGATAATTACAAATCATCACTGTGCTTATGGCGCAATAGCAAGAAGCAGTACAGTAGAAAAAAATTATTTAGATAATGGATTTCACGCAGCAACTTTTGAGGAAGAGATTCCTTCGCCCGGTTATACCGCCAGAATAATTGAATCTTATCAAGATGTATCCGATCAAGTTTTGGATGCGATCAAAAGTATTATCGATCCGCTTGAGCGCACAAAAGCACTCGCTGCAAAAACCAAAGCAATTGCCGACGCGGCTGCAAATGAAAATGAATCGATCGTTGCCGATGTTTCCGAAATGTTTGCCGGAAAAACTTATGTGTTATTCAAATACAGAATTATTCGAGACGTTAGATTAGTTTACGCGCCGCCACAATCCATTGGAAACTTTGGCGGAGAAACAGATAATTGGGTTTGGCCGCGTCACACCGGAGATTTTTCACTAATGCGTGCTTATGTAGCGCCGGACGGAAAAGCTGTTGCGTACGCAAAAGAGAATGTTCCATTCAAACCCAAAAAGTTTTTGAAGATCAATCCCAAAGGAGTTGAAGAAGACGATTTCACTTTCATCCTTGGTTATCCGGGAAGAACTTTTCGCCACCGCCCGGCCGAATTCATAAAATATCAGCAAGATTATCTAATGCCTTTCGTCGCAAATAATTACGAATATGCTATTAAGACAATGCAAGATATTAGTCTTGGTGATAAAGCAAAGAAACTTGCTTTTGCTAGCCGCATCAAAGGTTTAGCAAACACTATGAAAAATTATCAAGGTAAGTTGAAAGGATTGAAAAAGATTAATCTGGTCAACCAAAAGTTCGAAGAAGAAAAGCAGCTGCAAAAATTTATCGAAGCTGATCCTAAGCTAAAGCAGCAATATGGAAATGTATTTGCAGATATTCATCTCATTTACGATGAAATAAATTCTACTGCAACTGCTGATCTTTGGGTAAGACAGATTAATAGTTTTTCGCCAAGTCTTTCTTTAGCCACCTTCGTTCTTAATTATACCGAAGAGATGCAAAAACCGGAAACAGAAAGACGTCCGGCATTTCAAGAAAAAGGATTGAAGCAAACCATGGCTCAAATCCAAAATTTGAAATCGGGTTACAATGCCGATTTTGAAAAAGCTATGCTTGCAAAAATGTTACTAGACGCTTCCAAGCTGAAACAATCTTCACGAGTAGCAGCAGTTGATAATCTTATCGAGGGAAAAAGTACTAGTCCGGAAGGAATTTTCGAAGAGTTTATCGATAAATCTGTTATCAACTCTAAGATCATGCAGAAAGAATATTTTGAATCATTGCTGATAAAAAAACCGGATGAAATTCTAGCCTCCGATGATCTGCTTTTCAGCTTCGCATCAAAAGTTAGACTTCAAAGTCAAGCCAGTGAAAAATCGACACAGATAAACGAAGGTAAACTTAACAAACTGTATGGTGATCTTGTTGATATAAAAATGCTCTGGAAAAAAACCAACTTTATCCCAGATGCTAACAGTACGCTACGATTAACTTATGGTTACATAAAAGGATACAATCCGGCTGACGCAGTTTATTACGAGCCATTTACCAGCATTGATGGTGTAATTGAAAAAGGAAACACTGGCGAAGAAGATTTTGTTGTGCCCGATAAGCTCCGCACACTATACGAGAAGAAAGATTTTGGCAAGTATGTTAGTAGTCGAACAAACAAACTTCCGATTGCATTGCTTTATAACATGGATACAACCGGTGGAAATTCCGGCAGTCCGATTTTGGATGCCTATGGAAATCTGATCGGAGTAAACTTCGACCGTGCTTACGGTGCTACAATAAATGATTTTGCTTGGAATGAATCTTACAGCAGATCAATTGGCGTAGATATTAGATATGTTTTATGGGTGTTGGATAAATTTTCCGGCGCTGAAAATATCTTAAAAGAAATTGGTGTAAACTAATATTCATTTAAGTAGCGGCGGTATAAACGCCGCTACTTAACTAAATCAAAACTCAATGAAGAAGGCCAGCAAGCCAACAAGCACTAAAATCATTCCGCTAATTAGTTTATCGTGATGTTCTAAGAAATGCCATTGAAGTTTTTTAATTCCTCTTGAACCAAAGTAAACAAGAAGAACCATTCCAATAATTGTAATAAAAAAATAGACTAACGATACAACAGTAATTCCCAGCCATCCTAGCCTGCTGGCCGTAAGGTAGTAAATTTCAATTTCCAGACATGGAGAAAAAAACATGGCCAGACTAAGTGTAAAAACGATTGAGCGCTTACTCTTTCTTTTTGCAATTTTGTCAACATCTATGTGGTGATGCTGGTGAGCAGTTTTAATTTTGCTGTGCCTATATTCTAAAAAGAAATAAATAAGTCCTAGAATAATTAATATTGCCGGGGCAAAGTATTTAGTAAAGATATGGTATGATTCCGAAAGCTGATAACCTATCATTCCCACCAAAATACCAATTATAACAGTGCTTATTGTATGTGATATTGCCGTTACAGCAGTAACCCAAACGGTTTCCCGCTCGTCCCATTTTTCAGTTTTGCTAATAGCAATCAGCGGCAGCCAATGGCTGGGAATTGAGGCGTGTACAAGACTAAGCAGCAGACTACCTAAAAAAACTTGAATTAATCCATTCATATAATTCTTTATTTCTTAATTAGAATAACAATGTAATAATTTTTAAAAATGTCAGTAAATAAAACGCAATGAAAATGTCACGGTAAATATAGTGAGTTAATTAAATCTTTGTCTTTTGTAACAAAAAAGTAAGGAGTGGTCGAACCAGTCCTTGGCCAATGCAAGTGATGTTACCTTAAAACTGTTGCAAAAAAATTCTTCCGCTTACGGTCACTTATTTTTCGATTCATCACTCCAATATATGATTTTTGGTAAGAGATGGATTTTGCATCCTTTCTTACTAGGTTGGGATTAAAGTTGTGTAAAACAAAATTTCTGGGAGTGTAAATAATTTTGTGTAAATGGTTGAAGTAGAGAATTAGTTAAGAGCTGCGAAGCGTAGCGAAGCAGCACTTAAGTTGCGAAAATCCAAAAAGGGTTTTCATTTTATAAAATACTCATTACTTTAAACCATAATCCGAAAGGAGAATTACACAATGGAACTGACAGAAGAGATAATCGCCAACCTGAAAGCCGATCTAAAAACAGCCAGAACCTACCAAGACCTGATGGGCGAACAAGGAGCCATCAAGAAAATACTCAAAGCATCACTGGAGGGAATGCTAGATGCAGAATTAACCGAGCATCTGGGTTATGAGAAATACTCACCGATTGGGAAGAACAACGGAAACAGCCGAAACGGCAAGACTCACAAAACCCTCAAGAACGATAATGGAGAAATTGATATTACTGTTCCCCGGGATCGTAACGGTTCCTTTGATCCGGTAATTGTAAAAAAGTATGAACGAACACTTGGACCAATCGAAGATAAAATAATATCGATGTATGCCAAGGGAATGACAGTAAGGGATATTCAGTCACATGTTCAAGAGTTTTACGGACTTGATGTAAGCGCAACTCTTATATCTCAGATAACTGACAAGATTATTGATCTAGCCAAAGAATGGCACAACCGGCCTCTTGAAAATCTCTACCCGATCGTTTTCTTTGATGCTATCCACTACAAAGTAACCAGTGAAGGAAAGGTAACAAATAAAGCCGCTTACACATGTTTATCGCTCAATATTGACGGGAGAAAAGATTTACTTGGTCTCTGGGTAAGCGAAGCAGAAGGGGCCAACTTCTGGCTTACGGTTTTAACAGAGCTCAAAAATCGTGGTCTCCAAGATATTCTCATTGCTTGTGTCGATGGATTAAAAGGTTTTCCGGAGGCAATCAATACTGTTTTTCCAAGAACTGAAATCCAGCTTTGCATTATTCACTTAATCAGAAACACACTGAGATACATCGCAAGTAAAGATCAAAAAATGTTTATGCAAGATCTCAAAACTGTTTACTCTGCTCCAACCGAAGAGGCTGCGCTTATTGCTCTTGATAAGCTCGAAGAAACTTGGGCTAAGAAATATTCACTGGCCATTAAAACTTGGCGCAACAACTGGACTCACGCTTCAACATTTTTCAAGTACCCTAATGAAATACGTAGAATGATTTACACAACCAATGCTGTTGAAGCTGTACACCGACAATTTAGAAAAGTAACAAAATCAAAAAGCATTTTCCCAAATGATGATGCTCTGAAAAAAATGTTGTTCTTAGCTTACAGAGATTTGTCTAAAAAGTGGACGATGCAAGTTCAAAATTGGGCACTTGCTCTTTCTCATTTATCTGTTATCTTTAATGAAAGAATTGATAATGTTCTTTAACTACAATTTCCATTTACACAAAATATTTTACAGACTCAAATTTCTCGCCCGTTATAATAGAAGTACATCTCGTAGTTTAACAATTTTCAATTAGTTACATGTTGTTAATGTATTCTCAGAGGTGAAAATCTTTTCAAATGTTGAATCTATTGACATGCCGGATTTAGCGTATAATCATTTATCATTTTTCTGCTCGTCTGTAACAGAAGTTATTTTGAAATCATATACTATTATTCTGTGAGAATCTAGAACACAAGGTTGACTGCAAACTTATTATAATCGCCTACTACATTTTCTGAACAAACTTATATATCCCGGCTATGTTAGATATGGCCTCTTATCTTAATCATTTCAAGTCGATTTTGTATTGTTCTATTTACCCTTTCTACTATTCCTCTAACCAGCAATTCTGAAAAAGGTGTTAGTACATAGTCGTAATACTGTCCTCTGTGGATTTTTGTGACTTTTTTTAGCTTCTCCAGATAGCCCTTTTTCATTTTTTAACCCTTAGTTTATGTACAATTTACTTACTTCCCTCTTTTTTTAATTTTCTTCAATATCCGAAAAGTTTGCCTAGCACTTATTTCTATTAGCTTTGAACCTTTTGCCACTATTATTTTTTTCCTTCATGTTGCCCTATTACATTTTAGCCGATTTGCCTCCTTATAATTCATTGCATGTATCTCTTCCATCGCAAGGATACTTTTTTTAGATTCTCAACCAAATTGCACTGAGATTTCGATTGTACGCTATCTATGCCATTTCAAGGGGGTTTTAGCAAATTTTAAAAAACTACCAATTTAGTTAGTGACACTCAAATACGATTAACTTAAGTTCTATTAAGGATGGGCATATCTTTTGTTTTTCTAATAAAATTGAGGATTTTATTATGGATTCCAATCAGGTTCTAGTCGGAGTTAAAAAAGTAATTACACAGGTACTAAACATTGATCCTGCCAATATTTATGAAGAAGCTAATTTTATTTTCGATTTAGGTGCAGATTCTATGCAGAGTATTGCACTCGTGGCGGGATTCGAACAGGAATTTGGTATCGAAATGGAAGAAGATAAAGCTTTGCAGGTTCAAACTGTAAATGATGCTGTAAAATTCATATCCGAACATTTAAAATGATAGTATGGAATTGTCATGATTGCTAATAAAGAAAACTTAGACAAAATATTTTATCCAAGTTCTGTTGCTATCGTTGGCGCTACTAAAATTCATGGTACAGTTCCCTGCGATATAGTGATGAGCATTTTGAAATCAGATTTTCAAGGAATTGTTTATCCGGTTAGTCCGAAAGAAAAATTTATCGCCGGTGTAAAAGCGTACAAATATGTGATTGATATCCAAGATTCGGTTGATCTTGCGATAATAGTGTTTCCAAGTTCTGTCGCTCATATGGCTTTAGAACAATGCGGAAAGAAGGGAATAAAATCTGTAGTGATTATTTCTGCAGGTTTCAAAGAAGTTGGTATTGAAGGACTTTCAAGAGAATTTGAGCTGGTTGAGATTGCCAAGAAGTATGGTATTTCATTTGTCGGTCCAAACTGCCTTGGTGTAATCAATACCGATCCGAAAACAAAATTAAACGCTTCTTTCGCCCGAAAAATGCCTGAAGAAGGAACCATCGGTTTTCTTTCACAGAGCGGTGCTTTGTGTACTGCGGTATTAGATTATGCACAGGCTAAACATATAGGTTTTTCAAAGTTTGTAAGTTTTGGCAATAAAGCAGATGTAAGCGAAATAGATCTTCTTTACTATCTCTCAGAAGATGAAAAAACAAAGGTGATCCTTCTTTATCTAGAGGAGATAAGTGACGGAAGATCTCTGATGAATGCAGCGAAGGAGATAATTAAAAAATATGGTAAACCTATACTTGCTATTAAATCAGGAAGGACAATTGAGGGTGCATCTGCAGCAGCTTCACATACAGGTTCGTTGGCAGGAAGTGATGAAATTGTTGACGCAGCTTTTAAGCAAGCCGGAATACTTAGGTGCGGGAATATCGAAGAAATGTTTAATAAAGCTATTGCACTCACATATCAGCCTCTCCCCAAAGGGAAGCAAATTGCAATAGTGACAAATGCAGGGGGACCTGGCGTACTAACTACGGATGCAGCTATTCAGGAAGGTCTTACCCTAGCAAAATTTTCAGATGCAACAACCGAGATTTTTAGGAAAAATTTACCCAAAACAGCCAACATTAAAAATCCGGTTGATGTAATTGGGGATGCAAGAGCGGACCGCTACAACATAGCTATATCAGAAGCGATGAAGGATACTAATGTAGACGGGGCCTTTGTTATTCTAACGCCTCAATCCATGACGGATATTAATACAATAGCAAATGAAGTGGTAAATGTTTCAAAAAATTCCACCAAACCAATCTATGCTTCATTTATGGGTGCATCCGATGTAGCATCGGGAATAGATATTTTGCAGAAGAATAAAATTCCCCACTATATACTTCCCGAATCGATGTGTAAATCTTTTGCAAGTGCTTTTCACTTTTACGAATGGTTGGGTGAGAATGATAATGGCATTGAAAATTTTAATGATGCCGATAAAAATAATGCTCATGCTATACTGGATGCATGTTTGAAAAACAATAAAAAATTTCTACCCGAAGCTCAATCTGTTTCCATCCTAAAAAGCTACGGACTTCCTGTCTTGGAAAATATGATAGCTCATACAAGCCAAGAGGCGGTTGAACTTTCGAATAGGATCGGATTCCCGCTTGTCATGAAAGTAATTTCAGATGAAATAGTTCACAAGTTCGATGTTAAAGGGGTAGTGCTAAATATTAGTTCTCCTCAGCAAGCGGGCGCGGCATTTAATTCCATAACTGAAAATGTCAAGAAATTGAAACCGGAAGCTAAAATATCCGGAATAATGCTTACTAAACAAGTCCCTCAGGGAGAAGAAGTAATAGTAGGCATGAAAAGGGATCCCTCTTTCGGCGCGGTAATAATGTTTGGCTTCGGAGGGATTTTTGTTGAGATATTCAAAGATGTTGCATTTAGAGTGATACCTTTAAATAGGAAAGAAGCTTACAGAATTATAGATGAAACAAAGGCATCTCATCTCTTAAAAGGAGCTAGGGGAAGGCCGAAAAGAGATTTAAATAGTATTGCTGAATGCCTTCTAAGAGTTTCTCAATTAGCTTACGAATGTCCGCAAATAAAAGAACTGGATATAAACCCTTTAATTGTACTTGAAGAAGGTAAAGGAAGCTTTGTAGCAGATGCTAAAATTATGCTGTAACTAACCATTAAAAAACTATGGAGAAATAATTTATGAGAATTATTATTCAACCTAAAGAAGAAGCTATGAGCAGGTGGGCGGCTACTTATATCGCAAATAAGATCAATAAATTTAAACCGACTCCGGAAAAACCATTTGTTATTGGATTGCCAACAGGCAGTTCACCTATTGGCACTTACAGATATCTTAGAGAATTTTATAACCAGGGCAAGCTATCATTTAAAAATGTTGTAACTTTTAATATGGACGAGTACATCGGTCTGCCAGAAACGCATCCCGAAAGTTATCACTACTTTATGTATCATCATCTATTCAATCATATTGATTGTCCTAAGGAGAATATCAATATTCTAGACGGAAACGCTAAAAATCTAGAAGAAGAATGTGCACGCTACGAAGCAAAGATAAAATCTTACGGAAAAATTCACTTGTTCCTCGGCGGCATAGGACCTGATGGCCATATTGCTTTCAACGAACCAGGTTCCTCATTGAGCTCCCGTACCCGTGTTAAAACTTTAACTTATGATACTATCAAAGCAAACTCCCGTTTTTTCGAAAACGATACTCAAAAAGTCCCGACAACTGCTCTTACGGTTGGAGTAGGCACAGTAATGGACGCCGAAGAAGTATTGATTGTAATTTGCGGTTATTCCAAAGCGCGTGCGTTAAGACAATGCGTTGAAGAGGGTGTAAATCATTTCTGGACCGTATCAATGCTCCAACTTCATCCTCACGGTATAATTGTTTGCGATGAAGAATCAACCATGGAATTAAAAGTCGGCACGGTTCAATACTTCAAAGAAATTGAAAATGAAAATTTAACTCTCCCGTTATTATAGTGATAGTGACTTAAAATATTTGAAGTAACTTTTAACTGAAATGTTAATTTTAAGAGCTCTCAAATGAATTACAGAGAATTAACAGATAAGGAACTCTCTCTTCTTATCGAGCAGGGCTGTAGAGCCAGCGATTGGAATAAAATAAAAATAACCGATCCTTTTAATGTTTCAAGACTGAGAGATGTTAGTTTAAGCGGAGAAATAAGCTTAGGTAAATTTGAAAAAGACATATTAGTTAAGGGTGGTATCCAGCGTGAGTCGGGGATTTATAACTGCACCATTCATAATTGTAACATAGGTAATAATGTATACCTGTCTAAAATAGCAACTCTTGCTAACTATGATATTCACGACGATGTTGTTATCGAGAATGTCGGAACGATTCAAGTAACATGTCTTAATTCGTTCGGTAACGGAACTGAGATAGATGTTTTAAATGAGGCGGGGGGAAGAGCATTAAAAATCTTTGATCAATTATCGGCACAGTTGGCTTATTTAATTGTTTTTTATAGGCACGATAGAGCTTTAATTGCAAAACTGAATTCAATCATTGATAATTATGTTAATTCGAAAATGAGTGATAGAGGTACTATCGAACGAAATGTAAGAATATCCAACACATCGTCAATAACTAATGTGAATATTTCAGAAAGCGCTGTCATTGAAAATGCACTTTGTCTTGAAGATGGAACTTTAGACAGCTGTGCAGAAGCGCCGGTAATTATAGGAGCCGGAGTGACAGCGAAAAAATTTATTGTGCTATCGGGAAGTAAGATCGATCAATCTGCAATTATTGATAAATGTTTTGTAGGGCAAAGCGTAAAAATTGGAAAACAATACTCGGCAGAAAATTCTGTTTTTTTCTGCAATTCCGAGCTTTTTCATGGAGAAGGATGCTCTGTATTCGGCGGTCCATATACAGTTTCGCATCATAAATCATCGCTACTTATTGCCGGCTATTTTTCATTCTATAACGCCGGCAGCGGTTCAAATCAAAGCAACCATATGTATAAACTGGGACCTGTTCATCAAGGAGTTTTGGAACGGGGAGCGAAGACCGGCTCTTTCAGTTATTTGATGTGGCCTAGCAGGATCGGACCATTTTCAAATGTTATCGGCAAGCATTACTCAAATTTCAACACTTCGGATCTCCCCTTCTCTGTTATTAGTGAGCATGATGGAAGAAGTGTCTGTGTACCCGCCATGAATTTTTTTACTGTAGGAACTAAGCGTGACGGAATGAAATGGCCCACACGCGATGGTAGAAAAGATTCTCATAAACTAGATATGATTCATTTTAATGTACTGTCACCTTTTATTATATGGAAAATAATTCGAGGATTAGAGAAGTTGAATGAGCTTTTACTGAAGTCACGTGATGGTCAGGAGTTTCTAAATTTTAACGGAATTGCTATACAAAAACTGTTGGTAAAAACATCTTGTAAATATTATGAACTAGCGTTAAAAATCTTTATTGGCGATTGTTTTATTAAGAAGCTGGATACGTTAAGTGGAAATAAAAATCTGAAAGAGGTAACCTCGAAACTTTCTGAAGCAGTTAACATTGAGTTAACAAAGTGGCTTGATATTAACGGGCTGCTCGCCCCGGAACCGGTCATCCAAAAATTTATCCGAAAAATAATTAACGGGGAGTTTACTGATCTCAGCGAAATTTACTCCCAACTCTCAGCAATTCATAAAAATTATGATATAGAAGAATGGAATTGGTGTGGAAAATTTATTGAAGGTAGATTAGGTAAAAAATTAGAGTTGATAACAATCGAAGAAATGAAAAGTATAATTGATGACTGGAAAACAGCTTCGCTGAAATTTAACAACATGATTCTCCAAGATGCAATGAAAGAATTCAATGCCGATACAAAGTTAAGCTTTGGCATTGACGGTGATGAACTTGTAAAGGAAAAAGATTTTAACGAGGTAAGAGGAAGTTTCGACGAAAACAGTTTTGTTAAGAGTGTAAAAGAAAACAATTCGGTTACAGAAAAAAAGGCACAGACCGCCTATAATTTTTTAGAAAGGCTTAATTAAGAAACCGCTCTGAACCTTATGCTACCGTTATTTTTCCCCTCAAGTAGGCTTATTAATTACAACCTATTTGCTTCTTGATAACTTATTGTTAGTATCCTTTTCATAGCTAACGATCTTTTTAAGATATTCAACCTAATTGCTACAAACATTTCAATGGGGATTTTTACAAATACACTAATTGCAAATTCTTTTTTTTGCTCTTGATAATTATTTATCCCAAATTAAAAGGGAAATATTAGATCGGATATACAATGAGAAAAATGCCTTGGTCGGCGGCATGCAAAACCGGTTTCGATGAAATAGATTCACAGCATCGGCTTCTCTTTGCAATCAGCAACGAAATTTTAGATATAGATAATCCCGGGAAACAGCAAGATGAGTTAAAGTATCTTCTCCATCACTTGATTGAATACGTTGAAAAGCATTTTAAGACCGAAGAAGAATATTTTGCTAAGCATTCATATCCGGGAATTAAAGAACACAAAGAGCGCCATCTGGACATCTCAAACCAAATTCGTCAGATTATAACACAATCCAAAAGTATGACCGAACTAAAAGAACATCTTGATACGATGCTGGATCAGTGGATTCGGGTTCACATTTTAATCGAAGATAAAAAATTTTCGGTTTGGTCAACCTCAAAAGGTATTATCAAATAAAAGTTTTAAAACAAATCTTAGGTGAATTTATGGCTCGCCTTCTCATCCTTGGCGCCGGTATTGCCGGACAAACAGCCGCAATGCATGCTCGAAACAAACTTGGAAGTAAGCATGAAGTTGTTGTTGTCTCTCCAAATAGTAAATGGAATTGGATTCCTTCAAATATTTGGGTTGGAACCGGATATATGAAACCGGAACAAGTTACATTTCCTCTAGCTCCGGTTTATGCAAAGAGCGGAATTACATTTCATCAAGCAAAAGCCGTTAGCATTCATCCGGAAGGGGATTCAACTTCTGATCTTCCTTTTGTTACCGTTGAATTTACATTACCGGAGAAGTTGGGGCAAATAGAGAAAATCACTTATGATTATTTGATAAATGCTACCGGACCAAAACTAAATTTTAGCGCTACAAAGGGTTTAGGCCCCGATAAAAACAGTTTATCTGTCTGTACTTTTTCACATGCGCATGAAACTTCAAAAATACTTGCCGAAGTTATTTCCAAAATGAAGAAGGGCGAAAAACAAACTTTACTGATAGGAACCGGACACGGCAACTGTACATGCCAAGGTGCGGCGTTTGAATATATATTCAATGTTGAGTTTGAACTGCGTAGGCAGAATGTTAGGGATAAAGCAAAGATAATTTGGATATCTAACGAACTTGAGCTTGGGGATTTTGGAATTGGAGGAATGTTTTTAAAGCGGGGCGGTTATGTAACCCACAGCAGAGTATTTACAGAATCACTTTACACAGAACGCGGAATTGAATGGATCACTCAAGCACACGTTAAAGAAGTTCTTCCGGGAAAAACTATTTACGAAAACCTTGACGGTGAAGAGAAAACTATAGAGCATGATTTTGCAATGCTGTTGCCCCCATTCAGCGGTGTTGGCTTAAAGGCATTTAACAAAAATGAAGAAGACATATCCACGCAATTATTCGCACCAAACGGATTTATGATTGTAGATGGTGACTATTCTAAAAAGCCTTATGAAGAATGGAAACCAAGTGATTGGCCAAAAACTTATCAATCGCCAAAGTATAAAAATATTTTCGCCGCCGGAATTGCATTTGCACCACCTCATGCAATTTCGAAACCGATGACAAACCCAAATGGAATTCCAATATTCCCAACTCCGCCAAGAACCGGAATGCCAAGCGGGGTTATGGCTCGGCAAATTGCATACAATATTGCAGACATGATTGAAGGAAGAGAAACCGAACCTAAACGAAAAGCTTCTCTTGCAAACATGGGCGCAGCTTGTATAGCCAGTGCCGGAGCTAATTTCTTAAAAGGCACTGCCGTTTCAATGACTATGTTTCCGATCATTCCGGATTTTGAAAAGTATCCGGACACAGGTAGAGATTTGAGTTACACTTCCGGCGAAATTGGTTTAGCCGGACACTGGATTAAACATTTTCTGCATTATGCTTTTCTCTACAAAGCAAAAGCAAATCCGTTTTGGCGGATTATTCCAGAATAAATTTTAGGAGATTTTATGTCAGTCAGAAAACCTTTTGAGCAAAGTTATTATCCGCCGGTGCCAACTAAACTTACAAAGTCATTTAGGACAAATTTAGTTTGGCAGTTTTTCCGCTTCTTAGTTTTGAATATTCGAATGCTGCGAATGGTTCGCAAACATTGAGTTGAACTCAACTTGTCTTCTGTGGACCAATCATATTTTCGGGCGCGAGCAGTTTGTCTAATTCTTCTTTAGAAAGAAGATTCTTCTCTAGCACTAATTCGTAAACGCCGCGGTTAGTTTCGAGCGCTTCTTTAGCAAGCAATGTAGATGTTTCGTAACCTAGTGCGGGATTTAGCGCCGTTACAATTCCAATACTATTCTTAACTTGGTTTAAGCAGTGTTCCACATTTGCCGTAATTCCATCTATACATCTGTACTTGAGTGTGTTCATACCATTCTTCAACATTTCAATTGATTCAAAAAGACTTTGTACAATTACCGGTTCCATTACGTTTAACTCAAGCTGTCCGGCTTCTGCAGCAAGCGTTACTGTTAAATCGTTGCCAATAACCTTAAACGCGATTTGATTTACCACTTCCGGAATTACCGGATTTACTTTTCCCGGCATAATGGAAGAACCGGGCTGCATTGGAGGAAGATTGATTTCGCCAAACCCGGTTCGTGGTCCCGATGAAAGTAATCTAAGATCGTTACAAATTTTGGAGAGCTTTACTGCCAAGCGTTTTACTGCTGACGAATAAATTACAAACGCGCCGGTGTCTTGTGTTGCTTCAACCAAGTTCTTAGCAATCTTTATATTGAGCTCGGTTATTTCGCGAAGGTGTTCAATACACTTTTCGCTGTAACCGGGCTCGGCATTTATTCCGGTTCCAATTGCTGTAGCTCCCATATTCACTTCTAAGAATAAGTTTGCGTTTTCTTCAAGCCGTTGAATTTCCTCTTCTAGTGTAACAGCATAGGCCTCAAATCCTTGCCCAAGCGTCATCGGTACAGCATCTTGAAGCTGAGTTCTTCCCATCTTTATCACGTGGGCAAATTCTTTTGATTTATGATGGAAGGATTCAATCAAGGATTTCAGTACCTCGACCAATTTTTTGTTGCTGTTAATGATCGCAATTTTAACTGAAGTAGGATATGCATCATTAGTTGATTGAGATAAATTCACATGATTATTGGGATGACAGTATTTGTAATCTCCTTTTTCATAACCAAGTATTTCAAGAGCACGATTTGCAATCACTTCGTTTGCGTTCATATTGGTTGATGTACCAGCTCCGCCTTGAATCATATCAATCACAAAATGCCCATGATACTTTCCCGTGATAATTTCATGACATGCTTGAACAATTGCATCTAGAATTGGTTTTGATAATAAACCAAGATCATAATTAGCTTTTGCAGCTGCCATTTTTACCATTGCCAATGCTTCGATAAGAACCGGATAAAACGAAAGCGCAACACCGCTGATATTGAAGTTTTCCAAACCGCGCAAGGTTTGAACTCCGTAATAAACTTCATTCGGTACATCGCGGTCGCCAAGCAAATCGTGTTCACTTCTTGTTCTTCCGCTTTGATATTGCGCCGCTAAATTTATTACGCGAGTATTAGTGAATTGCATCCTTCTAAAAATTACCCTAGCCATTCGGGAGAATATTTTTACTGGAAGTGAAGCCTCTGATTTAGCAATCTCATAAAACTTTTCCTTGGAAAGAAGTAATGCTGTGGTATTTAGAGTTGCCCGCGCAGAAGTTGTATGCGGCGAATCATCGATGAACGCGCCTTCGCCTAGAAAATCGAATTTGGAAAAAATTGTTAACCGTTTCTCATCACCGAAAGGAGTTTTTTTAAAAAGCTCTACTTCGCCGTCGGTAATTATATACAAGTATTTGCGAACATTGTTTTCAACAAACAATAAGGAATTTTGCGCGTAAGTCTGAACATCAAAATTTTGAGCAAGCAATTCACAGTCATGATCATTCAAATCTTGAAACAATTCTATCTTGCTTAAAAAGCTTCTTATCTGAACCGTATTCATTTTCGTTCCTATTAAAAATTTGTCTGCTCAAAAATTAGCTAAGGCTAATTGGTTTAGCAAACTGACTTTTTATATAGAAGAAGAGCTTTTCCTATAAAATCATTAGTCACACAGAGCGGAGTTAGAGTGTGACTAAGTAGCACACTTCATTTCTCGACTCCGCTCGAAATGACTAAGATTTTTACAGCTGGTTTTCAAGATAAGATTCGTAAGAACCGAGATCTAAGAATCCATGACCGGATAAGTTGAACAGAATTGTTTTTGTTTCACCGCTTTCTTTGCATTTGAGCGCTTGCTCAATCGCTTCCTTTATTGCATGAGCACTTTCCGGAGCTGGAACTATTCCCTCTGTCTGTGCAAATAACTGAGCCGATTGGAAAATTTCTAATTGTTCATACGCCTTCGCAGTTATATAGCCATTATGATAAAGATGGGAAATCGTCGGCGCCATTCCATGATAGCGCAAACCACCGGCATGAATCTTCGGAGGAATAAATTCATGACCAAGTGTGTACATTTTTAATAGCGGAGTCATTCCCGCTTCGTCACCAAAATCATATTCAAACTTTCCTTGCGTTAATGATGGGCACGATGAAGGCTCAACAGCAATTACTTCCATATTCTTGTGAGTTCCGGTTAGTTTATCACGCAAGAATGGGAATGCTAGTCCGGCAAAATTGCTACCACCGCCAGCGCATCCAATTACTATGTCGGGATATTCATCAACCATTTCCATTTGCTTTCTTGCTTCCTCGCCAATAATTGTTTGATGAAGCATTACATGATTAAGCACGCTACCTAAACTGTAATTTGTATCATCACGCTGAACAGCAACTTCAATTGCTTCGCTGATTGCAATTCCTAAAGAGCCGGGTGAATCCGGATCTTTTTCCAACACATTGCGCCCGGCATTAGTAAGGTTGGTTGGACTTGCATGAACTGTTGCGCCAAATAACTTCATAAATGTTCTGCGATATGGTTTTTGATTATAACTTACTTTCACCATGAACACTTCGCATTCCATTCCAAAATGCTTGCACGCCATTGATAGCGCGCTTCCCCACTGACCGGCCCCGGTTTCCGTAACCAGTTTTTTTATGCCGGCTTTCTTATTGTAATATGCTTGAGGATAAGAAGTATTTGTCTTGTGGCTTCCGGTTGGATTAGCGCCTTCATACTTGAAATAGATTTTTGCTGGGGTTCCTAGAGCATTTTCAAGATTAGCAGCACGCACAAGCGGCGTTGGTCTGCTTATTCTATAGAGATCGCGAACTTCATCCGGAATTTCAATGAAACGTTCTTGCGATACTTCTTGCATTATTAAATCCATTGGAAAAATCGCGGAAAGGTCTTGCGGTCCCGCCGGTTGCTTTGTTCCGGGATGAAGCGGCGGCGCCATTGGCGTTGGCAAATCTGCTTGGATATTGTAATAACGTGTTGGCATTTGTGTCTGTTCGAGAAAAACGATTTTGTTGCTTGACATGTGAACCTCTTGTTTTATGTTTGATAAAATTCAGATAGAATGGTTCACGGTGGGCAATAAAAAAGCCGTGAACGGTTCTACCATCCACGGCTTTTATAAAAATATTTATAGCATTAGGATAGCAGAGATAGTTTTCTCCACCACCACCAATTATTTGCAATATTTAGATTTCTTAAATTCATGGGGCAAATGTAATTTACTTTTAGGTTGACGTCAAGGATAAAACACGATTCTATGAAATATTTTTAATACAGTAAATTTTATAAGCAAGTGGTTAATTGAGGGATTGCTAAAGTTTGCTTCCCGCCACATTAGAGCTAATCTAATGCTGGCAGTCACAACGTTTTTTTATGCAGAAAGTATTTTTCATCCGCGGTTTTGAGGAGAACCGATTCATTCACTAGCCGAGGGATTTATGCTTTCAAAAAGAATTGCTTTAAGAATTTACGATGTAGTATTTGTCGTAGCCATAATCGGTTTCTTTATTATGTCGTTTAAATTTATTCTCTCCTTAATTGTTCACGGATATCTTTAAAATAATAAAGCCGCTTAGTAAGCGGCTTCAATTCAAATTGAATACTGAAAAAATTAGAAAGCGGAAATTATTCCAACGCTAAACTGTCCGAACTCTTGGTTTATGTTGTAAGTATATTCTCCAACTAAGCGAATATTTCTTCTCAGCATATAACCTAGACTAAGAGAAGCCGTTTCATAATCCAGTGCGTTCAAATCAGAATCTACCCAGTTATATAATGCCGCGGCATACCATTTACTTTCATCACCTTTAGGAGTATAAATTAGCTCCGAAAAACCGCCGGTAGTTTTAATCTCATTGGCAAATGCATTATGCTTATCATCTGTTCTTACAGCATATTGGAAATTCAACGCAAGTTTATCTTGTAGATTTAGTGTTGCATCCGGTCCCCACATTGAAAAACTGTTTGTGAATTTATTACTGAAGGAATCTTCCAAATCCTCTTTGCCAAAGTATCCAAAAGCGCCAATACGCAATCCTTCGGTAACATCTTGGGAAATTCTACCAAAGTAGTTTTTGTATTTATCGTCATCAAAAATCCTAAAGCTGTTTGCTGCTCCGATTCCCGTTCCGTTAAGAACTTCCAGAATAATATCCGTACCGCTTGGTAATCCATAAGTGAACATCAAACCACGGTCGTAAGTTAAATCGGCTTTTGAATGGCCCGGTCTCGTTCTATATATCTGATAATCTTCAAATGTTAAACGTAATTCTCTTTTGAACAAAGGATCTGAAACTTGAAACTGTCCGGCATACAAATCCAGCTCAGTATCAAATAAATTATTGAACATGATAAATGCATCTTCTATGCCCGCAACTTCACCTCTTTCACTAAAGAAAAAATAGAAATAGTAAGCCACATCTTTCGTTAACGCACCGCCCGAAAGTAGCTTGAGCAAGTAAGGCGCGCTGAAATCCAACTTCTCCGACTTTTTATTATTATAAGTAACATAGCCTTCAAGTCTAAGCGCGAGAGGGATGTCTCTAATTAGCGATAATTCTCCATCTCCGGTTTCTACGTAATAGCGTGGTGCATCTTTATCGGCTAGAACAAAACCATTTCCGGCAAATTCATCGCCATAAGCTTTAAGTTTTGGAAAGGGAGAATGGCATGTCTGACAGCTCATATTGTACTTGCGTGCAAATGCGGGTATTGCGTAAACATTTTCACTAACTTGAATCAGTAGCAACAATGTCAGCAAAAAGCCTATCGAAAATTTTTTCATTTTTCCCTCTCTATGGTAGAATTGTAATTTCTGTTGAGTGTTCATTTACTTTTACAATTTGAGATTCACTTGCCGGAACGTCCAGAAAATCCGCAACCGGTTTTACAAGCAACTGATAATTTAGTACTGCTGTTACTTTTAATTTGCCGGGCGCTGCATTATCCGGAATCTTAAAAGTGAGTGTTTCAATTTTTGTCTCGCGCGGTCCAATTCTATAATCGACGCCAAGTGATGCAGTATTCCACTGCAGAATTGTCATTCTTCCTTGCGGATCAAAGTATGGCATTCTAAAAATTCTATCGCCTACCGGAATTCCATCCCGTTGAACACCTTTGAAGTTAGCATCGTCAAGCGCTATTCCCATATCTTGATAAGCCAGCACATCACTTCCTATCAAATACTCTTCTCCGGCAAATCCTTTTTTATCAACCGGTAGATGAAATACATTTCCCTTTTCATCCACTGCCTCAACGTGCATCCAAACTATTCTATCTTCAACTGAACCGCTTGGAAATTTGTGCCCGGTCTTTTGGTTAAACAATGCAACCGTAAATTTTACAGATTCGCCCGGTTCAACTTCTCCTATATCCGGATGAATTCGCAATTCGATAACACCTTTAACTTTACCTTGATCGTGCGCGCCATGAAACAGATGAAGTTTTGCATCCTTATAAGTTGCGCCCATCGAAGCAGTCTTAAGTTCACCCTTCGTCATATGGCAATCTTGACATTGTACACCTTCTTTATAGTAAGGGCCCTCTTTCCATTCAAGATGAGTTGACTTAACCCATATACCATAAGGATCTTTTTCGTTATGGCAAATTCCGCAAAAGTCACCCGTCTTCATAAAATCCTTCACTTCAATATCATGAGCCGGAGATGTTATTTCGCTTTGGCGGGAGGCAAATTTTGTTCTACCCGGAGCTAATACATAATTAAAATTAAACGGTGTATCGCCGGAAAATCCACTAATGCTATGGCAGACATCGCAAGAAACAGCTTCATTTGCACGAGAGTTTTTATTTGGCAATGGAGGCGGAACATCGCCGGAAACAAAAGCCATTGGCGTATGGCAACCATTGCAGCCAGCTTTTACTTCTGCTACCTTTTCATCTTTTTCTGCATGTGGAACTGCTAATTTAAAATATTCTATTTCATCCCACTCGTGCGTATATGCTTGCGACATCATTGCTTGTTTCCACTGCTGATAGAAATCCGTATGACAAGATGCACCGCAATACTGCGGTGTTTTGAAATCATCATACTTTAGAGAACCTAATGCAGTCTGAGCCCAAATATTATCGTCGAACAGTAAAATCAAGACAAACACAAATAGACTTGTAGAGTATCTCATATTTGCCTCATGGAAAATTTAAGGTTAAAATCAAAGTATTGATTAAGCAGAAGATAATCAAGTCATCGAAGTCCGATATAAATTCTTAGTTGCTAGTTCATTGCAAATTGATCAGTATGATATGAGTGCAATAATGTAAATTTGGAATCATTAATTAAAAGAGAGTGTAATGAAAAAATACTTCTTGCTGGCCTTTATTGTATTTGGATTTATTTCCATTAACGCACAAGAGAAATACACACCCGAAGAGGCTTCAAAACATATTGGTGAAGATGCGGTTGTTACCGGAGTTATAACACAAATTAGTACACCAAGAAATGGGATTACCTATTTAAACATCGACGGCAAATTTCCAGACAATATTTTTACCGGTGTTATCTTTAAGAAAGATGCATCAGTTTTCGAAAACGTAAAAGAACTTGAAGGGAAGAATGTTGAGCTAACGGGCACGATTGAAGAGTACAAAGGCAAACCACAAATCATACTTAAGAAACTAGAGCAAATAAAAGTTATTGAATAAAAGAGTCTGTCTCAAAAGTAATATCTGATTATATATAATAGCCCGCGGATGACGCGGATTCACCCGATCCTCGCAGATTATTTATTTGAAAAATTACTTTTGAGACAGTCACCTTTTTTGTCAGATCAAGTTCACTGATGAAATCATTGCTAGATAATTGTCATCCGGAATATAATTTGGTATGCTGTTCCCGGAACCAAGGGCATATCCTCCAGCTTGGTTACTTTTATTAAGTAGGTTTACGGAACGTTTTTGTATTTCTTTTGGAGAACTCCTTGCAAGATAATCCATATCAATACCGCCAAGTATAGCAATCTCAGTTCCCCACAAATCGTATGCTTCCTCAACTGGAGTAATTAAATCCTCAAAAGAATGTTTTGCATCATAATTCATATCGCTTATTATATCCACCAGTACAGTTTTAAGGTTGCCGCATGAATGTAGAATAGCATGCTTACCAGAATTATGAATTGCCGAAACTATTTTTTTGTGCCAAGGGAACACCCATCGCCTTAACATTTCCGGTGAGAGCATTGTTTGGTTTTTAAATCCCCAATCATCATTAACGATGCAAGCGCCAACTGTTTCAATTGGTGCAACAATTTCGTAATAGCGAAGAAATCTTGAACCTACTGCATCGAAAATTTCTGTTGTAAGTTCTTCATCCATCAATGTCATTAAGCAAAGATTTTCGAAACCGACCAACTCAACAACATTTTCAAGCACTCCTCCGTTTCCGCTAACAACAAGCTTCATCCCATCGGGGAGTGATTTTTTTAAATCGTAAAATATATCATAATCGCCAAGTTCTGGATTAGGCCAAGGATACTTTTCGAAACTCTCGCGGTCTGTTATTAAGGCTCCGGCATTTTGAGAAACACTTTCTTTCTTCTCACTCTCTCCCTTTGGAAAGCTCAATGTATTAGTTCGCCATCCGGAAATTGTAGTGTAATCATATCCGGCGTTTTTGAATGCCATAATCTGGCGCTTAAATATAGCTAAGCGATCTGTCGGATCAATTTTATCTACGCCGGAAAGTCTTTCTACTAGGCCATCGTTAAGAGCAAATTCAAAAAGAGTTGGTCTGCTAGGTTTCTTTCTTTCAAAGACATTTATCAGATTTTCAAAATCCGGTTCAAAGTTATGATTGCGCTTATAAATAATTTCATCCATCGGAGTTTTCCAGTAACGAACCGTTCATAGATTTAGTTAAAACACCTATTAAATTTTAGCTTACTCAACTCAATAAGTCAACAACCAAGTTAGAAACCAAAGCAGAAAATATATAGCAATTACTTCCTAGTTTCGCCTATTTTGTCGAAGCACTCGCCCGGAAATACTAAACACACTTTCGCATAAAATACTTTTACTTGCTTTTCCTTCTGAAATCGAAACAAATACAAGTGGCACAATCTTTATTAAGTACTCTACAACAACATAATTCACAAACAAACTCAAAAGGAGTACAAAATGAAAAACGCAGCATTGTTCACACTCGCAATTCTTTTATCACTTACTTTCTTCGCATCAACATCAAACGCACAAAACATCGGAAGAGGAAATCAATCAGCTGTAAAAACAAATTGGGTTGATTTGAACGGCGATGGTTTATGCGATAACGTTGGAACACCGGCACAAGGTTCTTCTCAAGTTGGCAAAGGCTATGGCAAAAAAGATGGTACCGGCACACAAACCAGGCCATTAGATGGAACCGGTTTTGGTAAGAAAGGGGGAAACGCTACTGTAAGCGGAACACATGATGGAACCGGAACTCAAGGTGCCTCAGCCGGTCGCCGCGGAAGAACAAAATAATTCAGAATTAGTAAGTAATAATAGTTGAGTGGAAGCAAGCGAACCTTGCTTCCACTTTTTGTATCAAACCAGTAGTCTTTTAGTTTGTTTAATTACAGATTTATTATTTCTGCATTTAATGAGGCTTTGTTCTAGATGAAAATAATTACTTATTCTAATTCCTTTTTGAGATTTGATTTTTTCCTTATTCTACTAATCACCATGTTGCTTTTAAGCAACTATAACTCCATAGCTCAAGCAAATTCGAATTCACAAAAACTGCTAGACATTACAAGAACAAGCAATTCAATGGTGAATTTGGGCTCTCCATTTTTAATGTTTATGATCAAGACAATATCTGGTATAAAAAATATGATCTAAGTGTTAGCCCGGTTGAAGTAACTAATGTTTCTATGTTGGGAATTACTCCAACCATATTTCTAAAACTTAATTTATAATTGATGAAAAATTCCATTGGAGTAGCAATGATAAAGAGATTTTTAATGCTATTAATTTTGATAATAACGGCGATTGGCTGCGCTGAAGATACAATTACCGAAAGCAACAATGAGTTAGTTGTTGTAACCGGATTTCTGCGCGCCGGAGAAACAAAAGCCGAGATAAAATTGACAAATACTTTAGCGCTTGGTTCTACAGATACAGTTTCAGCCGCGATTAATGATGCTGAAGTCCTTTTGCAAAAAGGAAATAGGGCTTACAAATTAAAAATTACCTCTTCTTTGAATGGAACTTATTCTTATCAAGGAAGCGACTTGTCGATTGAGTCGGGAGATTTATTTTCACTCCAGATAAATTATAAAAACCAAAAAATTACCAGTTCTACTACTGTCCCCGGCAAGCCGAGAGATATTTCAATTTCTAAAACAACATTAACACTCGCCGCTACTGGTTATGGAATGGGACCGGTACAAGATACAACTTCTATTTTCTTGCGATGGAGCAATCCCGATTCTTCTCTCTACTACGTTGTACTTGAAAACTTAGAAACAAATCCAGTGGCCATATATTCTACAAATACTCAACGAGGTGCAAACAGAACAATGGTATTTCCACCAATGGCTACAAATCAATTTCTTATCGGCAGAAGAAATCTAACTTACTTAGGAAATCATAGAGCAATTGTTTACAGAGTGAATCAAGAGTATGCCGATTTGTATGAATCGAGGACTCAAGATTCTCGTAACTTGAATGAACCAATAACCAATATATCAAATGGGCTTGGAGTGTTTAGTGCCTTTGCAAGTGATACAACAATGTTCTATGTTAAAACTCAATAGAGTATTTTCTCTGTGGAATTTATATTGAACTGGAATAGTAAGATTTCATCTAAGATTTTTCTTAAGCAGATAATGTTCGTTTTCATTATCTGTTTTTCAAATTTTAATGCACAAGATTCAGCCACAATTCGCTTCGGTTTCGTTAGCGATACACAGCAGCCTATTTGGATTGAAAAACTTTTTCTAAAGACAAATCATAACCTTGAGGCTACCAATTTAATCTTCGGTTCACTTTCCAACATGGAAGAGATTTCTACTCTTTTCCATCTTGGTGATATTACAGCCTTTGGAATGTTTAACAGTGAATGGAGAGAAATGGATCATAACTTCCGCATACTTAGGAAAAAGAACATTGCAATTTACCCCGCAATGGGGAACCATGATTATTATATCTTTAAGAGTTATGCTTTAGATCAATTCAGAAAAAGGTTTCCTTACTTAAAAGAATCATGGTATGTAGTAAAGTTTAATAGCATAGCCGTTATTATTCTTAATTCCAACTACTCAAGACTTTCTGATTCCGAAATAGACATGCAAAAAAAATGGTATTCCAATACGATTGAGGAATTAGAAAAATCTGACAGTACGAATGCAATTATCGTTGGTATACATCACTCCCCATTTACAAACAGCAAAGTTGTCGATCCATCGGAAGATGTTCAAAATGACTTTGTTCCCCTTTTCTTGAGGAGCAATAAAACTAAATTGTTTATTAGCGGGCATGCGCATGCATTTGAACGCTTCAAAAAAAATGGAAAGAATTTTTTAGTTATTGGCGGTGGCGGTGGGCTTCAACACCCGTTGTTAATGGGAACCTCACAACACTGGCAAGACTTATTCCCGATCCCAACTTCACTTAGAATGTTTCATTATGTTCTGTGCATATTGAATAGGGCAAGTCTTAAAATTAGAGTGATGATGCTCAATCAAGATTTCAAAACGTTCTTTGTAGCAGATGAGCTAACTTTCGAGTTGAGTAATTGAAAAAGTTTCCAGCAATATTAATATCATTTTTAATTGCTGCATTGTTCTTAGCTTTGTCATTCCTACCATCTGTAATTACAGCACAGCAAGACTCACTAAAAGGTTTTGTCATTTTTCCCAAACCAATTAATGCCGGTCAATTTCACTCTTCTATTGGACTATCGTTAACTGTTGTTCCCCGTTTAATTGTAGAGGAAGGGGTTTTACAACTCCCTATGCTTGATGCCCGTGGCCGCTTAGGAATTTCCGATGAGTTTTATTTGTCAGGAAGAGCGAATATTGTTTATGTAACTAATCAAATATCTCTCGGCGCCGGCTGGTCATACTCATATAACAATTTCTCTCTTTCAATAGCAGATCACTTTGGATATTGGTTTGGCTTTGCAGACTTTCAAGGCTTTGATGCTAAATCAATGGGATTGGCAAATTATCCAACTATCACGTTGGGCTTATCGCTTAACAACTTAAATGTAAGTTTAAGCGGAGAAGCCTTGATCACTTTATCGCAGCATACTTACTTTGGCTCTGCTTCTGTTGGGAGATTTTCACCAGAATATGTTGGTTATGCTGTTACATTAGCTGTTGAGGAAGAATTATGGAAGAGCAACTATTTTATTTTTGGTGCACGATTCCAATACTCTCTTCCTATGTATCAAACGTGGCTCGCATTTTCAACATCATATAGATGGACGCTTTTCCCGGAATTTTTTATTGGCTATGAATTATGAACAAGCTATTGAAAATAATATTGAGCATGATTCTTTCAATAACACTCCTTTCGTGTACAGGTGATGAGTCTGTTACAGTTCCGATATTTGAGAATGGAGGACAACTGGCAAACACTTTGTCAATTTCAACAACCACTTCAAAACTAATTGAAGGAATTTATTCCGTTGAGAGCGGGTCTGAAAATTTTGGAAGAAATGTCGTAATTAAATTCACCGGGAAAACCTTTAGCATATTTACCGGAAAGAATTTTGCCTATTTCGTTTTGAAGGGCGGCGTTCAAGATTCATCAATTGTATTTGAAGGTTACTGGCGCTTTGCACAAGACAGTAAAACCGGTTTGGCAATTCTTAGATTAGATGCAACTGAAGGTGGAAACCAAATTATGAAGAACAGCACACCAAAATCTTCATTTCTTTTGCGCGGCAGTTTCGGAGACGGGAATAATTCTACCCAAAATGAACTTATCTTGAGATATATACGGCCAATTAATAAAAGTAAAATTGATTTTAAGATCCTTGCGCACCGGGGTGGCGGGAGAAATTTAGACCAGCTACCGGAATCCGAAAATAGTTTGGGTATGATGCAAATAGCCGAAAACTTTGGAGCTAACGGAATTGAAGTAGATGTAAGATTAACTAATGATAATGTGCCCATAATTTTCCATGATGAGAATTTGAGTCCAAGATTGGTGGTTGGGGAATTTGCAATTGGACCGATTAAAAATTATTCGTATGCTCATTTATTAACACTATGCAGATTGAAAAACGGAGAGTTAATTCCAACACTTAAGGAAGCATTAGAAACCGTTCTCAACAAAACAAACCTATCCGTTGTTTGGCTTGACGTTAAAGATCCGGCTGCGATTCCGCAGATAATTAAACTTCAAGAAGAGTATGTTAACTTAGCAATTGCCGCCGGTAGAAAATTAGAAATACTAATTGGTTTGCCGGATGAAACTGCAGTTGAGGAATTTCAAAAACAGCCTAATTATCAAAACGCCGCTTCGTTATGTGAGCTAGAGTTTGATACTGTTGTTAAAAATAATTCTTCGGTATGGGCACCGGCATGGACACGTGGACCAATGGTTGATGAAGTAAATAGAATGAGAGGTTTGGGAAAGCGCGTTTTCTTCTGGACCTTAGATGGCCCGGAGTTTATTAAAGTGTTTTTAGATGAAGGTGTTGCTGACGGCATACTTTCAAATTATCCTTCAATAGTGGCTTATGAATATTACATCAGATAAATACTTAATAAGGATATTAGCGGTTTTACTTGTGCTAGCTTCTTCTATTATAGAAGCACAAACTGAACTATCAACTAATGCTAATTTTAAAATAGGTGTTGAGTTTGGCGGAGGTTATGGTTTTAAACTTCGCTCAACAAACAAATTGGAAGGAGATTATTCTAGCTCCGGTATGAATTATACCTTACGCTTGAAATGGGGTTCGGGTAATATTTTCGGCGCCGGCATAGAGACCGGCTACATTGCGATCTCATCTCTTAAATCAGCAAACCAGGTAACTCCACTCGGAGTTACAGATATTTCTGCAAGTCTATATGCTATTCCAGTGGTATTTATTGTAACCACACAGCATTCTAACTTTCAACTTAACACCGGTTTCGGATATTACAATGTTAGATCGACCTCAACTGTATTTAACTCAACAATTGTAAGCAACGAGTGGGATTTTGGCTATCTTGTATCGCTTGCATATGTAAGACCCATTAACTCAAGATTTAGAATCGGTGCAGAAGTAAAATTGTATAATATTTCCGAAGTACAGATTTCAACACTATCCTTTCAGCTAAAGCTTCTTATTAAATTTCTAGAATACTAATCAGAATCCGAAGCCCATGTATATAAATGCCATTGACAATGATGTTCATTCCTATTAATTTTGTTATGAGCATATGCTCATAATTAATAATATATATGCCACGACCAAAAAAATATAGAAAAGTCAAGTGTTCCCCGTCGGCTTATTACTTTAAGCCGCGCGCTATATCGCTTTCCAGCTTAGAAGAAATAATCTTAGAGTCAGATGAACTTGAGTCGCTCCGGCTTGCCGATTTTCTCGCTTTATCGCATGAGAAATCTGCCGAGCAAATGAAAATCTCCAGAGCAACGTTTGGCCGAATAGTTGAAAAAGCCAGATGCAAAGTGGTTGATGCAATTTTGAATGGAAAAGCAATAAAGATTAGCGATGAACTTCCGCAGCTTCTTAGAAACAAAACTACGGAGTGCGCCGAATGCAAATCTTGTTCAAAAAAGAAAACCGGGAATAAAGATGGCCAGTGCATTAATTGCAAAAAATTAAGTACAAGGAGTACAAAATGAAAGTTGCAGTTCCTACAACAGAATCAAATACAGTAGATGCTCACTTTGGGCATTGTGAGTTCTTCACCGTTTTCACCATAGAAAATCAAGCCGTCGTAAATTCCGAAATCGTACAATCGCCTCAAGGATGTGGATGCAAATCGAACATAGCGGAAACGCTACATGAAATGGGTGTAGAAATTATGCTAGCCGGTAATATGGGGGGAGGTGCAGTAAATGTTCTACAATCAAACGGAATTACCGTTTATAGAGGTGCCGAAGGTAACGTTAAAGAATTAGTTGAACAATTTGTAATTGGAAACGTTGAAGATTCCGGCAAGTCTTGCAGTCAACATGAGAACCATCATGGAAACGGTCATGGTCATCAATGTAACCATAACCACAATTAAAAATGTCTTTACAAGCCGAGCCCCAAAAGCCGCATTTGATAGGTCTATTTGTAAAGCAAATAAAAGCAAAGCACAATTATGCTGAGTAAACAAAAGACTAGACTCTGAGAAATGCATGCAGCAAAACAAAGGAGCTTTTAAAAATACATTTTACAGAAAAGATGTAAACAAATAAATTCCCAATAAAAAGATGTTCAAAAAATAAATCTACTATGAAAAAAATAATTCTAACTCTAGTTTCTATTAGTTTGCTAATAGTTGCAGCCATTGGAATACTTAGTTCAAAAGAAACCGAGCAATCACCAATTGAACTGTTAAAAGCTAAGTATTCGAAGAAGTCAACACCTAGTGCCGACCATTCCAAGTTTGATATTTTAAAACAAAACTTTAATACACCGCAAAAAGTTACCGAAGCTTGTATTTCTTGCCATACCGAAAGTTCTAAAGAAATCATAAAATCCAATCACTGGAACTGGGAACGCCCCGAATATATTAAAGGACGCGGAATTGTATATCTGGGTAAGAAAAATGCAATAAATAATTTTTGTATAGGAGTTGAGGGAAACGAAGAAAGCTGCGCTAAATGCCACATTGGTTATGGAATGAGCAACGCAAACACCTTCTCCTACAACGATGAAACAAACATTGATTGCCTCGTTTGTCACGACAATACCGAGACTTACACAAAAGCACCGGAGAAAGGTGGCGCGCCGGTTCCAACTTTAGATTTGAGCAACATTGCACAACATGTTGGCAAACCGTCAAGATCCAACTGCGGAGTCTGCCATTTCTTTGGTGGCGGTGGTAACAATGTAAAGCATGGCGATTTGGAAAAAGCACTCTTCGATGCCAACAAAGATGTTGATGTGCACATGGGCGTTGACGGAACAAAAATGGAATGCGTTGAATGCCATAAAACCGAACACCATAACATTAGCGGGAAAATGTATTCCCTTTCCTCAATGAATAGGAATAGAACCACTTGCGAGGAATGCCATACAGAAAATCCGCACGAAGATGCAATTCTAAATAAGCATACATTAAAGGTTGCTTGCCAAACATGTCACATCCCAACTTATGCAAAAGTTAATGCTACAAAAACTGCTTGGGACTGGTCGACCGCTGGAAAACTTGAAGACGGAAAGCCAATAGAAATTGATGACAAAGATGGTAACCACACTTATCTCTCAATCAAAGGAAGTTTTGTCTGGGGAAAGGATTTAAAACCAGAGTATATATGGTTTAACGGTACGGCAAATCATTATCTCTTGGGTGATACAATTTCTGATACAACTACTGCACTTGTAATCAATAAACTCAATGGTTCATATTCAGATAGAAATTCCAAAATTATACCGGTAAAAATACATACTGCGCGCCAGCCTTTTGATCCTATCAATAAGATATTGATACAACCAAAACTCTTTGCAGAAAAAACCGGAGAAGGTGCATTCTGGAAAGATTTCAACTGGCAAACTGCATCTAAAATTGGAATGGAGAACATTAATCAGCCATTCAGTGGGAAAATATCATTCATCAAAACCGAAATGTACTGGCCGGTAAATCATATGGTATCTTCGAAGGAAAACACAGTACAGTGTATTGAATGCCATACAAATAATGGAAGCAGATTGGAAAATCTAAAAGACTTTTACATGCCGGCAAGAGACAGAAGTTTAATAATAGATTATGCCGGAGCCGGAATGTTAGTTCTTTCTTTGCTTGGCATTTTCGTTCATGCATCATTAAGAATATCCGCTTCCAGAAAAAGAAAAGCAGAGGTTAAAAATGGCAAATAAAGTTTACATATATAGATCATTCGAGCGTTTCTGGCACTGGATGCAAGCAGTTTTAATTTTTATGCTTGCCGCAACCGGCTTTGAGATTCACGGATCAATAAGCTTTTTTGGTTATCAGAATGCTGTAAAATACCACAATATTTCCGCCTATATTTTTATTGTGCTGATTGTGTTTGCCATATTCTGGCATTTTGTTACCGGTGAGTGGAAGCAATACATCCCTACTTCTGAACATCTTAAAGCTCAACTAAATTTTTACTTGTTTGGAATTTTTAAGAACGCTCCGCATCCAACGAAGAAAGCAGTGTTAAGTAAATTGAATCCGTTGCAAAGACTTGTTTACCTCTCACTTAAAATATTAGTTATACCTACAATGGTGATCTCCGGTTTGCTATATATGTTTTATCGCTATCCGCAGCAGAAAGGAACAATAGCCGGGCTTAATATAGATTCCGTTGAAGTTATTGCATTATTCCATACAGCGGCTGCATTTGTTTTAGTAGCGTTTATTATTGTTCACCTTTATCTAATTACAACCGGTACAACACCTACTTCAAATCTAAAAGCAATGATTACCGGTTTTGAAGAATTGGATCATTATCATAACGATGAAAATAAAACACCGAAAGAAATTATATCTGCAGAGGTAAAAAATGATTGAGTCAAAATATATGAATCCCTATTTAGCCGGATTCTTTTTAGGAATAGTTTTATTAGTTACGATTTACATTACTGGCAGAGGTTTGGGCGCAAGCGGTGCAGTTAAAAGTGTTGTTGTAGCAACTGTCGAGGCAGCTGCACCAACTCATGCAGAAGAAACAAAATTCTACAAAGAATATAGTTCTGAGCATGAGGGAAGTGCATTAAAGAATTGGCTTGTCTTCGAAGTTATTGGTGTTATAATTGGCGCATTTATTTCCGGATTAATCTCTAATCGGCTAAAATTAAAATTGGAACATTCTACTAAGTCAACAACAAAAATTCGAATTATTGGAGCAACTATTGGCGGGCTTTTATTTGGTTTTGGCGCTCAACTTGGAAGAGGCTGTACAAGCGGTGCTGCTTTAAGTGGTATGGCCGTTCTATCAGCTGGTGGATTAATTACTATGATGGCAATATTTGGCGGAGCTTACGCATTTGCTTACTTCTTTAGAAAATTATGGATATAAGGAGAAGACAACTATGGGACCATTAGTACCGGAAATTATAGGAAACGAATTAAACTTTATTGTTGCTTTATTTATAGGAATAGCCTTTGGCTTTGTTCTTGAACAAGCCGGATTTTCAACATCAAAAAAACTTGTTGGTTTATTCTACGGTTACGATTTTACAGTTCTGCGCGTGTTTTTTACCGCCGGATTAACAGCAATGATAGGAGTTATTGCACTTAGCCACTTTGGTTTACTCGATATGAGCTTAGTCTATGTAAATCCAACATTCCTTTGGTCTGCTATTGTTGGCGGACTGATTATGGGAATAGGATTTGTTGTGGGTGGATTCTGCCCCGGGACAAGTGTATGTGCTGCCGCAATTGGCAAAATTGATGCAATGATTTTTATAGGCGGTTCAATTATTGGCGTATTCATTTTTGCCGAAGGTTATCCGTTATTTGAAGGATTATATAAAGCTGCGCCTTGGGGCAACGTAAGGATTTTTGATACTCTTGGAATGCCTCAAGCACTATTTGCCTTCTTACTTACTGCAATAGCAATTGCAGCTTTTATAGCAACAGCAATCATTGAAACGAAAATAAACGGCAAAGCAAACCCCGAGTTTGCGAACAAAAAAATGTATCTTGGATTAGCAGGCGCTGCAATTTTAATTGGACTAACTGCTTTTGCGCTTCCCGATAAAAAAACTGATTTGATTTCAGAAGCGTATTCAACAAAAGATTTTAGTAGAGATACATTTGAATGGATGACGGCTGATGAACTAGCTTTTAGAATTATGGATAATGAAGCCGACTTACAAATATTTGATTTACGCTCTTCCAAAGATTTCTCAAAATTCAGTTTACCTAAATCTCAAAACATCAAACTGGAAAATCTATTTGAAAAAGATATAATTAAGCTGCTTTCGCTACGTGGAAAGATTAATGTATTCATTTCCGGTAATGATACTCTTGCAGAAAAGGCCGCTTTCATTTCATCGGAACTCGGATACAAAAACAACCGTGTTCTACTGGGCGGGATGAATAACTTTGTCAATGAAATTATAAATTTTACAAATCCCGGTAATGCGGATTCTAAGCAGCTGGTTGATACATACAGATTTAGAGAAAGCGCTGCAACAGCAATCCCAGTGTTGATAAAAGAAAACAAACAAAAACAATCTTCCGGTGAAACAAAAAAGGCAAAAAGAGTTTTAGGCGGTTGTTGATAATAATTGGAAAACTATGAGCACGTTGAATAAAGAACATTGGTATGATGGCTGGTTTTATGAAAAGCTAATTGCACCAAATCAGGATAGATTGTTTGCGCAGATCATAGAGCTAATCGAGCCTAATTCAAGAATGGTTGATGTGGGTTGCGGAACTGGGCGTTTTTCTTTTTCAGTTGTTGATAAATGTAAATCCATTTTAGGTATAGATTTATCAACAAGAAATATTGAACGAGCTACTCGCTTGCTTACTAAAAAGCCAAATAATAAAATTTCGTTTCGGCATACTAGCGTTCGCAAAATACTGGAAACGGGAAATGAGCATTTCGATTATGCTGTAATGACTTACGTTATTCACGAAGTTGATGAATGTGAAAGAATAAACCTTCTAAAAGATATGGCACAGATTGCTGATAAAATTATCGTTGGTGATTATTTATTTCCAAAACCAACTGGCTTAGGTAGCGTTTTAAATGAAGTAGTAGAGTATGTTGCCGGAAAAGAACATTACAGAAATTATAAGTCTTATCTAGCCGGTAAAGGAATCCCCGGCTTGGCAGAGAATGCCCAACTAAAAATAACTAAAGAAATAAGAGATACTTCACACACCTCTCACGTGATTGTGTTGGAGTAACAGCAATAATAAATTTCCTCCAATTCCTCCCAGTGATTAAGAGAGCCGTCTTGACAACAGACGGCTTTCTTGTAAATATTTTCAGAATATATCTCCGGATTTGCAGGCCCAATCTTTGTACTACTTCGTAACATAATTTTTATCTGCTCTTATAATGAAAACTTCTTACACTCCATTATTTGTCAATTATGTTTTCTTGATTGCTTCCATTACTTTTTCTTTGCTTAATTCTTTTGTACAGAAGAACCAGTCGTAGCATTTCATATCTTCTTTGCCTTCCATTCTATCTTTAGCTGTACCGCACGAACCGGCCGGCGGAACAATTACCGGATCGCCGGGGCGCCAGTCTGCCGGTGTGGCTATTGAGAATGCATCCGCCGTTTGCAATGCGGTGGGTACACGGTGCAATTCATCAAAGTTTCTTCCAAGACTTAGCGGATAGTAAATTATTGTTCTAATTATTCCTTTAGGATCAATTACGAATACGGAACGTACAGCTTTTGTGTTGCTTTCACACGGCTGAATCATTCCATATTTTTTAGCAACTTCCATTGTAATATCTTCAATAAGCGAGAACTTGACTTCAATTTCTTTCATTCTCTCACTTCATAAAAGAGAAGAAGATATTGTTTTACTATCAAATTATTTTCTTGAAAAACTATCTGATAAATTTGGCGGAAAGAAAAGTATTCTCGCTTCTGGAGCAGTTGAGCATCTAAAAGAAAATTACTGGCATGGCAATGTACGCGAATTGCAAAATACACTTGAAAGAGCAGTTATTCTGAGTAGGGATGGAATTATAAAATCCGAGCATCTCCTATTCGAGAAGAATTATAACTCGACAGAAATCAATTACAATTCAAACGAATCAATCGAATCCTTTGAAAATGAAACTGCAAAAATTATTCTGCGCGCTCTAAAACAAACGAAGGGTAAGATTTAAGGCGCTGAAGGAGCTGCCGTGTTGCTTAAAATTAAACCGACTACATTACAGAATAAAATTAAAAAACTTGGTTTGGAACCGATTGAGAAAGGTCAATAATTTACGTTTTCTATAATTCGATGTTTAAAACAAAAAGTGCTAAAATTGTTAATTTTAGCATTTTTTGTGAGCGCGGGTGGGCTCGAACCACCGACCTTCACCTTAAAAGGGTGTTGCTCTACCACTGAGCTACGCGCCCGAAAGCAATTTTTTGAGGGCTCAAATATAATTTGATTCGCCTTTAAATCCAAAAAATCCTCAGCAATTTCAATCATTTCTCACATTCTTGTTCAATAAAGCTCAAATTCGCATACATTCTAAAGTTTTTTTCATATATTAAAATAGGAGTAAAATTTACCATTTATGAAAGATTCTAGAATACTTATTGCAGATGATGACGAAACCTTATGCTATCTTCTTAAAGAGGAATTAGTAAACGAAGGTTACATTGTTGATACTGTCTATGACGGTAAAGATGCAATTGAAATGTTAAGAAAGCGTTATTACGATGTTCTTCTCCTAGATCTTGAAATGAGAGAAGTTCACGGAGAGAAGGTGCTTGGTTTTGTTAAAGACAATCACCCTTCTTTGCAAGTAATAGTTCTTACTGCTAAGTCCGATATGCGCACCGCAGTTGACTGTATCAAGCAGGGCGCTTACGATTTCATTACAAAGCCATATGAATTCGGTCAACTTTGCATAACTATTGAGAGAGCATTAGAACACAAAGATTTACTTATTACAAATAAAATTCTCTCATCAAAGATCACTCAGTCTCCGCCAAATACAATAATTGGCGAAAGCGAGCCAATAAGAAATGTTTGCAAACTCTCTGAACGAGCCGCTAAATCCGAATCGAATATTCTGCTTGAAGGAGAAACGGGGACAGGAAAAGAATTATTTGCTGAGCTCATTCATAAAAACTCCAATAGAGCGGATAAACGATTTGTTGCGATAAACTGTGCATCGCTTCCGGATCAATTGATTGAGAGCGAATTATTTGGTTATGAAAAAGGCGCATTTACAGATGCAAAATCATCTAAACAAGGTTTAGTAGAAATTGCTAACGGCGGCACTTTATTCTTAGATGAGATCGGGGAGCTTAGTCTCACACTACAACCAAAACTGTTAAGATTTCTTGAAAACGGCGAGTTCAGAAGAATTGGCGGAGTTTCAAATCTGAGTTCGAACGTTCGTGTAATTGGCGCAACAAATAAGAACTTGATGGAAGAAGCTGAAAAGAAAAACTTCCGTAGAGATTTACTTTTCCGTCTGAATGTAATTACACTTACGGTTCCTCCATTGAGAGATAGAAACAGCGATATTTTGTTGTTGGCAGAATATTTTCTGCAGAAAAAATCGCCAATTCGTTCCAACAAAAAACTTTCTTCAGAAGCAAAAAGAGATTTGATGAGTTATAACTTCCCCGGCAATGTAAGGGAGCTTGAACATATGGTTGAACGAGCAATTATTTTTTCTGATGGAGAATTAATTTTGCCTAAGGACTTGAACATTCCTAAAGAGGAATTTGAGCTAGCGACACATCTATCGGACGATGGAACGATAATGACGATGGAGCAGATAGAAAAGATGCATATCAAGAAAGCGCTTGACCATAATGATTGGAACCGCGAAAACACCGCGCGCGCATTAGATATAAGCCAGAAAACTCTTTACTCAAAAATTATTAAATATAATCTCAAGTGATGCAACCAGAAGAAAAGATTCCTTCGCTTAAACATTTAGCACACGATCTTAACAATATATTCACCCGTATACTAACCAGCGTTGAATTACTAAAGCACAAGAATCCAACAGATTTAGAAGCCGCATCTCTCCTTAATAATATTGAAGCCGGAACATATTTGGCTTCTGAAATAATAGAAAATTCTTTAGGTAAGTATAGATATAATACAACAAGAAGAATCAACGTTAATTCAATCATTCAAGATGTTATTCGTTCATTTACGCTTCAGCAAAAGAACCGAATTTCGTTCTCGTTAAACCTGGAACCGAAATTAAAACTTATAACTGCCAAGTACTCAGATGTTTACCGTGTAGTTATGAACTTAATAACTAACTCTATCGAAGCTATTGAAGACACTGGAAATATTTCAATCATAACAAGAAGTTCTTCGGAAAACGATCAAATAATTATTGAAATAATTGATGATGGCTGTGGAATTGAACCGAGCATGATTAGCAATATTTTTGATGAAAATTATTCAACTAAATCTAAAGATAAAAATTCGGGAGTCGGATTAAGCATTGTAAAAAGCATAGTGGAACTTCACAATGGAAAAATATATGTCAACAGCGAAGCAAAAGGTAAAACGACTTTTACAATATATTTTCCAGCCGCAGTTACATCCGCAAGAATTAAGAGTGAAGAACAAAAAACAATTTTAGTTGCTGAGGATGAAGATCTTTTGCGAGAACTACTTTGCGAGCTATTGCAAACACATGGCTACAAAGTAATATGTGCTTCTACCGGAAATGAAGTCCTCGACTTGTTAAAAATTAACAGCCCAAATCTGCTTATTGTTGATAGGAAAATGCCCGATGTGGATGGAATTGAATGCATTACAACGTTAAGAATGAAACAAATAAAAATTCCGATTATTTTGGTTTCCGGTTCTCATACCGAAAACACCGACTTAATTTCATTCTTGAACATTGGCCGAATCGTAAACAAACCTTATAACTTTGAAGAGATGCTTTCGATAATCGAAGAATTAATTCTATGATGAAGATTCCGCCTTTAGATCGACAATATTAAGATTGTTAACATAAGGTGTAATTACAGGCTTCTTTATCGATCCTAATTTCTCAAGCACTGTTAAAATATCTTTCGCCGCGTTTTCTATAAAATCCAGCCTCTTTAAAACCATTTCCGAGGAAATTTCTTCCTTTACTATTTCTCTTCGAATTGCGGCCGTAGATAAGTTAATAAGTGTTAGCGGCTGCTTTATCTCGTGATTTGCCGTAACTACTGTAGCGGCATATGTTTTAATTTTTTCTATCTCCACGAGCAATTTATTCATCTCGCTAAATCGAAGTGCAGAACTAATTCTAGC
Source organism: Ignavibacteriota bacterium (assembly GCA_043807765.1). GTDB lineage: Bacteria > Bacteroidota > Ignavibacteria > Ignavibacteriales > Melioribacteraceae > Stygiobacter. Next base: position 208,106 of record JAZDFQ010000045.1, read on the forward strand.
AATCAACTCAGTTTTATTAAACGGCTTTTTGATATAATCGAAAGCACCGGCTTGCAATCCCGTTTTAATATCTTCCGCATCTGTTAACGCTGTTAGTAGAATAATCGGGATTAAGTTTGTCTCTTCACTTGCAGATAGCTTTTTACAAACATCAAATCCGGAGATGTCTGGCATCATTACATCCAGCAAAATTAAATCTGGTTTCTCTTCAAAAGCCTTTTGAATTCCCATTCCCCCATCATAAGCTTTGATTACTTCGTAACCTTCTCTTTCTAACCGGTCTTGAAGAAAAAATACATTATCCGGATAATCATCAATTACTAAAATTCTTTTCATCAGCTCGGCTGTTCGTTATTTAAGTATTGCGTGATTTTTGATGCTAATATCTGAAAATTAATAGGTTTGGTTACTAAATCATCAAAACCATTTTTCTCTATTACATTTTTGTTATCAAGCATAGCATAAGCAGTTAAAGCTATAACAGGCAACTTCGAGAATCGATTGTCATTTCTAATTCTCTTTATGGTTTCAAATCCATCCATTTGAGGCATCATGATATCTAGAAGAATTAGATCGGGCACAACATGATTCAGCATAAGCAAACATTCCATTCCATTATGCGCAAAGATTGTATCATACTCCATCTCTTTCACGTATTCACCTACAGTGAAAAGCGCATCATCATCATCATCGACAATTAAAATAGTCGGCTTCGAATTTCTTAATCCTTTCGAATAGTCAACCTTTTCATTTTCGGCAAAGCTTTCTTCCAGAAGCAGTATATTTTTCTTATCGGACTTATCTTTTAGACTCAGTCGGTCTCTCAATACTTTCAGAATATCCAGCGGATGCATTTTTATGCGTAGCGCAATTTCTTCGAATTTTTTTGCGATATCCTTTGTAGAATTCTCTTGTAACTTCTCCGGAAGTATAAAAACCACATTACTGTTTTTATATGATCTACTTAAGGATAGCGCATAACAAACCTCAAGAGAATATGCACCAAGTGATTCAACATCAACTAAGATTAAATTTGGTTCAACAGGTCTTACGTCAGCAAGGAGTTCCTCATGATTAGAAACTTTTCTGGTCAACAAATTTTCAGATATATTTTTTAGCTCACTTTCAATTAATTTTTCCCCGTTATCATTCTGAGAGACAATATATAGTTCGTTCAGTTTTGTGTTAGCAGCAACTTCAATTTTATTAAATATTGATTTCAGTGCTTGAGAAATAATTGGTGACGGAATAAAATCGAAAACATCCAGCTGCCAGCCACACTTCTGTTTTTCTAGTATCTGGATCATAATTATCGGAATAGAACTATTCAAATCACCTAGCTTAATTGATGTAATTAGCCCAAGAGAATTTTGAAGAGGATTCAAAATAACAGCTAAAAATTCTTTTTCTTTAATTAGAACAAGGGCTTTCTCGCACGAATCAACACAATCAAACACAACATCATAAGAAGTAAGATAATCTCCAACAAGCTTTTTAGTCGCGTCCGAATCGGTAATAAGTAGTGCCGGTTTTGAAACTTTTTCATCCGTTCTTTTAGTCGTTAACTCCGGTTGTATAGTTAAAAACTTGTGATCACTCACATCAATCAAATCCAGGACCGCATCTATTAAAGTAAATATAAATGTAGAGCCTTTGCCTATTTCACTTTTTAGTGTAAGTTGTCCGCCCATTAGCTCAGCATATTTTTTACATATTGCTAATCCTAGTCCGGCACCACCATATTTTCTAGATGTGCTACTATCAGCTTGCTTAAACTCATTAAATATTTCTTTTTGATTCTCCTCAGAAATACCAATACCGGAATCCTCAACTGAAACTCGTAAATCCGTCAAGTTCTCAATCGCTACTTTCAGTTTGATAAAACCACTTTCGGTAAACTTTGCAGCATTGACTATTAGGTTCAACAATATCTGTTCGAACTTCTCTTTGTCTGTATTAAGTAAGATGGTCTTGTTTAGCGGTAAATCCGAAATGAAATTTATTCTTTTTTCTGAAATTAGCTGCGATACATTTGGGTTGATTTCATCAATCAATTCTCCTAGGATAAAAGTTTCCTTCTTAATATCAATCTTGCCCGATTCAAACTTCGAGAACTCTAAAATATTATTGATCAATCCAAGAAGTTTTTTACCATTCCTATTAACTATGTTCAACCGTTCTTTTACTTTAAGCATAATTGCAGAATCTTTCAGCATTAATTCCGTTAAGCCAAGAATTGAAATTAGAGGCGTTCTTAATTCATGCGACATACTTGCAAGAAATTCCGATTTGACTTTAGTAAGCTCCATTGCTTTAGTGCGCTGCTTTTCAAGTTCTTCCGCCTTTTCTCTTAGCTGCACGTGAAGATGCTTTAATTCTTCATTTTGTTCGCTAATCTGTTTGTTTTGTTTTTGATATTCATCATTCAGATTACGTAACTCGTTCACCAAATTCTCTAATTGCTCGAATGATTTCGCATTTACCAAACCAATCGCTAACTGCTCATGAATAGAGTTAATATAATGTTCAAGTGCCGGATCCGGACTTGATTCACTCGCCAACTCAAGAAGCGCGACAGTTTCCTTGTTATACACGATGGGATAGATGACTAGATACTTAATCTTTACAGTAGCCAATCCGGTTTTTACTTCCGGAAAATTTTCTTGAAAATGAAACTCAACTGATTCTTTCTTTTCTATTGCATCAGAATAAAATTCCGATCCGGTTAACTGAGCTAAATGCTTGCTTATTCCATAAGAGGATATCAACCGAAGTACATCTTTCTCAACAATATACAATGCACCAAATGTTAAATGTGTCGATTTAATAATTTTCGACAGTGCTGCATCGGATATTTCTTTCAGCGTTGGGTTCTGATTTATAAGAGCAATGAATTCAGAGTACTCATGTTCTGCTTTTTTATTCCTAACCAGTTCGTCAAGCATCTTATTGAATGTTTCGCTGAAGTGTCCAATTTCATCCTTAGTCATAACCGGAACACGATGTGCAAGATTGCCTTTACTGGTTTCCTCGGCGCCAACACTTAAGGCTTGAATCTGCTTTCTTAATTTCGTTGTAGAAACTATAACTATTATAAATGTTATTGCACTTCCGGCTAAAACAATCAACAACATTACAATGCGCAATGAATTTCTAAATTCTACTCCTTCGCGAAATGCTTGGAACACAATAAAATTTACCTTTACATGAGGAAAATAAATATATTTTGTTGAGTATATAGCCGAGACAAAATCTGCATCATCAAGCTCTTCCGAATACAAATCGTAATTGTTTTTAAATTTTAACGAGCGCGTTGCATTAACAACGCTTAGCAATCTAACCTGATTCTGATCCGGATTAGATACTTCAACGGGTGAATCATTTACGACCAATGCTACTTCGGCGTTAATTTTCTCTCCGATTTTATTTAGAAATTCAGAAGTAATCATTCTGCCGTAATAAAACGTTTCACCATCCGGCAATTGAGAGTATCTTAAGACCAAAGTCTGGTTATCAGTAAAGAATTTTTGAAAAGAAGATGTGCGCGTGTTAATGTAGGAACTGTTTTTTACTTTCAATTCCCTCGTGTTAATCAAAGAATCGTTAACAAGGGTGAACAAAAAATCGATGTTGGTTGAATCTAGATTTACGGAATTAAAATTATTTAGTCTGGGAATGAGCGCGCTAAAGTCTTCATCAGTCTTTTGTAATTCCGATTGGAAAGTGAAAGCAAAATTTGTTGTGGCGTTGATTAAGGTTTTTGACTGCTGCTGCATTAACACACGGTTGGCCAATGAATAAAACACAAATGTTGAAGAGATGGAAACAATAAGAACAATTACAAACGTTGTAATTAGAAACCGTACATTCAACTTCATGGGAGTCGGACCTTAAAAATTGTGTTCAAGCATCATATTTAGATTTGTCTAACATCGGCAGATATTTTAGCTACAGACTTGATGAAATTAATTTTTCTGTTCATCCTCCAGCTTTTCTTTCTCTTTTAGTTCCGACTTAGCACTATCAACTTGTTCTTTATAGTTTTTCATTTTACTCTGGGTATCAAGCATTTCTTTTCTTAGAACATCACCCTTTTTAGCATTCACCCTCTCTTTAAGAGACGGAAGCAATTCAACCTTTATTAACGTAATAATTTCTTTTGTAGCAATAGAAATTTGGTCATATCCAAAAAGATAACGCAACCCAAACACCCACCATGGCAAATCTTTTAAGAATGGAACACCTCTTCTGTTAATCGTTTCTTCATTTACTAAGAGTCCGCCAATTGCCGCTTCTTCACCATTTATTAATAGCAAACTTGTAGTTACTTCTGTTTTAGGTTTTTCTGTTGTGATGGAACCCGGAATTACCGAGCTTCTTTCAATCTTCACTTTCAGTAGGACATAATCCACACCATCTTCATTTATAATGTTGGGTGTAACTTCTATAATTGTTCCGCTCTGATAAAACTTATCAATTAAGTTACCGGCGAAATCTCTTTCCTTAATAGAAAATTCTGAACCTACTTGTGTTCTTCCCTGAACTCCGTTAATAGTCGAAATTGTTGGCCGGGAAATAATTTTACCTAGATTCTCCTCTTCGAAAAATTTAAACATTCCCGTTGCAGTTCCATCAAACTTTCCCATTGTAAAATCTACTTTTGGAGAGATACTAAATTCCGGCGGATTCTGCGTAACCGTTTCCGAACCAGATGAAGATGAAGCAGCTTGCGTAGTTACGATTTTACTTCCAATGCTCAATCCGGAACGTGATAGCAGAAATTCCCAGTTAACGCCCTTCTCCTTCATATCGGAAACATTTGCTTCAAATATTAATGCCGATATTTTTACTTCTCGTTCGGTGATGGGAACATAGACATCTTTAGTTAAGGCTTCTTTGGATGCATCTTTCTTTTTTACAACTAGATTTACTTCGGTTTCTTCAACAATAAGATTATTGTATTGAACAATTATGAACAAAGCTTTTTTGTAAGGCATTTTATCAATCTCAACACCAATTGGACTAGAGATGGGAACCAACGAAACAATTTTTTTACCGGTCAATTTTTCACTTACTTTGCTCAAAACTTCCACAGCTTGATTAAAAGGAAGCGTTTCCGAAAGTGTTACAATTTCTTCGGGATTCACCGACCCCTTCAGTTTTTCTTTCAAGTCAATTTGAGCCAAGAGGGGAACTACCAACCCAAATAACACGAGTATCATTAAAAATTTCTTCATTTTATTTACCTGACTTATTCTCTTTCTTTTCTTTTTGTAGTAGAAGCGAAACATTTTCTATTACACCGCCTTTGTTAAGAACAAAGTTCACACGGTTGTTTTGATAATCAATATTTGTTAGGTAGCCAAGATAAACTTTATCGCCTTCCCACAACAAATATGTGTTGCCGCTTGCATCGGATAAAAACGCACCATCCGGAATAAGTGCTAGCAGCTGACCGGATTGAACATCCATAAGCCCGTCGCTATTTGGCGGAATTTCATTCCTAACAAGTGGATAGAAAATATCGTATGCCGGATTGGGAACAAGTGAATTCTCGGCACCACCTTTAAACGAAAAGCGTTCATCTGCCGAATAGTAAACTTTAGCAGTGAATTTAAAGTTGACTAAATAATTTGGATCGCCATCTTTATCAACTTTAACGTTATTTGATAGTTCAACATTCGTAACCTTCTTCAAATTCTTGCTTTCTTCAATTGCATAAATCAAGCGGTATAAATCTGCGAACTCCGAAATTCCGGAAAGAGTGTAATTGTAGCTGTTAAAATTCGGAAAGGTCTCCATATCAACATACTCTATGTTTACATATGAGTCGGGAGAAAAATTGTAACTCACTTGGTTCACAAATTCGAAAAAATTTGCTTGAGAAATATTTACCGGAATAGCATACTTTCTGTTAGCAAGTATAGAATCAAGCTGAGCAACTCTTTTTTTCAACTCGGTCAACTGCTGCACCAAATATTCGGTATCTAACTGATAAAGTTTTAGATCTTTTATTTGTTGAGTCTTTTCGTCTACTTTTCCCTTTTGATAAATAAAATCGTAGAAGCCGGCAGCGAGCGAAATGCCAACAAGTATTATCGCAATAATGATACTATTTTTGGTCTTAGTACTCATTTAGCCTTAGTCGTATCTTCAGTTATGCGATAGTCCATAATAAAAGAAAATGCACTCTTCTCTCTTAAAGGCTCGTAATTAATACTTTTCAATAATGTAGTTTTATTCTGCTCTGCAAATTCGGTTAGAACACTTCTGGAAAGTGAGTACCCGCTCAATTTTAATTCTTCGGGATTTGTTGGTTCAATTTTAGTGAACCAGAAACTTCTTCTGCGTTCAATAAAATCCGAAAGTTTGGATAAATTTCTATTCCATATTCCGGAACCGATGGCAGCAGAATCAATTATTCCTTGTGTTGCATCAAACGTATTTATTCTCACAGAAAGAGGAGCTATTTCATCAGCTAATGCTTGGTTCTGCGTTCGCCGCTGCTGAAGCCTCTCAATTTCGTAATCCAGATCTTTAAGTTCTCTTACCTTAGAGAGAATATTGAATGTAAAGAAGAAAGTTGCAGCAAATAATATTGCTACAAGCAAATAGCCGTGCCATGCAAATTGGAAAGTTTTCTGATTTTCCTGAACATACCTTGGAAGAAAGTTTGCACCAACATGCTGCTTTGCTATTTCATCAAAATATTCAATTGCTACTGCAATTGGCATTGAATACAGTGCAAGATTTTGAGTCTCTTCTTCAGTAAGATGGCTAGTGTCAAAATTCTCAAATTTTAATTCAGTAACGTTTGCTTCTGGAAATGTGCCAAAGAATGAAAGAATTAAATTTTCCGAACGATCTTCGCCGCAGATGATGATGTTATCTAGCTTGGGAACACCGCCATTTTCCATTTCCAATAATATCTTGGAAAAGTACACATCATAAGTGTGAAGATTCTTAGTGCCTATATCTAGTGTGCTACCAATATGTTTTAGTTTTTGTCCTTCAAGAAAAATCAGCTTGCTGTATTCTTTTCCTATATAAACTATAAGAGAAAAATCTTCCGGGAAAAATTTATTGGTCTTGGAAACGTAATAAGATAGCGCTAGTTCTGCGTTTTTAATTGTAGGAATTTTTAGGTAGCGCTTATTGTTTAGATTTGCAAGTTGATTAACCAATCCAACACAATGAATATCTCCTTCCAAAAATAATCCAAGCATTGTTTTGTCATTAATACTAACAACATCTATCAGGTCTGGTTCTACTGTTATGCCTTTGGTAGCATGAATATCGGCGACTACGGTTTGCAAAAGTTTTTTCTTGTTGGTTTCCGGAGGCCCGTCGTAATGATGATAATTTACAGTCGGTTCGGTTACAATAGGAATGTAATCCATTTTTGTAACTTTTAATCCAGCTAACGCCGAATTGAATAGAGCCACATCCGAAGTATCTTCGAGGCGCCTATGGGGATTTATTCCTTCCGCAGAATCGAGACTATCGAATGATAAATCATCCGAACTAAGAACTCCCATTGATTGATTCTCAATTTCTGCCAACGCTGTTTTAGTACCATGCGGAGAATTTTGAGATACTCTGCTCATAGTTAAAGAAGCAGTACGCAATATTTTAATACCGGCTTTCTCTTTAGAGAGAACCGCTATTTTTGCGTCTGTTCCTTCACAGTATATGCAGACGATAGGTTTCAATACTAAATGCCCTTCATCAGCTGGAGAATCCTTGTCTTGTTATTCGAATAAGCAACCGCGTTCTCTTTGGATATTTTTTTCTCTGAATATAATCTCAGCAAATCTTGTTCCATAGTAACCATGCCCTGTGGTGCGCCTTGGTTAATCATCATGTAAATTTCACTTGTATTATTGTTCTTTATTGCCGCTCTAACACTTGGCGTAACAATTAGCACTTCCTTCGCTAACGCACGTTTACCATCGAGACTTGGAATCAATTTTTGAGAGACAACTGAAATTAAAACGTCGGCTAAGCGATTTCTGACACGTTCTTGCTCATTCGGATGAACTTCCGCGATTATTCTATCGATTGATTCTACAGCACTTGATGTATGGAGAGTCGAGAATACTTTGTGTCCGGTATCTGTAACCTCGAGAGCGGCCAAGATTGTCTCGGGATCGCGCATTTCTCCAATTACAATTATATCGGGATCTTGACGCAAAGACTGAATAACACCATCTTTGAAGGAAGGAACATCTCTTCCCACTTCTCTATGCTTAATAATAGCTTTCTTGGAACGATGCACAAATTCGATTGGAGAAGCAATTATTACTATATGGCTTGGATCAAAATCGTTATGAAAATCAATTATAGCATCGAGTGTTGTGGATTTTCCGGAACCGGTAATTCCGGTTATAAGCGATAAACCAAATTTGATATAATTATGGCTCATTGTCTTAACAGCAAACGGATGAAATTCCAGACTCTCTAAGGGGCGGATAGTAGCTTGAATAGCTCTCATATTCATGGTTAAGCTATCTAGATCAAAATATGCATCACATCTAAATCTTAACTGCTTCTGAATTTTGTCGTATTTAAATGTATAACTAAAATCCAAATTTCTGTTTTCCAGTAATGTTTGAATTTGACTTTTATTTAAAATGGAAATAACCAGAGCAGAAGCTTCATCTTCGCTAAATTGGGGGATATCAAGTACGCGTTCTTTTTTACCAAACACCCTAAACCAAACGGAGTTCTGCGCTCCGAATCCGCCTATTTCAACGTCAGATGCATTTCTATCAATCATTGTTGCAAGAATGTGATTCAATAGATGAAGAAGCATCAATCTATGATCGGTTTGTAATTCTTGAATATGTTCGGCGATATAGCGTACCCTTTCCGGTCCCAGAACAGTAGATGGAACACGGGAGGCAAATCCGGATAAGATTTGTTTTGCTTCAGCTAGCATTTTTATTTACCACTCTATGAAAAAATAGTGAGTAAAGTGATACCTCACATTAAAATATATAAAACCAACCTGATAAGCTCTTTTCAAAAAGCCTTTTAATCTTCCATTGTTGCGCCAATAACTTCGTGTATAGAAGTCAAGCCCATTTTTGCCTTTTGAAAACCGGCGTCGCGCAAACTTAATGTTCCATCTTTTCTTGCTTGCTCGCGTATGGATTCTTCATCAACATCGGAACCGGCATTTACAATAAGTCTTCTAATTTCCTTTGTAAAATATAGTGCCTCGTGTATTGCCATTCGTCCTTTGTAACCTGAGTGGTTACATTTTTCGCATCCAACTTGTTCATAAACTTCACTTCCGGCCCAATCTTTAATATCAAGTCCCGCCAGATGAACATGTTCTTCAAGATTGATAACTTTTTTCTTGCATGCTTCACAAAGCTTTCTAATTAAACGTTGCGCAACAATAATGTTAATCGCATAGGCAATCAAAAATGGTTCAACACCCATTTTAAATAAACGGGCAACCGCACTTGGTGCATCATTTGTGTGAAGTGTTGAAAAAGTTAAGTGACCGGTGTTCGCAAGTTTAATCGCTGTTTCAGCTGTCTCCTTATCGCGCATCTCACCAACAAGTACAATATCGGGATCGTGACGTAAGATTGCTCTAATAGCCTGTTCAAAGTTCATCTTATGACCAATCTTTAACTGGCGCGCTCCTTCAATTACATACTCAACCGGATCTTCAACAGTTAAAACATTTTTCGTAGGATCAATTACTTGGTATAATGCTGCAATCAATGTTGTTGATTTACCACTTCCGGTAGGACCGGTTAGGATAATCATTCCTTGCGGAGCAGAAATTGCTTTTACAAACGCTTGATTGGAATAACCAACCAATCCGAGCTTGCTTAAATCTTTTATAACTTTTCTATCATCAAGAATTCTTATTACAATACTTTCGAATTTGTTCTTAAGTTCAGTACCAACAGTTGGCAAAACAGAAACACGGAAACGAATTATATGTCCATCAATTTCGCGTTGAATAAAACCGTCCTGTGCTTTTTCCCTTTCAAATCTGTCCATTCCTTTAGAGCGATCTTTCACAACAGCCATAACAGCTTCCGGCAAAGTATTTTCTTGAGTGTGCCAGAGCGCAAGTTTTCCATCTAAACGAAAATATATGTCTGTTTTATTGCCGGATTTGGGAAGCAAGTGAATATCACTTACACCTCTGCGGGTACCTTCTATGAGAGCTGCCTCAATCAAATTTATTAAAGCACTTTTATTTATTTCGGCATCTAACTCTTCTTCGTTTACAGACGCATCGTCTTCGGCTACATGCATCTCCTCGTTGCTTTCTTGCATCATCTTCAGAAATTCATTCTCTGTCGCAACCAGGTGCCCTATCAATTTATCGTAATCTTTTTTTCGGAGATAATTTATTTCGAATTTTTTTACGTTAAGAGCATATGCTATTTTGGCCAAAGCTCTATCTGTTGGATCAACAGCGGCTAATATTAGTTTATCGCGAATTTTGTCGTCGAACTTAAATGGAACAACACGATGCTCAAGAAGAAGTTTTTTTATTTCTTCGCCTTGCTTAGTCATCATGTTTTTCATTTCATTTATACGCTCTTCGGGAAGTTCTTCTATTGGAAAGTTTAATTCTTTGAATGCATATAATACAGCAACTTCTCTGAAAATAATATCGTGATCAAATTTGAATTCATCGACTAGAATCTGCGCAAGATTCCTTTTCAGTTTCGTTTGATCAGAATCTTTGATTTTTAAGGCTTGTTCTAAAATCTTATGATCAATTATCCCTTTCTTTAAAAGAAGGTAACCTATTTTATCCGTCATTTCTAATTGAGCTTCTAACATCTTAATTCCTTAATTCATTACAGGAGGTTTTGGACTAATAGTAGCTGTCTCAGCCGAAATTAATGTTAGGCCAATCATAACAATCATGATGAACATTGCAACAAACACTTGAATCATTTCTATTATATTCTTTAAGCGAAAAACTGTTTCGCTTTCATAATAATTAGCAAGTTGAAGAGCAGTGTTTTTAATCGTTCCGGTTTCTTCTCCCGAGTGAAATCTTGAAAGAGCAGTATCGGTAAAAACTCCACTCGCTTCAAAAGCTTCGGTAATACCAACACCTCGTTTAATCATCATTGGGATGGCTACGTTTTTAATACGTTGTTCAAAATAATCATTTCCGGTTGCTTCAGCTGCAATTCTAATTGGTTCGATACTTTCAGCAGAACCACTGTACAATGTGTAAAATACTCTGCAAAAAACTTCAATGTTTGTCTTATGAATAAGTGACCCCATAATTGGAAGTTTCATCATGTATTTATCAACAATCAACTTTCCTTGTTTAGTTTTTGCTAACCGAACAAGAATTATTGGTGGAACAAGCATAACAATAAATACAAGAAGAAGATTATTCACAAGAAAGTCACTTACATCTAGAGTAAAAGCGGTCATCGGGGGAAGTTCAATTTTAAATTTCACAAACAATTTTGCAGTCTCTGGGAATATATATCCCACATAAAAAATTACTGCTAAGAACAAAATAAAGACTGTAACTAAAGGAGAAATGAGAGCACTCTTCATATTCTTTTTGAATTCTTGTTGACGCTCTAGGAATTTGGCAGTGGCTTTATATATTTCCGCCATGTTACCACTTTTAGAGGCCAACCCAAGCATGTAAGCTGTAAACTTTCCAAATATTGATTGATAACGAAGAAATGCGGTTTCGCTATCACCCCCCTTTTTGAGTTCATTGTTAATCTGCTTTAATGTTTCCTTTAATGTCTTGTTCTGAATATCATTAATAAGAAGGGTTAGAATTTCCGAGTAAGGTAGTTTTTGTTCAAGCAGTTCTGCACTAATTTTTACAAAAGAAACGATTTCTTGTTGAGGAGGTTTCGTGCTAAAATCTAGCAATTTTCTATTTATTGAGACTACTTCATAACCTAATTTTCTAAGTGCGTTAGAGACCTCATCTTTGTTAAACGCACGTTGTTCCCCCACTATTGGTTTTTCTTTCCCTTTTTTAATCTTATAGAGATAAGTAACTTTCTTCTCAACTGATTGAACTTTAAGCTGATTTTTTTCGGCAAGCTTTTGGATCTTCTTTTTTGCAAGCGCAAAGGATGGTTCAGTTAATGCACCACTGATTACTTGTCCGTTATTTTTAAGTGCTGTAAATCTTACTTCAACCATTGGTAGCCAACTATTTATAAAAAAAGCCGATAGAATATTCTATCGGCTTTAAATTAAGAAAAATTACTCTAAAAATTAATTGTTAATAGTAGTTGATGTGATGCGATCTGGACCAACGACCATTGTTACTTGAACAGCACTAGTTCCATTGTTTCCTTTTTCATTACCTGTTCCAACCAATGTAACTGTTTGGGCTGCTACTGTTGCGGCATATCTTCCGTTTCCTGTTGTATCAATCGACGCTGGAATTGTCCAACCCGTAAATGTATTTCCGCCACCGCCTAATGCTGTTGGTTTTCTATAGTACTGCTGTGCTAAGGATGCTAAGTTTGTTAAATCCGATATTGTTGCATCTCTGTTTGCCTGAGAACTGCTTGCCGTAAATACATTAATTCCTACTACTACCGCGATACCTACTATGATAACGCCTAATACGATGAGTAATAATTGCTGCTGACCCATGGTTTAACTCCTTTGTTTGTTGTTTATGATTTAATATTCCATAAAGGGAATCAGTTATTTATCGTGGTCGATGTGATACGATCTGGACCAACAACCATTGTTGCTTGAACAGAACTAGTTCCATTGTTTCCTTTTTCATTACCTGTTCCAACCAATGTAACTGTTTGGGCTGCTACTGTCGCGGCATATACTCCGTTTCCTGTTGTATCAATCGATGCTGGAATGGTCCACCCTGTAAATGTATTTCCGCCACCGCCTAGCGCTGTTGGTTTTCTATAGTACTGCTGTGCTAAGGATGCTAAGTTTGTTAAATCTGATATTGTTGCATCTCTGTTTGCTTGGGAACTGCTTGCTGTAAATACATTAATTCCTACTACTACCGCGATACCTACTATGATAACGCCTAATACGATGAGTAATAATTGCTGCTGACCCATGGTTTAACTCCTTTGTTTGTTAATACTTTTTTTAGTTAATAATGATTGTTCTATAAGAGCTTGCTTTAACATTTATCTGTACTTTCAAAGAATCGTTATTCGTAACAACTTCGTTTCCTACTCCTATGATTATGGCACTATCTTGAAATGCACTCGCTGAATAATGACCCGCTGCCGTATTTTCAAGTTCGGCTGGCACACTCCAACCAGTAAAATTTCTGCTTCCACCGCCAAGAGAAGTGGGCTTTAGATAGTATTGTTGCGCCATAGCTGCAAGATTTACTAATTCATTGGTAATTATAGCACGCTTACTTTCAATAGCGCTTGCCTTAAAAAGACCAACACCAACAAAAACCGCAACTCCAACAATTATAATTCCAAGTACTACTAAAAGAAGTTGCTGCTGACCCAATGTTTCTCCAAAATTTGATTCGGTAAATTTTTCTAATTGCTTTTAACTGATACTATTCTGTACAATTAAGATTATGACAAAAACCGAACCAGCCTTAAGGAAATAAATTATTTTATAACTAATTATAAAACAATATAATGAAGACCTCACTTAAAGGAAAGCAAAAAGTGAGCTAAAAGTAAATTTAACTCACCCGGAAGATTTTACATGTAAAATTGGGGAAAGAGCTATCAGCGAATTTTGATGTTTAACTCTTTTAATTGGTTTTCATCTACAGAAGAGGGACATTCATCCATTAGTGAAATACCACTTGAAGTTTTTGGGAAAGCTATTACATCTCGAATAGAATGTCTTCCGGCAAAAAGCATAGCTAATCTATCAAAGCCGAATGCAATTCCTCCATGTGGGGGAGCTCCATATTTGAAAGCACCCATTAAGAAACCAAATTTTTCATTCGCCTCTTCTTCAGAAATACCAAGAGCACTGAACATTTTAGCCTGAAGAGAAGCGTCATAAATTCTGATGCTTCCGCCGGCTATTTCATTTCCATTTAGTACCAAATCATAGGCTCGAGCTTTAACCTTTCCGGGGTCTGACTCCATTAATGGAATATCCTCAACTCTTGGAGAAGTAAATGGGTGATGCATAGCATAGAACCGTTTTGTTTCTTCATCCCATTCGAACAATGGAAAATCTGTGACCCAGAGTAGTGCTGGCTTTGCTTCTAATTGGATAAGATTCATTCTCTTTGCCATTTCCAGACGGAGATGCCCCATAATGCTCAAAGTTTTTAACTTTTTACCACTAAGAAGTAACAATAAATCACCGGGCTCAGCATTTAATGAAGCAACAAGATTTTTCTTTTCTTCTTCCGTCAAAAATTTTGCAATTGGAGCATCGAGATCATTTTCTTTCACACGCATCCAAATTAAGCCGCCAGCGCCAAGTTTTTTAACATAATCAGTAAGAACATCCAATTGATTTCTTGTGTATTCTCCGCACCCTTTTGCAACTAATCCGGTTACAATTCCATTCGTATCAAGAGCTTCTCTGAAAACGCGAAATTCGGATTTTTCAAAAACTTGGTTTAAAGTAAGCATTTCCAAACCAAATCGAAGATCTGGCTTATCGCTACCGTATTTTTCCATAGCATCGTCAAAGCATAATCGTTTTATAGGTGTTTCCAATTCCATATTCAAAACATCTTTGTAAAACACTTTCATTAAGCCTTCAACTATTTCGAATATGTCTTCAACATCTACAAAAGACATCTCAACATCTATTTGGGTGAACTCATATTGACGATCTGCGCGCAAATCTTCATCGCGAAAACATCTTACAATTTGGAAATAGCGATCTAATCCAGCAACCATCAAGATTTGTTTGTACTGTTGTGGTGATTGCGGCAACGCATAGAATTTTCCTTTGTGAAGCCTACTCGGCACAAGAAAATCTCTTGCCCCTTCAGGAGTACTTTTCATAAGTACGGGAGTTTCAACTTCCACAAAACCATTTTGATCAAAATATTGTCTAGTTAGTAAATACATTTTATGTCGTAGCAAAAGACTTTTTTGCATTTCCGGACGGCGCAAATCCAAATATCTATATTTCAAACGAAGATCTTCATGCGCATCAATATTATCTTCAATTGCAAAGGGAGGAGTGTCTGATTGGTTAAGAATAACAAGATGATCAACCATAACATCAATATTACCTGTTGGTAATTGAGAATTCTCGGTTCCTTCGGGACGTTTTCTAACTTTTCCCTCTATGGAAATGACAAATTCACTTCTCAACTTTTTGCCTATTTCGTGAGCTTCAGAATTATATGATGGTTCAAACACAACTTGCGTTAGACCAAATCGATCGCGTAACTCAATAAAAATAACTCCGCCTAAATCTCTACGAATAGCAACCCAACCATTAAGTACGACACTTTCGCCAATATTTGTCTCTCTTAATTCGCCGCATGTATGTGTTCTTTTCTTAAACTTCATTAAAAAAATACTCCTTGTTAGAATTTAGTGCAAAGATAAACATTTATAAAGGGTCGTTCAAACCGAAGATAAGACTTACCTTAATTCAATGCATAATTATGCATTGAACTTCATTTCAATAAAATCATTTTTTTAGTTTGGATGTAATCACCGGATTGAATCTTGTAGTAATAAACTCCGCTGGTTAGTTTAGAACGAAGGGTGACGAACGAAAACCGATGAATCCCAGCTTGCTTAAACTCATCAACTAAAGTTGCAGCTTCTCGTCCGAGCAGATCGTAAACTTTTAGTGTTACATGCTCACTCTTTGGAAGTGAATAACTTATTGTAGTTTCTGGGTTAAACGGATTTGGGTAATTTTGATGAAGCGCATAGTTTGCCGGTAATGTATTTTCAACAGAAGTGTTTTGTGATATTACAGCTGAGGCCGCGGTTACTGCTATTCCGAGTTTTGTCATTTTTTCGTAATACACTTTATTGATCTTAGTAATGTCATCAGAAGATTTATGGTAGTATAAATTAAAATCGCTCATGAGCTCAATTAGCAAAACTGCCGGATAATTAAATCTCCAAAACGAAGCGTGGTCACTCGAAGTAGAACCGGGATTGGTTATAAACAGATTTAATCCCAATGAATATTTTTGATTTAAGTCTAGAACCAATTGACCTAATTCATTTGTGCCACTAATATTTTTTGTATGCACTTCTGCTTTATAATCGTTATTGCTATCCCAGCCAATCATATCAAGATTGATTACGGCAACTATATTATCTCCGCGAGAACTAGCCTCTTGAGCGTAATAATAACTCCCATACAATCCATATTCTTCCAGATCCCATAATGCATATATGATAGTGTAATCGAATTTAAACTTTGATAAAATTCGGGCGGCCTCCAATACAGCAATTGTCCCACTACCATTATCATCCGCACCCGGAGCTAAACCACTATACGGCATATCATCGTAATGCGCACAAATAATTACATATTGATTTGGTTTAGAAACTCCCATTTGTATAGCATAAACATTAGTTCCATCAGTCATAAAGTTTTGTTGTAGAGAAACCAAACCGAGTCGGCTAAACATTTGGTCCAAATAAGTTGGTACATATGAATTACCGGGGCTTAAGCGGTTTCTTGAAAGCAAACTCACTGATACATTATTTAATTTCACCGGTTTATCACCTGTAAGACCCCGAAGATTTTCCATTAATGTATCTATGCTTACTTTGTTTATTATTGACTGAATATTATCTTCAACTTGAGCCGAAAGAAAGTTTAGACTTCCTAGAACTACGATTATTGTAAATATTTTTTTCATGAGTCACCGATTTGATAGGATAAATGTAAGAAACATTTGAATTATGGCAATCCCATTAACATTCTCTAAAACTGAAAATTTTTAGGCGTGATTTGCTTTTTTGAATTGTCAACCTTATATTTTCAGTTATTAATAACGAATTTCCTAATTAAATTAGTGATGTTATGTTGGACGACTTAGATATTACCATCCTTAAGAAACTGCAAGAACAAGGCAGAATGAAAAGAAATGAACTAGCAGAAATAGTAGGTTTATCAGTTCCCTCTCTTAGCGAGCGGCTTAATAAGCTAGAAGACAAAGGTGTAATTCAAGGCTATTACGCAAAACTGGACAGACATGTTTTCCACTACGATATAATGGCGTTTGTTTCAGTTGTAATGGAATCATCAAAAAGTTATGAAAAATTTGCAGAACAGGTTCGTAAAACCGGAGAAATATTGGAATGCCATTCAATTCTTGGTGAGGGCTCTCATATTTTGAAAGTGGTTGTTAAGGAAACAAAAGATTTGGAAGCACTACTTTCTAAAATTCAATCTTGGCATGGTGTTACAAAAACGGTTACGAGCTTTGTTTTATCAACATTAAAAGAGACTACAAGTTTAAGTATACAAACTAAAAAGGAGTAACAATGGTAAAATCATCTTCTCCAGTACATGATGTACTGTCGTATGTGAAAGAAAACAAAATTCAATTTGTCGATTTCAAATTCATGGATTTTCCGGGTCAGTGGCAGCATTTTACAGTTCCCGTAAGCCAATTTGAAGAAAGCTCTTTCGAAAACGGTTACGGCTTCGATGGCTCTTCAATTCGCGGCTGGAAAGCTATTAATGAAAGCGATATGCTTATCATTCCGGATCCAACCACAATGTTTTTGGATCCATTTGTAAAAGCTCCAACTATTTCTCTAATTTGTGATGTTTACGAACCGGCTACTAAAGAAAAGTACAGCCGATGCCCTCGCAACATTGCACAGAAGGCAGATGCATATTTGAAATCTTTAGGAATTGCTGACACAGCTTATTTCGGTCCGGAAGCTGAATTCTTCGTGTTCGATGATGTTCGTTTTGATAGCGGCCCAAACTTTGCTTTCTATTCTGTTGATTCAAACGAAGGAAAATGGAATAGCGGACGCGAAGAAAATCCAAACCTTGGCTATAAGCCACGCTTCAAGGAAGGTTACTTCCCGGTTCCACCAACAGATCAGTTGATGGACTTGCGTAATGAAATGGTTCTCAACCTAGAAAGTCTTGGTATCGAAGTTGAAGCTCAGCATCATGAAGTGGCAAGCGGCGGACAGTGCGAAATTGATATGAAATTTTCTCCACTATTGAAATCCGCTGATCAATTATTAATGTTTAAGTACGTTGTAAAAAACACAGCTAAAGCAAACGGCAAAACAGTTACCTATATGCCTAAGCCAATTTTTGGTGATAACGGCAGCGGTATGCACGTTCACACAAGTTTATGGCTGAAAGGAAAACCACTCTTTGCCGGTGGTGGTTATGCCGGTTTAAGCGAAATGGCTATACACTTTATTGGCGGATTATTGAAACACGCTCCGGCCTTGTTAGCTATTACAAACCCAACAACCAACTCTTACAAGCGGTTGGTCCCGGGATTTGAAGCGCCGGTTAACTTAGCTTATTCATCAAACAATAGAAGCGCATCAATCAGAATTCCGTTTGGCAACTCGCCGAAAGCAAAGAGAGTTGAGTTCCGCTGTCCGGATCCATCCGCAAATCCTTATTTAGCATTCTCTGCAATTTTAATGGCTGGTCTCGATGGTATTCAAAACAGAATTGATCCGGGTGAACCGCTTGATAAAGACATTTACGATATGTCACCGGAAGAATTGAAAGATGTTCCTTCAACACCGGAATCTCTTGGCCATGCATTAAAAGCTTTGGCTGATGATCATGAGTTCTTGTTAAAAGGCGGCGTGTTTACTGAAGACGTTATCAACACTTGGATAAATTACAAGACTGTTAAGGAAATTAAACCGGCTGCATTACGTCCAACCCCATTCGAGTTTGAACAGTATTTTGATGTGTAAGAAGCAGTAGTTAGTAAATAGTATTTAGTAGTTAGATTAAGAAAAGGCGAGTGTTTAGCTCGCCTTTTCTATTAAATATCGATTTCGATACCCAGTTTTAATAACGAATACAAGTAACCATATGTTTTCTTGTTTGTTGAAGAATCGAAATATTTACCATACTTATCGTTCAGAGTTTTACTATAAGTAAGTAATATTAAAATATTATCGGATAGTTTTCTTCCAAAGGAAATATTTGTTGTTCCCGTGATTATATTCGGTTCAAATGAATTCCCACCATCTCCAAGGTGCAATTCTGAGACTAAGCCAATTAAGATAAGATAGTCTTCAGCAAAATATTTACGTAAATGCAAACCAAATTGCACCCCGCTGAATAATCGTTGCGAACTAAAAATACCCGGTCTGATTTCTAGGCAATAATTCTTGCCAAGATTCCAAGTACCACTATAATAAACGCCAAACCCAGAGTAGTATTCTTCTCTTTTTTCAAAAGTAGATTTTTGCTTCAACTGCTTATCAACCATAACATATTCGATTTTTTCAGATTGAGTTTCCGCAAATAATCCAGAGGCTTCAAAAATAACACTCCCATTATATTTTTTTGATTGCGGGAACAAAGACTGCGTGCTAATTACCAGAAATAAAAATAGAATTTTCTTTTTCATACCAACCCCTTTTTGTAATATACATACTTCAACACTTGGTTAACTACCTAACAATAATTTCTTGTGTTCTATATTCTCTCGGGAATTGACTTTTCAAACCATCTTTTGATGCGACTGCGGTTCCGATAACATCACCACGAAATTTCACAATCATTTGTCCGGCAACTCCAAAATCTCGCTTAATAGTTCCGCCGCTAAGATAAATTTCTATGTCCCGTTTATCTGTAAGTTCAATTATGTTTTTGGTAATCTTATCGGCAAATATTTGCGCGGCAAGTGTATGAAGCTGAATATATCCTCGTTTTTCGATTGAACCAAGTTTTGAGCCGATGCGTACAAATGAATCAAGATTATGTGAGTTCCATGCTGCATCAACAAAATAAATATCTTTACTACGAAGAAGATATCTATAACGATTCAGAACATCCCAGCCAACACCAAAATAGTCCGAGAAAACCTCCAACTGCTGCTTAATTTTTGTGCTGCATGCATTAACTAGTTGAGTATCATTTGTGAATCTGCTTCCTTCTTTAATCCGTTCTGTCTCTTCGGTCTTTCTAAGTTTTGCAACAAAGAATCCTTCGGAATTAATTTCCCAAGGAACAATTCTATGAGCAAGAGGAACAGTATGATGAAGTATATTGTTTTCGACGGAACTCATTGCAGCACGGCTTTTTACCGGAAGAGTCTCTTCAACAAGTTCTACGGGATACTTTTGAAGAATTCTATTTAACATGATTTCGTTTTCTTCAACCGAAAGAGTACAAGTTGAATAGACAATTTCACCGCCCTCTTTGCAAGATTTAATTGCCGCAACCAGCAACTTAATCTGCATTTCTGTAAATGCAACAAGCTTGTTTTCGCTCCACCAGTTGCTCACTTCACCTTTTTTTTGCGTAATACCTAGCGCGCTGCATGGCGCATCAACCAGAACTTTATCAAAGTAATTTTGATAAACCGTACTTAGCAGCTCTCCGCGACCGTGTAAAATTCCAGTATTAGCTAAATTCATTTTATCAATGTTGAACACCAAACTTTTGAGGCGTTCGGTTGAAACTTCATTTGCAATCAATGTTCCGGTGTTACACATCATTTCCGCAAGCTGAGTAGTTTTGGATCCGGGAGCCGCGCAAAGATCCAATACTCGATCTGAAGAAGATGGATTTAGAACAATTGGCGGAATCATTGAGGATAAACTTTGTATGTAATATTTGCCGAGAATAAACTCTAAGGTTTTTCCGGTAACATTCGCACCCTCAACAACTCGATATGCATTAGGAACACTTTTGACCTTTTCTAAAGCAATTCCATAGTTGCTTAATCTTGCAATTAATTCTTTTTCATCTGAGTAACGAGAGAATCGAAGGTAAGGTTTGTATTCGCTATCATAATATGTTTGATACTGGCGGAGATAATCTTCTCCGAAGTATTTTAGTATGTAGCTGGAAATGTTTTCGCTTAGTTCGATCAAATTAGTGTCGGATTAATTCCAGTGAGTTAAAAACTTGAAGCGAGATTCTGTTAAATCCCTTTGAAGTTGGCCATAGTTTTTTAAAATCTGTTCCCATTTCTTTGAGGAATACATCGAGATGTTTTTCATAGTCACGTACAATTTCATAAATGCGAAGATCGTTGGTGGGTATTTTCAATTCCTTTGGTCTGGAACGATTGGCATAAACAACATACTTTGCCTTGAAATGCTCGTCTGTAGAATAAACCGTTTCCCCACTCTCATCAATAACTTGATAAGTGTTGAAAAGAGGTGGTGGGAATATCAAAAGTTTTGTTGGAAGATTCAGAACGGTACACTCTTCGTCACGCAAAAAATCATCCGGAAACTTTTTCAGTTCAACTCTAATTTTTTCAATCCACTTCAAGACAAAATCTTTTTCGGTCATTTATTATTCCAATGAAGTAAAATTAAAAATCATCTTACTGATTTAAAATTTATATCAACATCTTCCGGTTTATCAACCCAATCCGCCACAAAAACATTGGTGTCTCTAGTTGGTTTTCTATCCACTTGTCTATTTGAACAGAAAGCAATTTTCTTTCCATCGTAAGAAAACATAGGGAATGCATCGAACAAGCCAGAATTGGTAATTTGTTCTAATCCGCTTCCATCAATGTTTATCATAAATACATCGAACTTTCTACCGCCCTCTTTTTGAGAATGATGATTTGAGCAAAACAAAATTTTCTTACCATTAGGATGAAAGAATGGCGCCCAATTGGCACCGGCTAAATTTGTTACTTGTTTTACATTTTTTCCATCAATATCAGCGATAAAAATATTCAGTTCTTTTGGCTCAACGTAACCATCGGCTAAAAGTTTTTTATATGTCTCAGCTTCTTCACCTTTTGGTCTGCTTGCCCGCCAAACAATATGCTTTGAATCTCTTGAGAAAAACGCACCGCCATCATAACCTAGTGTGTTTGTAAGCTGCAAATAATTTTTTGTTTGGATTTCGTACCGCCAAAGTTCCAGATCACCGCTGCGAGTAGAAGTAAAGATTATATACTTGCCGTCTGGAGAAGCCGTAGCTTCGGCATCGTAGCCTTTGCCGCCAATTAACAATTTGATATCGGTGCCTTCCTCGTTCGAAGTGAAAATATCGTATGTATCAAACAATGGCCAAACGTATCTGCCGCCGGCAAACATTTTGCTTTCGGGGCAATTTTCGCCTCCTTCATGCGTTGAGGCAAATACAATACTTCCATCTTTCAAGAAATAACTGCAAGTAGTTCTTCCTTTTCCGGTTGAAAGCAGCTGATATTGCTTTCCATTATTTAAAGGAGAACCATCAATATTCATTTTGAAAATCTGATCGCAGCCCTGTTTGCTTAATTCTTTCCAGTCGCTTTGAAAGATTAGCTGTTTGTTATCAAAGCTCCAGTAAGCTTCGGCATTATTGCCGCCAAAGGTTAGCTGACGAATATTCCGTAAATGCTTCTCTCCATCATACCGAAGTGTATCGGCAGAAGGACTGTAATTGCTTTTTCTAACTTTACTGCTGAAAGCAAATAGAAAAGGAAGCGAAACTATAAGTACAACAAATGGACTTATTTTGAAACTAAATTTCATATGTAATTCTTTCTAACTTTTTACTGAATTCTAATTGTTTTTTTTTCTTTAATACTAAGCACATAAACACCTAAAACAATCAATGGAATACTTAGCAGTTGCCCCATATTCAAGAATAAGTTTTCTTCGAACGAGCTCTGGTTTTCCTTTAAAAACTCTACAAAGAAGCGAAATCCGAACACTAGAATTAGAAAAATGCCGAAAAGCTTGCCTTCCTTAATCTTTCCGCCGGATCTCAAATACATTGTTAGCAATAAAAAGAAAATTAATAAATAAGCTATGGCCTCATAAATCTGCGTAGGGTGGCGCGGCTGGCCATCGATTGCTGAAAACACAAATGCCCATGGAACATCTGTTGTTTTACCAACAATTTCCGAGTTAAATAGGTTTCCCATTCTAATAAAAAAACCGGAGAGAGCTACAGTAATTACTACTCTATCCATTATCCAAAGAAACGTATATCCTTTGTGGGCTTTGATATATAAATAAAGAGCCCCTATTATACTAACAGCAGCACCATGGCTCGCAAGTCCACCTTTCCACACCATCAAAATTTCCAACGGATGAGAAAGATAATATTCCGGACTATAGAACAAGCAATGGCCAAGTCTAGCGCCAGCAACTGTTCCTATTACCATGTACCAAACTAAATCGTTTAAATCATTTTCGGAACGACCTTCTTTGTTGAATATCACCATCATCAACTGATATCCAACAATAAAAGATGCTGCGAATAGAAGACCGTACCAACGTATTGTTACTGGTCCTATAGAAAAAATATCCGGACTAACATCCCAATAAACCACATTCCCTCTTAGTGATAAATAGAAAATAAACTTAGCTAAACATGGCAAGTAAGCCTTCTTGCTTGTCAAATTTACGCATTAGCACCCCAATAATACAATTAATTACTCTTTTATCTTAAATCTTAGATAGAACTACAGGAAATAAAGAAAGGCATTGTTATCTCTAGATTCAAAAAAACACCGGAAAGGTGAAAAAAGAAATCTGAGAGAAAAATTATGCTAAAAAGCTTAAAAACCGATAAAAGTAATCCGAAGTAAAGAAAAGTTAAGTAACCGAATAGGAGTTCCATTAATATAAAAACTGGTAAGAAAATTCAAATTGGGGGAAGCAATAGATGAAGAATTTGGTAAGCCGGTTGGTAAAAAGAAGTTGCAAATTATTGCCAAAAAGAAGGATTGGGCTATACAATAACAACAATTTATTGCAAATGCTGAAATTCATTGGTCTGCCCCAAGAAGATCACAACAAGTCGGTTAAAACACTTAGCTATCAATTGCTAAAGATAGCCGGCAAAGTTTTTTTTCATGCAAGATATTTGATTGTTCAAATAACTGCCGTTAAATAATATAGCTATGTTTAAGGTTGCCTATTACCGGCTTAATAAGAATTACCAAAAAAAAAGAATCATATATTTTAAGCAGAAAACTGATGGAGAAAATCTCTATCCAATTTTGCAAATAATAAACCCGTTTGAGATTAATTGCTGTTAAAGCACCGCCTCCTATAATTAAAAATCAGATATCTCCATACACTTCGTTTTGTGCTTCTCTTTTTAACTTTTTTTATTCTCTATGTCGGATTAGGGATAATAGATTTATTTATGATCGAACGAAAAGTTCTATTATATTTTAGTAGTGCAAGCAAAGGAAATATCTATGCGTCGCTATATAGTTTTAATGTTGGGATTTCTAATCACTCTTGTTTTTATTTCTTGTGATAAAGGAATAGAACCGCTGGAAGTAATTGGTCCATCCGGTTTTGAAGGCAAGGTTACATTCGAAGGTTCGTGGCCGGAAGGGATTAAGAGAACGCATCTAGTTGTTTTCAAAGAACCAATAAAAACAGTGGATGATTTCTTCTTACCCAACTTAAGCTTTGTTGTAGATTCAATCCCCTATGGAACCAAAGAGTTTAGCTACAACTCGATTGATAAACCGTTTAGTTCAATTTTTAAATTTGCAGCGGGCAATTACAAATATGTTGTAGTTGCTCAATCAAAAACCCCGGTGATTACTTTTAACCGTTCCGACTGGACCGTTGTTGGAGTTTATTGTGAAGGTGGAAACCAAGCCTTACCAAAGACAATGATTGTAAATCCGGGCAAGATTGCAAGCGATGTAAACATAAATGTGAGTTTTCAGAATCCTCCGCCGCAGCCACCAATGTAAGCAATTGAGAATTGCGAATTCAGAATGGAGAATTAAAAACTGAAATGGAACTCGAATGAAAAAGTACTTTTTAATATTAGTCTTGATTCCTTTGTTGATTACGACTGCTCAAAGCGGAATTCTTTCCGGTAGAATTATCAACGAAAAAGCTGAGCCGGTGTTTGGCGCTAGTGTTGTTGTTGTCGGCACATCTATAGGTACATCTGCAAATGAATTCGGAGTATTTGAGATACAAAACATTCCTATTGGAATTTACAGCATTCAAGTTTCCGCTATAAGTTATGAGAAGCAAACCATTACAAACTTACAGATAAGTGAATTTACCAAACCGTTAAATGTTATTCTAAAAGAAGCCTTAATTCAAACAGAGCAAATAATTATTAGCGCCGGTAAGTATGAACAGCGCGTACAAGATTTAACAGTTAGCACGGCTGTACTTCAGCCAGAGGTAATTAGTAAAAAGAATCACTTAACTTTTGATGAGCTTCTTCGCTATGTTCCGGGTATTCAAATGAATCTTGAGCAAGTCAGCATTCGCGGTTCAAGCGGATACAGCAAAGGAGCCGGCGCTAGAGTACTGGTGGCGCTAAACGGATTACCAATGTACTCCGGCGATAACGGTGATATTGTCTGGGAAATGATTCCGGTTGCCGACATAGAACGAGTTGAAATCATCAAAGGTCCGGCAAGTTCTTTATATGGCTCAACAGCTATTGGCGGCGTCATCAACATTATCACTAAAGCAACCGTTAAAAAGCCAATTACAAATTTTAGAAGTTATGTTGGCGCCTACGATAAACCATCTCACGAGGTTTGGAATTGGAGCGGATCATACAGACAGTTTTACGGGGCTGAATTAACACATTCAAACTCTTACGAAAATCTGGGCTACACTTTCTCTTTGAAGAAATTTGATAACGACAGCTACCGACAAAATGATTTTACAAAACGCTATCTCGGCTATATTAAACTCAACTATGATGTTAGCGAACAAAACAAGCTGACATTCTTCGCCAATTATCTTTCCATGAATCGTGGGAATTTTCTTTATTGGAAAGATTCCCGTAACGCGCTTGTTCCAAAAGACGAAGACAACGGCAACACAGTAAAATCCAACAGAATATTTACCGGATTAATTTATCATCATCATTTTAGCGAAGTTCTTACAACAGAATTTAAAACCAGCTATTATAGAACAAAATTTACCGGCTATGGTTTAGAAGAGACAACTTCTATTGCTGACTTGATGCGCGTCGAAGCACTTGCAAATTATAAAGCTTCAGATGAATTCTTGGTAACAGCCGGGATGGAACTCTCGCACGCTAATGTTGCTTCGAACATTTTCAAGAATCCAACATTCATGGGCGCCGCCGGATATGCTCAAACAGAGTATAAAGGAATTCCAAACTTGATCTTGACTGCCGGTTTGCGCTACGATTACATCAAGATGGATTCAACGAGTGGTAAAAATGCAGTTACACCACGCGCCGGATTAAATTACAAATTCACTAAGGATTTTATTTTACGCGCTTCAGTGGGAACCGGATTTCGGGCCCCTACTCCATCCGAAGTCTTCACGAGCACTGCTATTGGAGGCGGCGTAAGCGTAATTGAGAATCCAAATCTCACTTACGAAACTAGTTTTTCCTTCGAAGTTGGGACTCATTACATGATGAAAGATGTTTCGCTTGACGCAGCTTTTTATCAAACCGAGTACAATAATTTTATCGAGCCCAACCTTACCAAAGAAGGCGACATACAATTCTTAAATATTTCCAAGGCGAGAATTCAAGGATTGGAATTAGTTGCCGATTGGAATCTGATTCCCTCCATGGTAACTTTTTCTACCGGTTATAATTATATGTGGTCGCGCGATATTGAAAAGAACAAATCGATGAAGTACCGTCCGCGTAATACTGTTTACACAAACGTACGTTTTACGCCGGGACAATTTGAGATTGGCGTAGATTTCAGATACTGGAGTAAAGTAGAAGAGATTGATTTTGCATTAGCTGAGCCTCCATTAGCTTTAGTAGTTGATGGTGAACAGCGGGTTCCGGCATACATAACGGATGTGATGGTTGGCTACAATTTCTTTATTATGAATATTCCGGCAAAAGTTTATCTGAACGCAAAAAACATCTTTAACTATAATTACGTAGAGTTTATCGGCAACTTAGCACCTATAAGAAACTACTCGCTTAGTTTTGAGCTGTTCTTCTAAATAAAACGGAATACAAATGGATTGGCAAAAAGAATTACCGGCAGCAATAACAATTTGTGACGTAGATGGGAAAATCATTTATCTAAACGAAAAAGCTGCAGATGTTTTTAAAGATGACGGCGGGCATAAACTGCTTGGACAGAATTTGTTTTCATGTCACTCAAACGAATCGAATGAAAAGATTAAGCAGATTATTGCAGAACAAAGACCAAACACTTATACAATAGAAAAGAATGGCAAAAAGAAGCTGATACATCAGACACCTTGGTTTGAAAACGGCGTACTAAAAGGCTTAGTGGAATTTTCTATTGAAATTCCTTTTGATATGCCGCATCATGTTCGCTCGTGAACTAACCTAGCACTAATCTTGATCGTCCCGCTTAATCACTTCGACAGTAAAGTTTGAAGCCAGCGCGGCGATTGCTGCAACAGCAGCCATTATTGGCGCAAGCACAACGCCTATTACACCAAGTGTAACCGGAATTTCTATGTAAGTCCTTCCTTTTTCATCCTTGATGATAATTCTGCGAGCATTGCCTTCTTTAATCAGCTCTTCAATCCTTGCTAGAAGTTCTTTACCATTTATTTTGAATTCGGTTGCCATAGTTTTTTTCCACTTTCAATTTTAGATGAATGAAGAGCTTCGTTTGTTCCGCTGTAAAAAAAAATTAATGAATCTCCTTGCCGCAAGCAGCGAGGTATCTTGTCATGCCCGAATGTTTTTATCGGGCATCCATAAGTAATAGATTCCCGCTAAAAGCATGCGGGAATGACGCCGCAAGCGGCGGAGAATTTTACATGTATTGATTAAGAAAAAATATTATACTTTTAAAAAAATCTTCTTTTTGTAGAATATCCACATTATCCCAAGCCAGAATAACACATAGCAAAGTGCCCATGCAAGCGAGGCATTAATCGGAGAGAAATTGGGCGTGAAAAACGTATTGTAAAGAAATGATTTAATGGAAACATTATCGCCGGCAGCATTTGTCCAGCTAATGCGAGACATCATCACACCGACCAATCCGGAAAGAACGTAAACTGTAATCGCGTTTGTTCCATATACAACAAATGGTTTTGTCCACCATTTAACTTGTTTAATGTCGGCTAACCAATAACACATTGTAAAAACGTGCAGAGCCATTCCGGCAGTGAACACAACGTATGAACTTGTCCACAGCGCTTTATTCAAAGGGAAATACATATCCCAAATAATACCAGTTATCAACGCTAGGTTTGCTGTAAAAAACATCCAGCCAATTTTCTGAAACTTATCCAATCCGCTTCTAAGAAAACTGCCAAGCAGCATACCAAATATGCCGGTCGATATTGCGGGAATTGTACTTAGCAAACCTTCAGGATCCCAAATTTTCGTTTGACGCCAGAGATGACCGGATAATATTTGATTATCTAGCCACGCAACTAAATTGGGTGCAATCTCTTTGTTTGTAACTTTATCAAGAATTGTTGGATGCGAAAGATCGGGGCTACCGATACCGGGAACTGGAATTAAAGTTACTAATGCCCAGTATATAAATAGAAATGCAGCTGATAAAACGGCTTGTGTCTTCCAACTTGTTTTAAGATAGATAAAAGATGCAAAGAAATATACAAGCGCAATTCTCTGAAGGACACCCGGGATGCGAATTGTAGTTAAGTTGTAAGTAGGAAATCCGGCAAGCGCAACACCAATTAGAAATATCATAACACTGCGTCTGAATATTTGCAGTATTAGTTTATTCTGATTGTCGCCCCTCTCTTTTCTTTTAGAAAGAGAAAGCGTTATTGCAACGCCGACAATGAAAAGGAAAAAAGGAAAAACTAAATCCGTAGGTGTGCATCCATTCCAAGAAGCATGTTCGAGAGCCGGATAAATATTTCCCCAGTCGCCCGGGTTGTTAACTAAAATCATTCCCGCAATTGTTAATCCGCGGAATATATCCAGAGACAGCAGACGGTCTGTTTTGTTTTCCATACCCTTACCTTATCCGATTAGATTAAGGAAATACTTGGAATGTAATCCACCCTTAACTAAGAAAAAGAATTTTAAAGAAGCTGGGTGTTTTGTTCTTCATCCTTACCATCAATAGAGTTATAACTTATATTCTCTGTTGATTCGGAATCATGCGAATCTTCAAAACTAACCCGTAGTTCAGCAAAGTCACCTTCGCGAACTACCTTCAATTTAAAATCCCAATCGTTATATCTTCGAGGAGGATTTAATTTTATTTGTTCTTGGGGTTCAAGTGTTATTTGTAACATTAATCTCTAATTAAAAGTGTGGTGAGCTTTTAATTTATCTTGAGCCAACTTATTAAAAATGTTTTTTTATTCCTAATAAGAAAAAATATTTTTTACTTGGTAATTGTTTTACCGTGGTAAAAGTCAACAAGAAAAATATTTTTTGCTAAAAAGTAATTTCAATCTTGTGTTTTACAAAAAATTTTTCATCTCCAATGTTTTTGATAAAAAGTTTTTTGTTTTTGAACTCCGCACCGTTTACAGATTTAATCAACTCTCCGTTTTTAACTCCAAGCTCATAATTTATGTTTGGCTTTACTTCACAAAAGATTGTTAGTTTGTTTCCGCTGAGTTCTTGTGATAATATTTTTATACCCTCGTTGGTCGCACCAATTGGTGCTGATTGATCCATCATGAATATTGAAACAGCCGGCTCATATTCAACATAAACTTTGGCATCACTTGTTAGGTCAAGTGTTATTTTTAATTGCTCTGGTTGACTATGACTCATCAGGCTTGAATTAACGGCTCTGTTATTAACCTTTGCTGAAACGATTTTGGTTCCAAGAGGAAGTTCCGGTGAAAATTCAATTTGAATATTTTCTCCGCCAACTTTCTTAACCATTAATTCCATGTATGCTTTTTCCAGTTTCAAATCAAAGTTCACAGTAGCAGAGTTGAGTTTAACGTTATTGACTTGCAAAAAGCCCCAATCTGCCGGAAGCTTTGGCGCAAAGGTGATTTTATTATTCAACGCATCAACATCTAAACCAATCAAGCCTCGTACCATTGGGAAAACATATCCGCTTACGCTAAATCCTTGATTATGATAAGCTTCCCCAAGTTTTGTGTTGATCTCACCGGAAAAAACTTCCGGTAAAATTCCTAAACCGTAATCAAAAGAATGCTGTGCCGTGTTCTTTACAGTTTCATAGCCTTGTAGGTTAAAGTGGGTAGCAAATTGCGCGGCCCCAATAAAGAAAGAAGTAAAAGGCCAGATTGTTCCATAATTATAATTTGTTGGCTCATACATGGAAGATTTACTGCTCAAGTTGCGAACACCCCAATCAGTAACCATATCGCTTTCGTTGAATTGTTTTACTGTACTTTCACTTCTCTTTGCATCATACAAACCGAATAGAATTGGAGTTGCTGAGTATATATTTTTATCGCGCACTTGCTTTCCATCTTCAGCGGCGCCAAAACTGTAGAATTCTAAATCATCTATCCAGTAAATTCTTTCCAATGCTTGCTGAGCTTTTGTAAATGACTTATCGGCATCAACCTCAACCGCCTTATCGTTACAATATCTCGCCATAAGTTTAACTTCTTTTATTGCTTGCGTCCATAAACTCTGAGTGTAATTATCATTAAATATTTTTACGAGTGAACCAAATTCCAAAACGCCCAGACCGGCACCACGTAAATCCATTAAACCATCACCATTACTGTCTTTGCTTTTACACCAGTTGTAAGCTTGAACAATTGATTTCCAACTTTGCTTAATGAATTCAACATCGCCGCTCTTTCTTAAGTAATCTCCCATAGCTACTATATACCAAGGTGTTGTATCTGCATGGTTATATCCGTAGTGATAATCATTCCACCAATCTATCAAACCGTCGCTTTGAGAAAGTTCATGAGACATTTTCCCAATGTCTGTTACTTTATCGGTTGGATTTTTTTTGCGAATCGGAAAATTTTCTTGTCGCTGCCATTTTTGTGTAAAAGCAAGAGCATCTTTTACAGTTGAATAATCTCCATATGTATTCATCGCAAGAGTATTTATGAACGCATCTCCGCCGAAGAACCATCCAAATCCCGGGCGACCGCCGCCGCCGCTTAATCCGTAACCGGCAACAAGTCCTTTACCGAGCGTTGTATTATCAACCATCAAATTATTCAAAGCAACTTTTCCAAATTCGAAAGCTTTATTTAGCTTTTGATTTGGCGTGATGATTTCAACAGTATTTTCTCTAAGGTTTTTATAGTAATTAAAATTAGCTCTGTAATACTTTTCGACATTACTTGTTAAATCCTTATAAAGAGTTTTTACTGAATCATATTTACTTTTAATCGGAGAACCGGTGATTACGATCGGGGTATAACTATTCTTAGCATCACCCGGTTTTATATCCAACTTAAATTGAATTGGATTATCTGCAAACATGTGTGCGGGTGGAGCCGCCATTTGCTGAGCAACCGGTGAGCCGCATAGAAACAGCCCGCGCTGCTGAGATTCCGAAATCACATAAGCTTTAACGCCATCATCCCAATAGCTATACTGTCCGCCAATTCCCGCCGGCCATTGCGGCTGCATAACAGGCATAAAGCCGGGAACGATTGTTAGGGGTGTTGTTGTGTTAACATCAAGCAAGATTACTGCGGCCGGTTTATTGTGAGGAACAAAAATTATTTCTTTTACTGTGAATGATTCGTAAACATAGGTGATTATTGTCGCTTCGGGAGTTACCGATATATCGCGAAGAATATCTTTAGCAAGAATTGGCTGCGTTGTTGTCCCCACAAAAAACTGAATCTCGAAATTTCTTAATACCTTCCATGGCCATATCCACATTTCGAAAGAGCCGCTTTCAAATCCAAGCAATGCTGCTTTCTGCCCAATCTTATCCATGTATTGATTCGGTTGAGCTGGACGTGTTAGTAAAAGGTCGTTTTCTTCAAGGACGAACTTTGGGATTAATCCTTGCTGGGCTACAATCAAGGATTGGCAAATGAAAATTAAAATGAGAACGCCGATTGAAAATCTTTTCATTTGTAAGATTCTCCAGTTAAGAAATTTAAAATATACTATTCGTCTAAGAATTTTCTAAGTTCATCTCCACTAATAAAATACTTATCCCCAATCTTTTTCCCTTTAATCTTCTTTTTCTTTATCAAATTCAAAATGTCATCTTCTTTTATCTGCAACTTATCGGCTATTTCTGATGAAGAGTAGATATCGAGCTCATTAAGTTCTTGGCGGTTGGCAATTATTTTCCCGCTCAAATTCACTTTGGAATTCTTCGGAACAAGATAGACGATGTAGTTAAAAGTTGGCGAGTTAGAATACTCTTTAGTTATTACTTCGAAAGGTTCAAAATCTTTATGTTGAACTTTAATTGAGACTGATTCTACGGAAAACTCTTCTTTGCTGTATTCTCCTAAAATTTTCACTTTTCCTAAAGTATCAGTAACGGCTGTAAAGAGTTTCTCTAAAGATCCTTCCAGCAGAAACTGTGTGGATTTATAAGTTACTTGCACCGAGACTGACGCCTTAGAAACCAATCTGTTATTAACATCTTTTATCCATATAGTCTGGGAAAATAAATTCTCCGCTAAAAACAGTGCAAGAAGCATGTACGTTAATTTCATTTAAAAATCTCAATCAATTAATTCGACATTATTTTACATCTATTGTAGTTTATACATTACAGGACAAAACTACAATAAAATTTCCAAGACTCATTTATACTTTTCAATTAAAACACGCGCCATTATGGAATCCCAGATATAGTTAGGCGGCGAGTTGAGAACTTCATTATCGGGACTGTAAGACTCCCAAAAGTTATGATTCTTTTTAAGTTGAGTAGAAACCGCAAGCATCATCTTATCTGCTACTTCGTTAGCTAATTTGGCGTAACCATATTTTTTCAAACCGTCGAGCACCATGTAATTCCACAATAGCCAAACCGGGCCGTTCCACTTGCAGCAGTAATCAACATAAGGCGTATACCAAACATCGTCTGCGGAAAGTGTAGGTATTCCATACTTGCGCCAAAACTTTTCCGGATTGGCAAGATGCTTAACTAAATGTTTGGCTCTATCTTTAGGCGCTGCTTCTGCCCATAAAGCAAGAAAGCCGATTATTTCCATTCTTCTTAAATCACGCGTCAAAAATTTAAACGAATCGTCTTTCTTGTTTATAGAATAATAAAACTTACTGCTGTCATCCCACATTTTTTCATTAACTAATTTGCTTGTGAGATCGGCCATCTCTTTCCATGCATGTGAAGCTTCTTTTTGTCCAAGTTCTTTTGCCATAGAGGCGAGAGAGCGCATTTCCTTAATCATCATCAAGGTTAGATCAACACATTCAAGCTCATCGGAAATATCTTCTTTATCAATATCGAGATGGCGGTCTTTGCTTACCTGGAACACGGCGTTGTACCAGTCGCGGACATTTTCAATTATTCCGTACGGTCCCCACTCATACAAGCCGTCTTTATCAACATCACGGTTTGCAATCAGCCACTTCAAATACTTAACCCCGCTCTCGTAGGAATCAGAAAGAAATTTTTTGTCTTTACCGACTTTATAAACCTCCCAATTTATCCAACTGAAAAACGGTGCCGAAGTTGTTGACATATCTTTATTCAGTTCTTTGCTGAAATGCGGATAGTCTTGCAAACCGCGCGGTCCATGCCGATATGCAATTAGCCCATCATTTCTTTGCTGATCTATATATATTCTTTGCGAACCTTGCGCAGATTGCGGATCGAGAAAAGCATATGCCAGCATACTCAAGGATTCATGCAATACTTGATGACCGTGCCCCCAGCCCCAAAGAGGTTGACGGGAAAAAACATAAAAATTATGATTTGCTTTTTCTGTTGGCGGATAAAAGCTACCTCGCGCAAGATTAAACGAGCTTAAGTAGACAAGCTTTTCTTCTTGCGCCTTAAATTTTATTCTTGGAATCTTACTGAACAACTTCACATTATCATCAACAAACTTTTGTAGCGGTTCTGTTTTTAGCTTTTCAATTTCATCAGCAAGTTTTTCCAAATCCTCTTTCCGGTCTTGCCAGCCGCGCATGTAGCGAACATTTATTTCCTCACCCGGCTTCAAAGAAAGCTTGCCATGAAGCGAAACAAAATTAACGTAACCACTTAATTTTTTATTTAATGAGTCGTTTCTGCTTTCTGCGTAAAAATCAGTTTTAATAGTGTTGTAAAACGCTTCCATCGAATTGTGGTAACCACCGAAGGAATATAAAGGAAGACTTGCGGTAAAATAGTCTCTTGTTTCGGTTGGATAAGGTGCATTCTTGTAAAGCGAGCTGATCAATCGATATTTCGATTCGTAGTGATTTGTAATATAAGCGTTTCTATTCTTGTAAAACTCTTTTATGATTAACGAGTCATTTCCCATTTCCAGAACGGGATAAAGCTCAACATCATGTTTTATTTTATCTACATTCTTTACTACTAAGTTCACCAAGGCAACTGTAGAACTGTAAACAAAAAATGTTTCTTGTACTTCAATTCCCCTAAATGGCTGATAGCTAAGAATTGCCATATCGGGAAATGAAGCTGTTACAACCGGTTTCTTATAAAACTCTCCGATATTCAGAACAACAACTTGATCCACTTTCCAAACACAATAAAATCTTCCGGCTTGGTCGCCAGAATAATTAATCAGCAGATGATCAGAATAATAATCCATTTTATAGCCCTTATCGCCGTAGAGTTGAGAGCGCTCCATTGCTGCGGTGTAAGTAGTGTAGAGAGGATCGTTTTGTTTGGCGGAGATATTGAGATACGGATCGGGGACTTTGAGACTTTGTGAAGTTACTACCGAAAAGAAATTGATAAAAATTGCCAGCAAGAAGTAGAATTGTTTTTTCATAACAACTTCCTTTTAAAGGAGGGAAGGCAGCAAATCATCCCAATGCTGTCAGATTAAGTTTTGGGCTAAAGCCCTTTTATATTTTTCTTGTATTAACCCCACGCTTAAGCGTGGGGTTAATTGGAATACCACTCCAATTGGACTTTAGTCCAAACTTTAATGTACTTAACATGTCAACATTGGCAAATCATCCTCCGCAATTAACGCAGAGGATGATTCAGTTACAAATTCTATTTTCCTCCTGCCGGAAGATTCTCATTCAAATATCTTGTAAGAAGTGTAAATAGATGAAGTGTTGTTCCCTCGCCCTCATAAATTCCATGAGTGCGGTTTGGATAAGCCATCATTGTAAAATGCTTGTTGTGTTTGATTAACTCATTAATCACTAACTCAGCGCCTTGATAATGAACATTATCATCGCCGGTTCCGTGAACAATCAAAAGATTTCCCTTGAGGTTTTTTGCATATGTAACCGGAGAGCCCTCTTCATAAACTTCCGGATTAATAGAGACCAAGCCCATGTAACGTTCTTGATAGATCGTGTCGTAAAGTTTTTCATGTCCAACGGCAGCAACTGCCATTCCGGTTTTGTATAAATCCGGGTAGCGGAACATTGCGTTTAAAGTTGCAGAACCGCCGCCGCTCCATCCCCAAATGCCAACTCTTTCCGCATCGAGAAAATTATACTTATGAAGCAATGCTTTTACAGCCATAGCTTGATCACTCGAATTCAGAATGCCGATTTTTTTGTAAATGGATTTTCTCCAATTTCTACTCCGGGGCGCTGGTGTTCCTCTGTTGTCCACACTCATCACAATGTAACCTTGCTGTGTAAGCATTGTGTGCCAAAAGAAATCTCCGCTCCAGCGGTCAACAACTGTTTGTCCAGCCGGTTCGGTATAAACCAAAAACAAAACCGGATATTTTTTTGCCGGGTCAAAATTAAACGGCTTCATTATCCAGCCATCCAGCATTACACCGCCGCCTATGTCTACTTGAAAGAATTCCGTCGGCAATTTCTTTAGCGCGGCAACGTTCTCGGACATTTTTTTATTCTCTATAACTTTCTTGATTACAGCATGTTCGGGAAGTTTAATCAATTGCGAAATTGGACTAGTGTTAAAGGATGAATAATTGTGAATCGCGTAGTTGCCTCCGTCTGAGATTTGGTAACTGTTGGTTCCGCTATATTCATTTGGAGTTAGTTTTTCCAATTTTCCTTTGCCGTCCAACTTAACTCTGTAAAGATATTTTTGTGTGGCGTTATCCGGCGAAGCAAGAAAATATGCGTAGCCGCTTTCTTCATCAACGAGCTGCAAATCAATAACATCATAATTTCCAGGAGTCATCAACTTAACATTTTTTCCATCGCGGGAGATGATATAGAGATGTCTCCAGCCATCTCGCTCACTAAGCCATGTTAACTCCTTTCCCTTCTTCAACCACATAAGTTCATCGTGAATATCTATCCAAGCGGAATCTCTTTCGGTGAATATTGATTTTACTTCTCCGGTTTTTGAGTTGCCGAGCATTACTTCATTTTGGTTTTGCAGACGATTAAGATGCTGTAAAACAATTTCTTCAGAACTTTCGGCCCAGTCCATTCTTGCTATGTAGTTATTTCTCGGTTCTCCCGGAACATTCATCCACACTGTTTTGGCGTCTGCGATTGTAACTACTCCAACTTTGCTTGCTGAATTTGTTGTACCAACTTTGGGATATTGAACCGGGATGACTTTTGAATAAAGAGAATCCGTATTATTAATCATAAAAAATTCATTCACACCGGAAGCATCGAGCTGCCAGTAAGCAATGCTTCTGCTGTCGGGACTCCAGCGGAAGCCGTCACGCAAATCGAGTTCTTCTTCGTAAACCCAATCAAACGTTCCATTTATTATTGTGCGTGAGCCGTCAAAGGTTAATTGCGCAATTTTTCCATCTGTCAAATTTTCCACATAAATATTGTTTTCGTAAACGTAAGCTGCTTTTTGTTCGTCGGGAGAAATTTTTGCGAACATAAGCTTAGATGGTTTTGCAAACACACCTATTTTCTGAAGCTTATTAGTCTTTAGATTCAGCACATAATAATCTCCGCGCGTGTTTTGGCGCCAAACTCTAGCAGTGTTTGTGTATATCATCAACAAATTTCTGTTAGCAGACCAAATGTAGTTGCTTATTGAAAGCGGCTTAGTCTGCCCTTCGAAGGTCAGAAGTTTAGCAGAAACCATTACTTCTCTTTTTCCGGTTTCCGTTTCATACTTAACAATATCTCTTCCGCCGGGTGCATCTTTAGATGCATCCAGCGTTGTATAAAACTTTCCTTCTTCAATAAATCTTGCCGGGCCAAATCTATCTGATGAAAAATCCGCGCTGTTAAAAATGCGATCCAATGTTAAAAGTGATTTGTCGGTTGTCTGTCCAAAACTGTTTTGCGTTAGTACGAACAGCATTAATAAACCCAAAAACTTGGTTGTGCTTTTCATTAATACCTCTGATAGCAAATTGATGTGATGTATTTCCATTGATGCGGTTGATTTGTCTTTCGTAAATTTTTGTACCCCCGGCGGGAATCGAACCCACATCGCAAGCTTCGGAGGCTCGCGTTCTATCCATTGAACTACAGGGGCATAAAATTATTTAAGATTAAGTGTGTCAGAACCCAATCCTAAATCAATGCAAAAAATAAAAAGAATTTACCATTAAACTCTCATTATTGTTTGTATACTTCATGTAATATTTTTTAACTAAAAAATCTACTTGATGATTTTTTATATTTATTACTAAGTTTAGTCAACCAAAAATAAAAAGGTGATGTTGTGTCAGCCACAATGAAAAAAATCGCAACCGATGTGATAGCTTCTCTTAAAAAGAAACCCTCGCCGGAAAAAGCGGGAAGCTCATTCTGGGATTTTATGAAGGGTCAGTTATATTCAGAAACCACATGGGATCAAAACGATCTTAAAGTGATAGAAAAGGAAATTGATAATCAACTTTCCAAAATAGAAAAGAAAGAATTAACCGATTTATGGAAACGTACAGACATCGGTATGGATAAGTTTGACGACGGGAAAAAAGTTGATTCCGCAGAAATGAAGGAAGATTTAACCGGCGAGATACTTGGTCAGGTTATGGATAGAATGGATGATAATTATTCGGGTGGAAGCAGCGATTATCGTCCGACAGAAGCATATTTTGCTGTTGAAGAGGATGCCTCCAAAAAGAAAAAAATTCCCGATGAAGAAGGCGGCGAAGAAAAAGAACCAAGCGAAATTGGCGAAGATGACGACTTGAATCTAGATGACGAAGACTTATTTATAGATGACGACATTGAAGATGAAGAAGAAAATTTTTAGTTTTTTTCTTCTAGCCAACTTGTGTCTATTTGCACAAAATGCCATTCCGGACAGCTCGAACAACAATGAACAGCGTTTCAACTTCACTACATTTTTTAATCCGTTGCGATATTTGCCCGATCCCTATTTCAGTAATGAACTAAATTCGCTCAATTTAAATACAAACTTTCTAAACGATTCATCATCCATTCTAATGCAAACCAGAATGCAGCTCGCGTGGATTAGTAACTCTAACACAATTGATGCGAAGACAAATCTTCTTAATCCTCTTTATAAAAATTACATGGCGGGACAAAGTAATCGCTTATTCAATCAAATATTGGGAGCAGTACAGGTTGGAGCTGTAGGTTTTTTAGCTTATAAACACATAGAAAAATACTACATCAAAAAGAAGAAATAAAAGCCCGGAATAGCCCTCACAGCATTCCAGGCTTATCAATAGTTGGGGAAAATTATTTTTGACGTGTATATACAATAGTCATATTCTTGGTTTCTTGTGTGCCCTCAACAGTGAACATATCAAAAAGCATCTTGTTATCATCAATTTGAGTAGTAACAGTTTTTGCTGTTGTTTCTTTTCCAGTCATTGGGTCAACCATTTTTCCAAAATAAGTTAATTTATTTGTTGCCGGGTCAATCTTTCCCTTCATAGTTAGTACGCCGGTTCCCATATTATCAAGCCAAACAGAGATATATTCTTTCGTTATATTATCATAAGCATCTAAGCCAAAGCCTTCCATTGGCATTCCCATCACCATAGAATTAAAAGTAGATTTCATATATCTGCCGCCGAGCATCATTTCGAAAACCGCTGTGCCCTCAGCCTTCATTTCTTGTCCACCCATAAATTGTGTGATTTCGGCTTTCCACGTTCCGCAATTTTTTTCAAATGTTTTATGAACCGGTCCCGGCGTCATATAATCTTGCCATTTCTTCATCATATCAGCTTGATCTTGTGCGCTAATTGATGCAACAGCAAACAATAATAATGAAGCAATCATGGTTTTAAATGATTTCATGCTGAAGTCCTTTCTTGTTTTTTTGATGTGTACTACAATATTACAAAGTGAATTTGATAAAGAAAAGAAATTTATTTTTCCGATCTCTTTAGCATCAGCGCAAACATAAAAGTGGATATTGATGCAAGCACTAAGGCCCCGCCCCATAAAATTGTTGAATTGAGTTTAT
Source organism: Ignavibacteriota bacterium (assembly GCA_043807765.1). Taxonomy (GTDB): domain Bacteria; phylum Bacteroidota; class Ignavibacteria; order Ignavibacteriales; family Melioribacteraceae; genus Stygiobacter. The sequence goes on from JAZDFQ010000045.1 coordinate 247,548, forward strand.
CCAATACGACCGCCCCTAACCACGGACCGAACATGAACGCAAAACTAAAAACCATTTGATAGTAACCCATGTATTCACCCCGTTTTTCGTCAGGGGAAATTACCGTGCTGTAAGAAGCACTTGATGGAAAGAAAATCATTTCGCCAAAGGTCCAGATTACAATTGTAAGTACCAACCAAACTAGTGAACTGGAAAGCGCCATCAATCCGAATCCTAAAGCTGCAAGCAGAGAACCGAGAACCATAGATTTTCTATCATCCCACTGTGCCATTGCATTGTTTAACGGAACTTCAATCAGCACAATCATGATTGTATTTATAGACATTAGAATTCCAAACGTAGCTTCTGAATACTGAAGTTCATTAACTATATATAACGGGAGTCCGCCGAGAAACTGAAAGAACACTAGGTTCACCGGAATTAAGGCCAGCATAAAAAATAAGAAGCGCTTATCGCCGAATATAGAGAGCTTGTTTTTATCCGAGCTTAAACTCGTTCTCAATTTAGCCGATTCATTTCTGGCTTCAGAGGATTGGCTTTCGATTTTTACAAAGCTTAAAAATAATCCGGAAAGAATTGAACTTGCCCCGTTAACATAAAATAATAGCGAGTAATCTATCTGCGTAAGAAATCCGCCAATTACCGGACCGATACTCATTCCAAGATTAATTGCTAATCTGTTCAATGCAAAAGCTGTCTTGCGCTGCTCGGTTGATGTTTCAAATGAAATTAATGACAAGTTAGCCGGGCGGAACGCTTCGCTGATTACAGCCCAAACAAACGTTACAACAAGAATTAAGTTGTAGTTCGTAATGAAAGAGTATAAGACAATCATGAGTCCGGTGCAGATAAGTGAGACACGCATTACTGTTAGCGAGCCAACTTTGTCCGCAAGCTTTCCTACAAATGGAGAAGTTAATAACGCTCCGAGTCCGTATACCATTAGCACCATTCCCGCAGCGGTTGGAGTTACACCAATCTTCCGATTCATATAAATGGCTAAAAACGGAAGGACCATTGTACCGGAGCGGTTAATAAGCGTTGCAAATGATAAAAGCCAGACGCTTCTTGGTATATTTTTAAGACCTTTGTAGGGATTCAACTTGCCAAGCCCAACGATTTGAAATTAATAGCGCAAACTTATGAAAGTTTGTTCTGCCAATCATCCTCTTACAAAAGAGCGGCTAATTCATTATGTTTAATTAGTTAAAAAATCAGTTGGAGGATTTTCATGCGATTGAAGCACGGTATTGCATTGTTTTTTCTTGTTGTCACAGCATTTGCTTGTTCAACACTTACGCTTAAACCGGCGGAATATGCTTGGCCAATCGAAAATGCACTTAAGGTTGATGCTAAAGGTAACATAATTGAACAAAGATATTCTTTTACTCTAAACGTTAAGCCACTCTTTTTCGAAGAGTTCAAGGACTCGACAAATTACATTGGAAAAGAAATCAGAATTATACGTGATAAAGCCGGTTACTATTTTATCACCGCTAAGGATTTTAAAAACGTTTACGTTTTTAAATCAATTGAGAGCGGAATGGAACTGGAAAACAAAATTATGATTTCGGAGCTAAAGGGTTTAACAGCACCGGCTTTTAATCAGAAAGCACCGAACATTGAATTGCTGGATAATCCAAACAAATACTTCTTGAATTACAAAGGCTTAATGAGGTAAGACTAATGAACTCTAAATTTTACTTTTTGGTTTTGTTTGTTTTCGCATTTGGGGCAACAGTACAAGCGCAATCCGATTACGAAAAGACACAGAATTTTAAAACACGTTACCAGCAGCTCGAAGCAGCTATTAAAAACGCTACATCACTAGATGAGTGCAACACAATCTCCGAGAACATTGCTAAACTGAAAAGCGATTTCCTTTCAGATAAAGGATTATTAGATAATTCTCTTTACCCGGAAAATTTCGAATCATCCTTTTCCAAAATTGAGCGAGCGGTAGAAATTCGCAAAGGTGATTTCACACAGATTACCGAACTAACCACCGAAGTCGGAACTCTAAAAGATAAAATTTCTATAATAAGTCAAGAAAACCAAGGCTTGATTTCGCAGATTAAAACTTTGCAGATTCGTTCTGCAAAGGATGCTCAAACAATCGCCTCTCTTCAAAAACTAGTTGCTCAACTCAAAGCCAATATTCAGCAGAGAGATGAACTTGTTCGCGGAATTGTTGACAGTTTACTAGCCGAGTTCGTACAGCTTCCAAGCGGACTTAACGAAGCAGAGAAACAAAATATCTACACTAAAGTTGATGCCGGAAATTTATTCTTTAATGTAGAAAGAACGATTGCCGACAACATCCAATTCATGAAAGTTACGCAGATGACTCCGGACGATCTTGGCCAGATGAAAAAGCAGTACAAGGACTTCAATAAAGTTTGGAGACAAATTGGACCAAAGTTAGCCGGAGTATATTTGAACAGAAAAGATAAGACTGCACAAATAGCTAACATTGACGCTATGTTTGCCGATTGGAACTTCCGTGTTAATGATGAAATGTGGGGACAAGTAAACAAGCTCTTCCGCGAAAAGAAAATTGCTCTTTTACAATTCAAATCGGGCGATCAGTTTATAAATAGTGTATCATCTTTTGTAGGCGACGAAATGAAAAATCTCGGGGTGAAAAGCTCTTCGGAAACCGAGAATATTTACTATGCATTTACAGACAGTGTTTATTTCAAAGTTGTTGAACCGGTTTGGATTCCAATATTGATTGAAAACAATATGATGACAGATGCCAACAAAGATTCTATTGATTCTTACATTGCAAAATGGAAAGAAAAAGTAGCGCCGGGAACTTCACTTAATTGGGTTTACATAGGGGGCGGTGCAGTAATTGTATTCTTGGTTATTGCTTTCTTTTTGAAAGGAAGAAAAAAGCCAAATGCGAGATATGACGAAAAGAAAGAAGATGCTCTCTAAGTAGCTAGTATTGAATATTTAGTAGTAAGATAAAACAAAAAGCCCCGGCACAAAACCCGGGGTTTTTTGTTTCATCATTTTCACTTCACTTTGAGCACGCCAAGCTCAACTCCAACGTCGAGTGATTCAATCTTCTTAACATTTGTTGCTGCTTCTTCTTTATTCCAATGAAAATAGCGAATCCTTTTCTTCATCTCTTTTATTCTTTCAATTGGTTGTGCGAATTAGAACTGGTTTATAATAAAACTGTTGAAACAGTTTCAAAATGTATATGTTGGTTTATATTAACCCACGGATTAATCCGCGGGTTAATATAAAAGAGCACTAAATTATAACCGTTTCAACGGTTTACAAGTTAATTCAAACAACGGGATTTTTCACTTCCGATTTAGAACGAAATTTATTCCAGATAAAGTAAACCGGAATTCCGAGCGCAACAATAACTAAACCGGGCCATGTAGAATCCGGTTTGTAAATCAACAAAATAATTGAAATTGATGCCGCTAAGAAAATGTACAATGCCGGAAGATAAGGATAGCCAAATGCTTTATATGGGCGCTCCGCATCGGGCATACGTTTGCGCAGAATAAACACACCCGCAATTGTTAGTATGTAGAAGATTAGCACAGTACATACAACATAATCGAGCAGTTGACCGTATGTGCCGGAAAGACAAAGTAAGCTCGTCCAGATTGCTTGAATCCACAATGCCTTAGCCGGAACGGATTTACTGTTTAACTCGCCGGTTACTTTGAAAAACAAATTATCTTTTGCCATTGCATAATAAACACGGGCTCCGGCTAGAATTAAACCGTTGTTGCAGCCGAATGTAGAAATCATAATTAAGACTGCCATTGCCGCAACTGCTACATCGCCAAAAATAAAATGCGCCGCCGCTGTGCCAACTCTATCTTCAGCCGCAAACTGGATTCCCATTCCGGCAACACTATTTGCCGATGGGTCGCCTTGAAGTGGAAGAACAACTAAGTATGCAACATTAGCGAGAATATAGAGTACAGTTACAATCATTGTTCCTAGAAACAAACTCCAAGGGATTACTTTCTTTGGGTCTTTAACTTCCGCCGCAATGAATGTAATATTTTCCCACGCGACACTTGAGAAGAGGGAACCAACCATCGCTGTTCCGATTGCGGCTATAACTGCAAAACCGGCAAGTGGTTCAATCACATCAATCAATCCGTTTTTAAGATGAATCTGTTTTGCGCTCCACATATCTGTAAAGTTGGCGGAAATAACCTCTGCGTTCGACCCAATGATAAAGCCAAGCACAATCAAACCAAGAAGCGCAATTGTTTTTGAAACAGTAAAAATGTTCTGGACAAATCTTCCCTCTTTAACTCCGCCAACATTTACAAAAGTTAGAAAGACTACGCTTACAATTGCCAACAATTGAGCCGCCGAGATTTTTAATCCGGCAAGATTGAGCAAGACATTGCCCGGACTAAACCATGGAATTATAACTCCTGTATATTTTGCAAACGCAACGGCTACTGCAGCTATCGTTCCGGTTTGAATTACAAGAAACAAAGTCCAGCCATATAAAAAACCAACAAGTGGATTGTAAGCTTCGCGGATGTAGACATATTGCCCGCCGGCAAACGGCATTAGTGATGCCAGCTCGCCATAACTTAACGCGCCAATCAAAGTAATTACTCCGGTGATTAACCAAACTAATAGAAGAAGTCCGCTGGAGCCTACTGTGCGTGCAATATCTGCACTCACTATAAATATTCCAGAGCCGATCATTGAGCCGACAACAATCATTGTTGAATCGAGCAATCCAAGTTCCCGCTTAAAGCCGGTTGATTTTTCTTGCAGAGACATATTTACCTCAAAGAGTTAATAACTTATGCAATGCTTAATACTTCCTACTCATGATCTTAATCTTATTCGTAATCTTGCTCTGTTTATTACCACAGAATACGATTAAGATTAAGAGCATGAACTACTTCACTCTCACCTAATTGAAATAGAAAATTCTATTGCTACTTACTTTTTGCATATTTCTTAGCAAAGCCAACAAGTTTCCAATAAGGCGGTTGATACTGCTTTTCTTTTATGAACTTCTCAGCATCAACTAAAACTTTCTCTTTTATCGAATTGAAAATACTCTCATACTTTTTATGCCTAAGTCCCGACTCGGCGCTCATTCCTTCGGGAATACTTCCATCGGCTCCAAATTTATTTTGGATGACGCTGTAGAACTTCATTATACGCGCAAAAGGAAGCATATACCAATCGTAAGAAAGTTTTTTACCAGCATTAGCCTCGTCAAGAAGCGCTTCTACAATTGCGTTATCTACATGGTCTTGATAAAGTGTTTCCGGATTTCTCCATTCAGCCACAACATAAATTTGAGGATCGTATTCTAGATCGGAAGGCTCATGAGTTTCGAAATGCGTTACTCCAAATCCGGCAAGCCATTCGGCGGTTCCAAGCGATGAGATGCTGGATACACCCATCCACAAATCAACGCCAAGGTTTTTATACGTTGATGAAGCTACTTCCGAGCAGAACCACTTGTCATCATTAATGAAGCTCCCCGACGCAAGCATCGGGGTATCTAAACTGCAAACAAATCTAATTGTGATCTATATATTTGTTTATAGTCATTGCCTTGTTTTTGAACATATTCTTTAATTACTTTTTCATTTCCATATTGTCCTACTGTA
>JAZDFQ010000046.1:0-5338 GCA_043807765.1 Ignavibacteriota bacterium
ATCACTATCTTCAAAAATTGTCTCGCCATAATGCTTTTTGATTTCTTCAAACTCATTATCAATATTCATGAAACCATAATTACCCGCTTGAAAATGCAAGTGATCCGGAGCCGAAGCACCGCATTTAGGTCCATTATAAAATACTGTAAAACCCTTACCAAGCTTTCGCGAAACCTCAAGCATGTTTCCAAATGCAGATTGGATTAATTGCGGCGTGTGATCAACAGTTGGAACAGTAAAATGTTTATGAAAAATCGGGAATGGATTAACCAGCAGAATAAATTCGTCTGAAATTGCAACAGCTTTTTGGTCCGGGGGAAGATTTTTAGCACACAAGAAGCATGGCCGCTCGTTGATGGATTTGGCATCAACTTTTGCAGAAGAAGAGATTATTCTTCCATGATTGAAATGAGCTTCTAATGTAAAATTTGCGAAATGAAATTTCTTTATTTGAACAGACGACAGACTTTTATAACCGTCAGAGGCTAATTTCCACTTGTTTAATTGTTGTTCAAACAGCCTTTCTGCTTTTTGTGATAAACTACTTTTATCGTCACTTGATTCTATATATCGATCAGAGTGTTCTATCTGCATTTCTATTTTTCCTCTGACGGGCAAGCACTTCTATCGTTCTAATTCTGTCTTTGTATTCGTTATAAATGTTTTGTTTGTCAATATCCAATGCTGCGTCTGAATTTCCTTCCCATCTTCTGCACATATAAATAGGCTCGTAAATTCTTCCTATCTGGTAATCGCGGGAAATCATTAAACCAACTGCGTAATCTTCTCCGTAACTAACATTTGGGATTTTATATTCGCGCAAGATTGGTGTGTAGAATGCACGTGGCGCACCCAGCCCGTTAATTCTCAGTGCGTTGTTTCTGCCGTTATCCGGCGTCCATTCTTTATGATCAATAATTCCCGGTGGAATTTCTTCCAGTTTGAAGTTCGTCATTCTGTATGTTCCAATAACCATTGCACATTTTTCTTTCTTGAATGTATCAACTACAATCTGAACAGTGTTTTCGTTTGCATAAATGTCGTCGCTATCTAATTGAACAGCAAACTTTCCGCAAGATTTGTGCATCAACGCCTCATTCCAGCAGCCGCCAATTCCTAAATCTTTTCTGTTAGGAATAACGTGGATTAAACGAGAATCTTTTGCTGCAAATTCTTTAATCTTTTCTGTCGTTCCGTCATCTGAGTAATTATCAACGACAATCAAATTAAACTTGAAATCTGTTTTCTGAGTGAGGACAGAGTTAATGGCATCTGTTATTGTGCTTGCTCTGTTTTTAACAGGAATTACAACAGAAGCTTCATATTCAAAATCGTTTGAGTCAATTTCAATTTCCTTGAAAGTTGGCGCTAAGTATGCATCTATTTTCTTCAAATGCTCGGTGCAAGCTAGTTCCATATCTATCTGTACTTCACGGTTTTTGGGATTAACATAGTCAAATTGTTTCGGGCCGCTTTTTCTTGTATCTATTTCAATCGTTGTATATAAAAATTCGGGGATTCGAAGAATTTCTCCTACTCGTGATATGTGCAATCTTAAATCATATATACCGGCAAACTTATATTCATTTTCATTTTTATAGTTAGCGAGAAGTTCTTTGTTTATCAACAAAACAGAGCCGAAGTTGAAATCGTCTCTTAAACTTCCAAATTGATAATCATTAACAGGAAGGCGGCCTTTGATATTATCCTTCTCGACAAAATAGTTAGAGTAAACTAGGCCAGCGCCCGTAGAATCAATTGTATTGTAAAATCTTTCTATTGCAAATTGTCCGAATTGATATTTGTTGTCTTGTGTAAAAAGCAAGATGTACTTTGTTTCAGTTTTGCTAATCATCATATCGATAGTTGACGAGCTTGTTAGACTATCAACTTTTAAGAGCTCACATTTTTCGGGGGTATTTTTTATATCATCATTTGCTAATAAATAGATTTTTGAAATCTTATTGCAGCTACGTAGTTCATTGATAGTATCGTTACTGTGCTGTAAACCGCTAAAAGGCAGAAATACGGTAATCATTTATGTTTTACTCCAAATAAAGTGTAATGGAATTGAACTAGTTCTATTAATTCAAATATCCTTTCAATTAAAGAATTCCCCTCGCAAGGAGGGGAATTGATGTATACATGTTATAGTTTGTCGAGTTAAAGCTATTTGTTAGTAAATAGTAACTTCCATATTTGCAGTAGGAATTGCGTTATTATTTTCTAAAACACCATTGCTTATCAAATCATCTTGGTTTGTATTGCTACCAAGATCCGTAAGTATATCAATATGCAATTCAATTACATCTCCCACATTAAGTGTTATCTGAATTGAAGGCGGATTCGAACCAGAATATATACGCACACCATTTTTCTTTACGAAAAAACCCCAAGAACAAGAACCGTTTTTACTACCAGTAACATTCCATGTTGTATTACCTGCATTAAGGTTCATTACATCGTCAAGCGTTACAGTGTGTGTAACAGTACCACCAGTGCAATTGCTTACATTTATCGAAGTTAACGGCGGTTCAGCATATACTTGGGAAACTGAAATAGTAAATAGCAACGCTAAACCAAAAAAAACAATACTTTTAGTCTTCATATTTCCTCCACAATAAATATATTTGAATAAATTACCCTAACATGTATCATCTTCATTTTTATTTTACTAGCAACATTTTCTTTGTTAAGGACATCTTTTCGGTATTCAAAGTATACATATAAATACCGCTTGATAATTTAGAAGCATCAAAGCTAACTTCGTAAGAACCAGCGCCTTTATATGCATCCAATAATGTTTCGACTTCTTGTCCAAGTACATTGTAAACTCTTAAGCTAACCATTCCTTCCACAGGCATAGAGAACTTAATAGTTGTTGTTGGGTTGAATGGATTTGGATAGTTTTGAGAAAGATCATACTGAGTTGGAATGCCTTCAACTTGCTTTACATCAGAACCGCCTAAAACTACTTTTTGGAGTAGGTCAGCTGTTCCTCTACCGAAAGCGCCAATATATGCAGTCTTACCATCAGGTGTAAAAGCAAGAGCTCTTGGTCTTTCATCTTTAGTAGCTTCGCTGGTTTCATCTTTCCATTTCCACTTGAGACTATCAACTACTTTTTTCTGTGTAACATCGTAAGCATACCAGGTACCTTTTGTATAAGGAGCAGATGGTTGATCATTTTGAGAACCAGCAGACATCCAAAGTTGATTTGTACCCGGGCGCCATGAGAAAGATTCAACTTTAGCACCAATCATGATTGAGTCTTTTAATTCAAAACTAGAGAATTCATCAGCTCTTTTGAATAAATAGACTTTTCCGGTTGTATAACCAGCCCAGTATATTGTATTCCCATCTTTAGAAACTTCGAAACTTCTAGAAAAACCTGGAGCTTTAGTTATTGCTGTTCCTTTCAAAACTAAATTTTGGTCATACATTTCAACCGGTCTTTGACCTTCGAAAACTGTTCCAATAAAAATAGTTCCATCGGCAGCAACACAAGGACCATTTGGACCATTTGTGCTTGGCAGTGAAACTTTCTTAAGACCTTTTCCGGTCTTATAGTCAATAATATACATAGCAGGACCGCCTGTAGCTAAGATAATATTGCCGTCAATATTAGTTCTCATACCTCTTTGAGTAGTACTAAACATAGTATCACCTGATATAATGAATATAGGTGAGAAAGCTGTTTGAGTTCCGTCAGGATTAAAAACATAAGTAAGGTAAACGGATTTTTTAAGAGTATCTCCAGGTGCAACTACATATTTTGCAACATTTGAGTATCTGCCTACCCAAACTTTTCCATCCGGGTCAACTGCAGTAGCATGGTTTTGACCAGTTTTCCATAGAGCAGTAGCTGGCTGATTTGTTGGCCAAGCCCCTTGATTTGCCCATTGAGCTAAGCTAACACCAGTTAGCATTAAAACTACTACGAATAAAAGTGTAACTTTCTTTATCATGTTGCCTCCTTAATTAAATGAGTTTTAAGTAAACCGTTTATAACTATTTATCCTTAATACTACTGAATTCCATAATAGGGTGCACTAAGCTTTTGCATATCAACCCGGACCAATGAATTAACTTGACCGGTTGTTTCCGAAAAATCGCGGACGTAGAACAGATTCTTTTTAGTTCCCCAAGCAATTGAACGAGCAGTTGGGGCAATTAATCCGGTATAAAGATTTGAAGCCGAGCCAGCAGCATTTATTACAATCAAAGCATCCGCTTGGTCAGTGCCCATGATTAAATCGCCATCGGACGAAATAGCCAGTGTGCTCACATTTATTTTACCCAACCCATACTTTGCACCAATATCAAAATACTTTTCTTTATTACCGAGTGAAGTGTTAGAATTTATTTTGTATCTGTATATGGCTTCTTCGTCCCCTTTTTTGCCAACAACATATACATAACCATTGTAAACTCTTAAAGCGGAAATAGTATAATCAATTGGAAATGCTGTAATTGTTTTTGATGGTGTTACACTATATAAATTTCCACCACCTCCAGATGCCCAGATATTTTTATTTTGGTCAAAATCAATTGCCACTATAGTGATACCAGTTGGGAATGTAACAAAAGTAGCACTCGCTTTTCCTTCCTCAACTTGAGATATTAATCTTAAATTCCTTGTGGCATATAGGATGTTGTTCGGACCCATTTTCATATCAAAGAAAAATGATTCCCCACCTTTTGGTGCCCAATCATTTAGCGTACCGTCAGAAGCAATTTTCTTAATTCCTTTGTTATTCAAATAGACATATACGTTCTCATTTTTGTCAGTTGCAACGGTCATAGGTACGTCCACACCTTTTGTAAAAGCAAAATAAACACCAACGGCTTCTAGCAAATTATATTTTACTATATTGCTAAAGTTTTCAACACCTTTAACCGCAATTTTGGTGTCGAGGTCATTTGCAATTTTTGCCGGTGCTTTAACAACAAGTCTTGTTGTAGATGCTTGCAAAACAGTTGCCTTAGCTGTTCCAAAATAAACGTAGTTGTCTTCTGCAACTGACGAGAAATTTGAACCGTTTATTGTTATTTCGGTTACACCAGCTAAAGCTTCTTTGTCTGGAACAATGCTTGTGATCGCCGGTGTTGCGCCTTTATCTTCAATCTGATATAAGCTAGGATCTGCTTCTTGATTACAACTGCAGATGAACGCAGTGAGTAGGACCACAATAGCTAAAGAAAAAATTTGTTTTTGCTTTTTCATATTTAATACCAATAATTTTTTTCAATTAAATGGACTATTCGCATTCATCTAGAATGAAAAGTTGAACGTAAATCTGTGTACGTCTTCAAAAATTCCGAACGGTTGAAAAGC
>JAZDFQ010000047.1:0-22456 GCA_043807765.1 Ignavibacteriota bacterium
ATAATTACTTTTAGGAAGGGAAGAAGTTCTTTTACTTTTTGCATTACATCGGCTGGAACTTCTGCGGCACCAAGTGTAGCTTTTTCAATTGCTTCACTTCTTGCTGACTTATCAGCATCCGTTTCTTTAGGAAGTTTAAAAGCTTCCATCACTTTATCAAATGCTGCGTTGTCTTTCTGTCCCAATTCAAAAAACTCTTTTTGATAGGTTTCCAACTTTTCTTTTACTGAAATCATTTCTGCTTCAACTTCAGCATATTTCTTTTTGCCTATTGTTAATCCGCAAACCATACCACCTAAACTTGAAGATAGTGCGCCGCACAATGCTGCAACGTTTCCACCGCCCGGAGTTGGTGCATTTGATGACAATTCATCAAAGTACTGTTGTAATGATTTTGATAAATCCATTTTTATTCCTTTTAATAGTTTTAACCTTGTCCCTTGAACCTAATAGCTTGCAACTATCAAATCATATATTCGATAATTTTTTCTTCCGGCTTGAATGGATTAAGAGAAGATAATCCCAAATGTTCAATTGCTGCTTCAACAAGTTTCTTTTCATCAGTTTCTTTACCATTTGTATAAAACTTTCCAGCGTCAACTAAAGAGGCGAGTGGGACTAACCCAACAATTTCACTGCCGTTAACTTTAACACCAAGACGTGCTGCTTCTTTTTTTACTTCTTCGTAAGCAACATGAATTGGAGTAACTGTGTAGTTCGTTAGATTCATAGAGACTTGTGTGATGTTATATTTTTCTAACGAAACTCCCATGCCTTTAACTTCTTTTAGTTTTCCCGGAACCTTAATCGGCTTTCCATCAACTTTAATTACAGCGCCGTTTTCATCACGTTTAGAATAGCCGCTTTCTCTCAACACTTCTCCAATTTCTTTTGCGTATTTAACATCCATCGAACTGATGTTAACATTATAGGCAACTAGAAAGAAGCGGGAGCCGGTAACAATTCCACCCAGTTTTGGATTGAAAGTGGTAGTGCCGTAATCCGGAACCCAGTTTGGATCTTGAAGTTTTGCTTCTAGTCCTTCATATTCACCTTGACGAATGCTTGGCAGACTTTTTCTTTCCGGCTTGCGGGCAGCAGCTTCATATAAATAAACCGGTACACTTAATTCTTTTGAAATCTGCTCGGCAAAACTTTCAGAGATTCTAACACATTCTTCAGTTGTAACATTAGCGACCGGAACAAAAGGAACAACATCTATTGCGCCTAGGCGCGGATGCTCGCCATTGTGGTTACGCATATCAATGCATTCAGCTGCTGCGCGGCAAGCGTTAAGCGCACCATTGAGAATGCCGGTTTCGTTTCCCGCCATAGTTACAACAACTCTGTTGTAATCTGCATCCGGTTCCAAACTTAAAAGCTTAACATCCGGCGTACTATCGATGGCATGCTTGATGGCATCAAAAGTTTTTTGGTCTTTCCCTTCACTAAAATTTGGGACGCATTCAATAATTTTGATTTTTGATTCACTCATGAAAACTCCGGGGTTCTTGAATAAACGATTTTACCTTTTTTGATTGTGTATTTATTGAGATTAATTCCAATGTTGTAGATAATTTCGGAAGGCTCACACGCTTCGAAAATTGCGAAGTCGGCTTGTTTCCCAATCTCTAAACTGCCAATCCGTTCACTCAATCCCATTGCATAAGAGGAGTTAATTGTAACTGCCGATATGATTTCTTCGACACTCATCTTATAATTGAGCGCGGCAAGTTGCATTATCAACTGCAAGTTTGTAATATGTGAGGAGCCGGGATTGTAGTCTGTAGCTAGAGCAACAATAGCATTATGGTCAATTAATTTTCTTGCCGGAGTGTAAGGACATCCTAAGAAGAAAGACACGCCCGGTAGAAGTATTGCTGCTGTTCCGCTTTTTGCAAGTTTTGGAATGTCTTCATCGTTAATGACTTCCAGATGATCTACTGAAAGCACTTTATGCTTTAATGCTATATCTAATCCGCCAACAACATTAAATTGGTCGGTATGCAAACGGAGTTTGTAGCCAAGTTTTTTAGCTTTGGTAAACAGTAAATCTACATCTTCAGCAGAGAAAGCAGTTTTTTCGCAGAAAGCATCTATATGTTCTGCAAGCTTATTCTTGATAATGTAGGGGAGAAGTTCCTCAATTATCATCTTCAAGTATTGCTTATGATCATTTTTATATTCCGGCGGGTAAGTATGAGCCCCAAGGAATGTTGGAACTATTTCAATTGCTGAGTGAACCTTGAAATGATTTATTACTTGAAGCAGTTTAATCTCATCATAAAAACTTAGTCCGTAGCCGCTTTTAATTTCTAAAGTTGTTACACCTTGAGAAATGAAATGATCAATTCTTGGAGTTAACAGTTTTACCAGTTCTTCAAAGGAAGAATTTCTTACAGCTTTCATTGTAGAAGTTATGCCGCCACCGGCTTGAGCAATTTCTTCATAAGAAGCGCCTTTTAAGCGCATCAAAAACTCGTTAGCACGGGAACCGGCATAAGCTGCATGTGTGTGGCACTCAACTAATCCCGGCAGAATTATGCAATTGCTGGCATCTATTTTATTATCGGCAAAAGTTTCAGCAATCTTAGAATTCGGAATAAAATCTTTGATTAAATCATCTTCAACTAAGATTGAGTGATTTAGCAAAGGAGCGGTTTCGGATAGGTTTTTGCCCCGTTTAACATGTTTTCCATTCGTATTAATAGTAAGAATTTGTGAGGCATTGGATATCAAAGTCTTCATTTTTGTGAAAATCAGCCATAAATTAGTTGACACGAAAATAGATAAATCAAGTGTTCAATGCCTAATATTTTTGGTTAACCCCTTCGTTTTTCGTAATTTTGCACGCTAATAATTAAGGATCTTTGATAATGCCTCCCGGAAAAAAATATAAAATCCTTTTCGTGACCTCAGAAGTGTACCCATTTATTAAGACCGGCGGTCTGGCTGACGTCTCCTCGGCATTACCTCAAAAATTGCAAGAAATGGGGCATTTAGTGCGTATTGTTGTCCCCAAATATGGTGCTATAGATGAGAGAAAGTTCAAGATTCATGAAGTGGTTAGACTTAAAGATTTAACCATGAATATAGGAGAAAAGGAGGTCGTTTTTTCTCTCCGTTCTTCCTTCTTAATAGGACCAAAAACAAGAGTTCAAATTTATTTCTTGGATAACCCGGAATTTTTTGGAAGCCGCCACAGTTTGTACAGCGATCCGCTGACCAACGAAGATTATCCGGATAATGACTCTAGATTTATTCTGCTTGCAAGATCAGTTTACGAACTTGTTCAAAAATTAGGCTGGGTTCCGGATATTATTCATTGCAACGACTGGCAATGCGGTCTAGTGCCGGTTTATTTGAAAGCAATGTTCAAAAATGATCCCGCTTTTAAGGGTGTCAAAACTCTTTTCACAGTACATAATCTTGGTTTCCAAGGTATTTTCCCAAAAACTACTTTTGAAAAAACTGCTCTGCCTAAAGAGTTGAATTCCGAAAAGGGAATTCTTCACAAGGGAAGTGTAAATTTTATGAAAAGCGGTTTGCTTTATGCGGATATGATTAACACCGTTAGTGAGACTTATGCTAAAGAAATTTGCTCTTCAAAGGAACATGGACAAGGGCTTGAAGAAATTCTTACAAAACGTAAAAAAGATTTGTACGGAATTGTAAATGGAATTGATGATACAGTTTGGAGCCCGGAAGTTGATACAAAAATTGCTCATAAATACTCTGCAAAGAGCTTAGAGCATAAAATGGAAAACAAGAAAACATTAGCTGACAATTTCAATTTTGAGTTTAAAGCTGATGTTCCAGTTCTCGGAATGATTACAAGATTGTTTGATAACAAAGGATTGGATTTAATAGAGAAAGTTTTTCCGGAATTGATGAAGATGGACATACAGCTTGTTCTGCTGGGAACGGGCGACAAGAAGTATAACAAGTTCTTTATGCAGATGGCGTCTAAACATCATACACAGTTCTCTTGCTACATTGGGTTCGATGATGAACTTGCTCACTTAATTGAAGCCGGCAGCGATATTTTCTTAATGCCTTCTAAATATTAACCTTGCGGTTTGAACCAGATGTATAGCCTGGTTTATGGAACAGTGCCGATTGTAAGGAATACGGGCGGACTAGCAGACACAGTCCAAAAGTTTAATCCAAAAACCGGTTTAGGCAACGGGTTTGTGTTTGAGAAATATGCGGCAAAAGATTTCTTAGCAGAAATTAAAGCTGCTATCAAAATATATTCTACAACTCCGGATGTTTGGAAGACTATTCAGACTAATGGTATGAAGTCGGATTTCTCATGGATGAACTCAACAAAGAAATATGTTGAGCTTTATAAGAAACTTGCCGATTAATATATGTCTCATCGTGCAATCTTTTTGGATCGTGACGGAACAATTAATTACGATACCGGCTACATTAAGAATCCAGACGATGTAAAAATTTTAGATGGAGTTTCTGAAGGAATTCGGAAACTTAAATGTGAATTCGGTTTTAAGATAGTTGTCATTTCAAATCAAGCCGGTGTTGCAAAGGGATTAATGACAATTGAAGATGTGGAAATTATTAATAGCCGTATTGATTTGATTTTGAGAAAAGATAATGCAGAAATAGATAAATTCTATTACTGTCCGTTTCATCCGGAGTTTAGCACTGAAGAAGAAGCCAAATGCAGAAAACCTTCTCCTCTGATGATTTTCAAAGCTGCTGAAGAATTGGATTTGGATTTAAGCAAATCCTATATGATTGGTGACCGCGATTCTGATATTTTAAGCGGTATTAACGCCGGAGTGAAAACTGTTTTATTGGAAAGTGATATATACGAAGCGGAATTATCTGCCTTGCATAATCAAAACAAAAAGCCCAATTTTGTAGCCGCTAATTTCAAAGAAGCGTGCGATTTTATTGTAAATGATTTCGGAGGATGTAATTGATTAAGAAATTTCGGTTAAGTTTTCTCTCTATTCCAATTATTGCATTATTCATTTCTTGCAGCGATTCCCCAACTTCGGTTGGCGAAAATATAATTCCGGATCAAGACAAAATTAAGTTTGCCCAGTATGATTCTTTCACTGAAGAGACTCCCCAACAATCCAATTCTTATCAAGAAAAATTAAAATTGGGAATTGCTGAAAAAGTTCTCCTTGGAAAAACTGATTTAGGAGAATCTTCTTTGATGTACAAGTATTGGATTTACATGGATGATTCTCTCTTAACAAGAATTCTAAACAACGAATTGATTGTTAAGTCTGCTACTATGGAGATGAAGACCTCCTATAAATATGGCGAAAGCAGCGCGCCGTTTGATTTCTCGGTTCATCAAATTAGAAATGCTTGGACAGAAGATGGTTTTGATACAGATAGTTTAAAGAATTTACAGTACGATGCAGCTGATGTTTCGTTGAACAAAAGTATTACCGATACTCTAATTAAATTCGATATTAATCCTCAAGTAATTACTTCTTGGCTAAAAGTTAAGAAGGATTCCAACCTAGCAAGGAATTATGGTATAATCCTAAAACCAAAAGCCGGCACTAACCGAATAGTAGGATTCGATGCAGTTTACTCTGACGGATCTGCAGAAAATATAATGCTCAGTTTCATAGTTGAACGCGCATCTGTTGGTTACATTGATACTGTAGGCGTTTCTCCATTCTGGGATGTACATAATTTTGTTGGCAGTAAACCATCATCTCAGAATCATTTATTTATTCAAGGAAGCTTAGGTATACGTTCGATGTTGTCTTTCGATATTAGCAAACTTCCTAAGAATATAATTCTTAACAAAGCAATTTTGGAACTGAATGTAGACCCAACTAAAACTACTGATGGAACTCCCGCTTCAGATTCAATCATCGTGCAGATTTTTGGAGATTCCACTACGCACAAATTAACTTCCGATAGTCTCTATTATGTTTATTTAGGTAGAACCGGAAACGTTTATAGCGGAGATATTGCATGGATAGTACAGAAGTGGATTAAAGGGGATGCAAACCAAGGTTTGCAGCTTGCTTTGCCCGATGAATATTTCAGCGCATCCAGAATAGCGATATATAATGGTAAAGAATCGAACAAAGCTCTTAGACCTAGACTAAAAATTACTTACACAATTAAGTGAGCCAATGCGAAATAAAATTTTAATAGTATTGTTATTCGTTTCACTACAAGGAATTGACCTTGCTAAAGGTGGATCTACTTACACAAGATTAGGACTTGGAGAGTTTAATTACACTTTCTCAGCAAGAAGATTTGGGTTAGGGGAATTAGGTTATGCTTTGAGCGATAGAGATTTCCTTAGTTATACAAATCCGGCTTCATGGAATCAGATTGGCTTAACGCGATTCGAAACCGGGATAATGATTAATGCCTCAGAACAATCTTCATCCTCAAAAAGTGTCTTTAATTCCAATTCTAATTACACTGGCTTAATGGTTGGTTTTCCCATTAGCAGAGAGAATGGAATCTCATTTGCGGCTGGAATTGTGCCTTATACAAATGTTGGTTATGAAGTAATTGCTACCGAAAAAGACAATCTAGTTGATGACCACACAACAACATATACCGGAAGCGGAGGAATATTTAAATTCTTCGTCGGAACATCTTACAGATTGCCGTTTGGTTTTTCATTAGGCGCTTCATTTGATTACTACAATGGAAAAATCAATAATAAAACAAGTGTAGCCTTCAACGATACTTCAGCATTTAGAGATGCTACTTTCTTGAGAGAATTTAGCTATCATGGAATTGGCGGCACTTTTGGATTGATCTCAAGTGACCTATCAAAATTGTTTGGTGAAAGTGATTTCAAAGATTTCAGAATTGGTTTATCATTCTCTCCCCAGATTAACATGAGCTCGGATTCTACTAATACATTTACATCTCTAATTGGAGATTACGAATTCAATTCCGGTGTCTTAAAATCGAAACTGCCCTATCGGTTGGGAATTGGAGCTTCATTCAAATTAACTGATAATTATTTGTTTGTTCTGGATTATATGACTCAACCAATGAGCAAATTCTCATGGGGAAATCAAACTACTTCTCCTATGCAAGACATCAACAAGTACAGCTTTGGAGTTGAGTACCGTCCATCTTACAACGCAGTTGGTTTCTGGAAACAGATATCATTGCGGGGTGGAGTTGGATATGAACAAACTCCATATATATTTAACGGCACATCAATCAATCAATTATCTGCTTATGCCGGTTTATCTATTCCAATTGGTTATGAGAATACTCTTGATTTAGGTTTCCAATATGGAAAAAGAGGAACAACTGATAATAATTTAATACAAGAAAATATTTATAAGGTTTTTATTACGCTTAGTCTAGGCGAACTTTGGTTTATTCAGACAGAAAGATAAGTTGTAAGATATTTTTCAGATGAATCTTCCACTGCATTTTCTTACCTTGAACCCACAACAAAAAATAGAATTGTTATGTCAAATCATTTAGAAAAAGATCAAGAAGTTCTAAAAGTAGCACAATTAGAACTTCAGAGACAAGAATCTCACCTTGAATTAATCGCTTCGGAAAATTTCGTTTCAATGTCGGTATTAGCTGCAGCCGGTTCCGTGCTTACGAACAAATATGCTGAAGGTTATCCGGGAAAGAGATATTACGGCGGATGCGAATACGTCGACATGGCCGAAGATATCGCACGCGATCGCCTAAGAAAGTTGTTCGGTGCTGAATATGTTAACGTTCAACCTCATTCCGGCTCACAAGCCAATATGGCTGTGTATATGTCCATGCTTAAACCGGGCGATACTATTTTAGGATTGAGTTTAGATCATGGCGGACATTTAACGCACGGCTCGCATGTTAATTTCAGCGGGCAGATTTACCGAGCTGTTGGTTATTCACTTAATAAAGAGACCAAACTTTTAGACTATAACATAGTTGAAGACTTAGCAAAGAAAGAAAAACCAAAGTTAATTGTGATGGGCGCCAGTGCTTATTCACGCGATTGGGATTACGCTAAATTCCGTGAGATTGCTGATAAAGTTGGTGCGTTATTAATGATGGATATGGCTCATCCGGCCGGATTAATTGCAAAAGGATTGTTAAACAATCCACTGCCATTCTGCGATGTTGTTACATCAACGACTCATAAGACACTGCGCGGACCGCGCGGCGGAATTATACTTATGGGAAAAGACAGAGAAAACCCTTTTGGTGTTAAGACATTAAAAGGTGACCGCTTAAAACTAATGAGCGAAATTCTTGACGGTATGGTTATGCCCGGAATTCAAGGCGGACCATTGATGCACATAATCATGGCGAAAGCTGTAGCATTTGGTGAAGCGCTTTCGGATGACTTTGCTGTTTATGCAAAACAGATTATTAAGAATTCAAAAACTCTTTCCACTGAAATGATGTCTCTTGGTTATGATATTGTTTCCGGCGGAACAGATAACCATTTGATGCTAATTGATTTAACAAACAAAGATTTGAGCGGCAAGAAAGTTGAAAATGCCCTCGGCGCTGCCGGTATTACAGTTAACAAGAATATGATTCCTTTTGATACTAAGAGTCCGTTTGTTACAAGCGGAATTAGAATTGGTACTCCCGCTGTTACAACCCGCGGAATGAAAGAAAACGAAATGAAGCAGATTGCCTCATTCATTGACAGAGCAATTAAGAATATTGAGAATGAAACAGAACTGGCAAACATCAAGAAAGAAGTTGCGCAACTTTGTTCCGGTTTCCCACTTTATCCAGAATTAGCTTAATATATAGTGAGTGACGAAACAAAATTGATAGGAGAGAACGGCGAGGAAGAGAAAGAAATGACCTTCCTCGATCATCTAGAAGAATTGAGATGGAGAATAATCTATGCTCTCGGCGGAGTTGTAGTTGGAACAATCGTCGCATGGATATTCATAGACTTTTTTATTGAGCACATTCTTTTACTTCCGGCAAAAGCATCCGGTCTCAAGCTTCAAAATCTTCGTCCGTTCGGTCAGCTATTCCTATATTTTCAAGTAGCAATAATGCTGGGTTTAATTTTCAGCTTTCCGAATGTAGTTTATCAACTATGGAAGTTTATAGCTCCGGCTTTAAAGCAAAAAGAAAAGAAATACATAAAATGGATTGTACTATTCACAACTTTTTGCTTTTTGAGCGGAATTACATTCGCTTACTTAATAATGCTGCCTCTAACCTTACAATTCGCTGCTCAGTTTGGCTCAGCTACAATTGAAAATAATTTCTCTGTTGATGAATATCTTTCGATCATTCTAAGCATAATGCTTGGTGCTGGATTAGTTTTTGAACTGCCGATGCTTTCTTTCTTCCTCTCATCAATAGGTATATTAACACCAAAGTTGATGAGAAAGTACCGCAGACATTCGATTGTAGTAATACTTGTCCTTGCTGCTTTTCTAACCCCGGGAACCGACCCGGTGTCTCAACTCTTGTTAGCTGTTCCTTTGGTAATCTTATACGAAATAAGTATTTTCGTTTCGAAAATATTCCAGAAGAAGAGTGCCTAAAAGAAACATTTCTGACATTTCTCATCTAATAGATGAAGACTTAAAACACTTCAATGAGCAGTTTAAACATTCGCTCAAATCAAAAGTAGCTATTGTAGATTTAATTACACGCTATATCCTTAAGCAAAAAGGAAAGAAAGTTCGTCCTTTGCTTGTTTTGCTGTCGAGCAAAATTGCCGGAGGCGTTAGTGAGCGAAGTTACCGTGGTGCTATACTTGTAGAACTATTACACACCGCAACTCTGGTTCATGATGATGTAGTTGACAGCGCTGAGACCCGCAGAAGTTTTCCATCAATTAACGCCGTATGGAAAAATAAGATTGCAGTCTTAATGGGAGACTATTTACTTGCACGCGGATTGATGCAAGCGGTAGATGGCTCCGATTTTGATTTTCTGAAAGTAATAACAAATACGGTTAAGAGAATGTCCGAAGGGGAACTTCTTCAGACAAGCAAGACTCGCAAGCTTAACAATGATGAAGAGACTTACTTCAGAATAATTTCCGATAAAACTGCTTCACTTCTATCTACTTGCTGCGAAGTTGGCGCAAGAGCTGCCACGACTGATGAAAATAAAATTAGCGCAATGAAAGAGTATGGGGAAAATTTGGGAATCGCATTCCAAATAAGAGATGATATTTTAGATTTTGTCGGAAGCAAAACTTTGCTTGGCAAACCACTTGGCGGAGATATAAAAGAGAAAAAAATAACTTTGCCTTTAATCTATGCGTTAAAGAATTCTTCTGCTGATGATGCAAAAAGTGTTATTAAAACAATGAAGCAAAGTGAAAAGAAAATTGATGTAAACTATGTTATTGAGTTTGTAAAAAAGAATGGAGGAATTGAATATGCCGACAAAGTAGCAAAAGAGTATTCAAGTAAGGCAATACAAAATCTTTCCATTTTTGAAAACTCCGAATACAAATCCGCTCTGGAAGATTTAGCTCTGTTTGTTGTTGAAAGAACTAAATAGAAAGTATATACAGCTAGTATAAAAATAAACACACAAAAATCTTGAACAATTCCCACTAAATTATTCACTTCCCTTTTTAATGAAATTTTGACTAAATAAATACTGATAAAATAAAAACAGTAGATAGCAGGCTCATCTACAAAATTCGGTGGGGTCTAATTTTGAAAGCACACTTGTAGTTCTTACTAATCCAAAATAAAAAAAAATACTTATTCAAAGGTAGCTTAAAATGTCTATACACTTTTATTCAAAAATGTGTCTTAATTTTGAGAGAGTATTACATTATGATTGTTTTCTGCCAGTAGAAACCTTCAGAATCATGATGAACATTTCGACTATTTATAAACTTCGTCTGGTTTTCTTTGATCGTGCTGTTCCTAAAAATTTCAACTGGAATTTACAAATTATGGCTCATGCGTAACTTTAGTAAGTAAATAACATATACAAAAAGAGGCCGTCTCAAAAAGAATTATTCAATAAACTTATCTGCGAAAATCAGCTAAATCTGCGTCATCCGCGGGCTATTAAAAGTTAAAACTTTACTTTTGATACAACCTCTTTACATTAAAGCTTGCAAGCGCGCCCATCTGCTCAATAATCTTTAGTGTTTCGTTTTGTTCTTCTTTGTTAAGTAAAGATTTCATAACTCTGCTGCCGACTATTACAATATCGCTAAGGTAGGAGAAGAATTTGCATCTTTCAACTTATCCTAAAAATTCACAATCAAAAAAGGAAAGTTTAGAATTGACATTAGGTAAACAAATAACTTGCAAAACAATTTTGTTTAACCAAACTTAGTAGTACCTAATTATATGCAAGAAAAAGGAACAACTTGTGTAGTATAGAATAAAACGAGTTAATCTTATGAAAACGAACTATTCTATTTTCTTAATCTGTTTTTTAGTGCTCGGAATTGAATTATTTGGTCAAAACAACCAAACCGAAAAATACATTCCGCTCTTACGCCGGTATATTCATAAAGATTACAAAGAGATGTTCAGAAAAGAAGGCGAAGCATTTAAATATCCATTTATAACACCCGGCAGCAAGCAGTATGGAGATATATTGTGGGATTGGGATTCTTGGTGGAGCAATATTGCCTTAAGACAAATTCTGGTGGAAATAGGAACAGATCATGATAAAGCCGAAGCATTAAAGTATGAACAAGGATGTGTGCTAAATTACCTTAGCTATGGCGGAATGGATGGCTGGATCCCTATAATAATTAAACGCAATTCCGGTAATAGAGAAGAACAAAAGGGAGGGGAAAATATTTATGAAAGCAATATGCATAAACCATGTTTAGCTCAGCATGCCGCTTTCTTAACAAAACTAAACAACAATAATGCTGAATGGCTGAGAGACTATTTTTATTTCCTCCAGGCATTTGTTAATAAATATAAGAATCATCAAAGGCATAAAGCTACCGGACTTTATTTTTGGAATAATGATGTTGCAATTGGTGTGGATAATGATCCATGTACATTCATGCGTCCGCCTAAAAGCTCAGGCTCAATATTTCTTAATTGCATGATGTACAAAGAATTTCTCTCTCTTGTCTATTTATGTAAATGTTTAAATATGGATGAGATTGCAACGCAATATCAGAAAGATGCAGACACGCTAAAAGAGAGTATTCAAAAATACTGTTGGGATGAGCGAGACGGATTCTATTACAGTGTTGATCTTAATTTAGTAGCGTATGAGTACAAACCTTTTGCAGCCGATCCATCAATAATGATTCACGCCGGCTATCCAAGAGATTATGATTGCTTGATCCAGAGGATTGAAGTGTGGTCCGGATTTATGGCAATGTGGGCTGGTATTGCTACACCCGAACAGAGCAAGCGAATGGTGGAAGAACATCTTAAGGATGAAAAAACTTTTAATGCACCATATGGAGTAAGAACTCTTTCGAAAATGGAAAAGATGTATAATCTACGGGCATCAGGCAACCCATCTTTATGGACTGGTCCTATTTGGGGAGTTTCCAATTATGTAGTTTTTAGCGGACTTCTTAATTACGGTTACAAAGAAGAAGCTAAAGAAATGGCGCAGAAAACAATTTTACTTTTTGGAAAAGACCTTGAAAGATTCGGCACTTTGCATGAATATTACTTACCTGAAAGTGGTGAACCGGTTCTTAACAAAGGGTTCCAGAATTGGAATTATCTTGTTTTGAATATGGCAGCATGGTATGAAGGGAAAGAAGTGGTGAAGGAATTTTAATTATTTGGTTGGGTCCAAAAAGATTTTATAACTCTGTTGCCTACAATTACACCATCGCACTTATTTTGTAAAGACGCGCCATGGCGCGTCTCTACGTTAAACCTCACAAGCTTGGCTTAACTGCTCAATAATCCTTAGCGTTTCTTTTCTTTCTTCAACGTTCAATAAAGACTTCATAATTCTGCTGCCTACAATTACACCGTCGCAGAAAGGGGAGAAGCGTTTTACATCTTCCGGTTTAGATATGCCAAAGCCAATTAGCACTTTGTTCTTCTGAATCAAAGAATAAGTCCGCTTCAAATTGTCTGTCGTAGAATCATCAAAAGAATCCTTCACTCCCGTTGTGCCGGTAATGCTAACACAATAGACAAATCCACTGCTCTTAGCATCTATCTGCTTAATTCTTTCTTCTGAAGAAGTTGGTGTAGTGAGAAGGATGATATCCATTCTGTCATTCTGAATCACGCCTTGCGCGGGATGAAGAATCTCTTTACTCTTATTGTTTAGAGATTCTTCGTCGAGACTTCGTCTCTCCTCAGAATGAAAAAATGAGTCATACTCTTCCAACGGAACATCGGGAACAATCAATCCTTTTACTCCGGCATTTGCTGCATCGCGCCGAAAGTTTTCAATTCCATATTTCTTTATTGGATTTGCGTAACCCATTAAGACAATTGGTTTATCGGAATGCTTGCTAATCTGCTCAGCGTAGCCAAGTACATCTTTGGAAGTTATTCCCGCATCAAGCGCAAGTTTGGACGTAGCTTGTATTACCGGTCCATCTGCCAACGGATCGCTGAAAGGAATTCCAAGTTCAATCATATCCGCGCCGGAATCTAGAACTGATTTGGCGAGATCGACAAAACTATCTTTCTCTGGAAATCCGGCGGTTAAAAATATCGAGAGCGCTTTGCGGTTCTTCTTGTTCAACTCATCAATATAATTTTCAATGTGACTCATTAATTATTTCCCTTGTAGCATTGATGTTTTAAACGGTTTAATTAGTTCATTTTGGCTAGAAAGCCGTCAGTATAGTCATGGCTAAAGCCAATTTTACTTTTCTTGTATTAAACCCCACGCTTAAGCGTGGGGTTTATCTCACAATATATGCTCAATGGACTTTAGTCCAGCTGACGGAATTCTTCGGAACAGATGATTGTAGCTAAGTCTTTATCGCCGCGTCCGCTAACGTTTACAATTACAATTTCATCTTTGCTGGTTTCGGGCATAAGTTTTTCAAGATGAGCAACCGCGTGCGCACTTTCAAGCGCCGGAAGAATTCCTTCCAACTTTGTAAGCAGATTAATTCCTTTCAACGCTTCATCATTAGTAGCGGAAAAATATTTTACACGTTTAATGTCTTTCAGCAAAGAGTGTTCCGGTCCAACGCCGGGATAATCCAATCCGGCAGAAATAGAATGAACTTCTGAAACTTGTCCGTTTGAATCTTGCAGTAGATAAGTATTCATTCCTTGAAAAATACCCGGCTCGCCAAGTGTAAGTGTAGCGCAATGTTTGTTTGTGTTCGTTCCGTAGCCGGCTGCTTCAACTCCAATCAGATTTACAGATTCATCATGAATAAAAGGGAAGAAGATTCCCATTGCGTTAGAGCCGCCGCCAACGCAAGCAACAATATGATCGGGCAAACGGTTTTCAGCTTTCAAGATTTGCTCTTTCGCTTCAATTCCGATGATCGATTGGAAGTCGCGCACAATCATTGGATAAGGATGCGGACCAACAACCGAGCCGATGATGTAATGGGTATCATTAACGTTTGTAACCCAATCGCGGATCGCTTCGTTGGTTGCGTCTTTAAGAGTTTTGCTTCCGCTCGAAACGGGGCGCACTTCCGCGCCGAGAAGTTTCATTCTAAACACATTTGGTTTCTGCCGTTCAATATCAACTTCGCCCATATAGACAACGCATTGCAAACCAAACTTTGCGCAGACAGTTGCGGTTGCCACGCCATGTTGTCCCGCGCCCGTTTCGGCAATAATTCTTTTCTTACCCAAACTTTTTGCGATTAGAATTTGTCCGAGTGCGTTGTTTAATTTATGCGCGCCGGTGTGGCAAAGGTCTTCCCGTTTCAAATAAATTTTTGCTTTGCCGAAATGATCTGTTAACCGCTTAGCAAACGTAAGCGGAGTTGGTCTTCCGTTGTATTCACTTTGTAATTGATTGTACTCGCGCAGAAACTCTGCATCATTTTTAAGTTGGTTGTAACTTGCTTCAAGTTGTTCGAGCGCGGGAATTAATGTTTCGGGAACATACTTGCCGCCATAAACTCCGAACTTTCCCTTTGAGTCTGGAAAATTATAATTATTCATTTATTCTTAGGTTTAATTTTTTATTGACTACCGGAGCTAACTCTTTTAACTTTTTCATCAGCGCGGTAAATGTTTTGATGTTTAAAGTTTGGTATCCGTCGGATAACGCATTCTCCGGATTAGTGTGTACTTCGATTAGCAATCCATCGGCACCAGCCGCAACCGATGCCATAGACATTGCCGAAACTTTATCCCAAATTCCAATTCCATGAGAAGGATCAACAAAAATTGGGAGGTGAGAATTCTTTTTTATTACCGGAACAGCGTTAAGATCAAGCGTATTGCGTGTAGCGGTTTCAAAAGTTCTTATTCCACGCTCACATAAAATTACGTTAAAGTTTTGTTGAGAGACAATATACTCGGCGCTTAAAAGAAGTTCTTCAATAGTTGCAGACATGCCCCGTTTCAAAAGTATCGGCTTTTGAGTTTTACCAACCTCTTCGAGCAGAGCGTAGTTTTGCATATTACGCGCACCAAGCTGTATGATATCCGCAACTTCTGCTACTGCTGTAATAGTGGACTGGTTCAAAACTTCAGTTACAATATTTATTCCGATTTCTTTTTTAACGTCGCTTAAGTACTCAAGTCCCTTTTCTTTCAATCCTTGAAAAGCATAAGGACTAGAGCGGGGTTTATACGCACCGGCTCTGAGAAAATTAATTCCAATTTCCTTCAGCCTTCCGGCAACTTCAAATATTTGATCTCTGCTTTCTACGGCGCAAGGACCGGCAATGATTGTTAAATTATCACCACCAATAAGAGTTCCGTTGACATTTATAATAGTGTCTTCGCTCTTTATTTGTCTGCTAACGAGTTTGTACTTTTTAGTAACCCGTATTACTTCTTCAACGGAAGAGAGCAGTAGGAACTCTTCTTTAACCAATTTGTCGGATGGTCCGGTAATACCTATTGCAAGTTTATCAGCTCCCGGAATTTCGTGCGGTGTACAGTTGCAAGAAACGATTTTATTTTTGACAGATTCAATATCCTGCCGTGGCGAATCGAGACTCATTATAATTAGCATTAGCCGAACCTTAGTTTGTTAACGATGTTGAAAAAGTTTTTGAGCTTAACTTCATCTTTCTTACCCGATTCCAATTCGAGCGAAGATGAAATATCAACTGCTTGCGGTTTAATCGTATTAAAAATTGTTTCAATGTTATCTACCGAAAGACCGCCGGCTAAGATAACTTTACTTCTTATTTCGGTAGGAATTGTATTCCAATTGAATGTGATTCCTGTGCCGCCGATTTCTTTATCGGAAAAAGTATCCAGCAGAATTGTGCAGCCGGAAAATAGCTTGAGTGAATTGAAGTCGAAGTTTTCTTTAACTCTCAGCGCTTTAATAACCGGATGATTTACTTTATCAAGGTGAAGTTGATCTTCATTTCCGTGAAGTTGGACATGCGTTAATCCAACTGACTGAGCAATATGGTTTATCGTGGGTGCTTCTTCATTCACAAACACTCCAACTTTGGAAACGAAAGCCGGGAGTTCGCTAACTATTGAGGATGCATCTTCGTAATTGATGTACCGTTTACTTTTTTCATAGAAGATGAATCCGAGCGCATCAGCTCCAAGTTCGCAACAAAGATTTGCGTCTTGTAAATTTGTTATGCCGCATACTTTTACTTTCATCATTTTGCGCACCATTCTTTGAATTCTGTTAGACTTCTTTTTATGTCTTTCGATTTCATAAAATGCTCACCAACCAAAACTGCATTCACACGGGTGTTTTTCATCTGATTAAGAACACCCCCGGAAGCTATTCCGCTTTCTGAAACGAGAATTACTTCGCCCGGTATTTTATCGAGTAAATTGAGTGTTGTGTTAACATCTACGACGAAAGTTTCGAGATTGCGGTTGTTGATACCTATTAAGCTGTTCAATTTGAAATCTATTTTTGATACCTCAGTAGGAGAGTGGAGTTCAAGAAGTACTTCCAATCCGCACTCGTAAGCGGCGTGTGTTAATTCGGAGATTTGATTGGCAGAAAGTGCTTCGCAGATTAACAATACTGCGTCAGCGCCAAACGCTTTTGCTTCAAAAATCTGATACTCATCAATGATAAAATCTTTTCTAAGCAGAGGCAATGTTTTGAATCTTGCAATGTCGCGCAAATAATTTATATCTCCTTGGAAGAAATTCTTATCGGTCAAAACTGATATTGCGTTCGCTCCGTTTTCAATGTAAGTCTCGGCTATCCTTTGGTGATTGAAATTGTCAGTTAAAATTCCTTTGCTCGGGCTTGCTTTTTTAATCTCCGCAATGAGTGAAAGGAAAGAATCATTACTAAGCGCTTTCTTTAAGCTCCTTGTAGGTGCATCAAAGAACTCCTCGCTTCGAAAAGAGGAAAGAGAAAAATTTTGTTTCAACTTTCTTACTTCGTCACGCTTTACTTCTAATATTTCGGAAAGGAAACTCATTGATGCTTTTCTCCATAATTCTTCAGCGCGGTAAATTTCTCAAAAGCTTTGCCGGAAAGTATAGATTCTTCGGCAATGCTTTTACATTCAACCAAATCTTCGGATAAACCAGCAACATAAAGAGCCATTGCGGCATTAGCCACAACAACGGAAAACGCTTCATCCCTTGTTTTATCCTTCAATACAGAAAGAAATATTTTAGCGTTATTTTCAGTAGAATCACTTTTAATTTTACTTGGATCAATTTCTGCTAAGCCAAAAGCGCTTGCATCAATTTTATATTCTTTTAAGTCACTATTCGCGTTGAATTCATAAGCGTTTGTAGTCCCGGCAAGTGAAATTTCATCTAAACTATTTTCTGTCGAGAGGAACACAATCCGTTCCATATCAAGATATCTTGCTGCTTCAGCCATAAGTTTTGCTGTTTTGTTATTGAAAACTCCAACCAATTGTTTTTTAGTCCCGGCTGGATTTGTTAGCGGGCCGAGAATATTAAAAATTGTTTTGATACCTAGCTCACGGCGGACTTCCGCTGCGTACTTCATAGCGGGATGATAAACCGGCGCAAACAAAAAAACTATCCCAATTTCATTTAATGCTTGCTCTGAAACGTCCGGTGAAAGATTTATATTTATTCCAAGATGTGTAAGAACGTCGGCACTTCCGCTTTTGCTGGAAACAGAACGGTTCCCATGCTTTGCAACGTGAACTCCGGCTCCGGCAACTACAAACGATGCGGCAGTGGAAATATTAAATGTGTTTGAGCCGTCTCCGCCGGTGCCGCAAACATCCATTGTGTTTTTATTTTGTGAGGTAATCTTCAAACTTTTATCGCGCATAGCTTTAACAAAGCCCGCAACTTCTGTTGGAGTTTCACCTTTTGTGCGAAGAGCAATTATTAATCCGGATATTTGCGAGTTATTACATTCTTCGTTCATAATATGCTGCATAACTTTATATGCTTCTTCAAGAGAAAGATTATTGCCTTCTATAATTTTTTCGATGTAAGATTTAATCATAAGTCCAACCAGTTCTTAATTAATTTATCGCCAACTTGTGTTAGAATAGATTCCGGGTGGTATTGTATTCCTTCAATTGGAAAAGTTTTATGGCGCACTCCCATAATAATTCCATCTTCAGTTTGAGCAGAAACCTCAAGTTCATCCGGGATAGAATCACGCGAAATAACCAGCGAATGATATCTCCCAGCCGGAAAATTCTGTTCAATTCCTTTGTAAATAGTTTTGCCATCATGCTTAACTTCAGAAATCTTTCCGTGCATTAAATATGGTGCATTTGTTACAATAGCTCCAAAGCAATGTCCAATAGTTTGATGTCCAAGACAAACTCCAAGAATTGGAATAGTGGAACCGAGTTGCTTGATTACATCTTGAGAAATTCCGGAATCTGCCGGTGTTCCCGGTCCGGGCGAGATTACAATTTTATCGGGATTGAATTCACGTATTTCGCTAACGGAGAATTTATCGTTCCGCTTAACGGTTATATCGTCTGTAAAATTTCCGATAAGCTGAACTAAATTGTAAGTGAAAGAATCGTAATTATCAATTACTAAGATTTTCATCTATTACCTCCGCGCACTTAAGCGCGCTTACTAAAACAGCAGATTTATTTTTAATTTCTTTTAGCTCAAGTTCCGGTTTGCTGTCGGCAACAATTCCGGCACCGGCTTGCCAAAAAATTTTATCTTTGGTTACAAACAGAGTTCTGATTGCAATACACATATCCAGATTTCCGCTGAAATCTATATAGCCAACTGCGCCGGCATAAACGCCCCGTTTGTTTTTTTCATATTCATTGATAAGTTGAATAGCACGAATTTTTGGTGCGCCGCTAACAGTCCCGGCGGGGAAGGAAGCTTCGAGCGCGTCAATGCAATCTGCTTCATCATTCAAAATTCCTTCCACGCGCGATACAATATGCATTACGTGTGAGAAGCGGTTTATTTTCATCTGCTCGCTTATTTGAACAGTACCAAGTTTGCTGATTCTGCCAAGATCGTTGCGGGCTAAATCTACAAGCATTACATGCTCTGAAATTTCTTTTGGATCGCTCATTAGTTCTTTTTCGAGAAGTAAATCTTCCTCTTCACTTTTTCCGCGTCTTCTTGTTCCGGCGATTGGAAGAATTTCTGCTTTGCGGTTTTTCACTTTAAGCAAATCTTCCGGCGAGGTTCCTATAACCTTAAAACCATTTTCAAATTCCATATAGTACATATAAGGAGAAGGATTAATCATTCTAAGCGCGCGGTAAACGTTAAAACTGTCGCCGCTGTAATCTGCTTCGAATCGCTTTGAAAGAACAATCTGAAAAACATCTCCAGCGTAAATATTTTGCTTGCTTCTTTCAACGAGTTTTAAGAACTCAGTTTCTTCTTCTTTACTCAGTGGATTCGGTGAGGCTTTAAAATCAGATTTATGATGCAAATCTTTATTCAATAATTGTTTCAGAGTGGCGAGCGTTGCTTTGGCATTATTGTACTTTTCTTGAAGATTGGCTTTATCGCTGCAATACACATTTGTAATTAAGATTATCTGATGCTTGAAGTGATCGAAAACTATAATCGTATTGTACAAGCCGAAGACGGAATCGGGAGAGATACCTTTTTTTGATTCATTGTAATTGATAACATCTTCGATTAGTGAGATGTTATCGAAGCCGATAAAGCCAACTAATCCGCCGGTGAAGTAGGGAAGATCATCAATTATCGGATGAGCAAATTCTGCAACTCTATTTTTGAGATAGCTGAAAATATTTCCTTCATAAGAATCTTCTTTACTACCGGATTTAACAGATATATTTTTGTAATTGTTGGAAATAATCTCGGAAGGGTTTAATCCAATAAAAGAGTAGCGGGCTAATCTTCCAATTCCTTCTACCGATTCAAGCAAGAAAGAGATTTTATCATTTTCTCTAATCTTAAGATAAGCGGTTACGGGCGTAAGCAAATCAGCTGCAACACGTTCATATACCGGTACGAGCTTGTAATCTTGCGCGAGTTTTTCAAAATTTTCGAAATTCATTATTTCCCTTTAAAGCAAAAAACCCTTCTCAGTGATTCCAAGAAGGGTTAGTTAAATTTCTATTTGGTTAGTTTATTTCACTGAGTAAAACGAATATTTAAAATTTGCCACCACCACCAACCGTGGTTCATGTTGCTTTCAATATTTAATCCTAATGTCTTCATCTTGGGTGCGAAGTTAGAAAAAAAACTTTACAAATGTCAATACAACTTATCTTGTTTTGAAAATAAACTAAAGATCAAACCACTTTTCTATGTTCAGATTCTCGCTTTCGCAGCTATTCTTTTGATAGTATTCATTTGTCTTGGGTGAGTAGCTGTAATCTTTTACCCAATCTTTCACATTTTTTACCACATCTTCAATTGCTGTAAGTACAGTATCTAATTCTTTATCTGTCATTGTCGGATGAAGCGAGAAGCGAACCCAACCCGGTTTTTCGGAGAGGTCGCCATGATTGATTTTATCGGTAATACGTTTAGAACGTGTAGGATCAACGTGAAGCAGATAATGCCCGTAAGTACCGGCGCATGAGCATCCACCGCGCACTTGAATTCCATATCTGTCATTGAGAAGCTTAACCATTAAATTGTAATGAATATCTTCGACATAAAACGAAATTATACCAAGTCGTTCTTCATGTTCTTGCGCTAAAATGTGAAGTGTTGGGATTTTACAAAGCCTCTCAAAAGTTTTTGCAAGTAATTCATATTCACGCTTTAAAATATTTTCAACACCCATTTCATCTTTTAGCTTAATTGCCAAAGCTGTTTTGATTGCTTGAAGAAAGCCGGGAGTTCCGCCATCTTCGCGGGCTTCAATGTCTTCAATATATTTATGCTGTCCCCACGGATTTGTCCAATCAACAGTTCCGCCGCCCGGTTGTTCCGGCACTTTTAGTTTGTAAAGTTTTGAATCGAAAATAACCACACCCGATGTTCCGGGTCCGCCTAGAAATTTATGAGGGGAGAGAAAGATTGCGTCAATTTTTTCGAGAGGGTCCTCCGGATGCATATTCATATTCACATAAGGAGCCGAAGCCGCAAAATCTATGAAGCAAAAACCGCCATTCTCATGCATTATTTTTGCCATCTGATGATAAGGCGATTCAATTCCCGTAACATTTGATGCGGCTGAAAATGAGCCTATCTTTAAAGTGCGGTGTTCGTAAAGCTTAAGAAGATGTTTAAGATGGTCCAGATTTATTAAGCCAAGAGAATCGGGTTCAATGATTACCACATCACAAATCGTTTCGAGCCAAGATGTTTGGTTTGAGTGATGTTCCATATGAGTAAGAAAGACAACCGGTTTTTCTTCCTTTGAAAGTTGAATATGCTTTTGTAACTGTTCCGGCACTTTGAGTCCAAGAATTCTTTGCAGTTTATTAATCGCCGCGGTCATTCCATAACCGGAAAAAACAATAACATCTTCTTTAGAAGCATTTACATGCTGCTTGATAATCTTTTTGGCTTCGCTATAAGCTTTGGTCATAGAAGTGCCGGTAACTGAAGCTTCCGAGTGTGTATTACCTACAAAGGAATAAAAATTGTTTACCAAAGTTGATTCTATAGGAGAGTACATTCTGCCGCTAGCAATCCAATCCGCATAAATTAACTGTTGCTCTCCATAGGGAGTACAAAATTTTTGATCGATTCCAATTATGTTTTTACGGAATTTTAGGAAGTGGTTCTCTAAAGACATTATTCACCAAAAGGATTTTGGAAAAAATAAGAATTTAGTTTTGGATTGTGAAAGGAAAGAGGAAGAATTTAAAACAAAAAACCCCGGCATGCCGGGGTTAATTTTTATCCTGTCTCATCCTGAAAAAAGTTGACTACTGATAAAGAAAAAGCAGGAGTCAAGCGATGAAAGTAACGAACAAGTATCCCCCACAATCAATTTATAGCCGAGCATTCAAACTGCAAGTAGTTCGGGAATATGAGCAAGGATT
>JAZDFQ010000048.1:0-8893 GCA_043807765.1 Ignavibacteriota bacterium
TAACGGCGTGGTTTTTAAGCCGCCGCCCAAAAAAGCAATGCAACTTTGAGAACCAATGCCGATGATTTATTTATTAATACACTTTGTTAACTACACTCAAAAAGCTACTAACTTTTGCAACTGAAATTTATAACCACACAAATGCCGCAACATTTAAAGCGGTCGGCTTGAAGAACTGGTTAGGCGCTTCACTTAAGTGATTTTATTTTTTCAATAATTGAATTTATTTCTAATTGTTTTTTTGTCTTCACTTGCTCATCAACATTTATATAATCCGAAAGCAACTCAACAAGATTTACTAAAAACCATGTTTTTGTTTTTTCTGTTGGTGACCATATTTCCGCAGAATGAATTGCACCTTTTGTATCACTGAATTGAAATAAATATGTTCTACCATCAATACCACCAAAGTAATTTGATTTAATTATGGCTTTAGTTATAAAGTTCTTCCAAATTGATTGTAAAGCTTTGGTCAACTGTTCATCAATCAATATTTTTCTAGTAAGCACAATTATGCTATTCTTCTTCTTATGTATCTCTTGCTTGTTTACTGGTTTATAATCTGCCTTACTAGCATATTCTTTAATAATGACATCATTATTTCCATTACTTGAATCACTATCTTCATCAGGAACCATTATTGGAGGTCCAGTCATTTCTTCGGCTTCATAACTCCAGAGTGATTCTCCCAATTTTCGTTCTATTAAGAATACTTTCCCATTTTGTTCTTTTTCAATGCTTACGGCAACTTCAGGAGAAGAAAAAACTATTGTTCTTATTATTGGTTTTGCAGAAACATTTTTAAATAATATGCGATTCAGTTCAGTTCTATATTTACTAGCAATTTCATATTTCTTGAAATGGTTAGTCCTCACTAAATTGTCTTGTGAATAACAAAGCATATTAAGCCAAAATGATAGAAATAATATCCAGTTATATGTTCGATATATTTTATTCATTCATGCGCCTAACTATTAATTAACCCGCCAGACATTCGCACTCCAGTGCACGATATCTACCGGCATTTATTTAGTTTATAATTTGAAATCACATTTAATTTCTTGCTATCACACACATCTATTTTTTTACTTATTCGCAAGAAAATCTATTTGGCGCTGCTCTTTATTCATCACTCAAACTTCAAAACTCAGAACTGCATTCCCGGCTTTCCCGTAGGTTCTTTAGAATGGAATCCGCCCTTTTTTCAGACAGAAATTAGAACTATGAGCTTAAATAGTCAAGAAGAGAGTGCCAAAGTTCCTTAGTAACTATGTGCCTTAGTAAAAGAAGAAAACAAAACCCAGTTGTGTGAATTAGATTCGGAAAATTGACAAAAGGAAGTTAAAAGCAACTATTCAAAAATTTATCAGCGGAAACATGTACTGAGTCTTTCGAAGTATCATGATAAATCCGTTCAATCCGCGTTCTATTTTTTTGATTATATAATTGCTTTTGACTTCATAAAGCTTAATTCACACAACGGGTAACAAAAGATTCAATATATACGCCCAATGAGCGCTAAAATTCGCCAAAGAGTTAATTGGGTTTTAACCAAAATCTTATTTCATCACCCCCACTCCTTTTCCGGAAGAAAATCCCCAAAATCCCTCAAAAACAACTCTTTCCCCCATTTTCAGATCAGTTTTCCACAATGTAAATCCATATTTACACAACGTAATTCCTTTATGTCACGATGTAAATGTGATATGATGGAATACAACTGTTTTATTCCGCGATGTAAGTCTTTAAATACGCAATGTCACTCTTCAAGAACGCAATGTAAATTCTCTAATACAGTTTGTCATTTCTCTGTTTCGGAATGTAACTTCTCTAATGCACATTGTAATTCTTCTAAACGCAAATGCAATTTCCTTTATGTAGACTCAAATTTTTCACTTTCACTTAAGCGAGAGTAAAAAACTAATCCTTATTAAAGAGATTTAGCAATAAAAAATCCCGCATGTGGCGGGATTTAAGTTTCATATTGCAGTTTGTAGTTTACTGCTTGCTGCAATTATTAAAAGGGATTACATATTCTTAACAATCTGACGCGCAAAGTCGGAACATCCAACTTCTTTTGCTCCTTTCATTAATCGGGCAAAATCGTAAGTAACAGTTTTCGCTTTGATCGTTTTCCGCATGGCTTTTTCAATTAGGTTGGCCGCTTTCTTCCAGCCAAGATATTCAAACATCATAACACCGCTAAGAATTACAGAGCCCGGATTTATTTTATCAAGTCCCGCATACTTTGGCGCAGTGCCGTGTGTTGCTTCAAAGACAGCATAATAGTAGCTCAAATTTCCGCCGGGAGCTATACCCAATCCGCCAACTTGAGCGGCTGCGGCATCTGAAATGTAATCACCATTTAAGTTTGGAGTAGCTAGTACATCATACTCATTTGGTCTTAACAATAACTGCTGAAACATGCTGTCTGCAATTCTATCGTTAACCAGAATTTTACCTTCCGGAATTTTACCGTTAAACTTTTTCCACAATTCATCTTCTGTAACAATCTGGTCGCGGAATTCTTTAACTGCAATTTCGTAGCCCCATTCTTTGAATGAGCCCTCGGTAAACTTCATGATGTTTCCTTTGTGAACAAGAGTAACACTCTTGCGGTTGTTCTCAATTGCAAACTCGAGTGCCTTCTTTACCAAACGCTGGGAGCCGAATTTGCTTATCGGCTTAATTCCAATTCCCGATTCCTTGCGGATGTTCTTATCAAATTTTTTATTGATGTATTTAATAAGATCCGTAGCTTCTTTAGATTCGCTTTTGAATTCTATTCCGGCGTAAACATCTTCTGTGTTTTCGCGGAAGATTGTAATAGCCAAATCTTGCGGTCTCTTCATTGGGCTTGGAACGCCGGAGTAATATTTAACCGGACGAACGCAAGTAAACAAATCCAGTTCTTGACGAAGAGCAACATTAAGACTTCTAATACCGCCGCCAACGGGAGTTGTAAGAGGTCCTTTAATTGCAACAATATATTCTTTAATAGCAGTAAGAGTTTCTGCCGGAAGCCACTGGTTCTTTCCATAAGTCTTAACAGCTTTTTCGCCGGCATAAATTTCCATCCAGCTTATTTTCTTTTTTCCGCCATAAGCTTTTTCTACAGCAGCATCAAAAACCATTTTGGATGCGAACCAAATATCGGCACCGGTTCCGTCACCTTCTATAAATGGAATGATTGGATTTTCCGGCACAGAAATCTTTCCTTCTTTAATTGTAATTTTTTCACCAACTGTCGGTACAACTATCTTTTTGAACTTCGGCATTTCAACCTCTTTTATTTGTCTATAAAATTCTTCTTTGAAAACCACTACGGTAAATCTTTGAAGTAAGTTAATTAGATTCGGATAAAACTAAAAGGATGCGGAAAACATTTTACGTTGTTAACATAA
The DNA here is from genome assembly GCA_043807765.1 of Ignavibacteriota bacterium. Taxonomy (GTDB): domain Bacteria; phylum Bacteroidota; class Ignavibacteria; order Ignavibacteriales; family Melioribacteraceae; genus Stygiobacter. The sequence continues at coordinate 3,405 of JAZDFQ010000048.1, forward strand.
TTTTTGAAGTGCGTGATACAGCTTCTGAATAGGTAACCCGACAACATTATAATAACAGCCATTAATTCTCTCAACAAACACGGCACCAAAGTCATCTTGTATTCCGTAAGCGCCGGCTTTATCCATTGGACTGCCGGTTTTAATGTAATCAAGTATTTCGGTCTTGGTAAGTTTTCTAAAAGTAACTTTCGTCTTTTCGTAAGAAACAAACTTCTGCTCTGTTTTCTGGTTTAGAATCGCAAAACCGGTAAAAACTTCGTGAGTTCTTCCGCTGAGTTTGGATAGAATTTTGAAAGCGTCTTTTTCGTTCTTCGGCTTGCCGATTATTTCTTTATCTAAAACAACAATAGTGTCGGCAGTAATTACAATTCCATCTTTAACTTTTTTAGAAGCCGCTTCAAGTTTGTGAAGTGATAATCTCTTTACAGTCTGAATTGGATGTTCGCCATCAAGAATTTCTTCGTGAAGATCAACTGAAAACGATTTGAACTTAAGCCCGATTTGTTTTAGTAGTTTTCTTCTGCGTGGAGATTTGGACGCAAGAATAATCTGTTGATTTGTTTTAATCATTTAGATGAAGGTAAAAGATGTGACAGACAATTAACGGAATAAAGCTTTAATGCTTCCCCAAGTTCTCTTAACGCTGGAAACATTATGCGGAACTGCAACTTCCCATGAATGGCTTACAGAGCCGTCTGCATCAATAATGCGTAAACGGTAAACGTAGAGAACTTCGGAACTCTTAAATGCAGATTGATCTACAAATTCATAATTCTTATCAGAACGAGGTTCAACAGTGCCAACATCAACAAAACTTCCGTTGACCGTTTTTCTTTCCACTACGTAATTTTTAAGATTTGTTTCGTTTGAGGCTTGCCAGAAAACAACAACATTTCCATTTTGACTGCGGGCGGAAAGTTTTAAAATATCTGCACCGGCAAATGTTATAACCGATGTAAAGAGAAGAAACGCTATTAGAATTCTATTTTTCATCATTTTCTGGTCAAAATATATTTTTCTACGGTATCATTGTCAAGCTAAATATCTTACACCTTTTTGTATTTGTTCCAGTTACCAAAACGGAACTTAATAAAGATTGTAGCAGCAAAAATTATTACATAAAACGGTAAAGCTGCCCACGCACCTACCAGACCAAATTCAAAATAAACACCTAAAAAGTAGGCTATCGGCACGAAAATGAACCAATTAACAATCACTTCGGCCATCATTACAAAGAATGTTGCCCCGGATGCTTGAAGTCCGTTTGCCAGTACAACTCCGATTCCGTACAGAATTTGCCCTACTCCGGCAATTCTTAAAGCCGGTACAGCAGTTTCTATAACATGAGCATCATTTGTTGTAATTGCTAATACTAATCTTGGGGCGATAGTAAAAAACAAACCAACAATTACAGTATAAATCGTTGCCAATTTGCTGGTTTCAAAACCTAAATGTTTAGCCCTTGCCATATTCCCGCTTCCAATTGAGTTTCCAACAAGAGTTTGAACGGCAATTCCAAAACCAAAGCAAGGTAATAGTGAAATAAGAAGTGATGAAAAAACAACGTTGCTAGCTGCTTGTTCAACTGTTCCAATTAATCCGGTAATTGAAATGAAACTGAGAAAGCCGACTAGTATAAAAATATTTTGAAGTGAAACGGGCAAAGAAATCTTGATGATTGATGCAGCAATTTCTTTAACGAATTTAAAGTTTCTGAAATAGTGAAACTTTCGTCTATATGAAGGAAGTAATGAAACACCAAAATAAAATGTGGCATCGCAAATTGTTGCTAAAGTTGAACCAAGTCCGGAACCGGCTAATCCCATTCCTTTAATGCCAAACGCACCGTAAATCAATACTATATTAAAAATTATGTTAAGAAAGTTTACCAGTAAGCCGGAAATCATGAAAATTTTGGTTTTTCCTATGCCGAAGAAAAATCCTCGATAAGAAACTGTGATAAGAAAGAAAGGAATTCCCATAAAACGATAGTGTAAAAACTCACCCGCGTAATAAGCTACTTTATCATCAACAGCAAAGAAGGATGAAATTCGGTGTGAGAATCCTACCACAAAAAGGCTTACTACAAGCCCAACTAAGAAAGTTAGTATGATAGAAGTATTTAGAACTTTTCCGCAGTCTTCGTAATTCTTCTCGCCAAAACGGCGCGCAATTAGTACATGTGTACCGGTTGCTAGAGACGAGAATAAACTTACAACAGCCCATGTTGCCAACACGCCAATGCCCATTGCCGCAAGCACAAATTCAGTATCGGGTAATCTGCCAACAAGCGCAGTATCTACGAGCGACACAATCATTTGAGTGGACAAACCGGCAATGGCAGGCAGCGCAATGCGAAGTATGTATTTATAGTCCTTAGAGATCGAAAGTAAACTCATATATTGTAAAGATATTGAATAATTGTCTTGGGTAAAAAAGTTTTCTCAATTTTTACTATTTTGTATTCGGGAACCGCATCAACACAAAAGGTGCTTATGACAAAGCAGGAAGAATTAAAATACTTGATTCACACTCTCGGCATCAAGCATACAATGATTGCAGAAAAGCTTGATATGAAAGTTCAGACACTTTCCTACCTAATTCACGAAAGTCCACAGTTTGATGATGACCTTTACAAACAGATTAAAAAAATAATTGATGATTACCAGTTTGAGTTAAATCTGTTTGATGTTGAGACCACCGACAATTTAGACTTGTTCACAGATGATAAGTTACAAATGGGAATAGGCGAGCGAATGAGACTGTTCGCACGGAAAAAATATGGTACATTGAAAAAATTGGCTGAAGCAATGCAAATTTCACCACAACAACTTCAACAATATATCAGCGGTAAACGAGAACCGGGAACACGAATCTTAGCAAAGATATTAAGATTAGGCTGCGACGTAAACTGGCTTCTTGGCGGAAAAGAGTCGCTCGAATCTTACAAGATATATAAGCTTGAAAGTGAATTAAGAAGATTGCAAAATAACTTTGCACAAATTCACACGATTATGCAAAAGACAGATGCCGGCCACTAACCACCATGCTCTCCGGCACAATTGATTCAAATCAATTTTCGCCCGAGAAGATTTTATCTATCTTTCAAAAGTTTAATTTGAGGGAACCTTGAAAAGATTATTTCTATCAGTTGTTTTATTTGCTTGTTTAATCTTTAACAGCAGCTGCGACTTGCTTGATTCCGACCCAACCAAAAGCGATTTGAAATCCATAAGCGGAAATTTTGATAACTGGACACTTGGCAGCGATAAAATTTTGCGATATGGCTTCGAAGACAATTCCGGGAAATTTACTCCACTTGGTTCAACTCCAATTTCGAGCAACGGTTTTTTTAAATTGGATTCGCTGGTTATTCCACCGGATTATTCATTTGATGCAGTTGGAGAAGGTCCATTTGAAAATAATTGTACGGGTTCATTATCAATATCGAATAAAGGCGCGCAGGTAGCTAGTGCATCATTTATTGTTACCGAGCAAGATCCGAATAAAGTAATTGGAAAAGTTTATCACGCAACAGACGAAATGACAGATAAGGTTTCGCTGAGTGTTGGGGGTTTTTATACGGAATACATCTATGCCAAAGATACTGTTGCAATGCGAGGTGAAAAAATATGCTTAGGAGAGAATGGAGCGTCTTATAAAAATCAAATTGACGCTAAGTTAAAAATTGGATGGAACAAAGTTGTTTTTAAAACCACTGAGCTGAGTCAAAACTCAAGCACTATTCTAATTTCAACAAGATTATCTTCCGGTGGCAGATGGTTTTTTACTGATGATCGCCCGATTCTACAATCCGAGTATGATATCAATATCGACGCGAAATTTGAATTCTGGTATGAAGGAAGCGGGAAGCAACTGCAGCTTGGCGAATACAACTATCAGACAAATCAATTCTTTCCTTTTGCTTTTGCAGATATTTCAGCGGATGGAAAATTTATGATTGCAAAAACAAAATCTCCAGAAATGATGTTTTTGCGCCAGCCTCAGAATTTGTATGCCGACCAGATGAATTGCTCAATAAACATTACGGCTTCCGATCCTAAGGCTGTTGTTGCAACTTCTAGAATGATAATAGTTGACAAGACTAATCAAAAATTAATTTCTGAAGTGTATTATGGGACTGACATAAATAAAAATGGTTTTCGTGATGCCGGTGATGCTGAATTTCAATTTGTTTTTGCTGATAAACCAGTAACAGTGAAAGGCGAATCAAGTTGCAATTTCACTAATCAGAATGGAGAGCCTAGTAACGACAAAACTACTATGGATTTGTCTCTGCAAAAAGGATGGAATAGGATTCAAACTAAGTTTCTCGAATTCACTCAGACAGCTAATAAAAAAGAACTTACTAATGCAACCGCTGGCGGCGGAAGCTGGTATTACCAACCAACTCAACCGGATTTAGGCGGTACATTTCCATTATCACTTAACGGTAAATTTGAATTTTGGCAAGAAGGAACTGGCAAAGCATTAGTGGTTGGAGAAACAAACTACCAGACGCAAGAATTGTCAAGGTTTGCTTCTTCTGATGTTTCTCCCCTCGGTGAATTCTCTATTTCATCTGCAGTTGCACCAAATCAAACCTTTTTACGCCAAGGTCAATACTTATACATCGATCCAAATACATGCAGCAATACGTTAACAATTAGCGATTACAACGCACGTGTAGCAACCGCTCATTTTTTCATATTAGATAAGAATAGCGGACAAAGAGTTGGCGTTGTTTCATATGGTTACGATGCCGAAAAGAATGCAAGACTTGATCCCGGCGATTATCAAATAAGCCTAGTCTTTGCTGATCGAGATGTTACCATAACCGGAGAATCAAGTTGCAGTCAGAAAGATCCAAACGGAAATCCTTTTACCGATTGTCGAAAGTATAATCTCAACCTAAAGAAGGGTTGGAATGTTGTTAATGAGAAGGTATTAGAGATTGGCGCCTCGTCATGGAAGCTTGAGTTGACAACCGGAATGCCGACGCAAGGTATCTGGTATTACGGTAAGTAATGCTGCAATAAAAATTTAAACAAGAATAGGCTGTCTCAGAAGTAATGTTTTATCATAGAATAGCCCGCGGATGACACAGACCCGCCTGCCGGACGGGCAGGTTTAACAGATGTTCGCAGATTATTTATTTGAATAATTACTTCTGAGACAGCCTCTTCATTTTGTGGAGCTAAACGGGTTCCTCCGATTTCTTTTAAATAATGTGCGGAGTCTTTTTGGAGAACCGATGACCTTCCCGAATTTCATTCGGGACGCTCTCCCCCAAAATCAGCTTTTCGATAAATGCTCTGCTCTTTTTCTTTTTAATTTCCGTCTCTCTTCGAACTGCTGATGAACGATCACAATACTCTTCAGAATATTTGACTATCCAAGGCTTACCGCCTTTCGTAGACTTAGAATATCCCGAATTATGTTGATGTATCCTTCTTTCAAGATTATCTGTTGATCCGCAATAATACTTG
>JAZDFQ010000049.1:0-5340 GCA_043807765.1 Ignavibacteriota bacterium
TCCTTCGTTGGCTGCTTGGGTAAACAAATCGATATTATTAATCTTGTTGGTTCGCATCATCTTCTCTGGTTTGTTTACTCTCTTACAACGCTATTAACAAAAAAGTTTTTAAATCCTCAATAATTTTTCAGAGGTTTCTAAATAATTGGTTCCTTTTGTTTTATAATGCCAAAAAATAATTGGAAAATGCAGTGTAAATTACAACACAACCAACAAGCATAGATTGCTTGACAACAGAACACCAAAGAAGAATTTTGAGCGATTATTAATTTTTATTTGTATTTATATGTAGTAGTTAAGATGTAATCTGACACTTCTGTTAAAAAAGTAATAAATTATAAACTAACAGAAGGAAGAGTCAGATGAGTACCGAAGAAAAAATCATCAAGAACAAAGTGGGGTTGTTAGCGCTTTCCAATCATTTGGGTAATGTCAGTAAGGCTTGTAAGATATTCGGATATTCCCGAGATAGCTTTTATCGTTTTAAGAAGTTGTACGATGAAGGTGGAGAGTCAGCGTTACTAGAGATCAGTAGAAAGAAACCCAACATGAAGAATCGTGTTGCTGATAAAGTCGAAGAAGCAGTAGTGACCTTAGCAGTTGAGTATCCAGCCTATGGACAATTCAGAGCATCCAACGAATTGAAAAAACAAGCAGTGTTTATCTCACCAGGAGGAGTAAGAAGTATATGGCTGAGACATAGCCTCGAAACGTTTAAGAAAAGACTTTTAGCTTTAGAAGAAAAAATGGCAAAGGAAAATCTTATACTTACCGAAGCTCAATTAATTGCCCTTGAAAGACGCAAAGAAAACAAAGAAGCATTTGGTGAGATAGAAACTGAGCACCCAGGATATTTAGGTGCACAGGACACATATTATGTTGGCAATCTTAAGGGAGTTGGCCGAATATATCAGCAGACATTTATCGATACGTACAGCAGAGTTGCTCATGTTAAACTTTACGACAGAAAGATAGCTCTTGTCTCTGCTGATTTGCTTAATGATCGAGTATTACCGTTCTTTGAAGCTCAAGGAATACCACTGTTACGAATACTAACTGATAGAGGCACAGAATATTGCGGTAGACCAGAAGCTCATGAGTATGAGCTTTACCTTGCCCTTGAGAATATCGATCACAGTAAAACCAAAGCAAGACATCCACAAACAAACGGAATCTGCGAACGTTTTCATAAAACGATACTCACTGAATTTTATCAAGTGACATTTAGAAAAAAGATTTATACCACTCTTGAAGAATTACAAACAGATGTTGATCTTTGGATCAAGAGTTACAACGAAGAGAGACCTCATAGTGGAAAACATTGCGATGGTAAAACACCAATGGAAACATTTTTACAAACCAAGCATCTTGCAGAAGACAAAATGCTTGGGCGTGATCTTGAAGCTTAAACTTAACTAACAATGGGAGTTGTCAGATTATATTGTGACTAGTACATTTAAGGGCTCAACCAAAGCTTCCCATTGAAATACTCTTGGGTGATAGGCAAAATGCAATTGAGATTCGGATTTGGATCAACCTTATTCTGTAGCTGCTACTACTCGTTATTCAACGTAAGGCAGAGAGAAAGTGGGCTTATACTAGCATGGTTTCTGTCATCCGTTATCATTTGATGACCTATATCAAACTGTTCAAATTCTTAAAATCCGGATTAGGAATAGGAATATTTAACCACAAAACTACCTTTCAATTATCCTTATTTTATGAGTAGGAAGGTTCTGTTTTTGTTTTTCATAAAATAATGCAAGGCAACTTATAAACACAAGTTTAGTAGGCTTTATATATTTTTATCTGACAACAATAATTTTTTATTTGATTGAACTAAATGGAAGCCAAATTGTGAATACAGACCCCTCATTTGGTTTACTCATAACACTAATTTTTCCATTCATAAGATGAATGGTTTTTTGGGCTATAGTTAATCCAAGTCCAAATCCCTCATAGTTTCTGTTATAACCTTCCGAGGCTTGCCGGAAAGCTTCGAAAATAATTGATTGATCTTCATCGTTTATCCCTATTCCGGTATCACTAATTCTAATTAAGATGTAGTCCATGTCGTTTTCAATAGTATAATCCAGTGTAATATTGATTTCACCCTTGATAGTGTATTTGATTGCATTATCAACCAGATTATTCAGTGTTTGAGTGAAATACTTTTCTTCCGTTGAAACCATTATCTCTTCTAAGGATGATTCGAAATTGAGATCAAGAAATTTCTTATGCGCCTCGGGAGTAAACAGTTTAACCGAACTATGAATAAGTGGAATTATGTTTACTTGTTTCATTGCAAAGTTGAGATTAGAAGATTCCAAATGCGATAATAGAAGTACGCTTTCTAGAGAGTTTAATAATCTCTTTCCGCCGCTTTGTATTGCGTGAACCATTTCCAGTTGTTCTTTATCAGACAAATCATATTCTAGTAATTCGCTAAAACCGAGAATAGAAATTAGAGGTGTTCTAAATTCGTGACTCATATTTGCAAGTAATGATGATTTTGCCTTCTCGGCTTTTTCTACTTTCTCTTTTGCGGTTAGTATCTGCAGTTCGGCGTTTTTTCTTTCCGTAATATCTTCTTGCACCGCCATGTACTTGATGTTTTCGTTTCTTGAATTCTTGATTGGTGAAATGTGCGTTGAGACCCAGAAAAGTTCACCGTTCTTCTTTCTCATCAAATGCTCACCGCTCCACTGCTTACCTTCTTTTACAGCCGAGATAGAAGCCCGGTAACTTTCTGCATCTAGTCCTCTTCCTTTAAAGACAACCGGCGTCTTCCCAACCAGCTCATCAAATTGATAACCGGTTTTCGTAATAATTGCATTATTCACATACTCAATTTTTGCTTCAAGGTTTGTAATTGTTATTAACGAATTGGTTTGCTCAACGGCCGATATGAGCTTCAAATTCTCTTCTTGAGCCTTTTCTCTTTCGGCAATTTCTCGTTCAAGTTCTTTATTAGATCTTAGCAATTCTCTTGTTCTGTCTTCAACTATAAATTCCAGATTAAATCTGTTTTGCTGGATTTTGTCTTCCATCATTTTTCTTTCGGAAATATCAAGAAAGCTGATGATCTGATAATCATAATTACCAAGCTGAATATCTGTTGCGGCATGAATAATTGGTATGGTGGTTCCTTCGGCATTGACTAGCAATGCTTCTTCTCTGGTAATGATTTCTTCTTTAAACATAGTAGTATCAAAAAACAAAAAGAAGTCTTCTTTATTCCTACCAATTAAGCTCTCCTTAGAAGTTTTAATTAGCTGCGCGGCAGTCAGATTAACATCCGAGATTAGCTTGGTTGATTTATCAATAATAAAAATTCCTTCATGTATGGAATCGATAATCTTGTGCAAATCTTCAGCACCTTGCTGTAAAGATTTTATTTGGTCCAGTAATGTTGTCGTTCCCCTTTTGTCTACGGCAGTACTTTTTCTGTTTTTAAGCAAAGAGAAATACTTCAAAGAAAAAACCGAAGTAAGAGATGATAAAATTAACTTGCCCTCCTCTTCGAATCCATTCTTTCTATCACAGATCAACAATAGAACAGCGTATATCATTTCGTTTGATTTCAGAGGCGCCAAATGTACAATCTCGTAATTACTAATTTGCTTCTGAATGCTGCTGCCGGACATTAATGCTTCAGCTATAAACCCGGCTTCAAGCAGATCATTAAATGCCTTTTGCACTTCAATCGTCCGGCTAGATGTATACGAACCGGTTAGCTCAAACTCAAACGTGGCTGGGTTAAGTAAGAAAAACGAAGACACGCGGCATTTTGTTAAACTGGAGCAATTACGGTTTAGGTGTGAAATTAGTTCATCAACGCTTTCTATAGAATCGTTAGCATGTTGAATAAAAGTTAATGCCGTGTAAAGTTGGTCATATTTTTCTTTGTAATTTTCGGACATAAAGTCACATCAGCATAAGTTTTATAGTCTGAGAATAGTCTTCTAGAAATTTATCTTTTAGAGAAAGCAGTATTCCCCGCCTAAGATTCAACACTTCCCATACTATTGGGTTTGGCTGAGCTATCAAGTTATCGCCTCCAGACCCAAAGCCAAGTATATGGGCAATAATATTTGCAAGATGCACCGAAGCGAGTAGTGGAGTTATACTTTTATTTTTTTGTTCGGCGTGATGATAATATATAGTATTCTGGATAGTTTGCGGAAGTCTCCACTTCTCGGCTAAAATTTGTCCCGCCGCCGCATGATCTATTCCAAAAACTTCTTTTTCGGCTTCTTTTATTGGACAGTTTTTTTCTGCGACTAGTTCAACAACCCTTTGATACTCTTTAGCTGCAAATTCAAGAAAGATAATTTTACCTATATCATGAAATATTCCGGCTAAGAAATAATTTTCAATATTTTTTTCTCCTATTGCAATACCTAAGTTCCTTGTAACAACTCCAACACCAATAGAGTGAGCCCAAAGATCAACCGGGCGTAATCCCCTAACATTTTTATCCTTCGAAAAGATTTTCATTACAGAAAGTGCAAACACAATATTTTTTACTTCATTATGACCCAGATATATAAGCGCTTGCGAAACAGAATCTATCCTTCCGTGCAATCCGTACAAAGGAGAGTTGGCAACTTTCAAAACCTTGAACGCTGAGGATTGATCCGAAGAAATAATCTTCGTAATCTTCTCGTTAGTTGCCAGCGGATCATCCATTGCTTCTGAAATCTGAGAATATATTGTGGGCAATGTTGGTAAGTTATTAACCGAACTTTTTATTCTTTCACTAAAATCCATTATCTGCCAACTATAGTTTTGGTTTCGAAATTATTTGTATTGCGAGATTAAAAAGATCCGACTCATGATCATTCATCGGAGTCCAGTTCATTCTCCGTTTTAGAATTGTCATCGTTTCAAAATCCAAAGTTTTAGTTAAATCAGCCGGTACTACAGTCTCCTCACTTCTAATAATCACAGAGTGTATTCCCCACGTTTTGAAAAGTTTAAGGTGGTTTTCCAACAAAACTGTACCAGCGGCTAGCAGCATTTGTCCGTAGAGATTCATTACCGGTTCGGCAAGTTCGACCCCTACCGTTATATCAGCACTATTAATAGTTTTAGCAGCCATAAAGTCCAAAGTTATTTCACCCTATTATCTGCTTTTTTATTTAAAACTTTAGATTGAGTGCTCTTTTAGCGAGGAAGCGTGAGAAATTATATTAGTTAACTGAAGTTACGCACTTTGTGATTTCTTGGTGCTTTTGTGACTTGGTGGCAAAAGAAAATATAAGAAATCGAGCCACTAGGGCACAAAGTCACCAAGTTTCACTAAGAAAACTTCATAAAGTTCAGCTCTTGCGTAAC
>JAZDFQ010000050.1:0-28758 GCA_043807765.1 Ignavibacteriota bacterium
CAGCGTCTAGTTTTCACCTTGAGCCAAGCTTAGACTTGCTCAGTTCTTTCTGGTGTGTGGATAGTTGTACATTTGTTTATTTAGTTGCTCTATAAAATAATTATTTCTATCATAAGTCTAATGGAGCTTGTCGAAGTGTGATAATTTAGCTTGTAGTGTCATGGTTCGACAAGCTCACCATGACTTAGTCTTAATGTTTCATAGGGCACTTTAAGGCGTGGGAAGCTATGCTAGTTTTTGAAAAACAATTTCTTGAAATGATTTGTCAGATTGAAGCGTTGTCCGTTTGCTCTCGATGATTTCAAATTGGTGCAGCTTAGCGGCTTCTTGAAAACCGTTAGGAGAGACAAAGTTAAAAATTCTATTTAGCTTGTTTAAACTTGTGTATTGGCTTGGAGAAATTTCCGGTATTGCTTCGTTTGGTAATTGCAACACAGCAACCAATTTGCCGGATGGGTTAATAACTTTCCAGATGTTTGCAAGGGCAGCTTTGTAATCGACGTATTCGAAAATGAGTCCGGCAAAAATTAAATCTACCGGCTTAAATGAAAATGATGAAGACAAAATATCGGCGCAGAGAAACTCGCATTGCTTGAATGAACCGGAAAATCTTTTCTTTGCCGCCGCAATATAATCCGGATTGATATCAGCACAGACAACACGCTCAACACGCGACTTTGAAATTGCTTCTAAACCATTGCCACCGGCACAACCCAGAATTGCAACGGATTTTGAAGAATATTTTTCTATAGCATTAGAAAACACTCTTGATAAGTATTGTGCTTGTGCAATAGAAGATAAAGCCATGTGGCTTTCGTAATCTTCAAGCTCTATTCCTAACCAAGGATTCATGTGTTTGTAGCGGCTTTGTTTTGATTGACTGGCTTAATATGTTTACTCGGAATAATGGGAAGTATAATTATCCAGTAAATTTCTAATTACCTTTTGATATTGGCTTCCGTGTTTTCGAGCGATTCCTTTAAAAAATTCAATACTTGATTTGCTCAAGTTTAGTGTAACTTTAACTGTATTCTCTTTGAAGACCAATTCTTCGGGTTTCGGTAGGAAGTCTTTCACAACTTCTACTTCTCCTATTTTTTCATCACTATATTTTATTTTCTTTTTCATATATCTGTTTTCCCTTTCGCCAATATCCGGCTCCAATGATTCTGATTTTATTATTTCTATATGTAAAACGGACAGTAACTATATTCTCGGCAATTTTACCAAAGCAATAGAACCGCTCTTCGCTTTCGCTATGTTCTAAGTCTCTAACAATAATTCTATTTGAATCTGAGAAAGCATACTGAGCTTCTTCAAAAGAAATGTTGTGTTTCTTTTGATTCAACTTGTTTTTAACCGCATCCCATTCAAAAGAGGAAGGTTTCATTAAAGTTACATCTCGTTTTCGATTTAAATATACATACATAAATATGGCTTATCAACCATATTTATTTAGCAGGTAAACGATTTTGCATATGCCCCGATTGAAGGTAAAGCATGTGGCTTTCGTAATCCTTAAGCTCTATTTCTAACCAAGGGTTCATGTGTTTGTAACTACGTTGTTTTTCACGCGTTCGTCCATAACAGCAATGGCGCATCCAAGAAGCGGTCGAGCAGAGACGCGGTTTAGGCTCATTATTATTAAAAAGGAGTTCCACAATTTGGACATTTATCTGAGTTAATTATTCCAAAAATTGAATTACATTTTTTGCAATGAACATTTGCTGAAACTGATCTACCTTGTTTATTCGGCACCATTTCTATTTTACAAGTAGGGCAATGAATTTTATCGTTGCCCACGATTGCCCCAATATCAATAGTCGTTTTACATTTAGGGCAAATATATCCGAAGAAACTAATTGCTTGCATAATTATTCTCCAATTTTAGTCCCAATAATATTACCAATTCCTTCAGCCATTACTTTAGTGCCAGGTTTTATGATAGTTGGACTTTTAATTTCTAAGCCAGTAACATTACCAATACCACTTGCGTGATGTTCCCCATCAACGATGTGTAATATTGAATCGACAGATTTATTTAGATGAGATCTTACCCATTTTTCGTGTTCGCTTTTCCACTTTTTCAACATCTCAGCTGAAAAATCAAGACCATTATTCTTATCGATCATAACACTACAGGTAGAACAAAGGAAAATTGCATTTTCAATTGAACTACGTTCAGCTGGTTTCTTAGTAAAATCGTACCTTGGACCGCCCTGTGCAGCCGCAGTAATATGAGAAGCTACTCCCACATAAATATATTTTGAAGAATCAGTTTCTGACGGTGCTATGGTTAAGGCTCTACAATCAGGGTTCGAGCATATATAAGATGATCTTTTTGCTGAAGCTTCTATTATTTTTTTATCAAACTCATCTCTTGAATTTGCCATAAGATTCCTTTTGGATTTGAGCGCCTAACTATTAATTATCCCGATTAGCTTACGCACTTGCGTGCATCATATCTACCAGCTTTCATTTGGTTTATTAAAATAAAATCACACTACCTTGCTGATATTCTGCCAGCAAGCGGCGGACAAGCATTCCGTCTTTTTAGTTTGTTCGTATAAAATCTATTTGGCGCAGCTTGTCTTATTGCTTTCCGAGAGAACCTTTATGCAAACTATATTTACCTTCGTTCTACACTCTACGTTCTTCGTTCATTTTCCGGTTTCCCCGTAGCTGAATTAAATGGAAACATTTTAAGCTGAGTTCAACTTAATTAGAGAGATGAAGATTGTCAAGAAGTTAGTTTTAAGTGAACAACCGCGTTCGAATTCAACAAGAGATTCTTCGCCCACCGTTCAGCGGACTCAGAAAGACATAATTATCATTTAAGCAGAATCAACTTTTTAGAAGCCGTATATCTTTGGCTTTGCAGACGGTAAATGTAAACTCCGCTTGCTAAATCATCCGCAGAAACATTTACCGTGTGGTTTCCCGCAGAGAAAAATCCTTCGGCAAGTGTTTTTACTTCGCTGCCAAGCAAATCATACAGCTTAATTGTTAATTGCTGTTCAAACGGAAGAGAAAACCTAATGGTAGTTGTTGGGTTAAACGGATTGGGATAATTCTGGCTCAACTGAAAATTGCTTGGCAGTGGAGATTCATCTTGCTCAATGCCGGTTGCAACTCCGAGATAGTGAGCGAGACCATTCAATAGTGCGTTAGCGGTTTTTTCAATTACAATATCATTTTTAGAGGGCACCGGAATTTCCTCAACAGTAAGCGCCATAACTGCTTCGTGGTAATTTACCCAAAACCAACTTTCCGGATAAAGTAATGGAGTTCCATCTGTCCAGCTGACAAACTGATTCCAATCGGCAATTCCTTCCGGCCAATTAGACCGTACAAGAGAAATGAAGTTTTTCTCATCAACTGTGTAATCGGCAGATGTTCCCTTTTCATGATGATAAACAAAGTACCCCTTTGAAGAATTATCTCCGTGCATATTGAGGGCAACTCTTATCGGAATAGAGCTGTTCATAAATTCAAAATATTTCTTTTTCAATGCGGCTACTTCGGGTTGAGGATTTGATACGAACCAATTTCTTTCGAGATCAACGCCATTTGAATTTTCTCTAGGTAAGGTCAATTCAACTCCATCGGGATTGTACATTGGCACAATATTAAAAATTACATGGCTTCTTAATGCAGACGCAACGGCTGAGTTGCCAATTAATTTTTCAACAATCTTTTGGGTTAACCACTGGGATTGCCGTTCGCTAGGGTGAGTTCTTGCGTGAAGTGTTGTTCTGAAAATTTTCCCGGATTGGGGCGATGTGTCTTTTATGGTAATCATCCATATTGCTCTTCCTCTAACACTCGATCCTATTGAATCAATTTTCACAAAAGGACTTTTCGCTATGCTTTTAAGAAAAACAAGTGTGCTGTCGTAATTATATCCCCAGTTAAGAAAGCTCGAATAATCAACACCGGATTTACCAACAAATTGTTGCGGGTAAATGTTTGTTGTATAGATGATTAATAGCAGCAATAAAATTGATGATAAGACGGTATTATGTTTTCTGCTTTGCATTAAACCCAATAGTTTTTGATGGAATTTGCAAATCAAAACTAAGCGCATTTCTTTTAAACCAACTTAACTTAATTCTAGCGATAAAGATAGTCAAGAAGGGTCCGAGTAACCGAATTCAATGTAACCGGCACTTCATATTAATAAATCATTATTTCTTTTGGCGGGACTGTTAAAACAATTGCTGTAGAAGTAAGTTTGTGTATTGTTTTGTAGCCGTATAACTAAAAGAGCGGGTTAATTGAGCGAAGAAAAAAAACAAGCATGGGTTGTCTCGGCGGATATGGGTTACGGCCATCATAGGGCTGTCTATCCGCTAAAACATATTGCGTATGATGATATTTTGAATGTCGGGTCAAACTCATGCGCTAGTAAGAGTGAGGAAAAATTATGGAAGCGCTTTCTTAACGCGTATGAGTTTATGTCGAGAGCTAAGAGCTTACCTATTGTCGGCAATCCAATCTTCGGCGTTTTAGATACTATGCTGCGGATTCCTACTTTTTATCCTCTTAGAGATTTGTCTAATAAAACTATTCAAGTGGATTTTCTCGAACAAAATATTGGTAAAGGTCTCTGTTCCGGAATGCTGGAGCGAATAAAGGAGAAAGACATTCCGCTTGTTACTTCTTTTTATGCACCGGCAATTGCTGCAAATATGCACGGTGTTGGGGAAGTTTACTGCATCATTTGCGATGCCGACATTAACAGAGTTTGGGTTGCAAAAGAACCGTGGGAAAGCAGAATTGTATACTTCGCGCCATGCGGAAAAGCTGCGCAAAGGTTAAAAGCTTACGGCGTTCCAGCAGAAAAGGTAATTACAACCGGCTTTCCACTACCGCTAGAATTACTGGGCAGCAGAAATCTGAATGTATTAAAACGTAATCTGGCTTTACGGTTAAAAAGACTTGACCCTAAAGGAATATTTTGGGCGAGACACGGGGTAAGTGTTAAACACTTTTTGGGTGATGAGAATTGTAAGTCGGAGACGACCGATAAAATCACCATTACTTATTCCGTTGGGGGCGCCGGGGCGCAAAAAGAAATAGGTGCGGCAATCGCAAAGAGTCTTAAGAACTTAATTCTGGATAATAAAATTAAACTGTATTTGATTGCGGGAATACGTAATAATGTGAAAGCATATTTTGATGAACAAATTAAAAATATAACGAATGATAAAAACCAGATTGAAGTAATTTACGAGCCGACAATACCGGAATATTTTAACCGTTACACAAGCGTTCTTCAAGAAACAGATATTCTCTGGACAAAACCAAGCGAGCTTTCATTTTACTGTGCGTTGGGATTGCCGATAATAATGGCGCCGGCAATTGGCTCTCAAGAAAAGTTTAATAGAAAATGGTTAATGGAAATACGTGCCGGAATAAAACAAATTAAGCCGGAGTATACGCATCAATGGTTGATTGCCTTGCTGAATAACGGATCACTTGCAGAGGCCGCTTGGTCTGGATTTTTGCGAGCCAGAAAATTGGGAACGTATAACATCATGGAAATATTAGAGACGGGACGGCTAAACGAAAATAACTCGCCCGTAATGAGATAAGAGCATGAAAAAGAAAATCATGTTTGTCTATTTGAAAACCGGCGGAGGACATGCGGCTCCCGCAAATGCGATTTCCAATTATTTGTTAGAGCACAATTCCGACCAAATTGAAACTGTTTTAGTAGATGGACTTGCCGGGAGTTCGTGGTTTGCGAAATTAGCATTGGAAGAAGGCTACCGCTTTTTGCAGAACAGAGCTGAGTGGCTATACGAGGTGATTTATTTTTTTCACAAGTTCAAATTCATTGCAAGAATCAGCGGCTTTTTAGTTACAAGCAACACTCAATCATATATTACAAAGAGAATAATTGAAGAAAAGCCGGATTTAATTGTTCTCCTTCACTTTTTTATGATTGAGCCGGTTTATCATGTTTTGGATATAACCAAGCTAAACATAAAAGTAGTTACTATTGTAACAGATCCATATACGGCTCATCCCCTCTGGTTTATCAGAAAGAATTTGGATTACATTCTTTTCAGCGAAAAGCTGAAAAGAAAATGTATTGCTGAGGGCATTAGCGAAAACAATATCAAGGTGTTCCCATTCGTAATTAATTCAAAGTTTTCATCAGCACAACAGAATGTTGATTCCCAAGAGCTTAAAAAAAAACATGGATTTGGAAACGGAAAAATAGTTTTGCTCCTTGGCGGGGCGGATGGTATTAGAAACGCAAAAAGTATTGTGTATGCGATATTCGAGAAATCAAGCAGTTACGAAATTGCGGTAGTGTGCGGAAAGAATAAAAGTTTGCTTGCTAAAATGACAAGATTTAAGAACGACCATGGACTCGAATCGTTAAAAGTTTTTGGTTTTGTCGATTTTGTGTATGAGCTCATAAGTATTTCTGACGTAATTATTACCAAGTGTGGTGCATCAACCATTTCGGAAATATTGCTCTCGGGGAAAATTCCATTTATCAACAGATATTTATGGGAACAAGAGAAGGGTAACGTAGAGTTTGTTGTTGAAAATGAATTAGGGATTTATGAAAAAGATATAAACAAATTGGCAGAACAAGTTAATGAAGTGTTGCGCGACGAAGCCAAAGCAGCGCAATATTTAAGAAACATTAAAGCGTCTGATTTACGAAACGGGCTAGAGGATGTATCTGGATATATAAAAAAAATGCTCGCACTTTAGATTGAGTGCATACTTTCAGGCTGTTCTATAGGAACAATGTAGTCGTAATTCTTGTAGGAAATTTTGAGTATTGTATGCCACTCATCTCGTATCGTGAGAAATGATTCTCCAATGGTTTCGATAATACCAATAAAACACTGATTGGTATTTTCTTCCGGTAAGGGGAAAATGTACTTAACTTTAATTCCAACTGACAATTCCATCAAACACCTATTTGTTACACTTAAAGTAGAAAAAAAATCGCTGTAAAGAATACTTATTTAAGCGTTGCGAGCTTTTGCGAGGGAACTTGCGTTTAAATATACGCTTTGTAATTGGATTTCTATTGAAAGAATCAGCCGGTTAGTTTTAAATAATATTTAGTGATAAAGCTTATATGTCTTTCTTTCCAAGTCTGCTAATGCAAGTTTGTAATCAATAATTGCACTCAAGTTGTTCATCTTAGAGTCTGTAAGCTTTAATTGCATTTGTGATAAATTGAAACTTGTAATGTGCCCGGATTTAAATCGTTCTAGGCTTATGGAATAACTCTTCTCGGCAATCTCTACGCCCTTCTTTAATATTTCTACTCTTGCCTTGGAAGAATTAAGCCGGTTAATTGCAGAAGTAACTTCCTTCTCGATTTGCTTCTTCAAATTCTGTTGGAACAGCTCGGTCATTTTGTAATCAGCGTAAGCAGCTTCAACTGCAAAACTATTTTTCCCCCAATCCAAAATCGGAACATAAACCGTCATGGTTACGCTTCGCGAATCGGCAAAGTTGTTGAAAATACTATCAAACTTATTGTCGTTTTTATTGATTCCGTAATTGGCGTTTAACTCAGCTTTGATAGTTCTGCGGGAATCGACTTCGTCGATATTTAATTTGCCAAGTTCAAGGTCGGCTTCGGAGTTAAGAACTTCCGGGCGATTGCTTAAAGCTGATTTTACAGCGTCGTCAATATTTAATTCTAACGGAGAATATTCCAGCTGAACGGAAATATCAATTTCCTCGTTGATGTTAAGGCCAATCAGTAGTTTGAAATCGTTTTTGGCTTCTTCGTAAATCTGCTTTACGTTCAACAACTCATTCTTACTCGCGGCGTAATCAACTTCAAGCTGCAAAGCTTCTACTTCGGCAATTAATCCAGCCTTAAACTTATTCATCGCTGTAGTATATGAATCTTCTGTTTGCTTTACTTTCTCTTCAGTAATCTCAACACTTTTCTTTGCTTTATATAGATTGTAGAATGAAGCTGTCACATTGTAAATTATTTCCCGCTCTGCTCTTGAATAATTTCGTTTTGTCTTTTCAAGATTTATCTCTGCACGCTCCAAATTACCAAGCTGCGAATTAAAGGTGAATAAAGGCTGATTCAATCGTATGCTGAGGTTAGAAAAATAATCGCGAGTAGTTCCCGACACGTCGGCAAACTGATCGCGCCCGAAAATAGAGCTAACAATAGAAACAGTTCCGTTTGTAAATAAAATAGGTTGATTAATGGAAAGTCTACCTTCAACAGTTGTATTGCCAACAGTGAAAAATTGCTCTGTTCCGGTTAGCGGATTAAATTGGCTTGAGAGACTTCTGCTATACCTTGGAATGTCAAACTCAAAATCTACCGAAGAACGCAACCCCATTTTAATTGACTCTAAATTCTTTTGAGAACTAATTAGGGTTTGCTCGGCCGACTTAATACTGTAGCTTTCGTTTAGCGCAGTAGATATTGATTCGTCAAGAGTTAATGTTTTTTGTGCATCTATACGAAAAGAAAGTGTGAGTAATAAAATCACTACTAATAAAACTTTTTTCATCTTTACACCATCAGAATTGATTAATAGAGAACTATAATTTTGTTTGTCACCGATTGTCTGAACAAATTTATTCGTAACGCAAAGATTCGATTGGATCTTTCTCCGCCGCTTTTTTCGCCGGATAAATTCCAAAAACTAGCCCTACCCCAACCGAAACAAAAAACGCGAGTATAACAGAATATGGAGTTATTATAGTTCTCCATTCTGCGTATCCCGTAATTGCAGATGTTAGAATGAAGCCGGTTATTATACCCAAGACTCCACCTAGAATACTTATTGTCATAGCTTCATACATAAATTGATAAAGGATATGTTTCTTAGTAGCGCCTATTGCGCGGCGTATTCCAATCTCTCTTGTTCTTTCTAAAATGTTGGCTAACATAATATTCATGATTCCGATTCCCCCCACCAACAGAGAAATTCCCGCTATTGCTCCCATTACTACGTTGAAAATCTTTTGTGTTTTTTGTTTCTGCTCAAGAAGCTGCTCGGGAACAACAACTTCAAAATCGGGAACTCCGTAATGACGTCTTTCAAGTATTCGGCTTGTCAGCGCCCCGGCGGCAGAAACCGAAACATCTTTCTTGATCTTAACAGTAATTTGATTAATAGAAGTGCGGTCGTAGTTCTGTGCAACGTTTCCACCTCCGAAAAACACAGTCATGTTTCCTATGCTGAATACACCGGAGCTCGGCGGAACATATTTCTTCATTTTATAAATCATTGTCGTAATTGGAATGTACATGTCTTCGTTGAAATCCCGCAATCCTAAATTCTCTATGCCGGATGAAGAAATATTTTTGGAAGCCATTACTCCAATTACTTTGAACCAGAGGTCGTTTACTTTGATTTCTTTTCCAACCGGGTTTTCAAATTTGAAAAGCTTCTCTTTTATACCGTAACCAATTACACAGACATTGGAATAATTTTCAACATGACTTTGCTTAAAATACTCTCCGGACGAAACTTGAGAGTTGTATATGGAAGGATAATCCGGAGAAACACCAATTACTTTTACTTCTATAATGTTGGATTTGTATAGAATCTGATTTATGGACTCTCTTTGAGGCGACACAACTTCTACGTATGGATTTAGATCTTTGATAGCGAGTGCATCTTTCAGATTCAAACCGGGGGAGAACATCGCTTTCGATTTATTGCCTTTGAGCGAAACAGTTTTGGTATTTACAATGATATTGTTGGTTCCCATCAACTCAATTTGCTCAAGTGTTTCTTGCCGGGCGCCTTCGCCAATAGACAGCATTGCTATTACTGCTCCAACGCCGAAAATAATTCCGAGCATTGTAAGAGCCGTACGCATTTTATTAGCTTTAAGCTCCTTTATGCCAATTAAAAAATTCTCCATTTCTTTCATGGCTATTTTCCTTTGCCGGGCATTGCCATGTTTTTTTCTTCTGCAGCTGGTGCGTTATTTTTGGGTTCGATTGTTGGATCTAATAACGCAACCTCATCGCCGGAAGCCACTCCTTTCTTAACGACAATATAATCTTCTCCTTTTTCACCCAACTCTACTTCGTGCATATCATATCCCGAACCGTTTTTTATGTAGACTATTTTTTTCCCATCCTTTTCAAAAACAGCTTCTTGAGGAATAAAAAGTACATTCGGAATTTCGTTAATAATGATTTTGTTGCTTGTAGTCATTCCCGGTTTTAATATTTCGGAATGAGCTTTGATCGAGACCAACACTTCAAAAACTTTTATGTTTGATTCCTGGTCCTTGTTTCTTCCAATAGATGCTACGTCGGAAACTTCGCCTACAAAACTTGAGTCCTGAAACGCGTCAAGTTTTACAATTACTTTTTTTCCGTTAGAAATTTTGCTTACATCTACTTCGTTGATATTTGTTTTGCTTTCCATCGAAGAAAGATCCGGCAGTGTAGCTATTTCTGCGCCGCCCCAAGGTGAATCGCCAATTGCAAACTTTCTTCCTTGGTTGGACCAGTTGCTTCCGTAAACTACAAGTCCTTCCGAAGGAGCTTTAAGTGTAAGCTGGTCTAAATCTTTTTGAGCTTTATCCAGATCGTTTTGCCGCTGCTTAATCTGCACAACCATCATATCCATTTCGGATTTGTGAATTATTTTTTTCGATTGAAATTCTTGCTTGGTCTGTTCATAACTTAAGCGATTCTTTTCGTGTTCAAGTTTACTCTGCTGTTGAATGGCCTGAGCCTCAAATTTTACTTGATCAAGTTTTAGCTTGGAAAGCTCGAAGCTTAGTTCTGCGCTTTTGAGTTGAGATTCCATCTGCGCCATAGCCGCCATTTGATTGGCAACCAATTTTTCTTTGTCGGAATTCGCTATTTCCAATGCTGCTTCAGCACCCTTAAAAGTAGCAATAGCTTCGGAGGGATCGAATGAGCAGACGATATCGCCCGGCTTCACATAAGTTCCTTCGGGAATCAAGTAAACGATTTTTATGTTTCCTCTAATCCTTGGTGCTAAAATCGAAAGGGAATTCTTTGCTCTTAGTTCACCGCTTTCCGTTATGGTTACAAGAAAATTATTTCTTTGAACCTTGTAAGTAGGAATATCAGTCCGAGCTTTTGTAAGGGATGTAGAAAAGACGATTGCTAAAATTATTATCAGTAATAAAACCCCTCCAAGAACATATTTGCTTTTTAGAGGTTTGGGGAGTTTTAGCCTTTCTAGCTTTTTGTCAAAACTCGATGAATATTGAATTAATTTTTGTGTGAAATTAGTTCTGAAGGATGTAGCGCTGGGTGCCCCGTTTTTCATGTACGATTCCAATATTATTAATAGAATGTAACTTCGATAAGTAATGATATTTCGGTTTTAATTTATATTATTTATTGACAATAAAAAACGGATAAAATTTTGGTTGTATGATTAGGTAGCTTTGGGGAAGACGAAATAAATGTTCTTAATAAAACCCATTTTTGGGTTAACGGCTCTTTGGGATTGCGAGGAATTCGGATAGAATAAAAAAAACCCAAGTGTGGGGGGAGCACTTGGGTCGTGAGCGTTAATAACATTGCTGTTATTAAACTCAATCGAAAAGTAAAATATTTTTAAATATCTGTCAACATATTTTAAATATTTCCCACTATTTTTTTTAGAAATCAAAATCAATGGAATTTTATCAGTTAGTTTTGAAAAACACTTATTTGTAAGGAAGACCCATATAAGCTTTGCCTAAATCTGAAAGTTCCCCATCGATTGTAGTAAATAAGTAGGAAAAATGATTGTCCGGGAAGCTGCCTCTTCCATAAAACCAAGCATAGCGGAAAACATCGTCCCGGTTTTCGCAGATACCAACCATCTGTTTCATTTGTTCTATTTGTTTAGCGTAAGAATTTATAACGGAATTCCAGTTAGCCATTTCGGTAACCCAAATCTTCTTGTTGTACTTTTTCAGTCTGTCTAACTGTTCGTTCAAACCGTAATCGTACCAGTGAAATGCCAGATAGTCTATTCTCGGTTCTCTTCCATTATTGGCAGATTTATAAGAAAGGTAAAATGCGTCAAGCCAAACTATTGGATCGGAATAGTTTGTCATTGTTCCCCAAGTCATTGCCGGTCCAACAAGAAAAACCGTTTTGCCGGAAGCTTCTAATTCGCTTACAAGTTGCTCGTAGCGAAGCCAATCGCTTGCAGCTTGTGCCGGAGTTCTATTTGCTTGATCAGTTAAATTCGGTTCATTCATAACAAGCAGATATTTTACTTCCGGATGTTTAGTGAAATAGTTTTTAATTATTGCCATGTCGGTTGAACTTGTATTTCCACCCCAGAGCATTGGTACGAAATCCATTTGATAGTCTTTGTTAAAATTTGCCGGAGCTTTTGTGTTGCTGCTTGTTCCCCAATTGTACCAAAAGCTTACGCCGGGAGATAGAGCTTCAAAATCTTTGACCGATGAAAGATCAAATGCGATTCCGCGTTTCGAACTTTTCTTAATAGTTTGGTTTCCATTAGTATCTGTTGGTGTAGATTCTTCTTTGCAACTGAAGACAATAAAAACCATGATGAGTAGGAAAAGCAGCTTTTTAACTGACATTGGTTTTCTCCGCAATGAGTATTCTGTTTTGTGCAGCCAAAATACTTTCTTTTGATTTCTCAATTACGGATAATATTATTGAGATTAAAAAACTTTAGACTTAGTTTCGGACTACTTTCTGTAAAACGAATTATTGCTTGTCAATTTCTCACATAAATAGAGTAATCGATGAAAGATTATTTTGATTTCAAATCTCTGAATACCAATTTAAAAACAGAAGTCCTTGCCGGCATCACAACCTTTTTGGCCACGATGTATATCATTGTTGTTAATCCGGCTATGATTTCTCAAACCGGAATGCCGTTTAGCGGAGTTCTAACTGCAACTGTATTAGTCAGTGCGTTCAGTAGTATCGCTATGGGTGTTTATGCAAAAAACCCTATTGTTATTGCGCCGGGAATGGGAATCAACGCATTCTTTACATATTCAGTTGTACTTGGTATGGGCGTAAAATGGGAGGTAGCGCTAGGCACGGTTTTCTGGTCGGGAATTATTTTTCTCCTGCTGTCAGTATTTAATATACGTGTTATGATTTTGAATGCGATTCCAAGGCAACTCCGTTACGCAATTTCTGCCGGACTTGGATTATTTATAACATTCATTGGTTTTGCGAATGCAAAGTTTATAGTAGCTAACCCCGCAACTTTAGTTAGCATGGCCAAATTTAATCCCATCATAGTAACATTTCTTATCGGACTAATTGTTACTTCTGTTTTTGTGATCAAGAGAATAAAGGGTGCTTTGATTTTGGGAATTGTTTTCACGACCTTGTTGGCAATTCCAATAGGAAGATTTTATGGCGATGCTTCTGCTTTTAATTTTGGAATACCAACGTTAGTAACTTGGCAAGGATTATTTTCGCTACCAGACTTCAGCTTGATTTTCAAGCTAGACATTGTGAACTCGCTGAAGTTCTCATTATTTCCAGTAATCTTCGCTTTTCTATTTACAGACATGTTCGATTCACTTTCTACTTTTATAGGCGTTGCAGAAGCGGCTGACTTGGTAGATGAGAATGGAGAACCAAGAAGAGTTAAAGAATCTTTAATAGCCGATGCATTCTCTACAACAATTTCCGGTTTGTTTGGTACTAGTTCCGGTACGGCGTATGTTGAATCTGCAACAGGAGTTGAAGAAGGAGGCCGAACGGGATTACCGGCAATAGTTGCCGGGCTATTATTTCTGCCATTCATGTTTATTTCTCCACTGCTTTCTGTAATTCCCTCAATTGCAACGGCGCCCGCATTAATTCTTGTCGGCGTGTTTATGATGAAGCCGGTTATAAAAATAAATTGGAATAGGCTTGATGATGCAATTCCCGCTTTTTTCGGAATGGTTTTAATTCCGCTTACTTACTCAATTACTCAAGGAATAATCTGGGGATTTATTTCGTGGACTATAATAAAGTTAGTACTAGACAAGAGAGAGGAGGTTAGCTGGATGTTAATTCTAATAGATGTTTTGGCTGTAATCGCTTTGTTAGTTTAAGTTAAATCGAGGCTGTCTCAAAAGTAATATTTGATTGCATAATAGCCCACGGATGACACAGATTTAACTGATTTTCGCAGATTATTTATTAGAAATTTACTTTTGAGACGCTCTCTTTAATTTCAATCTCAAAAAACACTTTCTTATTTTCCCCGCCAATAATTAAACAACGATGAGCCTTTTATGAAGAAGTTTCAAATTGCAATATTACTTTTATTAATCTCTATTTCATTTACATACGGGCAAAGCCAACTCGCAATTCAAAATCCGGGATTTGAAGACTCCGATACTTCTTGGAAAATTTCAGGCAATGGAAAAATTTCTTTTGATGCTTCGTCAGTTAAAAGCGGCAGCAGAAGCATTGTAATAGAACACTCACAAGAGAACAAAACTGTTCTTAGTTCCTCGGAAGTGGTTCTTAAAGTTGGACATATATATAGATTAAGCGCTTGGGCAAAAACAGAATCGGTTTTCTCAAACAATTACGATCAATATCCAACTCCGGTTGCAGCATGCGCAACAATGGAATCGTTTCCGTTTACCAATAACTCACCGGCAATAGGTGCAACAACCGATTGGAAAAAGTTAGAAATAATGTTTGTAGCAATTAAATCCAAAGACAAAGTTTGCTTAAACTTTGGCTACAATGGAAACGCAAAGGGCAAAGTTTGGTATGATGATGTTCAACTAGAAGAAGTAACGGATGTCTCACAATACATTCCGCTTGAAACAGTCCGCTGGAGCGGTCCGGCGTTTCGTTATGAAGACAAGGGCTGGATTTTTGTTCACATTGAAGGAAAGCCATATCAACGCGGCTATCAATATGGCTACTTAGTAGCAGATGAAATTAAAACATTCATAGAGAAATTGGCTGTTAGCTCAAACGCAGGCGATCCCGCTTCTGCCTGGCGTCAAAGCCGATTCGGAACAGATGCGATGTTTCTTCGTAAGTATGATGAAGAATATTTAACAGAGATGAAAGGAATTGCAGACGGTGCAGCAAAAGCCGGCGCAAAAGTATTTGATCGTGCTGTAGAATTTCTGGATATCGTTGCAATCAATTCTGCAATTGATCTTGATTACGTGCAAGGCGCGCTGGGGGTTACTCCAAATCCGTTGACCGGAAAATCTTTCCTTGCAAATGAAGATGAACTTAATATTCCGGAAAAGCTACACAAGTGTTCTTCTTTCCTTGCAAACAATTCTGCAACTAAAGATGGAAAAATTGTTTTCGGTCAGTTGTTTATGTGGGGCGGATACACCGGCTACCATTGGAATGTAATTGTTGATGTTGTTCCATCTGAAGGAAACAGATTAGTTTATCAAACTTATCCCGGAGGAATTCATTCCGGTTCCGATTTCTACATCAATTCTGCCGGAATAATGATTGGCGAAACGACAGTACAGCAAACGCCTTACAACGAAAACGGAACGCCGCAATCAAATAGAATCCGCAAAGCTGCACAGTACTCAAATTCTTTTGATGATGTTGTGAAAATTATGACAACAAAAAATAACGGCATGTACACCAACGATTGGCTTCTTGCCGATGTAAAGAAAAACGAAATTGGAATTCTTGTTCTTGGAACTAATAAATGGAAATTATGGCGCAGCAGTAAAAACGATTGGTATAATGACGCTAAAGATTTCTATTGGAGTGTTAACAACAACAAAGATTTGGAAGTAAGAAAAGAATACATCACAAATGCCGATAATGCACCGGCGGATATTGTTTTTCGTCCGGTTAACCGGGATATAGCATTCTGGAATTTTTACCAGCAAACTAAAGGCGAAATTGATCATCAAGCGGCGGTTAAATTGTGGAACTCATCTCCAATCAACAGACCGCATGCATGCGACGGAAAAGTAACAACATCCGAAATGGCAGAGCAAATGGTATTCTTGCTTCATAATGGAAAAGTAACTTTGCGGGAACAAATGGTTGGCGAAAATGGAAGAATACCGGACTTACCAAACGCGGTTCCAAGATTAACACTAGGTTACGCAACGGCTTCGCCAATTTATATCGCCGAAAAATTAAAAGAGCTGAAAGAAAAAGCTCTGGCAACAAATAAGGTTTCAATTCCTACATCAAATTACACTGAAGTAAAAGAAGTGTATTCTTTCGACAAAGAAGCCTTGTGGAAAGGAACGGTTTATCCGGCAACTGAAAAAGAAAATTGGTTTGTAAGCGGAACCGCAGCTTACTATAATATGCTGAAACAAACTCCTACTGATGTGGACCGCGCGTTCAACTTTACCAAAGATGAACTTACTGAATTGAATTACAGACTTCTCTATACAACTTCTAAAGAGGGATCTGTTGCGCCATTGAATTCTAAAACCGAATATGATAGATACAGCAATTATCAGATCCCGAGAATTAGAGCAACTTACTTGTTCCATCAACTAAGACTAATACTTGGCAACAAGACTTTTGCTGTAGTTATGAACAAGATTCACAATCAGTTTAGAGAGAAAAACATCAAAACGGATGAAGTAATTGCGTTGATGGAAACCCTTAGCGGAACTGAGCTAAAAGATTTTGCAATGCAGTGGCTTAATCGAGATGATGTTCCTAGCGTTTCTATGACAGCATCATCCGAAGAAATTTCCGGTGTATATAAACTTCAACTCAGCATAAAGCAAAGCGGGGCTCCTTATCGTTTTTTCACAACGGTTGCCGTTGATCTTCCCAAAGAAAGAATTATAAAAGTAATAGAAATTGATGAGGCCGATCATACAATTGATTTAGCTTTGACAGATAAACCGATCAAGGTAATTTTTAATTATGGCAACGATATACCAGTTCAACGAAGTAGTTTTTATACCTACGCAAATTTGTTCGATGATTTTGCAAACGTTTTAATTGTGTATGGAACAAATCAGCAGCTCGAAGCCAATCACACAACTGCACTCCGCTATCAAAAAGTTATTGCAGATAGATTTACAGAAGTTTTCTCTCCGATAAAGAAAGATGTTGAAGTAACTGAGAAAGAATTAGCGGAAAATGATTTGGTGATTCTTGGTTCGCCAACTGAAAACAGTCTAGCAAAGATTGTTTGTGAAAAACTTGGCGTTGCATCTGGAAAGTATTTTTTCAAATGGATGGGAAGCACTTACAACTTCAATGATGACGGACTATATGTTACATTTCCCAATCCGTTTAACGAAAAGAAAACAGGTTACCTTTTCTTAGCAAACAGCGCACAAGAATTATTTCAAATGACAAAACGTCATCAACCGGCCCCGGCATGGGCTTTGTTCAAAGCGGATAGAATAGTTAAAAGAGGATATCACTCAGTTTTAGAACTAGAAAAAATATTAAACTGATTTAAATAGTATTCCTAATTAAATGCCCGCCAAATTTGGCGGGCATTTTTCTTTCTGAAAATATTAATTTATTGTAAATGATTCTAGAGTAATCATCTTGGCAGAATCATCCTTGTCATTCACAGTAGAAACCGTTCCGCTATAAGTTTTTACGTTTGCAGCGCGGATTACACGAACAGAATAAGTTGTCGCAGACCCCGAATACAAATTCACTTTTATTGTGTAGGTCCCTTTTGTCATTTGTTTGAGACTGTAAATGTTTTCTATGGCGTTGCCAACCTCTTCCATCCAATCTCTATCTAATTCAATTGTACCGTCTGCGGCTTTGGCGGCATCCCAAAATACATGCATATTATTTGGCCCGTAGAGATGAAGATCCACATCGGATTTTTTCGATGAGTTGTTAACCCAAGTCAAAGTTGATTGAAATTCTCCGGTGCCATAGGTATTAGTTGGCGTAGGCCAGTCTGCCGGCGAGCCTTCTTTCCATTCTCCGCCGCCCGGCATTGCCAAGGATGTCCAACCGGTTCCGGATGAGAGTGCGCTGGTGTAAGAAACCGGATTTGAAATTGTTCCCGTTGCGGGAATAGTATAAGTGTAGAGTTTAGGTAATTCACTAAGTGTTCCCGGTTTTGTTCTGGAGACCCAAATTTCGTAAGTAGCTTGAGGAAGAATTATATGTGTTGGTTGTTTTGGTCCTCCGGTCGAATTTGAGCCGGTGCTTCCGGATTGACCTACAAGGTTTCCGTACCAAGCTGCTTGATAAGGATACTTATAATTACTTACAGATTTTACGGTTAATGTGTAATAATAATCCGAAGCGCCGGTCATTTCGAATCCACCATCGTAATCATCTGCATTGGTTTTTGAAAATCCTTGAGATACGGTTGCGGCGGCAAAGTAACCTAAATTAAGTGCGTCTACTTCCATTACTTTTTTAGTATTGTCGATATTTGATGCGGGAATAACTTTCCATCTATCGAGTAGAGGGTCGAAGTAAACTGCACGAACTTGATTTGCTTCGGCATTCTTAAATGGTATTAAAACTTTAACCGGCCAGCGAAAAGAAAATCCATCCGGTCCAACCTTAAATATTTCCGATTTAGCTTGAGCAAATGAAGACAATGCTTTTGGTGGAACAGCCGGACTTTCAATAGAAAAAGTAACATTAGCACTTGCGCCTTGTGCGTTAGGCGGTACTGCACCCGGAATTACTTGTACGCCATATCCGCTTGCAGTTGTAACTGTCCCGGAACTGGTTGAACTAATAACTTGAACTGCTGTTTCGTTCTGTGGGGTCGTTGATTCAGTGGGGGAATCTTCCGATTTTTTGCAGCCAGTGCCTATGCAAAGTAAAAATAGAACGACTAAGTAGAATGGTTTTTTTCGCATCTGGTTTCTCCTCTTATGTTGGGTTCCGAAAAAAATACTAGATAAATGTTCTAAATCTATTTTTTTGAAACTATAGAATGCGATACTTAACCGTGACTAATTTAAGTTTTGAAATGCTTTGGCACAATAAAAATGTTGCAAACAACCTTCAATTTGTAGTCAAAATAAATCAAACCGGATTGTTGCCTTTTCTTTTACTCCTCCTTTGGATATAATTGTGCCGCTACTCTAAAAGTAATATGTTTAATCACTACCATTAGGTTAAATAGAATGATTGGAAATAAACACAATATGATGAATGTTAAACTGCTTTCAACGCTATTTCTTTTTCTTTTTACATTTTACGGCTATGCTCAGCAAAAGAATAACATTCTGGCAAAAGCCGGTTCGGTCTCAATTACAAAAGAAGAATTTGTTAAGCGGTTTGAACTCTCTCCGCATCCCAGAGAAAACAAAGATGAAGACTCAACTACAATCAAATCTGATTTCTTAAAAACAATTCTTGCGGAAAAATTATTGGCCAAAGAAGCTTCTGAAAAGGGATTCGATAAAACCAAAGAATTTGTAGATGCCTTTAACTTTATGCGCGATTACTATCTGCGCGATATGCTCTACACAAAAGAAGTTAAAAGTAAAGTTGCCGCTCCCGATTCCGAAATTGTAATTGGCAAAGAAAGAATAAAGAGAACAATTACAACTAAGTTTATCTTCTCAACAGATGAAAAAGAAATAACGGATATATACAAAGCAATTGTTAATAGCGCGGCGTTCGATTCGATTTTGGCAACACGACCGGAGAAAGAAGAACAGAAAGTTGCCGCAGAAGTTACATTCGGGACGATGCATAAGAAAATGGAGGATGTGATTTTCGGTTTGGCGCCGGAACAGACTACTCCTATTATTGAATTGAAGGAGGGCTGGTACATATGCAAAGTTTATTCTGTCTCAATAAAAAATTCTCTAGAAGAAAAAGATCTCAAAAAAGTACAAAGAGTAGTTGAGGATAGAGAAGAGGATAAAATTTACCAAGCTTTTTACAAGAAGTTTTTTAAGGGAATTGTAGTTAATGCCGATAAAAGAATATTCAATGCTTTATACGAGGCACTGGATGTTTTTCTTAAGGGAAATAAAAGCACGCTTATTCCGCAAAAAGGGAAGTTCACAATCTTTGAAACTGAAATAGAGAAGGTTAGAAAACTGCTGAACGTAAACGACCTTGCTACTACATTTATAAAATTTGAAAAGAACCCTATCTCACTAGGCGCATTTTTAGATTATATGAATCATGCCGGATTCGATTTTTTGCGCACCGAAAGCGGATATCTTAAACGCAGATTAAACGGTTATATATCAAGCTATATTCAAAATCAGATTGTAGCTCGCGAAGCCTTAAAGCGTGGTTACGATAAATCACCCGAAGTTGCGGAAGACTTAAATATCTGGCGGGATAATTACTTGTCTAACATGATGATGAAACAAAACTATAAAACGCAAAACATTACAGATGAAGAAGCATACGCGTTCTATTCAAAAAATAGCGGAATTATTCCTAAGGTTGATGAAGTAAAATTTTCCAAAATCGTAACTGATGATTTAGATAGTGTGGAAAAAGTTCTGGATGGTGCCGATAAAGGAGCTGATTTTGCAGAACTGAAAAAAGTATATTCAAAAATTGAGGAGCCTAAAGAGGAACAAGAAAAATTTCATCCTTTAAATCAGCAAGGCGATCTTTGGAAAGCATTGGGTTCTATGAAGGTTGGCGAAGTATACGGTCCGCTGAAATTAGAGGATGGATTTGCAGTTATAAAGCTTCTGGAAAAACGTGAAGGGAAAAAAGAACAGATAGAATCTTTTGAAGAAGCCAAGCCGCAGTTAAAAAGTATTATGCAAACAAAAAAAATGTATAAAGAACTGGAGGAAGCTACAGCAAAACTGGCTCTAGAAAACAAACTGCAAATAAACGAGAAGATGCTGCAATCAATAAAAGTTAATATGCTGAATATAATTGTTTTCCGTAGATTCGGTTTTGGCGGACAGCAATTAGCGGTTCCGTATGCGCCTAATTTTTCAAGCTGGTTCAAAGTATATGAACAAATGAAGAAAGCACAATCTCTTTAAATGATAAAGAAACTAAAAAAATATTCCAAAACAGTTTACTTTTCGGTATTAACAATTACCGCGCTGGTAATTTCAGTAATGGCTGTTATGCTGTTTTGGAACGTTGCTTCTTTTAAGCCTTCAAGTACTTCTCAAACTATTTATTTTGCCGACAATATTTCTCCCAGCCACAGACTTTTGGTTGATCTATTTAACAAGAAGCACGCCGGTAAGATAAAGGTTATTCCTATTGATCTCCCTTTTGAAAAATTTAGTACTAACGAACGTAAAGAACTTTTAATTAGATACCTAAGAAGCAAGAGCGATAAGATTGATGTTTTCAGTGTTGATCAAATTTGGGTGCCAAGATTTGCAAAGTGGACAGAGCCGCTAGACAAGTATATAACCCCGGCCCAGAGTGCGCAGATTCATGAACAAGTCTTAAAAACATGCTATTACAAAGATAATTTGGTTGCTCTTCCTTTGTATTTTGATATTGGAATGCTCTATGTGAATAATAAAGTGATTCAGAATATTCCGAATCACACTAAGATTATGCAGAAGCTTAAAAATTTTATTACATGGGAAGATTTTATTACGATAGGTAAGGAAATTAATAAAGGCAAAAAGCCATTCTATTTATTTGCAGCCGACGATTATGAAGGTTTGATGTGCAGTTTTGTGGAACTGCTCGCAAGCCAGAATAAACAATTGTTTGATAGGGATTCAATTCGCTTGCGAACTAAGGAATGCAAAAAGAGCTTACAACTGCTGGTTGATTTAGTAAACAAATACGGCTTATCTCCAAAGTCGGTTCTTGAAGCGAGAGAAACGCAATGTTACAGAACCTTTATCGAGGAAGACGGATTTTTCTTGCGGGGCTGGTCGGGATTGGATGCGTGGTATAAGTATGTTATTGCGCCGGTTGATGTTTCAAAGGATTATACAATTGTCCCGGTTCCACATTTTGCCGGCGGGAGACCGGCGAGCATTGTTGGTGGGTGGAACTTGATGCTTTCTAAATATTCAACTAAAAAAAGTGAAGCGATGGAGTTCATTCGCTTTCTAATCAGCGAGGAAGCACAAAAGATTATGTATGAAAACGGCGGCTATCTGCCGATAAGCAAATCTATTTACTATGATGAAATATATTGCCGTAAAAATCCACAAATGGAATTATATAAAAAACTAATTGTTACGGGCGTTCACCGCCCATTCTTAGATAAATATACTCGCTGTTCGGATATTTTAGCTCACTATTTAAACAGAGCAATTGCAAAAGAAATTTCTGTTGATGAAGCTCTTGCAACTGCCGAAAAAGTGATTAATTCCGGAGAATTTTTCATAAAATAATTATGCAGCACAAAAACACATTAATAGATAGTCTCAAGAGATATCATTTCGAGTTCAAACACTTAACGGTGTTGTTTGTCGGATTGATTTTGTTTCAATTGGTTTTGTCTTTTGTACACAAAGCCTCGTTGCGTAATTTTGTTGAAAGCACTCAAGAGTGGTTTCAGAAACACTCTGCGGAAAAATTTGCAAATCTTAGTTCTACTACCCTCGAACTATTGCTGGAAACTACACGGTTAAGTTCCAGCATAAACGAATCTGACAGAAGGCGTGTTATTCAATTCTTCGACATTATTTTAAACCAGCAAGTTTTGCAACAGAATGTAGAAGAGATTTGTCTGCTTGTCTCCGACGGAGATAAAATTTATGCAATAGATGATGGCAAAGTTTTATACTCATTTATTTTTTCGAGAAGGATTGAGCAGCCGGACGCATCCTCCAGACACAAAGAAGCTATCTCTCGTTACCGCAAATTCCGGAAAGAGCTTGAAACAAACGAACAGATTATTAACGAACTAAGTAACAAGCAAACTTATCACATCTTTGTTCCTTTCGTCCCTAACGGAGAATTTATTGGCGCGCTTTATATGCGCAATACGGCAGACGTTTCCTTCATTCAACGAGAGATTGTTTCTAACTACGAGGAGACTTCAATTATCTATTCTGCTCTTTTTCTATTGGGGTTGTTAGCGATGTACTATATATCAACCTATACAGTAAAAGAGCGCGACGAAACTCAAGACTTGCTTTTTGAAGAACATGAGAAGAGTATAAAACAGAAAATTGATCACGATAAAGAAACGTTGTTTACCAAGAGAATTTATCATACTCACCACAAAGCTGAAAAGGTGATGGGTTTTATTAAAGATGATCTCAGAAAGTTATCCTCTGAAAATATCAGCGAAATTAAGTATCGTGTAACCCGCTACTCAAATTTTATTTCGCGAGTTATATATGATATGAAATGGTACGATCCGCCAATCCAGACAATTAGAAATCTCGCTTTCAAAACAAACATTAACGAGGTCGTCAGATTCATTATTGAAAATCTCTTTAATCGAACCGCTAGAAAATCGAGCTCGTTCGAATTAAAAATGGATTTGGATGAAAAAGTCCCGGTTGTTCATATTAACGAATTTGTGATTTGGGAAATTATTGAGCCGTTGATTCAAAACTGTATAGATCATGGCGGAGATAGAAACCTAACAATTATTGTAAGAACTAAATATCATCCGGAAACAAAACAGAGCGAATTGATAATTGAAGATAACGGAACCGGAATTGCTGCCGATTTATTAGAAACAAATGAAGCCGGAGTTAAAAAACTATTCCTCGAAAACGTTACAACCAAGACGGGAACGCAATCTTCCGGTTATGGTTGCTATATTGCGTACGAAATTTCAAAACAAAGATGCGGATGGAATATTGATGCAGAGAATTTGCCCGAATCCGGCTGCAAATTCACAGTTCATATTTCACATTAGAAACTGAAGTTAAGCACTTTGTGATTTCTTTGTGCCTTTGTGACTTGGTGGCAAAAGAAAAATATTGGAAATTGAGCCACTAAGGCGCTAAGTCACAAAGTTTCACTAAGGATAATTCACAAAATTCAACTCATGCGTAACTTCAGTTAGTAACGGAGAAAGTAGATGATCGAAGAAATTATAAATGTGCTGCTTATTGAAGATGAAGATTTTGATATGCGCAGAGTGGAAAACACCATTAAGCCGTTTAACAATAGAATTAAAATTATAGATGTCGTCTCGGATGGTAAAAGCGCAATTGAGCTACTTGAAAAAAAACGGGGCGCGTACGATGTTGTGATTATGGACTTTCAAATTGCCGGTGGTTTACGGGGCGAATTTCTTATCAAAAAAATTAAAGACTTCGACACATCCTTACAGATCATCGTAATTACGAAGATGACGATTAACATAACCGATTATGATTTTGCTCATAATCTGATTGAGGCCGGCGCTTTCTGGTATTGCACAAAATACCCCGGCGATATTGAGGATTATATTTACCAGCCAACGGATTTTATAATGGCAATCTTTAATGCTTTCGAAAGAAGAAGACTGATTAAAGAGAAGCAGAAATCAAATCAAAAGCTTACGAGAAATGTCGAAGAAGTTCTGGCCAGCAAAAAAATTATTGGGATTTCGGAATCCACAAGCAAACTGCGTGAGCAAATAGCTAAGTATGCTAACAGCAACGCACCTATTTTAATAATGGGTTCTTCTGGCACTGGTAAGGAGTTGATAGCTTACAATCTTCATTATTCCGGAACAAGGAAGTATGAAAACTTCATCCCAATAAATTGCGGCAGTATTCCGGATCAGTTAATTGAGAGCGAGCTTTTCGGATATGAGAAAGGCGCTTTTACCGGTGCAAACAAAGGTAAGTTGGGCTTGTTTGAATTAGCTAATAATGGAACGATATTTTTAGATGAAGTTTCCGAGCTGCCCCTTTCCGCTCAAGTTAAATTACTGCGCGTTCTCCAAGACGGAGAAGTTGAAAAAATAGGCAGAACAGAAAAAGTAAAAGTAAACGTAAGAGTCATCTCGGCATCAAATAGAAATCTGGAAGAAGAGGTAAGAGAAAAAAGATTTAGAGAAGATTTGTATTACAGGCTTAATGTTGTTCCAATTAATGTTTTGCCGTTGGCTAGTAGAAAAGCGGACATTCATTTCTTAATTGACTATTTCATGAATGAATTTTCCAGCGACATGGGAAAAGAAACACCAGTTATTAAAGAAGATGCTATGAAATATTTAATTGATTACGAATGGCCGGGTAATGTTAGAGAATTGAAAAATTTAGTTCAGCGATTACTTTTCTTTGACGAAAAAATTATTGATGCCGCAGTTATTGAAACCGCTCTTGGTAAGAAAATACATTCAGATTCGAATGCTACAATGGACGATTGTGTTCAGTTCAAATCTGCAGAAGGTATTCTCTCACTCAAAAGTATGGAGAAAACTTTCCGGGAGAAGTATTTTAATTATGTTAGAATAAGATGTGAATCCGATTCAGAAGCCGCGAAAAAACTTGGTCTCGCTCCTCCGAACTATTATCGGATGTGTAAAGAACTTGGCTTAAAATAATTTAGCCAAGAATTATTATCTCACTTTACGCAAGAATCAGAATGAAGATTTTTCTCTGTGATTCTCTGCATTTGCTCTGTGCTTCTTTGCGATATTTCGGGTTTTTATTACACAGAGTGCCGCAGAGGAGTCACAGAGTTACACCGAGATAAAACTTTTTGCGTAAGGTGAGTTATTATTATAATAACAGACGGTTATTATAATAATAAGGATTCCTTTGTCGCTATTCATTTATAAACGCAAACACATTTAATACCACTAAATTTCTTGTTAATTAGTGGTATTCTTTTTGCACGCAAACATTATATTCGAAAACAATCCGTGAGTAAAAAATGATAAAAACTTACAAGGGTAGTTTACTATCGTTTGTGATAATGTTAATAGCTACTTCCTTTCTGTTTGCGCAATCAACTACATTAGAGCCAACTTTAAGTTTGGTTGAGATATCTGGAACAAAGGTTCCTTATCAAAATGGAATGCCTCTTCCAACTTTCGAAAAACAGAGTTCTAGAATCATTATAGATTTAGCTGGCGAGTGGAAGAAATTAAGATTTCCTACAATCGACAATGTTTCTCTTGCAAAACGAGATGCCGCTGGTGTTGCAGCGCTTGAAGCCGATGCTGCGGGAAAACAGCTTTCTAATTTTGATGATTCCGGTTGGAGTAAAAAATCTTTGCCCGGTGTCGAAAACGGACTCACGGCCGAAACATCTCCAAACGGGCAGTTTCCCGAAACATATTATGATGGTGTTTGGTACAGAAAAAATTTCAATGTTGATTTAGATAATTCCGGTAAGCTCGCCAAACTGATGTTCTATTCTGTTAACTATGTATGCGATGTTTGGATAAATGGAAAGTATGCCGGTTATCATGAGGGCGGTTATACACCTTTTGCGTTTGATGTTTCCTCTTTGCTGAATTACGGCGCTGCAAATACTATCGCAATCCGTGTTGATAACATCGCTTGGGATTCCCGAAAAGATATTGTTCCTTACAATAAAGTTGATTGGTTTAACTGGGGCGGTGTTATTCACGATCTCTATCTGGAATTCAGCGATCCGGTTTCTGTTTCAAGAGTAAACGTAGTTCCGGTTGATTTGGAGGGAAATATCGACGCTACTGTAATTCTAAACAATATTGGCGCTGATGCTACCGCAAGTGTTGCAGTAAAAGTTTATGAAGCATCGGTTAATCAAACTAATATTCAATCAGAATATGCAAAAGATTTGGTGGGCTCCGAAGTTGTATTAGGCGGATCTTCCGAAAAGCAACTTAGTTTGAACGTGAAAAGCGCTTCTGTTTGGAAAACGAGCTTGAA
Source organism: Ignavibacteriota bacterium (assembly GCA_043807765.1). Lineage (GTDB taxonomy): Bacteria > Bacteroidota > Ignavibacteria > Ignavibacteriales > Melioribacteraceae > Stygiobacter. The sequence goes on from JAZDFQ010000050.1 coordinate 26,659, forward strand.
GATATCAAACCCAAAATTGTGGACAATGAAAAATCCCAACTTATATATAATGAAGGTTACTTTAACAAAAGATTCAAAAGTTGTAGATGAATATTATACGCAGTTTGGAGTTAGAACTGTTGCAACGAAGAACGGCAAATTTTTACTGAACAATAAAATTATGTTTTTACCCGGCGTTGCCAGACATGAAGAACATCCCGATTACGGAAGAAGCGTTCCGAAAAGTATTATATATACGGATTTGCAAACAGTAAAAAGCTTGAACGCGCTTTACCTGAGAACAGCGCACTATCCAAATCATCTTTACACTTACTTAATTGCAGATAGACTCGGTCTAGCAATAATGGAAGAAATTCCGGTTTGGCAATGGGATACTCAGCAAGTTTGGGATCTTCAAAATGCCCGTCAGATTCATATTCAGATGTTTAGAGAAATGGTTTACAAAGATTACAATCGCCCCTCTGTTGTTATGTGGAGTACATCCAACGAATGCCATTTTGATGGAGGTGCTAGGCTAACTTACCATAATAATTTAAAGAGCGACTACAGAAATAATTATGATGATAAGCGATTGCTAACACAATCTGCTGCTGCAGATAAACCGGGCGCCGCAGATGTTACACAAGAGCCGCTTGATGTTGCCGGATGGACAATCTATTACGGAATATTTTATGGAACAAATAGAAGCTATTACGGACCGACATTTGCTTTTGTCAACAATGCGAAAAATGCTTTTCCAAACAAACCAATCATTGATACCGAATTCGGATATTGGTCTTCGGAAAATGGTTCGTCGGAAAGTGAGCAAGTTAAAGTTCTTACGGAAACATTTAATGGATTCAAGTTTCATCTTCCATACGATGCTTCCGGTTCAGAAAATACTTCCGGAAATTTAATGGGCACAACCTGGTGGTGTGTGTTTGATTGGTATCAGCCAAAACCAAAATCACAAGGCTGGCAGACAATGGGTGTTATCTCGATGGATCGTAAAACAGAAAAGCAAGTTGCCGGTGTTTTGAAAACAACATATTTCCCATATTCTTTAAAAGAAGGAATTCCCGTTGGTGTTGAAAATGAAAGTGAAGAAATTCCGGTCGAATTTTTTCTTGAACAGAATTATCCAAATCCTTTTAACCCGGAAACTACAATTAGCTACACAATCCCGTCAAACGTGAAAGGTGAAACGATAAACGTAACATTAAAAGTTTACGATGTTTTAGGAAGAGAAGTTGTAACTCTCGTCAACGAAATGAAACAGCCCGGTAAATATAATTCTAAATTCTCAATTATAAATTTTCAATTAGCATCTGGAGTTTATTTCTATAGAATAAAAGCCGGAGACTTTGTTTCAACAAAGAAAATGGTATTAATTAAGTGAAAATGAAAAAGCCCGCGATATATAGCGGGCTTTTTCATTAATTCTGCCATTTCCAATATTCGGCAGTAGTGGAGCCAAATCCGCCTTTAGCCTCTACTACAATTTGTAAATAAGCGCCCGGACCAAGCGAAGGTATGCTTACATTCCGGGTTCCTGGTGACGCGATTTCAATAGGTGTTATACTAGTTGGAGTAGTTGGGTAGCCGGAAGTCCAAATATTTATTGTCACCTTTGCACCGTCTGTAGTATTACAATTGATATAGACAAAACCACTCGTAATTTGATAAAAATAGCCAGTGGTATTGGATACGGTTTCGGTTGGCTCAGCTGTAACTGATAACAACCTCACATAGCCATAAGCATATACCGCTATGCTAGTTAATAAAAGAACTGCTAGTACAATAAACAATTTTTTCTTTTTCATACCACACCCAAATTAATTTTTAATATAGTTAGTTTAACAGAGGGTTCTTAGGTACCTCTATATTTATAATCTCAAGAATTATACCAACAACTCTTCTTTTTCTTTCGTGCGATTATAAATCTAAATCCAGATAAATAATCTCGACGATTAGTCGTGACTTATTAAATTAATAACGGACTGCTTATTAAATTAATAAGTAAACGTTTACATGACCGCCGTAAGACATCGAAATTGATCTAAATTCGTTGCTTTGCGGCGGTATTATTTTTGCTCTAATTCACATCTATGCAAAATCCAA
>JAZDFQ010000051.1:0-15026 GCA_043807765.1 Ignavibacteriota bacterium
TGCTGTAAAAAAGAATGGTGTTTCACTATCGGCAGAAACTTCTGGATTTTCAGAATCTTCTTTGGCTTTGGAAGGAACGAAGATATAAAACCCATGTTCCCCTTTTCTTACTGATCTTCCGGCTTTTAGCCACTGCTTATATCCACGTACAATTGAGAAATTTATTTCACTTTGAGTAAAGAAATCTCTTGAATTCGACTATCCACCACCAGAAGAGGTGGCTTTACGCCGAATCCATGGCTACGCCGCCAAGATTTCTTTTCGTCTGTATAGGCGTAGCCGTCAGAACATTACCACGTGCTTAGCAAGTGGGCTTCCGAGCTGAAATAAATTTAAGCTAATACGGCAACAATATTTATTGTTACATATTAAACCTATTTTTTTTACATTGCTTTTACATATTGGTGTAGTTATTAATCTACCGAGTTAGCAACTCCCTAATTCTAAGAGCGATAAAATGGGGAAGAAAAAAGAAATTGTTGATCACAGCATTGAAAACCTTTCCGTAAAACACTTCAATGAAAAAATCGATAAGATTTTACCGGCATTAACGGACTTTCTAATTGAAATTGATTCGGGCGGATACTTTCTTAAAGTTCTTTCTTCAAATCACACTCCTCTTTACAAAACTCCGGAAGAGCTAATCGGCAAAACATTCCACGACATATTAAATAAAAACCAGGCCGAAGTTTTGTTGGATAATGTTAAACATGTGTTACAAATAAACGAATCTATAGATATTAATTTGTCGCTTACTTATGGTGAGAAAGAGCTTTTGCTTGAAGGAAAACTCTTGCCATTAACATCAAATACCGTCTTACTATCCGCACGGGATGTAACTAAATATAAACAAGCCGAAAAAGCTTTGCGCTCGGCAAATTTGTATAACCGCAGTCTAATTGAAGCAAGCTTAGATCCGCTTGTTACTGTTGGTCAGGATGGAAAAATAACCGATGTGAATAAGGCAACGGAGTTAGCCACCGGTGTATTACACACACAACTAATTGGGGACGATTTTTCAAACTATTTCACCGATCCGGAGATGGCACGGAAAGGATATCAAAAAGTACTGGCAGAAGGTTTTATAAGGCATTATCCTCTAACAATTAAGCATATCTCCGGAAAAACAATTAATGTACTTTATAACGCGACTGTTTATAAGAACGAGAAGGGTGAGATTCAAGGCGTTTTCGCTGCGGCGCGTGATATAACAGAGCAAAAGATTGCAGAAGAGAATTTAAGAAAAGATGAAGAGCGGTTTCAAACCTCTACAGAAAATATGATTGATCCTTTTGGTATTTACTCAGCTATTCGAGATGAGTCGGGCAAGATTGTACACTTCCGGATTGAATATGTAAATACCGCCGCAAGCAAAAGCAATTATATGTCTAATAAGGAACAAATAGGAAAACTTCTTTGCCAGGTAAGACCAATACATCAGGAAACAGGACTGTTCGAAGATTACTGTAATGTTGTAGAAACCGGCAAACCTTTGAGAAGAGACGATATTATTTTTCAAGAAGTAAACGATGGGAAGAAAATTGAAAGGGCATTTGATATTAGCATTGTAAAACTTGGAGATGGCTTTGCTGCTACATGGCGTGATATTACGGATAAGAAAAATGCCGAGAAGGAAATTTATGATTCAAAAAAACAATTGGAGCAACTCTATAAACACTTAAATGACGTTCGGGAAAATGAGCGTGCCGAAATATCCAGAGAAATTCATGATGAGCTGGGACAGTCGTTAACTGCAATTAGTATGGATCTAAATTCTCTTAAAGAAAATGCCGCAGATAAAATGCTGGTCGAAAAAAAAATTACAGACATGCTCGAAATTGTAAAAGATACGGTAAAAAAGCTGCAAAAGATTTCTGCTACCTTACGACCAGGTATGCTGGATGATTTAGGTTTAGTCTCGGCAATTGAGTGGTACTGTCACGAATTTGAAGAGCGCACTAATATTCCCTGTAGTTTGATGTTGGAAGAAATTTCGCCGCTTAACCAAAACCTTACATTAACATTATACCGGATATTGCAAGAAGGCTTGACAAATGTTATAAGACACGCAAATGCGAAACGCGTTGATGTAAAGCTCTACTTATCCGATGGCAAAATCTTCTTTAAGATTACCGATGACGGCGTTGGGGTAAATATTGAGAAATTAAATTCCAAAGATTCACTAGGACTTATGGGAATTAAGGAGAGGCTAAAACAATTTAACGGTACTTTAGAATTAATTTCCACCATAAATAAAGGCACAACATTAGTTATTACTATTCCAAAAATTGATTAGGGGTCTATATGCACGTACTAATTGCAGATGATCATTCCATTGTAAGAGAAGGTTTGAAACAAATTGTCACTAAAATGGATGAGGTTTCAAAGATAGATGAAGCGGGAGAAGGACGGGAAGTTTTAAATAAAATTGAAAAGAACAATTATGACTTAGTAATACTAGACATATCTATGCCCAATTTAAGCGGGCTTGATATACTTAAAATAATGAAAGATAGAAATGAAAAAGCACCCGTACTTATGTTAAGTGTCCATCCGCATGAACAGTATGCAATAAGAGCTTTTAATTTAGGTGCTTCAGGTTATTTATGTAAATATAGTATTACAGAAGAACTTGAAACGGCAATTAAAAAAATTGCCGGTGGCGGTAAATATATCACATCGGCATTAGCCGAAAAAATTATCTTCGATAAATTAGATGATATCAATAAACTTCCGCACGAGAAACTATCCGAACGTGAATTTCAGGTTATGTGCATGCTTGCCAAGGGAAGATCAGTTAAAGAAATTGCACATGAACTGATATTAAGCGATAAAACAGTTAGCACTTACCGAAGCAGGCTTCTTCAAAAAACCGGAATGAAAAACAATGCGGAATTAACTCATTACGCTATAAAGAATAACATGATTGAGTAATACTTCTAGAGGCAATAGCCGCAAGGGAGATGTAGCAACTTGTAGAAAATTCCCAAATTACAGTCCGCAATACTTCCACATAATTATTTACTTACTCATCTTACGTATTAGCTATAATTTGCATTGCTACGACTTTTAAGTAGTGGCTTAAAATAAAAACCAAGCACCAGGCTTTAGCCAAACAAATGTTGTTTATTGCGGCTAAAGCCAGTATTTATTGTTTCTATTATTCCACGAGCTAAAGCTCGTGGCAATTCATATTAATACTAATACTCTGCGTAACGTGAGTTACTTAACTAATGTAAGGCAAACACCTACAAAGAAATCAGCATTTGACCGATATTTATTTTTTTTAGAATAATCTAACTTAAAACAAGTTGCCGTAAGAGTGAATGCAATGAACATTGTAATAGCCGATGACTCTGATATGCTTAGAGAACGAATTAAAGAATCGCTAAAAAATCTTAAAAATGTAGTAATTGTAGGTGAGGCTAAAAACGGAATTGAAGCAGTAAAAATTATACTGGAGATGAAACCGGATTTCGTTTTGTTAGATATTAGAATGCCGGAATTGAATGGTATTGAAGTACTGAAAAAAATAAAAAGTAAAATGGCTAAAACCAGAGTGTGCATATTTACTAATTACCCTTTTTTGCAATATAAGACAAAGTGCGAGTTGGAAGGAGCCGATTATTTCTTCGATAAAAATATAAACATTCAAGTAATAAAGAACTTGATAGAACAACTATCAACGTATGGGATGGGAAATTAATTATGGATAACCTAAGCTGCGAAATGGAAAAAATCGTTTTGTTCAGCCTCAATGAACCGAGATATGCGCTTTACTTATCGGCTGTAGTAAGAGTAATCTGTGCGGTAGAAATAGTACCGCTACCTAAAGCTCCGGAAATAATATTGGGAGTAATTAACTTTCAAGGCACTATAATACCGGTAATAGATATACGCAAACGGTTTAGATTACCATCGAAAGAAATAACTCTGGAAGACCAATTCATAATTGCAAAAACTTCCTCTCGTTCAATAGTTCTTATAGCAGATTCGGTTTCCGGTGTTTATGAACTTGAGAAGAGACAAATTATAGATGCTGCCGAAGCTTTCCCTTATACAGTTTATCTTTCCGGCATTACCAAGATTGATACAGATGTTATACTAATTAGCAATCTTGAAAAATTCCTTTCGCTTAAAGAAGAACAAATTTTGGGTGAGGTACTTTAAAGAGGGTGGGATGAAACTAGTCTTATCGGAAAATACTCTTTCACAGTTTAGTGATTTTATTTCATCGAAACTTGGTTTATATTTTTCGAGAGATCGTTGGGGTGATTTGGAACGCAATGTAAGTTCTGCCGCTCACGAACTTGGGTACATCGATGTTGAAAAATATGCTCAATACATTTTAGCGTCTCCGTTAACTCCGCAAAATCTAGAAACATTAGCCTCACATTTTACAGTTAGCGAAACTTTTTTTTGGCGTGAGCCCAGAATTTTTGAAGCTCTAGAGAAAAAAATCTTACATGAATTAGTTAGTAAACGAGCAAAAGAAAAAACTTTAAAAATATGGAGTGCCGGATGTTCTTCCGGTGAAGAACCATATTCCATTGCCATTGCCCTTTCAAGAGTAATTCCGGACATCAGTTCATGGAATATTTCAATTTTAGCTACGGATGTTAATCAACGTATTTTGCGAAAGGCGGCAGCCGGAGAATACAGCCATTGGTCGTTTCGTAACGTACCCAAATGGTTAAGAGAAAAATACTTTGTGCAGAAAGAAAAAAATAAGTTCGAGATAATTCCGGTAATTAAAAACATGGTGCGGTTTGAATATCTAAATTTGGCTGATGATGCATTCCCGCCGCAACTTACTAACACAAGTAATATGGATATAATATTCTGCCGGAACGTCCTCATGTATTTCACCAATGATTGCTTTAAAAAAGTTACCGGAATGTTATATAACTCGCTTCAAAAGGAGGGTTATCTTATAGTTTCTGCCAGCGAACTTTCCATACAGAATTTTCTCGAGTTTGATCATATTAATCTGCCGGGAATGGTAGTCTATCAAAAACCTACCGATAGAGGAAAGCACAAAAATGAAAATCTGATAATCGAACATTTATCAGAGCCGCAGCCTAATCTGTCATCTCCCGTTCCGGGCATTTATAATTATAAGGGAATTCTTCAATCTGAAGAAAAAGAACTTGTGGTTCCCCAAATAAATGAAATGCTGCCTATTACATCTTGTTCGGTTGAACCCGAATCTAAAGTAATTGACGATATTCCAACGATAGACAAATCCGCCGAAGAACAAATAATTTTGGTTCGAGAGTTGGCTAATCAAGGAAAACTCACAGAAGCAAAAATTTCTTGTGAAAATGCAATTGTTTCCAACAAACTTGAGCCGCGCCTATATTATCTATATGCAATAATACTTCAGGAAAACAATCAATTAAATGAAGCTATTGCGTCATTGAAACGATCTGTGTACTTAGACCCTAATTACGTTCTCTCCTACTATTCACTTGCCAATTTATTTAAGCGTCTTGGTAAAATGAAAAGCGCCAGAAAGAATTATGTAATTGTACAATCTCTTTTGAATAAATGCGGTGCTGAGGAAATTCTTCCCGAATCAGACGGGCTTACTGTCGGCAGATTCAAAGAAATATTAAACACGACCTTACAAGCAGGAGTGCAATAATGAAGTTAGCTCAGCATGAGAACGAAAATCAGAAAAACGAAAAAATTTACTGGGATGAATTAAAGAGTAAACTTAATTCGTTGCATGAAGCTCTTCATCGAGAAATGATTTTGTCCCCGGAAGAAAAACTCTCCATACTAAGATCGCGAGCCAAGATTATTGCCGCAGAAAAGAGTGAAGTAGAAGATCAAAAAGAGTTTATTGAGATTATTGAGTTTAGTCTGGCTTACGAAAAGTATGGAATAGAAACTTCGTTTTGCCGTGAAGTCTATCCGCTTAAAGATTTTACAGTTCTACCCGGGGTTCCCTCTTTTGTGCTTGGAATAATAAACCTACGCGGACAGATAATTTCTGTAATTGATCTCAAGAAGTTTTTTAATCTACCGGAAAAAGGTTTGGGAGAACTTAACAAAGTAATTGTTCTTAGAAATGAACAGATGGAGTTTGGAGTTCTGGCTGACGTTATTCTCGGAACAAGGTCGGTAGCGCTGGATGAGCTGCAGAGTTCCCCCGTTTCCACTACCGGAATAGGAGCAGAATATTTAAGAGGAATAACCAAAGACCATACAATCATCTTAGATTCGGAAAAAATATTAGGAGATGAAAAAATTATTGTACATCAAAACGCTGAATAAATATTAATGATAAAGGAGGGTTGAAAATGAAGTATTTTATGAATCTTTCAACACGTGCAAAGCTGCTGTTTAGTTTTGGATTAATCTGCTTAATGTTTGTTACGGTTATCGTTATTGCTTACCGTGATTTGCAGAATATCACTCAATCGGAAAAAGAACTTTACGATGTAAATTTTCAGATAGCGCTTGAAATGCGCGAGTTAAGGTCTCACCAGAATTTTAATAGAGCAACAATATTGGAAATGATGCTTAGTAAGAATAAAACCGAGCAAGAGGAACTTGAAAAGAAGATTAATGATAGAAGAGAAGCAATTAACAGCATTATCGAAAAGTTATCCAACCTAAACACCAGTGAGCAAATACAAAGCCAGCTGAAGCAACTTAAAAGTGAAATTGACTTGTATAGGCTAACAAGAAATGAAGAAGTTTCTTTAATACAAGCCGGCAGATTAACCGAAGCCCAAAAACTTGGAACAACCGTTCAAGCGAATAGCTATGAGAAAATACGTTCGATAGCAACTGAGTTAGGAGATGTAGCTGCAAAAGATGCGGATAAACATCTCTTGCTTGATCAACAGCAGGCAAATACCGCAATTATTCTCTTCATTGTGTTTGGTGTACTGGCAGTTTTTTTCAGCATAATCATGGTAATTTTATTGAATAAAACTATAGCTCAGCCACTTAATGATGTTGCTAAAATAGCGGCAAAAATCAGCGAAGGGGATTTGAATGTTGATTTCGCAATTGTTGAAAGAAAAGATGAAGTTGGAATTCTCTCCGGCTCGTTCACTAAGATGATAACAGCGCTTAAGAATATGGCGGAAGCGGCTAAAAAAATAGCTGCTGGAGACCTTACCGGTACAATTGTTCCGCAATCCGAGAAAGACGTTTTGGGAAATACCTTTCTTCAGATGCTTAATAATCTGCGCCGCATAATGAAAGAAATTTATGAAGGTGTAAATCTCATAGCATCTTCATCCAGCGAAATATTAGCGGCAACAACACAAGTAGCTTCCGGGGCGGCTGAGACAGCATCGGCTATTAGCGAGACATCCACTACTGTTGAAGAGGTCCGGCAAGCAGCACAGCTCTCCAGCCAAAAAGCCGGGCGTGTTTCAGAGAACGCTCAACAAGTTTCCCTTGTTACTCAAACCGGTCAAAAAGCAGTTGATGAAACAGTTAACGGAATGAATAACATTCAAGTACAGATGGAATCCGTAGCAAATACAATTGTCCGCTTAAGCGAGCAAAGCCAGCAGATAGGCGGCATAATAGCGTCGGTAAACGATGTTGCAGATCAATCAAATTTATTAGCGGTAAACGCTTCCATTGAAGCAGCCAAGGCTGGAGAGCAAGGAAAAGGATTTGCAGTTGTAGCTCAAGAAATAAAAAGTCTTGCGCAGCAATCCAAACAAGCGACAGTATTGGTACGAAACATTTTAATTGATATACAGAAGGCGACAAGCGCCGCAGTGATGGCAACGGAACAAGCGAGCAAGGCAATTGATAATGGAGTAAAACAATCCACTCAAGCTGGTGAATCTATCAAAAGATTAGCTGAAAGCAGCGGTAAAGCGGTTGAAGCAGCTACTCAGATAGTCGCATCCAGTCAACAGCAAGTAGTTGGGATGGATCAAATTGGATTAGCGATGAATAATATTAATCAAGCGGGCGCTGAAAATGCCGCCAGCATGATGCAAGCAGAAAAAGCCGCTAAGGGCTTAAATGAATTAGGACAGAAATTGAAAGTCATTATTGAACAATACAAAATGTAGCAGTTAGGTTATTAGACTGTAGGTGTTTAGGCTGTAGCCCTATAGCCTAACAGTCTATAGCTAAAAGTTTACAGCCTAATGGTCTAATAGTCTTCAGTCTAGTCTACCTAAATAGAAAAGGACAAATGGATGGACAAGAAAGATGAAGAGTTTTTAAAACGGCTTCAGGCAACATTTAGGATTGAAGCTGATGAGCATTTGCAGAGTCTTACTACTTGTTTAATTGAATTAGAAAAATCACCAACAGGCGCTAAGTATTCGGAATTGTTAGAAACTATTTTCCGTGAAGCGCACAGCTTAAAAGGTGCAGCCCGCTCTGTAAATAAAAAAGATGTTGAATCTATCTGCCAGATACTGGAAAGCATTTTCGGGAAAATGAAAAACGAAGGGTTCGTGTTAATCGCCGATCAATTTGATCTTATTCTTGGCACCATTGATAGTATTGCAAAAATGGTTTCCAGCGGTGGAACAAAATCCCAAAATGGATACAAAGAATTATTGGTAAGGTTAAACTCTATTATTGAAGAAATCCCTAAAAGTAAAAACGGTGAAGCACAAGAAGCATCTATTACACAAGCAGAAGAAAGCAACCCGAAAGTTGAATCCCGGATTAGCGGTGCATCAAATGTGAAATTAACAAGCGAAGAGAAAACGCAGCAAACAGACACTGTAAGAATTTCCACCGCAAAATTAGATCCTCTCTTTCTACAAGCTGAAGAAATGATCCAAAACAAAATTGCTTCTGCACAAAGAACTGCTGATTTGAAATCAATAATTGATTTTAGTGAATTATGGAAAAAAGAATCGAGAAAATGGGATGCTTATCATACTGTAGAAACCGATGTTCGACTCAAAGAAATACTAATTCATGAAAAGGAAAAATTAGACGAACTTACCGTTAAGTTGCTGACGGTTTATCAAGCTATAGATAACGATCAGCGAATAATGGGACGCATGATTGATGACCATGTTGAATCAATGAAAAGTATATTGATGCTTCCTATATCTACCATAGTTGAAGGCTTCCCAAAATTTGTAAGAGAACTCGCCCGCAGCAAAGGCAAAGAAGTTGAGTTTTTTATTCAGGGTAAGGAAGTAGAAGTTGACAAGCGAATTTTAGAAGAGTTGAAAGATCCCTTAATTCATCTGGTAAGAAATTGCATAGACCATGGTATTGAAAAGCCTGCAGAAAGAAAAAAAATAAATAAACCGCCACAAGGGAAAATTACACTGAATTTTAATACAACTGAAAGCCGCCATATAGAAATTACCGTTTCAGATGATGGTTCCGGAATTGATCTTAACAATGTTCGCAGCGCAGCATTAAAAACCGGAACGATAGCAAGAGATTCTTCCGATAGTTTAAGTACTCAAGAGACCTTGCTGCTGATATTCCAATCCGGTATTTCAACCAGCAAAATAATCACAGACCTTTCCGGGCGCGGATTAGGTTTAGCAATTGTCCGTGAGAAAGTGGAAAAGCTCGGTGGTTCAGTTTCGGTTGAAAGTAAACCAAAAATCGGCGCTGCCTTTCGCATTGTACTGCCCCTCACCCTTTCAACATTAAGAGGCGTTATAGTTAATACTGGCGGACACTTTTTCGTAGTACCAACTATAAATGTAGAAAGAACTCTTCGGGTAACCCGCGATGCTATAAAGACAGTTGAAAACAAAGATACAATAATGATTGAGGGGAAAATTCTTACAGTAGCATACCTAGGTAAGGTACTGAAGTTGACAAATGGAAATAATCACACTTCGATTAGAAGGAAAGATTTGGAAGACCGGTCTAATTTTCTTCAACTATTAATTCTTAGCTCTGCCGATAAAAAAATTGCTTTCGTAGTAGATGAAATAATTGAGGAATGCCAGCTGCTTGTTAAAGAATTAGGAAGACAATTAAACCGGGTACGAAATATAAATGGAGCTACTGTATTAGGTTCCGGCAAAATTGTTCCGGTTATAAATGTTTTGGATCTAATTAATTCGGCAATGAGTTCGGATATCTCTGTAAAAGAAAAGATAGAGAATGAGAGTGAGACATCAAAACAATATAGAATTCTTGTGATTGACGATTCTATAACATCGCGCACGTTAATAAAAAATATTATTGAAACGGCGGGTTATATTGTTGAAACTGCCGTTGACGGTATCGATGCGTTTACCAAAGCATTAATAGGAAATTTCGATTTAATCGTTTCCGATGTTGATATGCCAAGGATGAACGGGTTTGAGCTTACATCAAAAATTAGAAAAGAGAAAAAGCTTAGCGAGCTGCCGGTAGTTTTAGTTACCGCCTTGGAATCGCGGGAAGACCGAGAGCATGGTATTGACGTTGGTGCAGACGCATACATTGTTAAAAGTAGTTTCGATCAGAGCAATTTATTAGAAGTAATTAAAAAACTTTTATGATAGGCTATAAGGCTGTAGGTGTTTAGGCTGTAGTCCTATAGCCTAACAGCCTATAGTCTAAACATCACTAACAAATGGGTGTAAAACAATGATCAAAGTCCTAATTGTAGAAGACTCGCCGGTAATGCAGCAGTTATTAATTCATGCAATCAGCTCCGATCCAATCTTTGAAATTGTTGGAGCGGCATACGATGGCGAAGAAGCAATAGAAGCAGCTAAGGAATTAAGTCCGGATATAATTGCCATGGATTGGCAAATGCCCAAATTAGACGGTAAGCAGGCGACGCGTATAATAATGGAGACTTGCCCAACACCTATTGTAATCGTTACATCAAGCTTAGCTGCTAAAGATGTAGTTTTCTCTTTTAGCATGATAGAAGCCGGGGCTTTAGCAATAGTAAAAAAACCGGCAAGTGTAGATCATCCGGATTACGAAAAAGATAGACAAGAACTGATTCAGACTTTAAGGCTTATGTCCGAAGTAAAAATTGTTAAGCGCACTAAACGAGAACCCGAAAAGTATGTTCATTCAAGAGCAACTATAGAGAACCAAATTAGAGAAGAAACAGCAATACAAATTATTGTTATTGGTGCTTCAACTGGGGGACCGCTAGTATTGCAAAAAATTCTTGGCAGATTACCTAAAAACTTACCAGTACCGCTTTTAATTGTACAGCACATTTCGCAAGGATTTACAGAAGGTTTTGTTGAATGGCTTCAGAATACTACCAAGTTTCCTTTACATATAGCACGTCATGGAGAATCCCCCTTACCTGGGCACGCATATGTTGCCCCGGATAATTTTCATATGGGAGTAGAGAACGGACCTCGAATTGTACTTAGCAATCATGGTTTAGAAAATGGTTTACGCCCTTCCGTTGCATACCTTTTTAGAACTGCTGCGCAAGTATTTGGCCATAGAGCTGTAGGAATTTTACTTACCGGAATGGGGCGCGACGGCGCTGATGAATTAAAATTAATGAAAGAAAAAGGGGCTGTTACTTTTGTACAGGACAAAGAAAGTTCTGTGGTTCATGGTATGCCCGGCGAAGCTATAAAGTTGGATGGAGCTACCTATATTCTTTCTCCTGAAGATATTACAACAGCCCTTACAACATTAATTATTAAAATGAACGGGGGACTTTTATGAGTCTTAAGAAAAATATTGAAAATGATATGGACCAAATTCTAATAGCTGAAGATAGTCCTACTCAAGCTGAGCAATTGAAGTATCTACTTGAAAAAAACAACTACAAAGTATTTGTAGCAAATAATGGCAAAAGCGCGCTGGATTATGTACAAAAAAGCAGACCAACATTAATTATCAGCGATATTGTAATGCCCGAAATGAATGGTTACGAGCTTTGCAGAGAAATAAAGGCAAATGAAAAAACGTTGGACATTCCGGTTATTCTGTTAACATCACTTACACGATCCGAAGATGTTCTTGAAGGAATTTCTTGCGGTGCCGATAATTTTATTACTAAGCCTTATCAAGAGGAATATCTTATATCGCATGTCCAGCATATTCTAGCCAATAAAAATATTTACAAAAATGAAAAAGTAAGAATCGGTGTTGAAATAATGCTGGGAGGCAAAAGACGTTTTATTACAGCCGGTCAGCTGCAGATGCTTACATTGCTTCTTTCAACTTATGAAGCGGCGGTACAAAGAAACGATGAACTTGTACAGACACAAGACAATTTGAAAAAATTAAATGAACATTTGGAAGAATTAGTGGCAGAAAGAACTTCAGAACTTTCGGCGGAAAATGCTATTCGCAAAAGAGCGGAAGAACGAATTATAAAACTGAACCGTGTCTATGCAGTACTTAGTAACATAAACCAGACTATTGTTAGAATACACGATCCAAAGCAATTGTTGAAGGATGCTTGTACCATTGCTGTAGAAATAGGCAAATTCCAGAGCGCATGGATAGGGGTTATAAATAATGAGACTAAAAAGATTGAGACATTTGCCATAGCGGGCTCTGCTCATGATTTAATAAGTGTTGACTATAACTTTAATCCGATTGTTAATGTTTTCAAAACGGGAAAGTATCTTATCTCAAATGATATTGGTAACGATAAATCTCTAACTGAAATCTGGAAGAAGAATTCATTAACCTACGGCTACAGAGCATTCGGTGTTTTTCCAATTAAAGTAGCCGGAAAAGTACAGGGCGGTTTTTGTATTTACTCGAATGAAGTCAACTTTTTCGATAATCAAGAAATTAGTTTGCTTGCGGAAATGGCTACAGATATTTCCTTTGCTCTTGAATACATACAGACCGAGACTAAACGCATACGAGCCGAGGAAGAACTGAGAAGAAGTGAGGAAAAATTCTCGTCAGCTTTCCGGTCGGCATCTTATGCTTTAACAATTACAAGATTATCAGATGGAAAGATTATTGAAGTGAACGACAGTTTTTATGCTATAACTGGTTATACAATAAAAGAGGTTGTTGGAAAGACTTCCATAGAATTGAACCTTTGGGCAGAAATAAACGACCGCAACTATGTAATTTCAGAGCTAATGAAGGGAAATAAAATTTCAAGTAGAACGTTTTCATTCAATAAAAAATCCGGTGGCGTAGTTATATGCTTATTCTCGGCAGAAATAATATTAATACAAAATGAAAAATGTATTCTTTCCAGCATAAACGATATTACTGACCGGAAAAAAGCCGAAGAAGAAATTATATTACAAAAAAATAAATTTGCTCAACTCTTTGATAACTCTCCAATCGCAATTGTATTGCTGGATGAAGAAGATAAAATTGTTCTAGTCAACCAAGCCTTCTCAATTCTATTTGGATACTTTCTGGACGAAATTAAAGGGAAACCACTTTCTGTTTCAATTGTTCCTCAAGAATTGAGGGAAGAAGCAGAGAGTTATTCCGAGCTTACACGAGGCGGCAATTATATAAATAAAGAAAGTTACCGCAGAAGAAAAAATGGAACTGATGTGTGTGTCCAAATTATTGGTGTACCGGTTATGCTAAATGATAAAGTTATAGGCATTTACGGTATGTATGTAGATCTCACTCAGAGAAAAAAAACCGAAGCAGAGCTGATCAGCGCAAAAGAGCATTCGGAAGAACTGAATAAAATTAAAAACTGCTTCCTTACAAATATGAGTCACGAATTGCGGACCCCCCTTATTTCCGTACTAGGCTTCGCTGAATTACTTCAAAGCGAGTTGAAAGACCAAGAACATTTAACATTTGTCAAAAATATAATTGAGGGAGGACAAAGATTAAACAACACACTATGTGAAATCTTAGAAATCTCAAAACTGGAAGCCGCGCGTTCATTTTTAAAATTAAGTCCTTATAATCTTGCTAACGAAGTAAAACAGCGAGCAGATTCCTTTACAGCCATGGTTCATTCTAAACGCTTGTTTCTAAAAACTGAAATCAGCGATTTAGATATAACAGCTCAAATAGATAGCGAACTTTTTGGTAAGGCTCTCTATCATTTAGTTAGTAATGCGGTAAAGTTTACAAAAGAAGGGGGCGTTTTTATCTCTCTACACCACGAAAGAAAAAATGATATGGATTGGGCGGTTACTACAATTATCGATACCGGTATTGGCATTTCAAAGCAGAATTTAGAGAAAATTTTCGGCGAGTTTAGACAGGCAGAAGAAGGTTACAATAGAGGGCACGAAGGTTCCGGATTAGGATTAACGATTGCAAAAAGAATAGTTGAGTTAATGAAGGGATATATACTTGTAGAAAGCGAAGTTGGAAGGGGTTCAACATTCTCAATTTGGCTGCCCGCAATCTTAGATGACGAACAGATCAAGATAAAAGTAGAAGAAAAAAGTAAAACAACAATTATTGAACCGCCCACTACAAATGAAAGAGGATTGAAAAAAGCGTTAATTGTTGATGACAGTTCTTCAAATCGTTTATTTATGAATCATTGTTTATCAACCCATCTGAGAATAATTGAAGCGGCAGATGGGATTACCGGAGTTACATTAGCGTCAAAAGAACATTTTGATTTAATTCTAATGGATATTAATCTGGGGGAAGGAATTGATGGTGTTGAGGCTATGAATCAAATAAGAAAAATTCCGGGATATATCAGCGTTCCGATAATAGCCGTTACAGCCTATGCTATGATTGGAGATAAAGAAAGTTTTTTACGCGAAGGATTTGATTATTATTTGGCAAAACCATTTACCAAAAACACTCTGCTTACTTTAGTAGAAACTTCACTTTTAAAAAGTGAAAAATCTTTGTAGGTTGAAAATATTCACTGTTGATAAATAAAAAATTATAGAACGGATTACTATGTGTCAAGTGGAAATACATATTACTAACTGAAGTTACGCATGCATCATAATATGTAAATTCCAATTGAAATTTTTAGGAACTACACAATCAAAGAAAACCAGACGAAGTTTATAAATAGAGACATCTGAAAAATTCTTTTAGTTAAATACAATTTTACGTATCAATGTTTTTTTTTGATGAATAATTCTTTTTATGGATACAAATAGTTCTTTGAAATAGTGTTGTCTGCTTCAGTGAGTCTTTAGTAGACT